>CAWEKO010000005.1:0-359966 GCA_963809715.1 uncultured Acidimicrobiaceae bacterium | reverse complement strand
AGACGGCGTCGTTGCGAGATCGTCCAGGACGTCGCCGATCACCGGGTGAAGCGCGAGGGCAGGCGGCTCCAGGTCGTTGCGCAATCCGCCCAGGTCGGCGGCCATGGCTGCCGGGTCGTCCCAGCCTGCCGGCAACGCCGCCGGCTCCGACCATCGGCCGTGCCGCGCGCGAAACACCTCGGCGGTCGCCACCTGGATTCCGGGATTGACCAGCACAATGCCACACGCCGGCAGCATCGGAGCGCGTCCTAGACGCTCGCCGACACCTCCCATGCGCGCGGCGTTCCCGGCCAGGCACACCGGCACATCGGCGCCAAGCCCTGCTGCCAGCCTTGCCAACGCCGCCGGTTGAGGCGCCAAGCGCCACAGCCGGCACAGCAGCCGCAGCGCCGCCGCCGCATCGGCCGAACCGCCGCCGATCCCTGAGGCCACCGGCAGGTGCTTGTCCAGCACCAGATGCGCGCCGGCCGTCACCCCGGCCTCTGCCGCCAGAGCCCGCGCCGCACGCAGCACAAGATTGTCGGGTTCCCCGGTGAGCCCCGCGGCAAACGGCCCTGCCACATGCAGCGACAGCGTTTCGGCCGGTGCGGCACTCAGCGTGTCGCCGATCCCGGCGAATACGACCAGGCTGTCGAGCAGGTGATAGCCGTCGTCGCGCCGGCCGGTCAGATGAAGGTAGAGGTTGACCTTCGCCGGCGCCGGCTCGGTCAGGCGATCGGGCACAGACCCTATTGGCCGCTCGCCACCGTTGGCTGCTGTCCGCTCCGCAGCTTGGCCTCCAGCTTCGCTGCATCGTCCGGCGCTGGATTGAAGATCAGGGCGCGGCGCCACTGGTAGGTCGCCTCCAGCTTGCGTCCGGCCGCCCAGTAGGCGTCGCCGAGATGGCCGTTGATCGACGCATCTTCCGGTTCCAGTTCAACCGCGCGCTCCAGGGTGCGTACCGCTTCGGCGACGCTTCCCTGGCGCAGCATCACCCAGCCGAGGCTATCGACAATCGCGCCATCATTCGGCCGGTTCTGGACCGCCTTGTCGATCATTGTCCGCGCCTGAGCCAGGTTCTGGCCCATGTCGGCCCAGGAGTAGCCGAGGTAGTTGAGGACGAAGGGCTGATCCGGGGCGAGCGTCAGCGCGTGCTTGAAGTCAGCCTCCGCCTTGGTCCACTGGCGCGAACGCTCGTAGCAGATGCCGCGATCGTAATAGACGAGCCAGTCGGCCGGTCCGGGCGTCTTGATCCGCGCGAGGGCCCGATCATAGGCGCCGATCGCCTCGGCGAAGCGCTGCTTGAAGCGCAGCAGGTCGCCTTCCCGTATTGCGGGGATCGAGCTCTCGGGATAGTCGCGCGCGATCCGCTGCATCGCGTGCATCGCCTCCTCGGAATTACCCAGCCGCTCGGTCAGCGCGGCGCGCTGCAATCGGACCACCGCGATCAGTGGGTCGTCATTGGCGACGGCCGCGAGCATCTGCAACGCGTTCTCGACATGGCGCTCGCCGTCCAGGATGTCGGCCGCAAGCAGCCGGGCGGCGGTGAAGTCGGGCCGCAGGTCGATGGCGAGCCGCAGTACCGAGCATGGCGAAGTCCCCGGCGTTCTGCGAGCGCAAGGTGGCCGCAAGCGCGAGATAGGCCTCCGCGATCCCGTCCATCGCGCGCGGCACCTGCGGGGTCATGCTGGCTGCAGTCAACGTGGGCAGGGCAATGCTCATATCCGGTGCATCGGCGGCCAGCCCAGCGAGAATGCGCTGCGCCTCCCCGAGATGGCCGTGGCGCGCCTGGGCGCTCGCCAGGATCTCCGCGAGGCGCAGGTTCATGCCGCCAAATTCGGTCTGCGCCTGGCGGTACAGTTTCGCGGCTTCCGCCGAGCGGCCAGCCTGGTCGGCGATCAGCGCGGCATGCAGTGCGTAGATCCCGCGGAACTGCGGGCCATCGATGAACGGACGCAGCGTGGCCAACGCCGCATCGGTGCGACCGTCGCCCTGCTGCGACCAGGCGATCAGCAGCGGCTGGAGTAGTTGCGTCAGGCCCTGGCGCGGCAGCGCGCGGAAGCGCTGCTCCGCTGCCGGCCAATGGCCGACGCGCACCTCCGCCTGGCCGAGCAGGAGTTGCGCCGCCTGGCTATCCGGCAGTTGGTGGGCAAGCTGCACCGCCTCGGAGCGGCCGGCGACCAGACTGGCGATGAATGCCTGCTGCAGCAGTTCGGTGTCATCGGGCCGAGAAGCGAGCGCGCGCAGGAACTGCGTGGCGGCCATCTGCGAAGTCCGCCTCGCTCATGGCAAATCGGCCGGTCAGGAACCCGCCGTATACGCCGGATGGCGCGCCGTGACCGGCGCGCGCGACCGGCGCCCGGTTCGGGGAGGGATCGGCTGCCGCGCAGGCTGCCAGCAGGGTAAGGGCGAGGAGGAGGCCGCGACGGGCGGTGCGGAATTGCTGCATCCGCACAAGTTACTTCATGCTTTCGTGAGTGTCATGTGGATTTGATCAGCACTTGAACAGAAGGCTCAGGGGCGATCGGGTCAACACGCGGGGATCGTCCGTCACCGATGACATTGCGAAGTCTCCGACCGGCCGGGAGCGGCCGAGCCGCGGTACTTTCGTCATTCCCGCGTAAGGGGACGTAATCCAATTCGACCTTCGCGCTGGCGGCAAGACTTTCGCGCCTGCGGCAACAAGTTGCCGGGCCGCTTATTTCGATGCGAGAACCAGCGTGATGACTGTCGCATCAGCGGGCGCGGCAAACGCCTCCAGCCGCGCCCTGCCCGAGCGTACCCGCCTGGGGGACGGTTGTCCCCTCAGGCGGTGGCGGCCCGCATGCCATGCGCCTGCATCATATTGTGCGCCAGGGCATGCAGCAGACAGACCACCCGGACCTTGGCGATGCCGTGCACCGCCATCCGGGCAAAGCCACGGTTCTTCATCTTGGCATGTGCATGCTCGGTCAGCTTGCGCCGTCGATATATCGCCTGGCCAGCCTTGCTCGCCATCCGCGCCCGCCAGTCCCGCAGCGCGTCAGGCTCGTGTTCGCGTAGCCACTGCCGCTTGCGCAGGGTCTCGGCGGTGACATCGTCGCGTTCCTTGGGCAGCGGCGTGTACACCGTCAGTCCCGGACAGTGCTCCGCCAGGCCCACGATCTCGTCCTGCGTCATCGCCGTGCCATCCGCCAGCAGCCGGGTGGGCGGTGCACCGCAGCGCTGTTCGATCTGCGCCACCAGATCCGCCGCCAGCCCGCTGTCGTTGCGCCGATCGGTCGGCTCGATCGTCACCACGAAGCCTTGTGCGGTGCTTTCGTGCCGTCGTCGACCCCGGCGGCTCTGCGACCACGCGGCTTCTTCTTGGCGACAATGGTCGCAGGCTGCCCTGCCTATTGGTTTCAGTTGCCGGCTGCCGGCCGCCGTAAGGGACGGCGTCGCCTTTTTGGTTCCGGCTCGTCCGGCTCAGGGTAAGAAGGATTTCACACGGAGGACACCGAGAATCCCACGGAGGGCCACCGAGGAAGGAACCGGCACTTTTGCGCGAAGCGCATTAAGCGCTCTCGGTGGTGCTCAGTGTTTTCTCGGTGTCCTCGGTGTGAAACCACCTTCCTTCTTCCTTCCTACACCGCCACACTCTTGCTGCCGCCGGACCCTGCATATGCGGTAATGGCCTGAGCCTGAATGGCTCTTTTGCTTTGCACCCGGCGATTGCGGGAAAAGTCGGGCGGATGTGAATCGGCGGATCATCCGAAGTTGCCCGCACAGCCGAGGGGCGGCGTCGCCCTTTTTGGTTCCAGATCAGGCTTGGTCACGAGCGGGCGCGCTGATGCCTTCTGCTCCACGATGGCCGCACCTCCAGCAGGGCTGGCATCCTCCGCGGCGGTCGCTTGTGGCGGCAGGTCGAGGGACGATGGCGCGGGGCATGGTGGTCCCCGGTGGTCGCGGTGATCGTGCCGCGGGCTGGAAGGCCGTGGCCCTGGATTTACGGCGACGACAGTGACCAACACGATGCCGAGGCGGAAGCGTGCCGCCTCGTCGCACCAGCGCTGATGGAATGCGACCAGCGCGGCAGCACAAAGCGCCGCCGCCGGATTCGCCGAAGATCGATGAGCAGCCTGTCGAGCACGCACCACCGCCGTCGGAACCGCCGCCGATAGACGGGTGGCAGGTAGACCCGGAAGGAGTGGCGGCCCCCCGATCAGACCGCCTCTTTCAGTTCCTTGGCGACCCGGAAGGCGACCTTCTTGCTCGCCTTGATCTTGATCGCCTCGCCGGTGGCCGGGTTGCGGCCCATGCGGGCGGCCCGCTTCCTGACCTGAAGCATGCCCAGTCCGTTGAGCCGGATCTTGTCGCCCTTCTTCAGGTGCCTGCGTGACCAGGCCCACCATGTCGCTGAGCATCGCGTCGCACTGCTTCTTCGGCATCTCGTGGCTCTCGGAGAGCGACGCCGACAGATGTTTGAGGGTCACGGTGGCCTGCGCGGCCGCTTTGGCCGGCGCTGCCGCCTTCGGGGACTTTGCCGCGGACTTGGCTGCCGCGGGTGCCTTCTTCAATGCCATGGCTGACCGACTCGCTGTTGCAGGTTCAGTTGCATTGTGACGGAATCACGGTTTGTCCCGTCAGGACAAGCATTTCTTGCAGTCCCGCCGCGAAAGCCGGGGACTTTCCAATGCCGCCGCCTGTGGCATGGTGGTCGCGCCATCCGTTTTGACCGGGACCCAAGCGAGGACAGAAAGGCAGAACGATGTACGATGTTCACTATTGGCCGACGCCGAACGGCAAGAAGGTGACAATCCTGCTGGAGGAGCTCGGCAGCGCAGTACAAGATCGTGCCCTGTAATATCGGGCGCGGCGACCAGTTCACGCCGGAATTCCTCAAGATGAACCCGAACCACCGCATGCCGGTCCTGGTGGATCACAACCCGGCCGGCGGCGGCGAGCCGATCGCCATCTTCGAATCCGGCGCGATCATGCTGTATGTCGCCGAAAAGGAAGGGAAGTTCTTCCCGCAGGCGTTGCGGCCGAAATATCAGGTCATCCAGTGGCTGATCTGGCAGATGGCCAACCAGGGGCCGAAGAGCGGCGAGTGCGGCCACTTCCGCCGGCTGGGCGACACCAAGGGCGACCAGACCTACGCGGTGACCCGCTTCACCGACGAGGTGAACCGGCTGTTCGGGGTGCTGAACAACCGGCTGTACGAGAGCCGGTACCTGGCCGGCGACGAGTACACGATCGCCGACATGATCAGCTACCCGTGGACGGTGAACTGGAAGGCGCAGGGCCAGGACATCGAGGAGTTCAAGTACTTCAAGCGCTGGTTCGAGGAACTCGGCGCGCGGCCGGGCGTGCAGCGCGGCATGGCGGTGGGCGCGGACCTGCCCGGCGACCCATCGGCGGTGACGCCGGAGGAGCAGGCGCGGCGCGCCAAGCTGCTGTACAACCAGCGCGCCCGGCCGGTGCCGGCGTAGCACTGCGGAAGACTCCCCCTCCCTCGCGCGGGAGCGGGGGTCCAATCGTGGAGCTTCCAATGTCAGACATCGAATGCTTCTTCGACTGCTCGAGCCCGTGGACCTATTTCGCCTTCCACAACCTGCTGCTCATGCAGAAGGAGCTGGGGATCGACATCGCCTGGCGGCCGATCCTGGTCGGCGGCGTGTTCAACGCGGTCAATCCCAGCGTGCACAATTCGCGCGAGAAGCCGGTGCCGGCGAAGTCGGCCTACAGCAAGAAGGACCAGCAGGACTGGGCGCGCCACCTCGGCATCCGCATGCACTACCGCCCGACGGTGTTCCCGGTGAACAGCGTCCGTGCGATGCGCGGCTGCATCCTGCTGGAGCCGGAGGGCAAGCTGGTGCCGTTCGCGCTGGCGACGTTCGAGGCCTATTGGGGCGACGACAAGGACATCTCGCAGGTCCCGGTGCTGCGCGAGATCTGCGACAAGGTCGGCGTCGATGCCGACAAATTCCTCGCCGGCATCGAGCAGCAGGCCGATCAAGGACAGGCTGCGCGCCATCACGCAGGAGCTGATCGATCGCGGCGGCTTCGGCTCGCCCACGATGTTCGTCGGCGGCGACGACATGTATTTCGGCAACGACCGCATGCCGCTGATCCGCGAGGCGGTGCTGCGACGCCGTCGCGCATGAGCAACGTGCCGGCCGCGCGATCGTTGCGGACTGGCATTGTCATTGCGAGCTGCCGATCGGTACGTGGCGTCGGTAGACAGCCTAGCGGATGACGGCCGCGCCGCGATGAAAACGTTCCAAATTCAGCCTTTGCGACGCACCAGCCCGATGCCGATGCAACCGACACCGAGCAGCACGAGCGACACCGGTTCTGGAACATTGAACTGCGCGTACAGCGGCTCACTTGCCGTATTGCCGGACGTCTGCCATCAATGCCGATGTGCTATCGAAGGAAACCGATATGATCTCGCCACCATCCAAGTGATAATTCAGCGGGGCGATCGGAGCCAGGAACAGCGTGTCGGTTGGTCCGGTTGACGACCAGTTCCACGGAAGCGAGACGGCTTGTGTCACTCCGCCGACCTTGAGTTTACACCAGCAAGCTGCCGGAGGGCGTCAGAGCGCAGCCATAGCAGTTTCGCGCCCACGATGAAGTCCAGTGTCGCCACCTGCTGATGACCAGCCGCCGTGCCGCTGTTTCCGTCGATCTTGAAGATGTCGTAGGGACTGCCGATTTCGTCTCCGATCGAGCCGAGCGAGTTGTCGCCCCATACGAAATTGCGTCGCCATTGCACATTGGTCAACCCAATCACCAATGCCGCCGCGGCAACGCGGATAGGTACGCATGATGTGATTCCTTCGGGTGGGAGGCCTGAGGCGCATCTCTATGCGTCCCGCCTCGTTTGATTACGGTAGAGATACAACAGGCCGAGACCGGGCAGCCTCCTGCCGAGCAACAGCATTGAAGCCGGTTCGGGGATATGACCGGCGATAGGATCATTGTCGCAGTCAGCGAAAGGCCGGAATGTTCCGCAATTGGCTGATCCCTGGAATACTTCGGCCTGTTGGGCTTTCGTGATCGTCAGGGGATTGGCCAATACCGGCGTGGCCAAGGCGATTTCGCCGACGATGCTGGTCGCTAGGGGGGACGCTTCATGACACATTCGCCGATACCGAGAACCATTATATATACCTAACAATCGGTATTAGCAACATATATGCCATAATAAAAAACCAAGCTTAATCAATGGCTTGGCGGAACGTCGCCGGCCGACGTTTCTGCTATGTAAAATTCTCCGATAAAGCCCCCGGAGAAATATCCAGCTTAAACAATGAGTTGGCAGCACAGCGTCGATCCGACGCGTCGCGGTGTGTAAAATTTTACGACAATGGTCCATATTTTTGGTTCGGGACGCTGGGCTGTCGCGATTGTGCGCCGGTCGATACTGCTGCGACCTTTACGCTCCGGTATCTGCTCAACCCGGCGCCTCAGGACGGATTACCGGAATCACCTGCCTACGGCTCCAGGCGGAGCTGGGACCGTCCGGACTAGCGCTGCGCCATCGGGCTGACGGGGGCAGGTGTTGCCCGTCAACCGGACCGCCGTGACCCCAGAGCCGCCGTCGCCACTGGAGCCGCCAGCGAAACCCGGTTCCGACCGACCCGAAGGCGGCCGAACCAACCGCCGACATCGCCGCCAAGGCCGACCAGTGCAGCCACCGCAAACGTGCCCAAATCGACGAGATGGAGATACGTGCCCGCAGCGCGTACTATCGCCGGGGTTGCTTCGTCGCTACGTTCCTCACAGTGACAGTGCGGCGACAGCCTGAGGAGTCCCGAATGCCCGGTCGGATCGAACTGAAGCTCGCGGAACTCGGCATCACGCTGCCCAGCCCGATGCCGCCGATCGCCAACTACGTGCCGTATGTCGTCACCGGCAATCTGGTGGTCGTCTCCGGCCAGGTGCCGGCGATCGACGGCAAGATCGCCATCACCGGCAAGGTCGGCGACGGCGTGTCGATCGATCGGGGCAAGGAGGCCGCGCGGCTCTGCTTCATCAACGTGCTGGTGCACCTGAAGGCGGCCTGCGGCGGCGACCTCGACCGCGTTCGCCGCGTCGTGCGGCTGGGCGGCTTCATCGCCTCGCCGCCGGAGTTCACCCAGCACGCGCAGGTGATGAACGGCGCCTCCGATCTCGCGGTCGCGGTGTTCGGCGAGGCCGGCCGCCACGCCCGCACCACGATCGGCGTGCCCGCGCTGCCCGCCGATGCCGCCGTCGAGGTCGAGGGGATGTTCGAGATCGGTTAGGCTCGCACGCCATGCCCGACGGTTCCGCCACGCTCACCCTGACGCTGCACCAGAAGATCGCCGATATCCCCGCGGCCGACTGGGACGCCTGCGCCGGGACCGACAATCCGTTCGTCAGCCACGCCTTCCTGAGTGCGATGGAGGACAGCGGCTCCGCCAATGCCCGCACCGGCTGGCTGCCGCAGCACGCGGTGTTGCGCGGCGAGGCGGGCCAGGTCGTGGCGGTCGCGCCGATGTATGCCAAGTCGCACAGCTACGGCGAATACGTGTTCGACCACGGCTGGGCGAACGCGCTGGAGCGCGCCGGCGGCGACTACTATCCGAAGCTGCAGGTCGCCGTGCCGTTCAGTCCGGTGCCCGGGCCGCGGCTGCTGCGCCATCCCGATGCCGGCGTGCCGGTCGCCGCGCTGGCATCGGCGCTGGAGCAGGCGTGCCGGTCGCTCGACCTGTCGTCGGTGCACGTCACCTTCTGCACCGAGGCGGAATGGCAGGAACTCGGCGAGGCCGGCTGGCTGCAGCGCATCGGCATGCAGTTCCATTGGGAGAACGACGGCTACACCAGCTTCGACGACTTCCTCGGCGCGCTGTCGTCGCGCAAGCGCAAGGTGCTGCGGCGCGAGCGGCGCGACGCCAACGCCGCCGGCCTGACCTTCCATGCGCTGACCGGCGCCGACATCAAGGAAGCGCACTGGGACGCGTTCTATCGCTTCTATCGCTCGACGGTGGATCGCAAATGGGGCTCCGCCTACCTGTCGCGCTCGTTCTTCTCGCTGCTCGGCGAGCGGCTGGGTGACCGCGTCGTGCTGATGATGGCCGAGAATGCCGGCAAGCCGGTGGCGGGCGCGCTGAACCTGGCCGGCAGCGAGGCGCTGTACGGGCGCAACTGGGGCTGCCGCGGCGACTGGCCGTTCCTGCATTTCGAGCTTTGCTACTACCGCGCCATCGACTGGGCGATCGAGCACGGGCTGAAGCGCGTCGAGGCCGGCGCGCAGGGCCGCCACAAGATCCAGCGCGGCTATCTGCCGCAGCCGACCTACTCCGCGCACTGGATCGCGCATACCGGCCTGCGCCGCGCGATCGCCAATTTCCTGGACGACGAACGGCGCGGCATCCACGCCGAGATGGCGCATCTGGCGGAGCAGTCGCCCGTTCCGCAAGGACTGCGAGACCGACTGACAACCCGCACCGGAGGGTCGGTGATTGGCGGCGTGGTGGTCCGGCGACGTCGCTGATCTATTGGCAAGCGAGCCCGAGGCGATCGTGCAACGCCTGGCGGTGCGTCTGGTGGAGACCCACCACCTCAATCGCGATACCCAGCTTCACGCATGGCGGCAGCAGATCGTTCTGTTGCGGACGGTGCTGCGGGGTTGCCTCAGCACCTGGCGCATCCTGTTCGAATATCCGCTGCTTCGCCTGGGACGGCGGATCGATGCGGTCCTGCTGACCGGAGCACGTCATCGTCGTGCTGGAATTCAAGGTCGGCGCCACGTCGATCAGCATGCTCGATCGCCAGCAGACCGAGGACTACGCGCTCGATCTCTTCGACTTCCACGCGGAGAGCCGCGCCCATCCGGTCGTGCCGATCCTGGTGGCGACGCGAGGCGCAGGCTCCCCACCAGAGTGGCCGCTGCTGTGGCACGGCGTGACGCCGGTGTTCGCGGCGTCTGCTGCAACGCTGGGGTCGCTGCTGCGGGACATTGTCGCACGCATCCCTGCGACGGTGCACGCCGTTCGACGCGCGTGCCTGGGAAGCGGCGCCGTATCGGCCGGTGCCGACGATCGTGGAGGCGGCGACCATGCTGTACAACCGGCATGGCGTCGCGGAAATTGCCGAGGCGCGCGCCGATGTCGGCAATCTTGGTCGGACCACCGATGCGATCCGCCGCGCCGTCGATACAGCCCGCGCCGAGTTGCGACACGAGGTCCTGTTCGTCACCGGCATACCGGGCGCCGGCAAGACGCTGTGCGGCTTGAACGCCGTGTTCGGTGCGACAAGCGGTGCGGCGTTCCTGACCGGCAACCTGCCGCTGGTCCACGTCATGCGCGAGGCGCTCGCCCGTGATGCGTATGAGCAGGGACGGCAGCCTGCGCATGGCGCGGCAGAAGACCGAGAGCGCCATCCAGCCGCTGATGGGATTTCTGCGCGACAACATCGATCGCGTCGAACCGCCGCACGAGCATGTCATCGTGTTCGACGAGGCGCAGCGTGCCTGGGACGCCGCGTTCGGTCGCCGCAAGTTCGGCCGCACCGCCAGCGAGGCGGCGCTGTTCCTCGACATCATGGGTCGCCATCCTGATTGGGCGGTGATTGTCGCGCTGGTCGGCAGTGGTCAGGAGATCAATACCGGCGAGGCCGGTCTGGCCGCCTGGGGTGAAGCGCTGGCCGAACGTCCGGAATGGCATGTGCGCGCCGCGCCCGGTGTGCTCGGCGGCAGCCGATCCACGGCAGCGTCTGTTCGCCGCGCAGCCGGCAACGATGTCAGGTGGACGCCGCGCTGCATCTGGATGTGGCGGTTCGTTCGATCCGATCCGCTGCCGCCGCGCCGTGGGTCGATGCGGTGCTGGCCGGCGATGCCGCGCGGGCGTCGGCGATCGCCGATGCGGCTGGTGGCGTCCCGTTCCTGCTGACGCGATCGCTGCCGGCGATGCGCGCGGCGTTGCGTCGCCTCGCGCGCGGTACGCGGCGCGCCGGTCTGGTGTGCAGCGCCGGTGCGCGAAGGCTGGTGGCGGATGGGCTGTCGCCGAATTTTCCGCATCTCGACGCCGACTGCGGTCGCCAACTGGTTCCTGCGCCGCTGGCCCGACGTTCGTGCCTCGGATGCGCTGGAAGTGCCGGCGACGCAATTTGCCTGCCAGGGGCTGGAACTCGACCACGTGGGCCTGTGCTGGGGCAACGACCTGATCCGTCGCGACCGTACGCGGAATGGGTCGTGCGTTCCTTCGCCGGCACGCGGTGGCAGGAACCGCGCGGCGAGGCGGCCATCGCCTATCAGATCAACACCTATCGCGTGCTGCTCACACGCGCGCGATACGAGACGGTGATCTGGGTGCCGGAGGGCGATCCGCGCGACGCAACGCGTTCACCAGCGGAGTTCGACGCGATTGCCCGGTTCCTGATGGAATGTGGCGCGCTGGCGGTGCCGGATGCACCGTCGGAGGAACGCACGGATCCGGCGCCCACGTTGCTGGACTATAATGCCGGACTGCCGCTGGCATGACGCTGCTGTCGCCTCCGGTGGTGGCCGCCGTACTGCTGGCGGCGGCCTTGCACGCCGGGTGGAATGTCATGGTCCGCGCCGGCAGCGATCGTCGCCGCGAAACCGCGCTGCTGCTGTGCGGCGGCGCGGTGATCGCCGTGGCGGTTCTGCCATTCCTGCCGATGCCGCCGCCGGCTTCCTGGCCTTACCTGCTCACATCCTCGCTGCTGAACGGGCTGTATTTCATCCTGATCGCCGAGGCCTATGCGCACGGCGGCGTGGCGCTTGCCTATCCGCTGATGCGCGGCGTCGCGCCGATGCTGACGCTGTTCGCCGCGTGGCTGCTGCTCGGTGAGGCGCTGCCGGTCGCCGCCTGGATCGGCATCGCGACGATCTGCGGCGGCGTGATGTTGCTGGCGCGCCGTCGCGGTGACGCCGACGAGGCGACGACGGTGCGTCTTGCTTTGGCCAACGCGGTGGTGATCGCTGCCTACACGCTGAACGATGCGGTCGGCGTGCGCATCTCACAGACGCCGCTGGCCTACACGCTGTGCCTGTTTCCGCTGTCCGCGGTGCCGACGCTGCTGTGGCTTCGTCGTTCGACGCCGCTGCATGTGCCGAACCTGCGCGAGGCGGCGCGCGGGCTTGGTGGCGCGGCCGCCAGCATCGGTGCCTACGCGCTGGTGCTGTGGGCGATGACCCAGGCGCCGGTCGCGCCCGTCGCGGCGCTGCGCGAGACCGGCATCCTGCTGGGCCTCGTGCTCGCTAGCCTGTTCCTCGGCGAGCGCCCGGGTCGTCGCGGCTGGGGCGGCGCGGCCGCGATCGCCGCCGGCGCCGCCATCCTGCGCCTGGCGCGGTAGGTCAGCGGTGTCGCTTCTGCCAAGCCTCGGCCAGCAGGCAGAGGATCTCGAACAGCACCGACGCGCCGTTGAACGACGTGATCGTGCCGACATCGAACGGCGGCGCCACCTCGACCAGATCGCCGCCGATGAAGTCGATGCCGCGCAGCGCACGCAGCAGGCGCAGCGCCTCGAGCGCGGTGATGCCGCCCGCCTCGGGCGTGCCGGTGCCCGGCGCCTGCGACGGATCGAGGCTGTCGATGTCGAACGTCAGATAGGTGGGCCCGCTGCCCGCCACCCGCCGCGCCTCCTCGGCCGCGTACCGCCAGCCCTTGTCGTGGAACTCCTCCATCGGCAGCACGCGCATGCCGGAGCGGGTGGAAAACCCCCACATGTCGGGATCGTTGGTGGTGCCGCGGATGCCGATCTGGATCACCCGTTCCGGATCGAGCAGCCCCTCCTCGGTGGCGCGGCGGAACGGCGCGCCGTGATGGAAGCGCGAGCCGAGATAGTCGTCGCCGGTGTCGCAATGGGCGTCGATGTGGATCATGCCGACGGGGCGCTGTGCGGCGACCGCGCGCAGGATCGGCAGGCTTATGGAATGATCGCCGCCGACCGACAGCGGCACCACCTTCGCCGCGACGATCGTGGTGTAGAAGTCGGCGATCTCGGCGAGCGCGCCCTCCAGCGTGTAGGGCTGCTCGATCCAGCAGTCGCCGAGGTCGCGCACGCGCGCGGTGTCGAACGGGGCGATGCCGTGCGGATGCAGTCGGCGCAGCAGCGAGGACTGGTCGCGCACCGCGCGCGGGCCATGGCGGGCGCCGGTGCGGTTGGTGACGCCGCCGTCATAGGGCACGCCGATCACGCCGATGTCGGTGTCGGCGAGCGACTTGGTGTGAGGGGCGCGGAAGAACGTGGGGATGCCGGTGTAGCGCGGGCGCGCCTGCGGGTCCGTCATCTCCTGGTAGCGGGTGGGGCGCTTGATCGGGTCCATCGATTCCTCCGTCTGCCGCTTCGGCAAAGGCAATCGTCCCATCGTCGATCCCCCGTCAAGCGAGAATCCAGGGTGCCGCGCCTGCCATCCTAGCTGTCAAGGACAACGCGCACCAGACGCGGCGTGTGCACTCCAGATCTTCTGCGAACGGCCTCATCGGCCTCTACACCGTCCTGGAAAAACTGCGTGCGGGAACCGCGTCGACGGCACTCAACGACGCGGACCGGCGCATCTTCGACGACGGCCTCGTGCTCGACCCTGAAGGAACAGCACGACAACTCGATGCGGCCGTTGCCGAAACCAATGGTTGGCCGGCCGACCTCAGCGACAATGACGTCCTCGTCCATCGTGTCGCGCTGAACCAGCAGCGAGCGCGAGAGGAAGCAAACGGCATCGTCCGCTGGCTGCGGCCGGACTACCAATTCCGCGTTCCGGCTCGCTGGCACAGAAAGCGGAACTCGATCTGGTTGGCGGGAAGACCGGCGGTGCGCAGACCGCTCCCGCCGCGGGACCGAAACCCAACTCCCGGGCAAACGAGGTAGCGCAGATGCCGCTGCCGTCGTGGTCGCGCTGGCGGCGGAGGTTGCGCCGCTCGGTGCAAACTCACTTGCCACGAGTTCCACCAGGGGCGCCGAGCCGTCGCAAGATTGGTTCCGTGCTCGGCACGTTGCAGCGAATGGCTTCGTCGGTACAGCTGATGGTGGCCGCAGCATCAGCCTGCGTCGCTCGCGGGGATGGTGTGGCTACTTCAGTCCCGGCTCCCACTACGCCACGGGCCGCGTGATCGCGGCGCATCTGTATGACCACGTGCGCAACTTCCTCGCCCGGCGTCACAAGCTGCCGACGCGCGGCAGCCGGCATGTCCGCATGGTCGGCACGCTTGGTGTGCTGCGCCCGCGCATGTGCCGCAGAGCGGGCGCCACGTCTTGAGCCTGCCACCAAGCCAGTTGGAGAGCCGGATGCGGGAAATCCGCACGTCCGGTTCGACGAGGGGGGAGGGGAGACGGACTGCTGTGCGGCCCGCGCCCCTCTCGACTTTACTGTTAATTCCCTGCGCCTCAAATCCGAGGTCTTGACTGGGTGCGCACCGCTGTCCACGCAGCCAAGTGACTGCTTTAAGTTTGAGCGATTCGACCACCATCAGCACGCGTCAACTGCGCCACCGTGCTTGGATTTGGCCATGGCGGGCGACGGACTGTGCGTGTCGCTGGTACCGGGGACGTCTCTGTCACTGCGCCGGCTCTCGGCAAGGCGAGCGGCGAGACGCTCGACGTAGCATCAATAGGTCCCTCGCGGGCGGACGGTCGCTCGCACGCCCGCACCTGGGCGCCTAAGCAGCCCACCGATCACATTCGCCAGGCCTTCGAGGCGGGCGCCCAGGCTGCCCTGCACGCCGCCTGCGACCTCGCCCAGGACATCTCCCTCGCGGCCTTCGAGCTGGCCGGCGCGCGAGCCGGCGACGGGCGCAGGTCCAGAATCGAGCACGGCGCCAACACGGCTTGGAGCGCGCAGCGCACAGCCTGGTGCAAGCGCGCCGGAGTGCTGCCGGTGCCCAACCTCGGCTTCATCTACAACTGTGCATGGGGAGAGAGAAACTTCTGGCCGCGCTCTCTGGGAGAGCAGCGCAGCCGCGACTGTGTACCTCTGCGCACCTTGCTGGCGGAGGGCTTTGAAGTCCCGGGCACCTCCGACACGACTGGCGGCGATCCGCGCCTGCTGAACCCTTTTCACAATATGTGGTGTGCGATGACCCGCACCACCTTCGCCGGACGCACGATCGACCCCGGCGAGCGTATCGATCGCGAGCAGGCGCTCGCCATGTACACGCGCCACGCTGCCCACGCCGGCTTCTGGGAGAGTCGCGCGGCACGCTCCAGGAGGGTAAGCTCGCCGACATCGTGATCCTGCGGCGCGCCATCGACGAGGTCGGCGAGGAGGACTTTGGCGAGCTGTCGGTCGCCCACACGATTGTGGACGGCAAGCTCGTCTACAGCGCCGACGGGGACCTACGCGATCGCGTCCTCAACTTCGAGGGGGACCACGCCAACCGGATCGGGCGCTGAGATGGACTGGTGTTCGCGACCGCCTGGCGCTGAGACGGGCCGGCGTTTGCAACGGACCAACAGTGAGACGGGGCGGGATTTGCAACGGACGGACGCTGAGACGGGCTGGCGCTGAGATGGAGTTTTATCTGTTCCTTCCCGGACAGTGGTGGGACCGGAGCAAGCCACCGGCCCGGCTCTACGAAGAGATGCTCGACCAGGCGGTCCTCGCCGAGCAGCTTGGCTACGACGGGATCTGGCTGGCCGAACAGAATCTGGTCAGCTTCCTCGCCGCCCCCGACCCGCTGCAGCTGGCCGCGATGATCGTCGAGCGCACCGAGCGCATCCGCGTAGGCGTGGCCGTGCATGTGCTCCCGTTTCATCACCCGCTGCGCCTTGCCGGGTCGATCGCCCAGATCGATCAATTGAGCGGTGGGCGCATCGACGTAGGGGTCGGGCGGGGTGCTTCGGCCTACCAGATGCGCCAATTCCAAAGTGAGCTGGAGGAGGACGAGAGTAGGGAGTTCTTTGCCGAGCACGCGCGGATCATGGTCGACCATTGGACGGCGCGCGGCGCCCTTGCTCACGATGGGCGCTTCTTCTCCTATCCGAACGCGACGGTCCTGCCTCCGCCGCTACAGCAACCGCATCCGCCGCTCTGGATAGCGGCGCTGTCGCCACGCTCGATGGACTGGGCGGTGAAGCTGGGCTTTGACTCGCACTTTCTCTTCAGTCCGTTCCGCGAACCGTTCTCCTATGTCGAAGCGGTCTATAACTCGTTCGCACGGGCTGTCGATGAGCCGGCAGGCCTCGGCTGGAGCATTAAGTTCGGTGTCAATCGCATGACTTATGTCGGTGGGCCGAGCGATACCCGCGATGTGCTGCGCTACGTTCGTATGAACCAACGCATCGTCGAACAGCAGCTGGCAAATGTGGAGCAGGTGCAGGGAGGCGAATACGCGGTCGAGCGCCCCGTCTTTGAGGATGAGCCGGCAAGCTGAGCAGATGCACGCAAATATCGCTTTCGGGGCGGTCGAGGAGGTTCGCGAGAAGTTGAGCGCCTATGCGCGACTGGGCGTGGACATGTTCTCCGCATGGCACAACGTCGGTCAACCACACGAGCGGGTGGTGAGCCTCGATGGAGCTGTTCGCGCGGGAGATCATGCCGGGGCTGCGGTGATCGTGTCGGGGTTCGAAGCGATCGCGGTCGGCTCGCCCCTTGCGGGAGCTGTAGCTGTCTCGGCTGCGAGGCGGGGAGCCTTCGTAAAACGCAAATGAAGCTGTTCGAACCGCTAACGCTGGGCGAGCTGGAGATCCGCAACCGGGTCATGATGTCCCCGATGAGCCAGCGCGCGGCGCAGGATGACGGGTGCGCGAGCGACTGGCACCTCGTCCACTACGGCTCGCGCGCGGTCGGCGGGTGCGGGCTCGTGATGGTCGAGGACACGGCGGTGGCGCCGCTCGGGCGCACCAGCAGCAGTGCGCTTGGGCTGTACGAGCCGGCCCAAGTCCAGGCGCTGGTGCGGATCGTGGGCTTCAGTCGCTCCCAGGGCGCGGCCGTGGGCGTGCAACTGGCCCACGCGGGACGCAAGGCCTTGGCGGACAGGCGTGGCCAGGCCGGCGCCCTCGCCGCGTCACCAGCCCCCTTCGGGCCAGGTTGGGTGCAGCCGCGAGCGGCGAGCGCCGAGGATCTGGCAGGCGTCGTGGAGGACTTTGCGCAGGCGGCGCTCATGGCTGCGGACGCCGGCTTCGACGTAGTCGAGGTTCACGCTGCGCACGGCTATCTGTTGCACCAGTTCCTCTCGCCCCTGACGAACCTCAGGGACGATGCCTACGCCGGCGATGCCGCGGGTCGCCTGCGCCTGCTGCTCGAAGTCGTGCGTGCGGTACGCGCCCGGTGGCCTTCGCAGCGGCCACTGTTTGTGAGACTCCCGGCCGGCGACGGCCAGGCGGGCGGACTTGGGATCGAGGAGATGGCGGACTGCGCCCGCGCATGTCTTGCCGCTGGAGCGGACTTGGTCGACCTCAGCGGAGGCACGCCTCTCTTGGGCGGCCACCGCGCCGGTCCCGCGGATGTGCTCGCGCTCGCCAAGGCGCTCGCGAAGCCACCCGCGAGGAGCGAGCCGGTGGGCGAGGGGCAGCGTTCGCTGGGGGCCGGCGCGCCGTCCCACCACCTGCCGCCTGCAGGTGGGCCGCCCGATAGCTCGTCGTCTGCTGGCCCGCCGGTCGCGCTCGGCGGGGGAATAGTCGATGGGGCCTCCGCGCAGGCTTTGCTGCGCGAAGGCCATGCGTCGCTGGTGTCTGTGGGGCGTCCGCTGCTGGGCGACCCCTATTGGCCGATAAGGGCGGCGCTTGAACTGGGCGCTCAGGCTCCCCTGCCCTCCGCCTACGCCGAGGCGTTCGCCGGCGAGGAGGGTGTTTCTTCACGAGCGTTCGGCAGGGCTGTATTCTCGCCCGATCATTTCGAAGCAGGTCGACGATCGCACAACGTGTAAGCCGAGTGGGTTGGGCAGCAAAGACCGGATGGGCTTGTAGTCATTCACTGGCAAAGTGCAGGTCGATGGTCGTGGAGGCGGCCGCGACAACATCGGACGAGCCCACCGCTGGGTGGGGTCGCGGGGAGGAAGACAATGGTTGGCAGAAAAGTTGTGAAAGCACGCGAGCTGCTCGCGTGCGGTTTGGTCGCCGCGGTTGCGCTCACGGGCATCGGTTTCGCGGCTCATCGGAAAGCAAAGAAACGCTTGCTTCGGGCGCGCCCCTGAAGATCGGCTACCTGGCGTCACTGACTGGATTCTGCGCGGGGTTCTCCCAGGACTACGTCAAGGGCGCCCAGCAGGCCGTCAAGACGATCAACGCCGAAGGCGGCGTGCTGGGACACCCGCTGCAGTTGCTCGTGCGCGATGACAAGGCCGAACCGAGCGTGGGCGTGAGCCAGGCGCGCGACCTTGTCTTGAGCGAACACGTGAAGTTCCTTGCCGGTACCTGCACCAGTGCTGTGGGCAAGAGCGTGACGAGGCTTGTGGCGAACCCCAGTCATATCCCCTACGTCGTGGGTGTCGCCGATCCGACGATCTTCACGGGATCCGACAGCTACGTGTTCGGCACGATCCCGACGGCAAATATCGAGGGCGCCAATGCGGCCGCATTCGTGCGCGCTCATCCGCAATGGAAGACGGTGGCCTTGCTCGCCGAGGACTACAGCTATGGCTATGAAGTGATGGCGGCTTTCCGCAAGGCGATGCAGGGCAGCTCGCAGAAGATCGTGAGCCAGGAATACGCTCCCTCGGGGGCGCCCAGCTACAGCGCCTACATCAGCAAGCTGGTTGCCGAGAAACCGGACATTGTCTACAACACGCTTGTCGCCGAAGACATGATCACGTTCGTCAAGCAGGCATACCCTCTCGGCTTCTTCGGAGCGACACAGCTGTTTGGCCCGCTCGACTATGTGACGCTCGACGCCATGACCAAGCCGCCGGTCGGCGCCCACGGCTACGGCTATTACCCTGCCGCATCGATGTACAGCACGCCGCTTGCCAAGAAGCTGGAACCGCTCGGCGCCGAAGTGGCGAACAGTGGGAGCGCCGGCGACGGGTTCAACCAGGTCGAGATCATCGCGCAAGGGATCGAGCTGGCCAAATCGACCGATCCGGTTGCGGTGCGCAACAAGCTCTCAGGAGCCACGGTGCAGATGGTGCAGGGCAGCGTGAAGATCCACGCCTGCAACAACCTGACGGCGGTGCCAATCGCGATGGGCCCGGTGGCGGCAGCCACAGCGGCTCTACCGTTTGCGCACTTCTCGCCGATCGAATTCGTGGATACGAGCAAGTACTTCACCTGCTGAAGCCGATGGCCCGGCCCACCGGGGAGGCGCGTGAGGGCGCCTCCCCGGTGGGAGCCAGTCTGGGTGGGGAAATCGGCGCTCGCCACGGCCAGGGGGCCCGCCCTTCGCCCGGCGCGATCCCGTGTGGGAGTCGGGCGATCCCGTGCAGGCGTTGGGCGTCGGCCAAGCTCGCGATGATTGGGTTGCAATGAGCTTCCCCACTTTCCTCGATCAGCTGTTCGCGGGGCTTGGCCTGGGCTTCATCCTGTTCTTCTCGGCAGCCGGCCTCAATCTCGTGTGGGGGGTCTTGGGGGTGATGAACTTCGCCGCCGGCGCCGTCTACATGCTGGGCGCCTACCTCGCCACGACGGTGATCGGGCGCGTGGGCGCCTCCACGCTCGGCTGGGTCTTGGCGCTCGCGCTCGTCCCTCTGCTGGCCGCGCTCGGTGGGGCTGTGGTCGAGATGGCGCTCCTGCGGCGCACCTATCGCGAGCACGACGAGAACCAGCAGTTCATGCTCACGCTCGCGCTCTCCTACCTGCTGGCCGGCGGGGTCGTGGCGGTCTACGGCTCCGGCTTCAGGACGGTGGCCCTGCCCGGCTCGCTGAACGGCAGCTGGGACGTGCTCGGCGCGACCTTGCCCAAGTACACGGCTGTGGTGATCGTGCTGGGGGTGCTCGTGGCGGTCGCGATCTGGGCCTTGATGTACGGCACGCGTGTGGGCCTGCTCACGCGGGCGGCGGTCGACGACCGCACAATGCTGTCGGTGTTGGGCGTGAACGTGAACCGTCTCTATACCGCCGTGTTCGCCTTCGGGATCGGCCTGGGGGCGCTCGGGGGCGTGGTGGATGCGCCCAACGGGAGGGCGGGCGCCTCGACGAGGCCATCCATTCGGTCGCCGTGCCCGAGGCCCTGGCCGGTCGCCCCTTCCTCCAGCCCGTCTACGACGAGCCCGAGTTCATCGTGCACACGGTCTGGCGCCAGTACGGCGGCTGGTGGGACGGCAACCCGGCCACCCTCAAGCCGGCCTCCGAGCGGGCCCTGGCGGCGGAGCTGGCCGAGCTGGCCGGCGGGGCGGGCGTCCTGGCCGATCGCGCCCTGCACTTGCTGGCCCTGGCCGAGGAGGCGGGCACCGGAGGAGGGGCCGAGGCCGACCGGGCCTTGCGTCTGGCCGGTCACCTGGTCGAGCACGCCTGGCTGGCCGCGCCGGCCGATCCGGGCGTCCAGCGGGCCCGCCGGCAGGTGTTCGCCACCCGGGCGGCCCGGGCCACCTCGACCATGGCCCGGGGTGTCTTCACCTGGGCCTCCAACGAGGGCGACGGGAGCGACACCGGGACCCATCCGCACCCCCACTGAGTCGGCCTGTCGGCGTGCGGCGGCGGCGGCGCTCAATTCCAGTTTTTTCGCGCCGTTCGATAGTGTCAGCCCTCGTGGACTCGTCGCTGACCAGCCCCCCTGTCGAGACGCCCGAAAGCCCAGCTCCGAGGCGTCGCCGGCGGCTGGGAGCGGCGGCCCTTGTCGGGACCGGAGCCATCGCCCTGACCGGCTGCCAGCTGCCCTCGTTCGGGTTCTACAAGGGGGCCACCACCCAGGCCCAATCCACCTTCCACCTCTGGCAGGGGTTCTTCGTGGCCGGCCTGATCGTGGGCGGGTTCGTCCTCCTGCTGATTCTGTGGGCCATCTTCCGGTACCGGCGCCACTCCGACGACATCCCCCGTCAGAGCCAGTACCACACCGTCGTCGAGGTCCTCTACACGGTGGTACCCATCCTGATCGTCATCGGGCTGTTCGTCGCCACGGTGATCGTCGAGAACACGGTCACCGCGGTCTCCCCGGACGCCGACGCCACCATCCACGTCTACGCCTTCCAGTGGGGTTGGGAGTTCAAGTACCCGAACGGCGTCCAGGTCATCGGCCAGACCACCGACGCCCCCACCATGGTCGTGCCGACCGGGCAATCCGTGCACATCTACCTGCGCTCCTACGACGTGCTGCACGGCTTCTACGTGCCCGAGTTCAACTTCAGCCGTTACGCCAGCCCCGGGTACTGGACGGACTTCCAGTTCAACGTCATCCACAACGGCGTCTACCGGGGGCAGTGCACCCAGCTGTGCGGCCTCTACCACTCGTTGATGTTCTTCAACGTCCGTTCCGTCTCGCCGTCGGCCTATCAGACCTGGCTCCACACCACGGCGGCGTTCCAGCGCCGGCACCCGAACTCCATCGGCCAGCTCCCCTCCAGCGTCCACGCCAACATCAACGGCACCGCGGGGTACTCTGGCGGTTCGGGCAACACCGGCGGTGGCAACACCGGAAACACAGGAGGTGCGCTCTACGGTGACTGATGTCATCGCTCCCCCTCTCGAGACGCCGGACCAGCCGGGAGTCGCCGACGGCCACGACGCCCTTGGCGGGCACGAGGATCACGGTCCGACCGGAATTCTCAAGTGGCTGACGTCGACCGACCACAAGGTCATCGGCCTCAGCTACATGATCACCGCGATCGTCATCTTCTACGTGTCGGGGATCATGGCGCTCGTCATGCGGCTGCAGCTCGCCTCGCCGCACTCCTCGCTGCTGAGCTTCGGGCAATTCAACGCGCTGTTCACCATGCACGGCAGCCTGATGCTGTACCTGTTCGCCGGGCCCTTCGCCTTCGGTGGCCTGGCCAACTACATCGTGCCGCTGCAGATCGGCGCGCCGGACATGGCCTTCCCGCGCCTCAACGCGCTGAGCTACTGGCTCTACCTGACCGGCTCCATCACCATGCTCCTCGGCTTCTTCGTGGCCGGCGGCGCGGCACAGTTCGGCTGGGTGGCCTACGCGCCGCTCTCGAGCGCCACCAGCTCGCCCGGAGCGGGACCCGATGTCTGGATCATGGCTCTCGCGCTCACCGGCTTCTCGGCCATCTTCACCGGCGTCAACCTGTGCGGGACGATCTTCTACCTGCGCGCCCCGGGCATGACCATGTTCCGCATGCCCATCTTCACCTGGAACATGCTGGTGACCGGGATCCTCATCCTCATCGCCTTCCCGGTGCTCACGGCGGCCCTGATCATGCTCTTCTGCGACCGCCACTTCGGGACGCACATCTTCACCGCCGTGGGCTGCCATCTGGCGAACGGCGCGCCCATGGTCTCGTGCGGGTCCCCGTTGTTATGGCAAAACCTCTTCTGGTTCTTCGGCCATCCCGAGGTTTATATCCTCGCGCTCCCGTTCTTCGGCATCGTGACCGAGATTTTGCCGGTCTTCAGCCGCAGGCCGGTCTTCGGGTACAAGGGCATGGTCTTCGCCACCATGGCGATCGCCGCCCTGTCCACCGGTGTCTGGGCCCACCACATGTTCACGACGGGCGCGGTCCTCCTGCCGTTCTTCTCGTTCCTCAGCCTGCTCATCGCCGTACCCACCGGGATCAAGTTCTTCAACTGGATCGGCACCATGTGGCACGGCCAGATCACGTTCAATACGCCGATGCTGTTCAGTCTCGGGTTCCTGTTCGCCTTCCTGATGGGGGGCGTCACGGGCATCATGCTGGCCTCGCCGCCGATCGACTTCGCCACCCACGACACCTATTTCGTCGTGGCCCACTTCCACCAGGTCCTCTTCGGCACCGCGGTCTTCGCCGGGTTCGCCGGGCTCTATTACTGGTATCCGAAGATGTTCGGCCGCATGTTGCGCGACAACCTCGGCAAGTGGCACTTCTGGCTGATGTTCATCGGCTTCTGGATCACCTTCATGCCCCAGTACGTGGTCGGCCTGCTCGGCATGCCCCGCCGGGTGGCGAGCTACCCGTCCAACCTGGGATGGCAGAGCTACAACATCGTCTCGACGGTGGGCGCCTTCATCATCGGGATCTCGTTCGCCTTCCTCCTGGTGAACTTCGTGGTCTCGTGGCGCAAGCCCATCCCGGCCGGCGACAACCCGTGGGATGCGCAGACGCTCGAGTGGTTCACCACCTCGCCTCCTCCCCACCACAACTACACCCACCTGCCGCCGATCCGCTCCGAGCGACCCACCTGGGACTACAACCACCCCGACCACCTCAACGTCCCGCACGGGAAGACGGCCCACTCCAACGGCCACGGCAACGGAAAGAAGGTGGAGGCGTCGGTATGAGGATCGAAGCGCTGTTCCTGCTTTTCCTCGGTGTCTTCTTCGGGTTGGTCGGCCTCGTCTACTGGTTCTGGAGCTACGAGGACGGCGGCGGTGTGATGCTGCTGGGCGCCACGCTGCTCGGCTTCCTGCCCGGGAGCTACTACTGGTACTGGCACCGGCGCATGGGGAATCGGCTGGAGGACCGCGACGCCGAGATCGCCGAGGGGGCCGGTGAGATCGACTCCTTCCCCAACTCCTCCATCTGGCCCTTCGTGATGGGGATGGGCGCCTTCACCACGGTGCTCGGTCTCGTCTTCGGGATCTGGTTCCTCTTCCTCGGCATCCCGCTGATCCTCACGGCCCTGACCGGGGTCACCGCCGAGAGCCGCCGCGGGGGCCACGTCTAGGACGTCTCCGCGCGGGTCGCCGGTACCCTGAAACGGTGGCCACGACGGGCGAGAGCAGCGAGGCGTCACCCGGAACATCCGGCGGGTTGTCGCGCCGCCTGGTCCTGCTCATCGCCGTGGCCACCGGCGCGGTGGTGGCCAACCTCTACTACGCCCAGCCCGTCCTGCACCAGGTGTCACGGGCCTTCGGCAGTGGCCCGGGGGCAACGTCGACCGTCATCACGGCCACCCAGGTCGGCTACGCCGCCGGCCTCCTCCTGATCGTCCCGCTGGGCGACCTCCACCCCCGACGCACGCTCGTCACCCGGCTCTTCGCGGTCTCCACCCTGGCCCTGGTCGCCTGCGCGGTGGCGCCCACCCTGTGGTTCTTCGTCTTGGCCTCGGTGGCCGTCGGTGCCGCCTCGGTGGCCGGCCAGGTGATGATCCCCTTCGCCGCCGATCTGGCGCCCGAGGAGCGGCGGGGTCGCGTGGTGGCCCGCATCATGACGGGCCTGCTGACGGGCATTCTCCTGGCCCGCACCGTGTCGGGCCTGGTGGCCCAGATCGCCGGCTGGCGGGCCATCTACTGGTTCTCCGCCGCCCTCATGGTCTGCTTCGCGGTGATTCTGTGGCGGGCCCTGCCCAGCGAGGGCGCCCGTCCGCATCAGCGCTACCGCGAGCTGGTGGGGGGCTCGCTGCGCCTCCTCGTGACCGAACCCGTGCTGCGCCGGCGGGCCTGGCACGGCGCCTGCGCCTTCGCCGCCTTCAGCGTGCTGTGGACCACGTTGGCCTTCCTGCTCTCGGTCGACCCGTACAACTACTCGAACTTGGTCATCGGCCTGTTCGGCCTGGTCGGTGCCGGGGGCATCGCGGCGGCCAACCTGGCCGGCAAGCTGGCCGACTCGGACCGGCACACCGCGTCGACCGTGGGTGCGGGAATCCTCCTGGCCGGTTCGTTCGGGTTGCTCTGGATGGGGCGCACGTCGCTGGCCGCCCTCATCATCGGCATCGTCGTGCTCGACATGGGGACCCAGGGCATGCAGATCACGAACCAGGCGGTG
This sequence comes from uncultured Acidimicrobiaceae bacterium, assembly GCA_963809715.1. GTDB lineage: Bacteria > Actinomycetota > Acidimicrobiia > Acidimicrobiales > RAAP-2 > Bog-473. The sequence goes on along the minus strand of CAWEKO010000005.1, from coordinate 335,298 downwards.
ATCTACGCGCTGCGCCCCGACGCCCGCAGCCGCATCAACAGCGCGTACATGGTCTGCTACTTCATCGGCGGAGCCCTGGGCTCGTTCGCCGCCGGTGCGCTCTACGGCTCGTACGGCTGGGCGGGTGTCTGTCTCTTGGGGGCCGGCCTCGGCCTGGCCACGCTGGCCATGTCGCTCTACGAGCGGCTCCGGCCCGTGACCAGCCGCTCTCAGCCTTCGACGATCTCGAGCCCGTTGCCGTCCTGATCCCTGAAGGCGAACATCGGGGGTACGCCCGGCCAGCGCAGCACCTCGTCGGCATCGACGCCCGCCGAGCGCAGGGCGGCATGGGTCGCGCCGACATCGACGGCGGTCAGCCGCACGCCCGTCTCGACACCCGCCCGGTGTCCATCGTGGGATCCTTCGAGCGCGAGCGAGACCGTTGCGCCCACCGGCGCCACCTCGATCCAACGACGCCCTTCTCCCATGGGCACGTCGAGGCGGGTCTCGAAACCGAGCGTGCCTGCGTAGAAAGCAAGAGCCTTGTCCTGGTCGGTGACCGGGATCCCGACTGTGCGCACGCCGGTGATGGTTGTGGTGTGTGTCTCTGACATCTGCGGTCCTGCCTCCTCCTCGTTGCCTCGCGACGCTCAGCCGTACTGCAGCGACCCGGGTGTGGTCAGCAGTTCACCGGACTCGAGCCAGGTCTTGAGGCCCGAGAGGATCATCGGCCAGCCGCCGTAGATCTGCGCGTTGGCGCCCTCTCGCATCTGGTCGTGGGTCAGCGTGAGGTGGCAGGAGTCCCCCACCGGCTCGATCTCCCAGATGACGCGGGAGAAACCCTCGGCCTTGACGTCGTCACCCCACAGCGCGGCCATGGTGTGCACCAGGCGGCGGGGCGGATCGCACTCGAGGACCTCGCCCTCCCCCAGGTGCAGGTTCTGCTTGGCGACATCGACGCTGATCGGCGAACCCACCTTCCAGTCCGAGTTGACCGCGGCGCCGAAGTTGTACTTGGCCCTGATCTCGGGGTCCGTGATGGCATCCCACAGCCGTTCGGGCGTCGTCTTGATGAAGATCTCGTACACCTTTTCCATCTGACCTTCCAACCTCTCCTTGATTTCACTGAGCCCTGCCACCCAGGGCTCGGAGTACTTGCTGACCCAGCGGTCGTGGACGAGCCGGATAGGCACCGGATTCAGAAAATGGAGCTTCTCGCGGCCCCGCCGTCGCGTGACGACCAGTCCGGCCTCCTCGAGCACCTTGAGGTGCTTCATCACGCCGTAGCGCGACATCGGGAAGCGCTCCTCCAACATGCCCAGGGTCTGGCCGTCCTCCCCGAACAGCTCGTCGAGCAGGCTGCGCCGGGTGGGATCGGCCAGTGCCTTGAACACGTCGTCCACCCCGGCACTATATGTGACTCTTTGGTCACATGTCAACCCTCAGCAGCGCCTGGAGCGTCCGGGAGGTGGTGTCCCGTGGGTGGTACTCGCCCCGGCACGGTTGGACGTCCTCGGGGCGCAGACGGGGCTCTGGCGGGCCTTCCGGCCATCGGGGGGACGGCCCGGAGTGGTTGCCACAGAAGGTGGGTCAGCGCGCCCCGGAGCGCGCCGGACGCCGGCGCCAGGTGTCGAGGCAGCCCACCGAGCAGAAGAGGACGACCGATCCGCGGGCGTCGTGCGCGATCTCATCGGCCGTGTCCTCGTCGAGCGGTAGCCCGCAGATGGGGTCGCGCCGGCCGTCCTCGCCCGAGCGCGCCATGCGGATGCTCGAGACCGGCACCGGCTTCTCCACCCCGCGCAGCGACACCTGGCGCTCGTCGTTGGCCACGCCCCAACTCGGCAGGAAGCTCATGACGCTGGGATCGGCCAAGGCTTCGCCGCTGGCGGCCAGGTCGCACAAGCGCGCCGCGACGTTGACGCAGTGCCCGATGTAGTCGTCGCCCTCCATGAGGATGACCTCGCCCGAGGTGATGCCCGAGCGGATTGACACTGTCTCGACCGGACCCGACACCGTGTCGACGACATGATGGATCTCGAGCACCGTCTCGACCAGCGGCCGGGTCTCGACACAGACCAGCATCACGCCGTCACCCAGCCACTTGGCGATGCGCACGCCTCGGCGCGAGCAGATGTCGCGCAGGAGGGACCGAACGGCCGTGAGGACGTCCACGGCTCGCTCGTCCCCCTCCAGCTCGGTCAACGCAGTGAAGCCCGAGACGTCGATGAACCCAAAGGTGCGCCGCACCCGCATGGCGCGATGCTGCCATGCGGCCCGCCCGTGCACCCAATCGATCGCGGCGGCCGACCGGCTGAAGGCGCTGGTCGGAGCGCACCGCAGCGGGCGTGTCTTAGCATGGCCGCCCATGAAGGCCGGCCACCCGTGGGCAGTCCGTACCGGGCCGGGCCCGGCCGCCACGGGACGGCGGGACTGAGCAATGGGTCAGCTCGAGGGCAAGGTGGCGCTCCTCAGCGGAGGCGCCTCGGACATCGGGCGGGCCACCGCGTTGCGCCTGGCCTCCGAGGGCGCGGCCGTGGCCGTCGGCGACGTCTCTCTCGACGGGGCGACCTCGGTGGCCGAGGAGGTCGACGCCGCGGGCGGGCAGGCCCTCGCCGTCGCCTGCGACCTGCGCCGCGAGGATTCGGTGGCCCACTTCGTCCGGACCGCCGTGGAGGCCTTCGGCGGCGTCGACTGCATCGATCACAACGCGGCCTGGTCCCACCCCCGGCTCGACAGCGACGCCACCGGCGTGGAGCTGGGCGTGTGGGACCGCACCATCGAGATCACGACGCGCGGTGCGCTCCTCCTGGCCCGCCACGCCATCCCGGTCATGGCCGGGCGCGGCGGCGGGTCCATCGTCACCATCTCGTCGGGCACGAGCACCATCGGCGAGTCGGTCCGAGTGGCCTACGGCGTGTCCAAGGCCGCCCTGAACCAGCTGACCCGACACCTGGCCGTGCGCTACGGACGTGAAGGGATCCGAGCCAACGCCATCGCCCCGGGCTTCATCATGACGGCCACGGCGGCGGCCAACGTCCCCGCGGACGTGCAGCAACGGCTGTCCAGCGCCAACCCAATGCGCCGCCTGGGCACGCCCGACGACATCGCCCGGGTCGTGGTGTTCCTCTGCAGCGATGCCTCGAGTTACCTCAACGGGCAGGTGCTCCACGTCGACGGTGGCCACCAGATCGCCGGGATGATGTAGGTGCGGCGTGGCTGACCATTCCCGGGTGGCGCTCGTCACCGGCGCCAGCCGGGGCATCGGGCGCTGCGCCGCCGTGGCGCTGGCCCGGCGTGGCTTCGACGTCGTCATCACCGCACGCACCGTGCACGAGGGCGAGGGCCGGGCCCACTCGTCGTCGGTGCTCGTCGAGAGCGATCCCATGCCGATCGCCGGCAGTCTCGAATCCACCGCGGCGGACATCGAGGCACTGGGTCACCGCTGTCTCATGGTGCCGATGGACCTGATGGACCGGTCCTCGGTCGAGCACGTGGCGGCCCGGGCCCTCGAGGACCTGGGCCGGGTCGACGTCCTGGTGAACAACGCCATCTACCAGGGCCCGGGCACGATGGACCGCATCCTCGACCTCCCCCTCGAACTGGCCGAGCGCTGCCTGATCGGCGACTACCTGCACCCGCTGCTGCTCATTCAGCTCCTGCTCCCCCAGATGCTGGAGCGGGGCGAGGGCCGGCTGGTCAACATGCTCTCCGAGGCGGCCTTCACCACCCCACCGAGCCCGGCCGGGCAGGGCGGGTGGGGTGTGGCCTACGCCGCAGCGAAAGCCGCCTTCCACCGGGTCACCGACATGTGCCACGTCGAGTTCTCCGGGGCGGGCATCTGCGCCTTCTCCATCGCGCCGGGACTCACGCTGACCGAGTCGATGCGGGCCTCGGGCATGGATGCCGTCCTCACCGGGGCCGGGCACGTCCCCGCACCCCCCGAGGTGGCCGGCGAGGTGGCCGCCTGGCTCGGTGACGACCCCGACGCCGTCCAGTACTCCGGCCAGATGGTCTCGTCGCGCTCGCTCTGCAAGGAGCTGGCGCTGGTGCCCGGCTGGCCGCCGCCTCGGCGGCCCTCGGCCTGACTCCGGCTCAGCTCCGGGTCAGGCGTGGCAGGCCCATCGGGTTGGGGAACGGGAGGAGTCCGGACGCGGCGACATCGGCGGCGCACGACTCCAGCGCGCCGAGCAGGTCCTCGAGGGCGCCGTCGCTCAGGGTGCGATAGGCCGGTTCGGCCAGGCGGTCGGTGAGCGCCTCCACCTCGCCGTGCAGGGTGCGGCCGGCGTCGCTGGCCCGCCCGTCGGGATGCAGGAGGCCCCGGGAAACCAGGACGGCGGTCGCGGCGTCCCACTCCTGCTCGCTCCACCCCCGATTGTCCCGCAGGACCTCCGGGGCGATCCCCTTGGTCCCGGCGGCCAGGAGGTGCGCCTCCACGCCGCGGAGCCCGTGGACGACCAGGGCGGCCACGTGGCCGTCGCCGCGGTGCTCGCGCAGCGTCGTGGTGGCCTGCCACGCCTCGGCCAACCCGTCGGGACCCAGGTCGGCCGCCACCACCGGCCAGAGGTCGCGGTTGGCCGCCGCCATCACGCGGCCCGGCGCGTCACACCCCTCCACGGCCCGGCGCAGCAGGGGCAGCGCCTCGGCCAGGGCGGTACGGGACGCGACCCGGCAGACCTCGGCCAGCGCGGCGGCGGCCGCCCGGGCGCGCACCGTGCAGAGGTCCTCGGGCGCCAGGGCGTCCCAGCAGGAGGGGACGGCCCGGGCCACCATGGCCGGATGGAAGTTGGCGAAGGCCGCCGTGACCGGCCCCGCCCCCACGGCGCCGAGCGGCGCGGCCCGGGCGGCGAAGTAGCCGCTCCAAAAGCCCTTCAGGCCGACGTCGCGCAGTGCGGCGCGACAGCTCGGGGCGAAGTAGGTGACGGCATGGATCGATTCGGCCGCCACCCACAGGGCGCGGCTGCTGATCCGGTCAGCGCGTGACCTGGCGCACACCCGTGGGCGAGCTCTCCGGCATGACGTTGCCGCCGTTGCCGAGCGGGGCGATGTCGATGTACTCGGGCACCGGCTCGGGGTCGAGCTCCTCGTGCACGTCGTCGGGCCGGGGTGCGGTGGGCACCGTGGCGTAGGCGCCTTCGGCGGAGCGGGTGACGATGACGGCACGCTTGCGCTTGCCGATGCCGTGGACGCCCTGCATCTCCTTGCAGATCTGGTACGTGACCAGCGCGGCGACGATCGGGACCACGAACGTGGCGATGCGGAAGAACCACAGGGTGGCGTTGAGCGACACGTGAAAGAAGTTCGCCAGCACGTCGGTGGAACTGGCCGCGAAGAGCGTGAACATGAAGGCGAACATGGCCACGCCGGCGGCCGTGCGTTTCGGCCGGTCGCGCGGGCGGTCGAGGAGATTGTGCATTTCAAGGTCACCGGTGATCCTGCGTTCGATGGCCGGATACGCGAGCCAGAACCCGACCAGCAACCCGGGAAACAGGACCGCGGGCAGGAACACCTCGAGGGGCACGGTATGGCCGAAGCCGGTGAGCTCCCATGACGGCATGATGCGCAGGGCGCCGTCGAGCATGCCCATGTACCAGTCCGGCTGCACGGCGTACGAGATCTTCGACGGGTCGTAGCTCCCGAACTGCCAGATCGGGTTGATCTGGGCGAACGCGCCGAGCAGTGCCGTGACCCCCGTCACCATGAAGAGGAACCCGGTCGTCTTCGCCATGAAGGTCGGGAACATCGGCGAGCCCACGACGTTGTCCTCGGTGCGCCCCTCGCCCTTGAACTGGGTGTGTTTCTGGAGCACCAGCAAGCCCAGATGGGCGGACAAGAGACCGATCAGCACCAGCGGGATGATCAGCACGTGGATGATGAAGAACCGGGGAATGATGCTGCCGTCGCCCGGGAACTGACCACCCCACAGGAACGAGACCATGTAGCTGCCGATGAGGGGTTGGGACTCGGCGATGGAGTAGCCGATGCGGAGGCCCGTGCCCGAAATGAGGTCGTCCGGCAACGAATAGCCGATGAACCCCTCGAGAACCGCCAAGAAGAGCATGAGGATCCCGAAGATCCAGTTGAGCTCGCGCGGCTTGCGGAAGGCGCCGGTGAAGAAGATGCGGGCCATGTGCACGATGATCGAACCGACGAAGATGTCTGCGGCCCAGTGGTGCATCTGACGGATGAGCAGTCCGCCCCGGACGGAGAAGGAGATGTTGACCGTGGACGAGAAGGCCTCCGAAACTCGCTGGCCCCGGAGCGGCGCGTAGGGCCCGTGGTAGATGACCTGACTGGCCGAGGGCACGAAGAAGAGTGCCAGGAACACTCCCGTGGCCAGGAGCACGACGAAGGAGTACAGGGCGATCTCGCCCAGCATGAAGGACCAGTGGTCCGGGAAGATCTTGTCCAGGAGGACCCGGCCGCCCTTGGCCACGCCGAGACGGTCGTCGAGCTCGCCGACCACGCGGCTGACGTGCCCGTAGGGGCCCATCTCGTCCCTGGTGCTGCGCTTGGTCTTCGCCGCCGAAGCGCTCATGTCGTCCGCTCCCAGAAGCCAGGTCCGACCGGCTCATCATAGGGCGCCACGGCGATCAGGAACCCGTCGTCGTTGTAGCCCAGATGCATCTGCGGCAGCGGCCGCGGGGCCGGGCCGAACTGGGGCACGGCGCCGTTACGGATGTTGAACATCGACTGGTGGCAGGGGCAGACCAGCAGCTCGAGCTCCTGCTCGTAGAGGCCGACCGGGCAACCCAGATGCGTGCAGAGCTTGGAATAGGCCACGTAGCCGTCGGGCGTCCAGCCCTCCCGGCCGGGTTCGGTGACGAAGGGTTCATCGGACGCCCGGATCAGCACGGTCTGGTCGGTCGCCAGCCCCTGCTCCGTGAACGTCACCTGGCCGTCCTCGATGCGCCTCGTGCTCCGGGGGTAGACCGTCATGATGCCGCCCACGACGAGGGTGTCCCGTGTCACGGGCCGGCCGCCGGAGTCGACCAGGACAGAACCGGCCCTCCATTGCGTCACATCGAGCTCGTCCTTGGGCGGAGGGCCGAGAGAGCGGATGAGCGGGAAAGCCGCCACGATCGCGAAGATGCCGGCACCCGCCGCGAAGAGCCCGCCCAGCATCCGGCGCCGCTTTATGACCACGGCCGAACGCTCGACCAGGGCGGCCGACAAGGAGTCGCGCTCCTCGGGTGATCTGGCCAGGACGTGGCGCTCCTCGACGAAGGGGCCCTGGGGCATGAGGTACTTGCCCCAGGCAGTCAGCCCGAAGCCGATGAAGAACAGCCCCGCCCCGAGCGCCCCGCCGAAGACCCAGTCGCTCCAGTTCTGCCAGTAGGCGGCGCCGGCCACCCCGAAACAGACCATTGAGAGCACGAAGACGAGGGCGATGAGCTTGTCGATCCGGGCGGGGTCACGCGCCGCGTCGCCCATGTGCGGATCGCTCAACGCAGCGACCGGTATCGGCACGCGGGTGCGTGAAGGCTGGCGGTCCGCGTCGTCGCTCACGACCGCTCTCCGATCCAGAAGCAGACGAGGGCCAAGCCACCGACGCCGAGGAGCAGGGCCACGAAGCCCTCGGCCACCGGGCCGACACCGCCGAGGGCGAAGCCTCCGGGGTTGGTCCCGTGCTGCAGGCGCCCGGAGACGTAGGAGACGATGTCGCGCACCTGGGTGTCGGACAGGTTTCCCGAGAACCGGGGCATGTTGGCCGGCCCGGTCCTGATGGCCTCGACCACCTGCTGCGCGGTGATGGAGCGGTTCTGCAGCGACGGGGCGTTGGTCGAGAAGGCCAGCGCGTCACCCGCACCGGTGATGGTGTGGCAGGCGGCACAGTTCAGCGAGAAGAGGCTGGCGCCGACCGATTGGTTCGACCCCCGCAGGTGCGGGAAGGGCACCGCGGGTACGGAGGGATCGAGCGAGTTCACCCAGGAGGCGATCTCGAGCGCCTGCGTGGGCGTCAGGCGGGACTCGCGACGCTCGGCCTCGACGGCCTTGACGTCGGTGGCCGGCATGCGGCCCGAGCTGACCCAGAAGTCGACGGTCGCCGCGCCGACGCCCTGCAGATTGGGTCCGATGGTGGCTCCACCCTCAGGGTTCACGCCGTTGGCAGCGTTGCCGTGGCAGCTCGAGCAGAACTGGGCGAAGAGTTGCTGCCCCGCCGCCATGTAGGAGCGCGGCGGGTTGGCGTAGGTGATGGCGCTGTTGCCGTAGCTCACCAGGTGCCCGTCGACGCACACCCGGTTCGTGCTGGTGAAGGGGTTCCCCGAGTTCGGCCTGGGCGAGACACCCTTCGTGTTCACCGGCCCGCAGGCCTTGGCGACGTGCTTGGGCACCGTCGAGAGCTTGGTGGCGTCGGAGCGCCCGCTCGCTGCGGCGGACGTCGCCGGGACGAACATGGCAAAGGATGACACTGCGGCCACGGCCAGCAGGCCGGCCGGGAAGAGGATCTGATTGCGAACTGTCCTCGTGAGTGGTGTGCGCACGCCTCGCATGCCTACTTGAGCAGGAACAGGCAACTGTAGAGCCCGACCCAGACGATGTCGACGAAGTGCCAGTAGTAGGAGACGCCTTGCACGGCCGACAACTCGCCGGGGTCACCGCCGATGTCGCCGCGCATCCGGCCGAGCAAGAAGACCATGGCCAAGAGCCCGATGAAGACGTGCAGCCCGTGCAGTCCCGACATGATGTAGAAGAGCGAGCCGTACGCGTTCGTGGTCCACCGGGTCGTGCTGAACAACCACTCGTAGCCCTGGTTGGCCAAGAAGGCCACACCCAAGATGATCGTGAAGATGATCCAGAGCCGGGCCGCCTTCCGTCGACGCCACTCGGCGTGGTACACGGCGTACTGCATGGTGAAGCTCGAGGACACCAGGATCAGGGTGAACGCACCCGCCCGCAGCGTGTCGAGGTCCGTGCCGGCCGGCGGCCACGGACCCACCGTGTTCGCCCGGATCGTGAAGAAGGCGGCGAAGAGGCCGCTGAAGAACATCAGCTCGGACCCGAGCCAGATCATGACGCCCACGGCCAGCATGGGCGGCCGGTCGTGGACGATCTTTCCCTGCGGCGCGGGGATGTCCGCCGAGACAGCCTGGGTCACGTCTGAATTTCTAGTCCACCGCGCGCGGAGTATGCCAACTTGGGCCCGCGTCCGGGAGGGGCGGATTCTCCTCGGCGAATTCCCAGGTCAACGGAGATCGACGGGCAGCGGGTCGGCGTGCACGATGGACAGTCTCTTGGTAGGACGGGTCAGGGCCACATAGAGGGTGCGCAACCCCCGGGTCGTGGCCACCGGAGGCGCCTCGCCGGCCGGCTCGTCCCCCACCGCGGCAATGAGGGACGGCTCCACCACCACCACGGAGTCGAACTCGAGGCCGTTGGTCTCCTCTGCGGGCATCACCACCAGCCCGGCGGCCAGCCCGTCTCCGTTCGGGTCCCTGGGGTCGATGGGGTCGAGACCGGCGTCGATCAGGGCCCGGGTGAGCTCGGGCAGTAGGACGGCAGGACCCAGGACGGCCACCCGGCCCGGAGACACGGCGCGGACTTCCTCCCCAGCCGTCTCGGCCACGGCGGTGTCGAGCCCGGATCGGCTGACCCGGAGGATCCGCGGCTCGAAGCCGGACTGGCGGACGGGGCGGGGCGGGGTGATGGACGGTGCGGCCACGGCCAGGACCTGCGAGGCCAGGGCGACCACCTCGGCCGGGGTCCGGTAGCTCACGGTGAGCTCCACCAGCCGGGGTGGGCGCTGGGGGCTCAGGTGGCGGGTGATGTCGTCCCAGCTGCGTGGTGCCCAGGGGCCGGTGGCCTGGGCGATGTCGCCGACCACGGTCATCGAGCCCGAGAGCGAGCGGCGGGCCAGCATGCGCAGCTGCATCGGGGAGAGACCCTGGACCTCGTCCACCACGATGTGGCCGAAGGAGCGGACGTCCTCCTCGGCGCCGAGCAGAAGGGGGGTTGCCGGCACGGGTGACTGGGCCAGGCCTTGCGGCCAGAATCCCACCTCGTTCGCCGTGGCGTCGTCCACCCGCTGCACCCGGGACCGGGTGGGTCGGCCGCTCCGGCGCGGGCCGAGCAGTGTGCGGGCCTCGTCGATGAGGGCGGTGTCTCCCGCCGTCCACGGCACGGCGTCCAGCGAGGCGCTGCGGGGCCGGTAGAGGCGCGCCACCTCGGTCGGATCGAGGATCCCCTTGCCGGCGGCGGCGAGGAGCGGCCGGGCCCCGAGCAGGTCGTGCAGGAACTCGTGGGCCGAGAGTCGGGGCCACATGCGATCGAGCGCCTCGGACACCTCGGGCACGCGGCGCAGCCGCTGGGCCAGGTCCTTCTGCTCTTCCTGGCTCGGCCCCTCCTCCCCGACGTCTACGCCGCCCCGGGCCAGCCGGGCCCGGTAATCGTCGGACAAGGCGCGCAGGACTTGGGATTCGACGAACCGGCGCCGCCCGTTGTGGGTTCCAGGCCGGCGCCGGGCCAGGGCGACGATCTCCTCGGTGATCGAGGCGCGCAGGCGCAGCACGCCCGCACCGAAGGGCACCTCGATGTCGTGGCGCAGCGGGCGCTGCCGCGTGCGCACGGCCCGGGCCAGCACCTTGACCATGCGTTCGTCGCCCTTGAGCTTGGCCACCCCGGAATCGTCGACCCCGCGCACACGGACCTCGGGCACCAGGCCCGACACGGTCGAGAGGCTGACGCCGGTCTCCCCGAGCGAGGGAAGCACCTGTTCGATGTAGCGCAGGAAGAGCGGGTTGGGGCCGACCACGAGCACTCCTTGGCGCTCGAGCGGGAACCGATGGGTATAGAGGAGGTAGGCGGCGCGGTGCAGCGCCACCGCCGTCTTGCCCGTGCCCGGACCGCCCTGGACGATCAGGACGCCGCCCAGTGGTGAGCGGATGATCTCGTCCTGCTCACGCTGGATGGTCCCGATGATGTCGCCCATGTGCCCCGTGCGGGCCTGACCGAGGGCGGAGAGCAGCGCGCCGGGTCCGCCGAGCACCATCCCGTCGGAGAGCAAGCGCTCGCCACCGGGGACGGGCACGGCACCGTCGCCGTCCCGATCCACGGTCGAAGTGGTCGGCCGGCCGTCGGGGTCGACGAAGTACTCGTCCTCGAGTCCGAGGACCTTGCGGCCGCGCACCGCCAGGTGGCGCCGGCGGGCCAGGCCCTGGGGATCGAGTCCCGTGGCCCGGTAGAACGGTTCGGCCACGGGGGCCCGCCAGTCGACGACCAGGGGCTCGTGATCCGGGCCCGAGACGGCCAGGCGGCCGATGTGGAACGACTCACCCAGCGTGGCGCGGTCGCCCCGCTCGGGCAGCCGGTCGATGCGGCCGAAGTAGAGGGCCTGATCCCCGATGTCGAGCTGCTCCAGTCGGGCCAGGCTGGTGCGCACGACGATGTCGCGCTCGGTGCGTGACTGGAAGGTGCCACCCCGCCCCAGGTCGAGCACGCCATCCAACATCTGGCGCGCCTCGCCCCGCATGAACTCCAGCCCGTCGTACGCACGGCCGAGGAACTCCTGCTCATCCTGCAGATCGGGATGTTCGGGCACCGCTCCCCTTTCTCCCCAGATGCGTTGGGGGAACGAGTCAGTTTAGACGTCGGCCGAAGCCCGGGATGCCGGGATGGGGACGCCTACGATGAGCCGGACCTGAAAGGAGCGCCATGCTGATCTCCACCATGAACGACGTCCCTGGCTACAGGGTCACCTCGGTACTCGGTGAAGTCTTCGGCCTCACGGTGCGCTCGCGCAACATCGGCTCCCAGTTCGGCGCGGCCTTCAAGTCGATGGCCGGTGGCGAGCTCAAAGGGATGACCAAGAACCTCCAGCTCAGCCGGGAGGACGTCGTCCAGCGGATGGTCGGCGAGGCGGAGGCCCGCGGCGGCAACGCGGTGCTGGCCATGCGCTTCGACACCTCGGAGATGGGCGGCAACTGGACAGAGATCTGCGCCTACGGCACCGCGGTCGTCATCGAGCCCATCACGTGAGCCTCCGGGCGGACACCGGTCCCGATCTCGTCGCCGCCTGCCTGCGCAAGCCGGTGTCGCGCACACCGGTCTGGTTCATGCGCCAGGCCGGCCGCTCGTTGCCCGAATACCGGGCCGCCCGGGGGGACGGATCGATCCTCTCGGCGATCGAAGACGCCGCGCTGTCCGCCGAGCTCACGCTGCAGCCGGTCCGCCGCTACGGCGTCGACGCCGCCATCTTGTTCTCCGACATCGTCGTCCCGCTCCACGCCATCGGCTTCGGCATCACCATCGAGCCCGGCCGCGGTCCCGTGGTGGCCGAACCCTTCCGCCAGGCGGGCGACCTGCGCCGGCTGCGACCCTTCGAGCCCGAGGCCGACGCGCCCTACGTCGCCGCCACGGTCGAGCTGGTCCGCCACGAGCTGGCCGGGAGCGGCGTCGCCCTCATCGGCTTCGCCGGCGCTCCGTTCACCGTGGCCAGCTACCTGGTCGAGGGCGGGCCGTCGCGCACGTTCGCCAAGGTCAAGGCACTCATGCACGGCGACCCGGCCCTCTGGGCCCAGCTGGCCGAGCGCCTGGCCGCGGTGGCCGTCGCCTCGCTGCGGGCGCAGATCCGGGCCGGCGCGCAGGCGGTGCAGCTCTTCGACAGCTGGGCCGGCTCGCTCGCCCCCGACGAGTACGCCCGATTCGCCCTGCCCGCCACCCGCGCCGTGCTCGAGGGCATCGCCGATCTCGGCGTGCCGACCATCCTCTTCGGCGTGGGCACCGGCGAACTCCTCGGGCTCATGGGATCGGCCGGGCCCGACGTCGTCGGAGTCGACTGGCGGGTGCCGCTGGCCGAGGCCCGTCGCCGCGTCGGCGAGGCGCACGCCCTCCAGGGCAACCTCGATCCTGCGCTGTGTCTCGCCCCGTGGCCCGTCGTCGAGCAGGCGACCCGGGCCGTCCTGACCAGCGCCGCCGACGGCACCGGGACGGGACACGTGTTCAACCTGGGTCACGGCGTCCTCCCCGAATCAGACCCGGGCGTCCTGGCCGCGGTCGTCGACCTGGTGCACCAGGAGACCGCGACGGCATGAGGGTCGGCGTCCTCGTCATGGCGCACGGCACACCGGCGAATACGGAGGCGATCGAACCCTTCTATACGCGCATCCGGCGCGGCCGGCCGCCCGAGCCGGCGCAGCTGGCCGAGCTGAGCGGCCGCTACCGGGCCATCGGCGGCACGTCGCCGCTCGCCGCCCGCACCGAGGCCCAGGTGGACGCGCTGCGCGGCGCGCTCGAAACCCGGGCGCCGGGCCGCTACCGCGTCGCCTTCGGGGCCAAGCACACCGACCCGTTGCTCGAGGACGCGGCGAGCCAGTTGGCCGCCTCGGGCGTGGAGAAGGTGATCGGCCTCGTCCTCACCCCGCACGCCTCCTCCATGGGGTCGCGCGAGTACCTCGAGCGCGCTGCCGCCGTGCTGGGACCGACCCCGTTCACCGCCATCGAGTCGTGGTACGGCGAGCCGGCGTTCGTGCGGCTGTTGGCCGGGCGCGTCCGCGCTGCGGTGGACGGCGTCACCGGTCGCTCCCGCGTGATCTTCACCGCCCACTCCCTCCCCGAACGGGTGCGGGCGGGAGGTGACACCTACCCCGAGCAACTCGAGGAGTCGGCCCGCCTGGTCGCCGCCGAAGCCGGCTTGGACGCCTGGTCGGTGGCCTGGCAGAGCGCGGGACGCACACCCGAGCCGTGGCTCGGTCCCGACATCCGCGACGAGGTACGCCGGTTGGCCGCCGAGGGGGAGACCGACGCCGTGGTGGTGTGCCCGGTCGGCTTCGTGGCCGACCACCTCGAGGTGCTCTACGACCTCGACATCGAGCTGGCGGGCGTCGCCGCCTCGGTGGGTCTGTCCTACGCACGCACGGCATCGCTCAACGACGATCCCACCTTCGTCGATGTCCTGGCCGACGTCGTGACAGCGGCAGACCGGGCCGACTGACGTGGCGAGAGGGCGGGTGGTGGTGGTCGGCGGAGGCATCAGTGGCCTCAGTGCGGCGTGGGAGCTCACCGGCGGCGCCGAGCCACGCGACGATGCCCCTGCCGTCGTCGTCCTGGAAGCCTCGGACCGCCTGGGCGGTGCCCTGCGCAGCGACGAGTTCGGCGGGCGCATGGTGGACCTGGGACCCGACGGCTTCCTCGGGCGCCGCACCGAGGCGGTCGAGCTCGCCCGCGAGGTGGGGCTCGGCGAACTGCTCGTGGCGATTGCGGGGCGGGGCGCGTCGGTCTTCGCGCCGCGGCAAGTTACGCGCGCTGCCCGACGGGCTCGCGCTCGGCGTGCCGACCCGCTTCTGGCCGACGGCGCGCACACGGATCCTCGGCCCGCGGGGCCAGCTCGGGCTCCTCCGCGACGTCCTTCTGCCGCGGCCCGATTTGCGGGGCCGGCTGGGTGACCGCTCCATCGGCCCGCTCGTCACGCGCAAGCTCGGCTCGCGGGTGACCGATGCGCTGGTCGATCCGCTCATCGGTGGCATCCACGCGGGCTCCGTCGACGACATGTCGGCGGCCGCCGTGTTCCCGCCGCTGCTCGCCGCGGCCGGGCGTCGGGGCAGTCTCATGCGTTCCCTGCGGGCGGAGATGCCCGCGCCCGACCCCGACGGTCCACCTCTCTTCTGGGCGCTCGACGGCGGCATGGGCGCGCTGGTCGCCGCGTTGGCCGACGCCCTCCGCCGGCGTGCGGTCGACCTCCGCCTCGGGGAGGGCGCGACACACCTCGACCGTCGCGGTGACCGCTGGACGGTCTCGAGCGCCCAGGGCGAGCACGAGGCCGACGGGGTGGTGCTGGCCGTGCCCGCCCCTGACGCCGTCGCGCTCCTCCGTCCGCACGACGACGAGGCAGCCACCCTGCTCGAGGCCATCGACTACGCGTCGGTGATGCTGGTGACATTCCGGGTCGCCGCCGGAGACGTTCCCGAAGCGCTCTACGGGACCGGCTTCTTAGTGCCGCGGCACAGTGCGCCCAGGGGCGGCGAGGCGTGGGCCGTCACCGCCTGCACCTTCCTCGACCGCAAGTGGCCTCACCTGGCTCGTCCCGGCGAAGTGCTGCTCCGCGCCTCGCTCGGCCGGATCGACGACACCCGGCCCGACGGCTGGACCGACAGCGAAGCGGCGCAACGGGCCTGGGATGATCTGGGCGGGCTGTTGGGGGTCAGCGGCGTCCCACTGGAGACCGTCGTGGCACGCCATCCTCACGCGTTCCCGCAGTACCGGGTGCATCACCTCTTGCGCACGGCGGGCGTGGAGACCGCGGTCGCCCGCGTCGGCCACCTGGCGGTGGCCGGCGCCGCGTACCACGGGGTCGGCATCCCAGCCTGCATCGCCAGCGGCCGCACCGCTGCCCACGCTCTCTTGTGAGCGTGCCCCGACGCGGGCGCATCGTTCTCCCCTCGCTGGCCGCCGGCGTCCTGTTGGCCTTGTCGCTCCCGCCCTGGGGCTGGTGGCCGCTCGGGCTCGTCGGCGCGGCGCTGTTCTACTGGCGCCTGCACGACCTCGTCCTGCGCACGCGGATCTGGTCCGGTTGGCTGACCGGCCTCGGCTGCTTCGCCATCGGATTGGCCTGGGCCCGAGCCTTCAACTGGTACGGCGCGCTGGCGCTCGTGTTGTTCGAAGCGCTGTTCTTCGCCCTCGCCGCCGCCTGCACCCCGCCCGACCGCGGCCGCGCCATCGCCTTTGTCGGCGCCTGCACCCTGGCCGAGGCGGTACGCACGGCCTGGCCCTTTGGTGGGCTCCCGCTGGGTGGGGTGTACCTCGGCCAGGCCGACGGCCCGTTCCTTCAGCTGGCCCGCCTGGGCGGCCCCCTGCTCGTAACGGCCGGCGTCTACGCCGGCGGCGTGGTGTTGGCCACGCTGACCACCTGGGCCCGTGCCCGGGCCCGGGCGAGGTCAGGGGGCGGCCCCGCCGCGCTCGGGGCGCTCGCGATCGCGGCCGGCCTCTTCGCCCTGGTGCTGGCGGGGGCGTGGGCGCCCGACGGCGGCGACCCGGTGCGCACGGTGCAGGCAGCCATGGTCCAGGGCGGGGGAGCCCGCGGCGTCAGCCAGGAGGAGGTCTCCCCGACCTCGGTGTTCGGGGCCCAGCTCGCCGCCATGAAAGGGGTCCGCGCCCACCCGCCGCCCGACCTCGTCCTGTGGCCCGAGGACGTGGTCGCCCTCGACGGCCCCCTGGCCGGCTCGCACGAGGCGACGCTCCTGTCCCAGCTGGCCCGCCGGCTGCACACGACGCTGCTCGTCGGGGTGACCACACCGGTGGGCCACACCGCCTTCCGCAACGAGGTCGTGGCCTGGGGCCCCGACGGTCGGATCGTCGGTGTGTTCGAGAAGGTGCACCGGGTGCCCTTCGGCGAGTACGTGCCCGACCGCTCCTTCTTCGCACACTTCGCCGACCTGTCCGGCGTCCCGCTCGATGCCGTCGCCGGGCACGGGAGCGGGCTCATGCGCACGCCGGCCGCACCGCTCGGGCTGCTGGTCAGCTTCGAGGTGTTCTATGCCGGTCGCAGTCGCTCCTCCGTGCGGGCCGGAGCGGAGCTGTTGGCCGTGCCCACCAACACGTCGTCCTACAGCACGTCCCAGGTCCCCGCGCAGGAGGTCGCGGCCGCGCGAGTCCAAGCGGTGCAGACGGGCCGGGACCTCGTCCAAGCCTCCCCCACCGGGTACAGCACGGCGGTCACCCAGCGCGGCGTCGTGCTGGCCCGCAGCACCTTGGGCCGCCGCCAGGTCCTCATGGTGCCCGTGGCCCTGCGCCGTGGCTTCACGCCCTATGACCACTGGGGCGACCTCCCGGTGGTGCTGCTCGCGGCCGGGGCGATCGTCGTCGGCTGGACCCGCCAGATGCGCTACTCGTAAGAGTCCTCCGCGGGTCTTCTGACCTTCAGGCGAGCAATGTTCCGCAAGGCTGAGGTCGTCCCGATTGTTCAATAGCCATTGCAAATTGGTGCCCTCCATGGCACGATCTGGCAGAGAGGGAGACCGCCATGGAGAGGCAGAAGGGTTCGGGGAGCAGCCAATCCCCTTGGTCGGGCGTCGTCCTCTCTTTCTGCCGCTTCCTGGCCGCAAGCGTTCCCGGTGGCGGCGAGGCGGTCGACTGTGCGGTTGGTCTGCTCCATGCGATCGAAGGCGCTCAAGATGCACAGGCAGAAATGCTCAATGCGATTCATGCCGACGTCGAGCTCCTGCGACTGCAGGCATTCCGAAGCGGAACGCTTCGTCTCCACGAGGCTGCACGCGTCGGCCCAGAAAGCGATCGACGCTCAACATTGTTGAACGAAGCCGCATCGCGGTTCCTCGACGCGGAACCCATGTGCTCGTGTCTTGAAGAGGGAGCCATCAACCAGCTCCACCTGGGACTCACCTTTGGCCTCTTGAACGAGCGAGAGGACGCTTCGTATTGGTTGGGAAAGAGCGCGGCATCGGGGACGGCCGTCGCCCAGGCAATCGCTGAGGCTGCCGGGAGCATCAAGGTGCTGAAGACCAAGAAGGCGGTCGCCGCCTGGTCCCTGTTCTACCCGGCCTGGGCGGTGGTTGGACCAGTGGTTCTTCTCAAGAAGAGGAAGAAGAAGCTCGAAGCCCACGCCGCCGCCCAGGCGCTCGGGGACTTCTTGCCCTTTGTGAACACGGCAGTGTCTTGCCACAATGCATTGGGACTCGAGGCACCCATTTCCGCCATGGAGCTGAACCAAACTGGGAAGAGCACGTGGACCCTCCAGGAGTCCTCATAACGGCCCGATGCCACGCCGAACATTCCGCTCTACCGTCCGGCCGCCGATTGGGTGCTCGAAGAACGTTCCCGCGCCGCGGTCCTCCACTCTTAAGCGTTGGTCCTGGTCAACAGCGGTGTCGGGACCGATGACGCCTCTACTCGTAATAGCCGGAGTGGATGTAGACGCAGGGGACGCCTGCAGCGACGTACATGGCGTGGTTCGAGGGATCGTCCTCGAACGCCAGTCGCAGATCAAAGCCGTGGGCCCGCAGGTCGCTCACCACCGTTTGCTTGAACGACGTGACCTGCACGTAGTCGCCCCGCGCCCGCATGACGAGCAGGTCCCAGCGCAACCCGTAACGCTCGAGCCAGGCCAACGTCTGGGGTTGGACCCGCTGGGGGCGCCCGGTGAGCAAGATGACGTCGAGGGTGGGATCGAGCAGCTCGAGCAACCGGGCGATCTCCTCGATGACCGGGTCGTCGCCGCAGGCCTCGAAGAAGGCGTGCCAGTCCCGGCGGCCGTGCTCAATGAAGTGCTGGCGGCCTGCGGCATCGGAGAGGACCCCGTCGATGTCGAAGACCACGGCGGGGCCGCCCTCGCGCACACCGTCGCGCCAGGTCCAATTGGTTCGCTCCTCGGGCGCTGGGTGCACGAAAGTCCACCTTAACGGCGTCCCGTAGGCATTCCGGGGAAACGAGCGCCGTGCTCGCGAGACGTGCCCGACCCCCGAAAGTGAGACCATGGAAGGGACCATGAGCAGCACTGTCGCCGCCGGAAGGGAACTGGACCTGCCGCTGGTACGCAGCTGCGAGCATCGCATCGACGTGGCCCTCGGTCGTCGGGTCGAGGTGCTCGGCGACCTCCTGCTCCCGCTCGAGCCGAGTGATTCCTCGCGGGCCGCCTGCCGCGACATCGCCCGCCGGCTCGAGGAGTGGCAGGGGCCCGGAATCGTCATCCTCTGCGGCCGGCTGGTGGCGCCGGTGATCGGCGGTGACACCGAGGAGACGGGGGCGCTGCAGGCCCATCCCGACCTCATCGGCGCCTTGCGTGCCTTCTCGGCTCGCCCGGATTCACAGGTGGTCGCGGTGCTGTCCCCCGAACGCGACGCCGGGCTGATCGCCCCGCTCGAGCAGGCCGGCGTCATCGTGCACGACGCGGTCGATCTGCGCTGCGAGACGGGGGCCGGGACGCGGACCGTGCTGGTGCGCGCCGGCACGTTGCGGCCCAGCGCCGACCCACATCAGGAGAGCGGCACCGAGGACCGACCCTGGCTGGTCGGCTTGGAACGGCTCGACGATCCGGGCCTGGCCCGACGCTTCGTGACTTCGCGCCTCCTCTACCGCAGACTGCGGCGCTACCTCTGGGCTCCTCCCCTCGTGTTGGCCGCCATCGCGCTGTTGCTCCGGGTGGAGTTCGTCGTCGACGGCCTCGGGCACGTGTTCCGTTCCCCCCGCCAACAGAACGCGCTCCGGCACGCGTACGCCGCTTCGTGGTTCTCGCGTTTCATGATCACCGTGGCCATCGCCGTGGCGCTCCTGGTGGTGCTCGCCATCGTGGTCGCCGTCACCTCACGCGGCGTCTGGCGCGCCCTCGGGGGCGAAGGCCTGCCGGCACCGTGGTCCGGACGTGAATCGGGGACGCCCCCCATCGCCCACGTGCTCCTCGACATCGACGGCCAAGACACGCTCGACGTGACCCGAGCGGCCATCGAGGCCGGGGCGTCGGGGGTGATCGTGGGCGGCGCGCTGGTGCCCGAGCTCACCCACCTCGACGCCGGGTTCTTCGCCTGTCCCGGCGCCACCTCCGAGGTGGTCCACGAGCACCGGGGGCGCTTCGGCCTCCCGCCCACCTTCTTGCACCATCGACAGGAGTCGACCCTCGAGATCGAAACTGGGGCCGACCTGCACGTCCGCCTGCTGCTGGCCGAGGCCGACCTGCCTCTGGCCACACTGGGCGAGCGCTTGGTCACGTCGGACGTCGTGATCAAGGGCCGCTCCAAGGCGGCCGAAGTGCATCCCGAACTGGCGGCCGGATGGCCCAACGGTGCTTCCTGGCCACCGGCGCCCGAGGTGGCCGCGGACCGCATCCGCGTCCGCCGCATCCGGCGCATCGCCGCCGTATCGCTCTTCGTGGCCGGCCTGGTCGACCTGCTCTCCGCGGTGACCGAGCCCCTGCGCGCCCATCTGCACCTCATTGCCCAGTACCTGCCCATCGCCGTCGTGCAGGCGGCCGGCGCCCTCGTGGCCATCGCCGGCATCGGGATGATCATGCTCTCGCGGGGCGTCCTGCGGGGGCAGCGGCGCTCCTGGATCGTCGCGGTGGCCCTGCTCAGCGGCACGCTCGTCCTCCATGTCGTCCACGCGGCGGACCTCATCACCCTGGCCGTGTGCGCGGCGGTCCTCATTCTGCTGATCGTGCATCGCGAGCATTTCCGGGCCCAGACCGAGCGGACGACCCTGCTGACGGCGCTCTTCATCCTGGCCGTCGGCGGACTTTTTGCGACACTGGGCGGCTTCGTCGGCGTCGAGGTGGCCGGGCGTGTGCACCACCGCCCGCTGCCGTCCTGGCCCGAGGTGCTGCTCGGCTCGGCCGAGCGCCTGGTCGGCATCACCTGGGTGTCCTTCCCCTCGACGATCGACCGCTTCGCCTCCGTCACGTTGCTCTCGGTGGGCCTCTGCCTGATCGTGGTCGCGCTGTACCTGCTGACCCGGCCCGTGGTGGATCGCAGGCTCTCCTCGGGACGGGCCTCGGTGGGGCGGCGCGCCGCGGAGTTGCGCGCCCGCGACATCGTGCGACGCCACGGCACGGGCACACTCGACTACTTCGCCCTGCGCGACGACAAGCAGTGGTTCTTCCACCGTGACTCGCTGGTGGCCTACGCCGTGTTCGGCGGGGTGTGCCTCGTCTCACCCGATCCGATCGGACCCTTCTCGGAGCGCGCCCACGTGTGGGACTCGTTCCGCCGTTACGTCGACCGCAACGGGTGGGGTCTGGGCGTCATGGGCGCGGGCGAGGAATGGCTGCCCACCTACCAGGCCTCGGGCATGCGCTTCGTCTACATCGGCGACGAAGCCGTGGTCGACCCGCGTGAATTCTCCCTCGACGGGGGCAAGATGAAGGGCCTGCGCCAGGCGGTCAACCGCGTGGCCCGCTACGGCTACACCGCCCGATTCTTGGACCCGGCGCGTCTCGACCCGCACGACGCGGCCCGCATGGCCGAACTGATGACCAAGAGCCGACGCGGCGAGGAGGAGCGCGGCTTCTCCATGATGCTGGGCCGGCTCTTCGACCCCCGCGACACCGGGTTGCTGCTCACCCTGGTCGAGGGGCCCGACGGATCCCCTGTCGCCATGTGCCAGTTCGTGCCCTCCCCCGCCATCGGCGGCTACTCCCTCGACCTCATGCGACGCGATCCCGGAGACCATCCCAATGGACTGCTCGATTTCGCGCTCTGCTCCACCATCACCCACCTCAAGGAGATGGGGATGAAGGGACTCAGCCTCAACTTCGCCGCCATGCGCTCCATCCTCGAGGGAGAGACCGGTGACGGGATGACCCAGCGGGTGGAGCGGTGGGCCCTGCGCCGGCTCTCCGGCGTGCTCCAGATCGAGACGCTCTGGCGTTTCAATGCCAAGTACGAGCCCCGGTGGCTGCCCCGCTACATCGTGTTCGACTCCGCCGAGCAATTCGTGCCCGTGGCGGTCCAGATCATGCGGGCCGAATCCCTGACCGAAGTGCCGGTGATCGGCCGCCTCCTCGCCACGACCAAGCGCTCGGGACCGGCCGTGCCCGAGTCGGTCCAGGCCGTGCTGGCCGAGGGCGAACCCAACGGGCACCACGGCGCCGAGACCGCACCCGGGACCGACGGCACTCCGGCCCGGCAGGCCGAGAAGACGGGTCGCCGTCGGTGAGCGAGGCCGCCTGTCCGGTCTGCGGCCATGCCGGGTCCCACACGCCCGACACCGAGCGCGGTCCGTGCCAGGGCTGCGATCTGTGTTGGGCCGAGCAGCAGCGACGGGAACGGCCGCCCCATCACGGGAGGAGGTGACCGGTCCATGTCGTTGACCATGACCCAAACCGAGCGCGAGGCGTTCCTCGCCGACGTCCACGTCGGCATCGTCAGCATCGACGACCCGGGCCACGGTCCTCTGAGTGTGCCCGTCTGGTACGCCTACGAGGCGGGAGGCACGGTGGACGTGCTCACCGGCAGCCAGAGCCGCAAGGCTCGCCACATGCGAGCGGCCGGGCGCTTCACCCTGTGCGTGCAGACCGAGACCGTCCCCTACTGCTACGTCAGCGTGGAGGGCCCGATCACCCTGATCAGAGACACCGTAGGCCCCGAGGAACGACGCCAGCTGGCCTACCGCTACCTCGGCCAGGAGCTGGGGGACCTGTATCTCGCGGCCACCCCCGAAGACATCTCGGACAGCGCTGTCTTCCGCATGTCGCCCGAGCGCTGGCTCAGCGCCGACTTCTCCAAGCAGTTCGGGTAGCGACTGCCTCCCTCCATCACACTGGATGACGCATTCGGCGCCGACCCCGTCGTCGTCATGGTCGCGAGACGAGTGCTCGGAGCCCAGCCGAGCTGACGGATGAGCGTGTCCAGCCCCTGACCCGCGGCTTCGGTTGCTCCTATTTGGGCAGGAACAGCAGGGTCGCCTGGTTGGCGAAGTCGATGAGCGGCTGGGGCCAGAAGCCGAAGAGCACGGTCACACCGGTGCACAGCGCGATGGCCAACCCCGTCAGGACCGGCACCGGCACCGCCTCGGGCAGCTCGTCCTCGCCCTCGGGCTCCTCGTCGGCCAGGAGGATGTGCCCGTTGATCGTGGACACGGCGGTCGATGCCGCCTCGGGACTGCCCCAGCTCGTTGTCATTGTCGTCGTGGTCGGCGCCGCCAACCCCTCGCCCGACGCCGGCGCAGTGACCGCCTCGGCCTCGGGCTCGCCCAGCCCGCCGCCGGCGTACATGAGGACGGCGATGCGCAGGTAGAAGTAGGCGGCCACGACGGCCGTCACCATGGCGATCACGCCGAGCGGCACGTCACCCGCCTGGACCACGGCGAAGACCACCTGCACCTTGGCCCACAGGCCCGTCGTGAACGGCGCCCCGGCCTGGGCCAGCAGCAGCACGGCGAACGCCAGCGCCAGCACCGGCTGGCGTCCGGCCAAGCCGCGGTAGCGGGACAGGTCGTGATCGTCGTCGCCGCTCCGTCCGAGCACGGTGACGACGGCGAAGCTGCCGATGGTCATGAACATGTAGACGAAGAGGTAGTAGAGCGAGGCGCTCGCACCACGCGCCGTCCCGGCCACCACGCCGAGGAGGATGAAGCCGGCATGGTTGATCGACGAGTAGGCCAGCATGCGCTTCACGTCGCGCTGGCGTAGCGCCACGAACGCACCGAGGACCAGCGAGAGCACGGCCAACCCGTAGAGGATGGGACGCCAGTCCGCGGAGACCACGCCGAAGGATGAGAAGAGCACCCGGAGCAACGCGGCGAACGCGCCCGCCTTGGCCACGGCCGCCATGAAGCCCGTCACCGGCGTCGGTGCCCCCTGGTACACGTCGGGCGTCCACATGTGGAAGGGGACGGCCGCGATCTTGAACGCGAAGCCCGCGAGGAGCAGGGCCAGTCCGGCCAGGAGGAGGCCGTTGGACAGGACCACGTTCTTGGACAGGAAGTCGGCGATCTGGGTCAGGTTGGTCGTGCCCGTGGCGCCATAGGTCAGCGCAATGCCGTACACGAAGATGGCAGAGGAGAAGCCGCCGAGGATGAAGTACTTGAGGGCGGCCTCGCCCGATGCCACCCGGCGGTAGTTGAAGGCGGTGAGCACGTAGAGCGCAATGGAAAGGATCTCGAGGCCGAGGAAGATGACGATGAGGTCGTTGGCCATCGCCATCACCATCGCCCCCGAGGCCGAGATCAGCGCCAACACGTGGAACTCCGCCCCCTGCACACCTTCGCGTTCGAGATAGCCGTTGGCCACCAGGGCGGTCAGGAGCATGGCGATGCTGATCAGGATCATGAACAGCACGCTGAAGCCGTCCATCACCACGGCGTTGGCGATATAGGTGTGCGGGCCGTGCTCGGCCACGTCGCTCCACTGCCACAATGCGATGCCGAGCGAGGAACCCGAGATGACGACGGTGGCCGCCGTGGCCACCTTGACCCGCAGCGGGCGCCGGACCAGCGAGGCCACCGCCAGCAGCACCACGGCCCCGCCGATCATGATGATCTCCGGCATGATCGCCAGCCAGCGGATGGGCGGGACCGCGATGGTGTTCGAGGCCGCGTGGGCGGCGTGGGCGCGGCGGCGGCGTGGGCGGCGGCGATCACTTGACGCCCTCCACACCCTTGACCGCCACCGGCGGTTGGTAGTGGCCGGTGCTCGACTCCACGTGCGCGATGAGCTGGTCCACCGAGGGGTTGATGCGGTCGAGCACCGGCTTGGGATAGACCCCCAAGAAGACGATGAGGATGATGAGCGGGGCCATCACCGCCCGCTCGAGCATGCCCAGATCCCGCACCTTCTCGTCCTTCTCGTCGCGGGGCGGGCCGTGGAAGACCTGCTGGTAGGCCCACAGCAGGTAGATGGCGGCCACGATCACGCCGAGGACGGCCACTACGCCCCACCAGCGATGGGTGATGAAGGTGCCCGAGAGCACGAGGAACTCACTGACGAACCCGTTGAGCCCCGGGACGCCGATGGAGGCCATCATGACCACGGTGAAGACGGCCGCCAGGACAGGCGCCGCCTTCTGCAGGCCGCGCATCTCGTTGGTCTGCCAGGTGCCGCGGCGCTGGTAGATGAAGCCGATCAGGATGAAGAGCGCCCCGACGATGAGTCCGTGGTTGAGCATGAGCAGGACACCCCCGGCCAGGCCCTGCGAGCTCAGCGCAACGGCGCCCAGGGCGATGAAGCCGATCTGGGCCAGCGACGAGTAGGTCACCACGCGCTTCATGTCGCGTTGGGCGCAGGCCACGACCGCCCCGTAGATGATCCCGATCACGGCCAGTGTGAGGAGGAGCGGGGCCAGGGTCCGCGTGGCCTGGGGAAAGAGGCTGAGGTCGAAGCGGATGATGCCGTACGTGCCCAGCTTGGCCAACACGCCCGAGAGCAGCACCGAGCCTTCCTCGGGCGCCTCGGTGTAGGCGTCGGGCGACCAGGTGTGCAGCGGGAACAGCGGGGCCTTGACCGCAAAGGCGGCCGTGAAGGCCAAGAAGAGCAGGATCTCGGTGCTCGACGAGAGATGTGTCTGCATGAGCGGCCCGAGCGAGAACGTCAGGTAGTGGTACTGCGACTCGTGGATGAAGGCCAGGACCAGGATGCCCACCAGGAGGAAGGCCGAGCCGAGGAACGTGTAGAGGAAGAACTTCAGGGCGGCATAGGCCCGGCGCTGGTGACCCCAGCCGGCGATGATGAAGTACGAGGGCACCAGGGTCAGCTCGAACATGAAGAAGAACACGAGCAGGTCGAGCGAGACGAAGCTGCCCATCACCGCCGCCTCGAGCAGCAGAATCCAGGCGAAGTAGACCCGGCTGTTCTCCCGGTTGCGCCCGAGGACGATGGCCAGCGGGAAGAGCACCGCGGTGAGCAGGACCAGGAAGATGGAGATGCCGTCCACCCCGAGGTACCAGTGCACGCCGAGCGAGCTCCCTGTGTACTGGTGGTTCGAGACCAGCTGGAAGCCGCCGTCGTGCACCTTCATCACGACCAGGGTGGCGATGGCGAAGCCGAGCGTGACCAGCGACACGATCAGGGCCAGCGCGTACGTCAGCTCCTTCTTGAAATTCTTGTCGAGCCCCAACAGTCCGAGCAAGGCCGCGCCGACGGCGGGCAGGAGTACCAGCAGCGTGAGAAAAGGGACTTCGTGGTGTGTCATCCCCACCACACCCTGCTCAGCATGAACCCGATGAGGAGGGCCACCCCGAGCGCGATGCCGAGCGCGTAGTTGCGGGCGTAGCCGGTCTGCAGTTTGCGGGCGGCCTGGCCCGTGGCCCGGGCCAAAGAAGCCGTCCCGTTCACTGCGCCGTCGATGATGCGGGCGTCGACCACCCAGGCGCTGAAGGCAGCCAGGCGCTGCCCGGGCCGGCCGATGACGGTGTCGTAGAAGTCGTCCCAGTACCAGACCCGCTGGAGGAACGCCGGCTCCAACCGCGGCTGGTAGACGTCATCGCCCCGCCAGAGCCAGTAGGCCACGATCAGGCCGATGAAGGCCGCCGCGATGTCGACGATGGCCAGGGCCCACTCGGCGCCGCCTGCCAAGTTGTCGTTGTAGAGGGTGCCGGCGAAGACCGGGTTCAGGAAGCTCTCGAGGTTGTGCGTGTGCACCCAGGGCAGGTCCAGCGCACCGGCGAAGAAGGCAAAGAAGGCGAGGATGACCAGCGGGATGCGCATGAGCCAACCCGATTCGTGTGGCGTGTGCAGCGCCGGCTCGCCGTTCGGTCCGGGCTTGTCGAAGCGCTCCTTGCCCCCGAAGGCCAAAACCTCGAGCCGGCTCATGTAGTACGCCGTCAGAACGGCGGTGATCACACCCAACACCCACAGCGGCTTGTAATGGGCGAAGACGTTGTCGAGCACGTCGCCCTTGGCCCAGAACCCGCTCAACGGCGGGATGCCGGCGATGGCCAGGAAGCCGATGGTGAAGGTGATCGTCGTCCACTTCATGTAGCGGCGCAGCGCGCCCATGCGTTTGAGATCCTGCTCGTCCTCGAGTCCGTGGATGACCGAGCCCGCCCCGAGGAAGAGGAGGCCCTTGAAGAAGGCGTGGGCCACCATGAGGAAGACGGCCGCGATGTACGCCCCCGAGCCGACGGCCAGCACCATGTAGCCGATCTGGGAGATCGTCGAGAAGGCGAGCACCTTCTTGATGTCCTGTTGCGCGCAGGCGATGGTGGCGGCCACGAACGCAGTGACCCCGCCGATGATGGCGATCACCAGGGTGCCGTCGGCCGACAGGTGGAGGAGCGGGTTCATGCGACACAGCAGGTAGACCCCGGCCGTCACCATCGTGGCGGCGTGGATGAGGGCCGAAACCGGCGTCGGGCCCTCCATGGCGTCGGGCAGCCAGTTGAACAGCGGGATCTGGGCCGACTTGCCCGTGGCGGCCAGGAAGAGGAGCAGCACGGCGGCCGTGGCCGAGGCACTGTTGAAGTGGGAGAGCTGCCCGAAGATGCCACCCCCCGGGCCGCTGGCGTACTCCACGGTGCCGGTCTTCTCGAAGATCAGGAAGATGGCCAGCAGGAAGCCGGCGTCACCGATGCGGTTGTAGATGAAGGCCTTCTTGCCTGCCGAGGCGGCCGACTCCCTTTGGAACCAGAAGGCGACGAGGAAGTAGGAGCAGACGCCCACACCCTCCCAGCCCACGAAGGTGAGGAGCAGGTTGTTCCCCAGCACCAGCAGGAGCATGGAGAACACGAAGAGGTTCAGGTAGACGAAGAACTTCGAGTAGTCGCGATCGTCCTTCATGTACGCGATGGAGTACAGGTGGATCAGCATGCTGACCCCCGTGATGAAGAGGCACATCGTCATCGACAGCGGGTCGACCAGCGTGCCCACGGGCACGTGCAAGCCGCCCGCTTGGAACCAGGTGTAGTAGTTCTCGACGACGAGGCGGTGGGACGAGGGCAGATCGATGAGCCCGAAGAAGACGATGACGGCCACGACGAAGGCGCCGGCCACGGCGATGGTGCCGATCCAGCCGGCGACCGGGTCGCCGATGCGACGGCCCAGGGCCACCAGCAGCAGGAAGCCGGCCAGGGGGAAGAGCAGCATGAGGTACGCGACGTGGACCACGGCTCAGCCCTTCAACGAATTCAGGTCGTCCGCCACGGTCGTGTCGCGCCGGCGGTAGTTGGTCACGACGATGCCCAGGCCCACCACGACTTCGGCCGCCGCCACCACCAGGACGAAGAAGACGACGGCTTGCCCGCCGATGTCACCCAGCATGCGGGCGAAGGTCACGAAGGTCAGGTTGGCCGCATTGAGCATGAGCTCGATGCACATGAACATGATGAGCACGTTGCGTCGGACCAGCAGACCGATGGCGCCGATGGTGAAGACGATGGCGGCCAGTCCGAGGTACCAGGCTCCCGAGAGGCTCATGCCGGCAGCTCACTCTCCGAGTCGTACTCGGATGCGGACTCGGATTCGTCGTCGTGGACGGTGGGTGGGCGGCGGGCCAGCACGACGGCGCCCACCACGGCGATGACGAGCAGGGCGGCCGTGGCCTCGAAGGCGAAGAGATAGGTGGTGAAGAGCACCTTGCCCAGCTGGGCCGGCTCACCGGCCGGCGAGTTCAACCCGGCTACGTGGCCCTGGATCGGGCCCACCACCTGCTTGGCACCGGTGACCCAGTGGGCGGTGGCCGCCATGGCCAGAATCCCGCCCAGGGTGACCAGGGCGAAGAGGAAGGCAAGCGGTCGTTGGCCCGTCAGGGGTTCGACGTTGACGTTCTCGGCCTTGTCCACCCCGAGGAACATGATGACGAAGAGGAAGAGAACCACGATGGCCCCGGCGTAGACGATGATCTGCACCGCAGCCAGGAAGTCGGCCTGCTCCTCGATGAAGAGGACGGCCACCCCGAAGAGCGTCATGACGAGGAAGAGGGCGGCGTGCACCGGGTTGGACGAGGTGACCACGCCGACCGAGCCGACCAGGATCACCAGGGCGGCGGCGCCGAACACGATCGCGTCGGGCACGGTGGGGCGCGATGAAGCCAGGAGCAGGTGGAGGGTGAACATGGGTCAGGCCTTCTCCTTGGCCTCGGCCTTGGCCGCCTTGCGCGAGGCGCGCAACTCCTTCATGCGCCCCCGCATGTCCTCCATCTTCCGCTTGTTGCGCGCCGCGCCCTTCTGGGCCCGCCAGACGCGGCCCTGCATGCCCCGGTGGTTGAGCGGGATGTCCTGGTCGAGGAGGTGGGCCTCGAGCACCTCACGCAGCGGCTTGGTGCCCGTGGCCTCGTCGTCGCGCCGGCCCGACTGGCCGCCCTCGGGCGCGCGCACGCCGTAGCCCAGCTCACCAGCCCATTGCACCTCGCCCTCGTAGGCCGCGCTGCCCGACGGCGAGGTGGCCCGCATCCAGCCCGAGGTCATGAGGTCGTCGCCCTCGCGCCAGTCCTCCCACGGCAGCTTCTTGGGCGTGCCGTCGTCGTTCACCACCAGTTCTTCCTTGGTGTAGATGGCGTCGGAGCGGTTGGTGAAGGAGAACTCGAAGAGCTTCGACTCGGTGATGGCCTCGGTCGGGCAGGCCTCCACGCACATGTCGCAGTGGATGCAGCGCAGGTAGTTGATCTCGTAGACGTAGCCGTAGCGCTCGCCGGGCGACACCGGGTGGTCGGGCGGGTTGTCCAGCCCGCGCACATAAATGCAGTCAGCCGGGCAGACACCGGCGCAGAGCTCGCAGCCGATGCACTTCTCCATGCCGTCCTCGTAGCGGTTGAGGACGTGGCGGCCGTGCTGGCGCGGCTGCTTGGGCTTCTTCTCCTCCGGGTACTGGGTGGTGACCCGCGGCCGGCTCAGGTGCTGGAAGGTCAGCTTGAACCCGCCCAGGAACGACAGCTGGTCCTTCACCTCGTCGCCCACGCCCATTACCCATCACCCCCATCACTCGGATCACCGGAGAAGTGGGAGGGCGCCAACCGCATGGGCCGGGACACCCGGCGACCGATGGCCGGGATGACCACGTCCTCCTCGCTGCGGCCCGAGCCGAGCTTGTTGGCCCGCAGCAGGAGCACCGAGGCCAGGACGATCGGCACGAGCAGGATGAGCCCGCCCCAACCCCAGGCCACGATGCCGGCCACCAGGAGCAGCCAGCCCAGCGACATCGGGATGAGTCGCTTCCAGCCCAGGTCCATCAGTTGGTCGTAGCGCAGGCGGGGCAGGGCCGCCCGGAACCAGACGTAGATGAAGCAGAAGGCGGTCACCTTGAGCAGGAAGTAGATGATCGGCATGTAGATGGTGGCGCCGGGGATGTGGAAGATGTATCCGTTGGGCCCGCCGAAGAACAATGTCACCACGATGGCCGACATGGTGATGGTGTTCATGAACTCGGCCAGGAAGAACAGGCCGAAGCGGATGGAGGAGTACTCGGTGTGGAAGCCGCCCACCAACTCCTGCTCGGCCTCGGTCAGGTCGAAGGGGGGCCGGGTCAACTCAGCCGTGATGGCGATCATGAAGAAGATGAAGGGGATGAAGCCGAGGCGGATCAGGTTCCAGTTCCAGAATCCGTTCGACTGCGAGGCGACGATGGCTCGGGTCGAGAGCGATTGGCTGACCAGCACGACCATGACCGTGGTCAGGCCGAGCGCGGCCTCGTAGGAGATCACCTGGGCCGAGGCCCGCACCGAGCCGAGCAGCGGGTACTTCGACCCCGACGACCAGCCGGCCAGCATGACGCCGTAGACCGCGATGCCCGACATCGCCAGCACGAGGAGGATCCCCATCGGCGGGTCGGCCACCTGAAGTTCGAAGGTGTGGCTCCCGATGGTGATCACGCCCCCGACCGGGACGACGGTGAAGATGAGCACGGCCGGAATGACCGAGAGGTACGGGGCCAACTTGAAGACGAAGGAGTCGGCCCTGTCCGGCAGCAGGTCCTCCTTGAAGACGAGCTTGGTCCCGTCGGCCAGCGTCTGGAGCAGCCCCCAGGGCCCGGCCCGGTTGGGGCCGATGCGGCTCTGCATGTCCGAAATGACCTTGCGCTCGAACCAGATCATCAGCGCCGTCGCCACCAGGAGCGCCACGAAGGCAACCAGGCACTTGATGATGATGATCAGCCAGACCTCCCAGTTGAGGCCGAAGTAGAGCAGCGGGTCGCCGTTTCCCTTGTTGGCGCTGTGCGTCAGCACGGTCGGTCCCACGTTGGACGCGGCAGCGTGTGAGACGGCCGTGGTGGTGGTCGCGGCCGCGTCGGCGAGGAGGGAACCGATTACACCGATCACACCGACTCCAGTCGCACGTCGGTCACCGGAGCCCGGCTGTCGATCAGGGTGGCCACCGCGTTGCCCGGCGCGCTCTCGCCGCCCGGCACGTTGAAGTCGATGGCGACCACGCCGCGGGGCACGCCGGCGTCGGCCTCGGCGGGCAGGGTCAGCTCGCCCCGGGCCGAGCGCACCTTGACCCGGTCCCCCGTCTCGGCCCCCAATCGGTCGAGGTCGTAGGGGTTGGCCCGGGCCACCAGCGCGGGCACGAGGGGCGTGAGCGAGGGCGAGCCCGTGACCGAGCTCCCGGCGTCGTAGAGCCGGCGCCCCGCCACCAGGCGCAGCGTGTAGTTGTCGGCCTTGGGGATCTGGAGCGGCTCGGTGCCGCCGGATCCCGGCCCGGCGATCAGCGGCGGTTGGCTGCCCAGAACGGCAGCCCGCACGGACGCGGGAACGGTGCCGCCGGTGCCCAGGCGCGGCGGCGCGCCCTGGCGCTCGACCGACTCGACGCCGGGCAGGGCGATGGGGTCGATCGGCTCGACCCCGATCCGGCGGGGGGCGCCCACGATGATCGGCACCAGGATCCCGTCGTGCGCGGCGTCGGAATGCAACACCTCGGGGGTCAGGCCGACGTAGGCCGGCGCAGTGCGCTCGAGCTCCGCAGCCAAGTCGTTGTCGCTCTGCGAACCGAGGTCGGAACCGAGGGCGACGGCCAGCTCGGCGGCGATCATCCAGTCGGGCCAGGCGAAGCCCGGCGCGCTCAGCTTGGGCCCGAGTCGGGTGACCCGGCCTTCGAGGTTGGTGGTGGTGCCCGTGCGCTCGTGCTGGATCGCGCAGGGCAGGACGACGTCGGCATGGGCGTCGACCGACTGCGACGGGTGCCCGGTCACGGCGACGACGAAGTGGCCGCCCGACAGCGCCGCCTTGGCCAAGGCGTGGTCGGGGAAGTCGCTCAGCGGGTCGGACCCGAGCAACACCAGGGCCCGTACCTGGGGACCCGCTCCGCCGCCGGTCCCCGGACTCTCCCTGTCCCCCCTGTCCCCGTACTTTCCCCGGCCATCGAGGCCAGGACGCCGGCCGTATCGAGCCCGGCGGCGGATGGCACCGAGCCCCAGGCCGCGGTGAAGCGCTCGCGCCCGGCGTCGAGGGTCACCCGCCCGGGCAGCAGGCCGGGGGCCAGGCCCATGTCGAGCGCCCCGAACACGTTGCCCCGGCGCAGTGCGGGCAAGAACGTGGCCTTGGGCAGCGCCTCCGCCAGCACGCGGAGCGCAGCCGCCGTCACCTCGCCCGATTCGGCGTAGGACGGGCGCCCGGCCACGACGACGACGCCCTCGCCACCGGGATGCTCGGCGAGGAGGGCGCGGGCGGCCCCGAGCGCACCGTCGGCCAGAGCGCTGCCTTCGTGGTGTGTGCCCAGCGCGCCGGCGGCCGAGTCGTCGCCGGTGAGGGCCTTGGCCACCAACGGTGCGTCACCGGGCCGGATGGCCAGGGTGGCGTCGGCCAAGGGTGTCAACGCGGTCCGGGTCGGCGCGATCTCGATGAGCTTCGGGCTCCCCTTCAGCGCGGCCCGCAGCCGCAGGAAGAGGACGGGCAGCTCCTCGCGCAGGTCGCCACCCAGCGTGATGAGCAGCGGCGCCGATGCCGCCTGGTCGATGGTGGCCCGGGGCAGCCCGAGCACCAGGTCGGCCGGGAGGCCGTCGCCCAGTTGGGCGTCCACCGAGTCGGTCCCGATCACGCCCTTGGCCAGCTTGGCCCAGGCGTAGGCGGATTCGTTGGTGAGACGGGCGCCGCCGATGAGGGCGACCGCGCCCGGACCGCTGGACTCCTTGGCTGCGGTGATGCCCGCCGCCGCGGCAGCCAGGGCCTCGCCCCAGCTGACCGGGACGAGCTCGCCTTCCTTGCGGATGCGCGGCTCGACCAGGCGCCCGTGCTCGAAGCGGCCGGTCTCGTGCGCCTCGCCCAGGAACTGCCCCCTCGAGGCGCCGAGGCTCACGACCTGCGAGGCGGTGGCCGGGGCCACGTCGACGTTCTCGTCCGCCACCACGTCGGGCCGGGGACCGGCGTCCACCTCGTCACCGTTGACCGACTCGTAGGCGAAGCGGCCCTTGTCACAGAGCCAGCCGTGGTTCACCGGCTCGCTGTCGATGCCGAGCAGACGCGTCAGCCTGTTCTGCGACGACTGCACGGCCACCCGGCAGCCGACCGAGCAGGCGGTGCAGGTGGACTCGACCTGATCGAGGTCCCAGGGGCGGGCCGTGAAGCGATAGGGCGTCGCGGTGAGCGCGCCGACGGGGCAGATCTGCACCGTGTTGCCGCTGAAGTAGGAGGAGAACGGCTCGGTCGGGAATGTCGCCACCTCGACCGACTCGCCCCGGCCGGCGAAGTCGATGAGGGCCTCGCCCGCCACCTCGTCGGCGAAGCGCGTGCAGCGGGCGCACTGGATGCAGCGCTCGCGGTCGAGCAGCACGAGGTCCGAAATGGCGATGGGCTTCTCGAAGTGCCGCTTCTCCTCGACGAACCGGCTCTCGCCCGGCCCGTAGGCCAGGGTCTGGTCCTGGAGCGGGCACTCGCCGCCCTTGTCGCACACCGGGCAGTCCAGCGGGTGATTGGCCAGCAGGAATTCGAGCACGCCGTCCTGGGCCTTCTTGACCCTGTCGTTGCTGGAGTCGACCACCATGCCGTCGGTCACCGCCACGAAGCAGGCCGGGGTGAGTGTGGCGCCGCGCGGTCCCTCGACGTCGACCAGGCACATCCGGCACATGCCCACCGGCTCCATGCGCGGGTGGTAGCAGAAGCGAGGGATGTAGGTACCCGCCCGCTCGGCCGCCGCGATGATGAGCTCGCCCTTGGCCGCCGTCACCTCGCGCCCGTCGAGCGTGAAGGTGAGCTCGTCGGCCTGGGCGTCGGACCCGCCGGCGTCGGTCTTGGCCGTGTCAGTCAAAGGGGCACCCCCCTTCTTTGACGTGGACCAGGAACTCGTCACGGAACATGCGGATGCCCGACGCGATCGACGAAGGGATGGACGGGCCCAGCACGCAGATGGTCGTCTGCTGCGGCGGCCAGGCCACGCCGGGCGAGAGGTTGTCGCACAGGTCCATGAGAAGGTCCAGATCTTCCTCGCGGCCGTCGCCATTCTCAATTCGCCACAGGATGCGCTCGAGCCAGCCCGAGCCCTCACGGCACGGCGTGCACTGACCGCACGACTCGCGGGCGAAGAACTTGGTGATGCGCCAGGCGGCCCGCACCACGCACGTGGCCGAGTCCATCACGACGACCGAGCCTGAGCCGAGCATGGAGCCGGCCTCGCCCACCTCGTCCTGGCCGAGCGGCAGGTCGACCTGGTCCGGTCCGAACCACGGGGCCGAGACACCGCCGGGGATGAAGGCCTTGAGCGTGTTGGAGCCCCGGATACCGCCCCCGAGGACGGGGGCGTAGATGAGGTCGCGGAAGGTGGTCTTGACCATCTCGAGCTCGTAGTTGCCGGGATTGCGCACGTGGCCGGCCAGCGCGAAGAGCCGGGTCCCGGTCGAGCGGCCCTCGCCCAGCGCGGCGAAGGCGGCGCCACCGTTGGTGATGATCCACGGGATGTTCGACATCGTCTCGATGTTGTTCACCACTGTGGGCTCGCCGTAGAGGCCGATGGCCGCAGGGAAGTAGGGCGGCTTGATGCGCGGGAAGCCCCGCTTGCCCTCGAGCGACTCGAGCAGCGCCGTCTCCTCACCGCAGATGTAGGCGCCGGCACCCGGGTGCACCACGATGTCGAGCGAGAAGCCCGAGCCGAAGATGTCGGCCCCCACGGCGCCGTGCGCGTAGGCCTCGTTCAGGGCTGTCTGCAGGCGCTCGAGTCCCAGGGCGAACTCGCCACGCAGGTAGATGAAGGCCTGGCTGACCTGCAGTGCATAGGCCGAGATGAGCACGCCCTCGAGGATCTGGTGCGGGTCACCCTCAATGAGCAAGTGGTCCTTGAAGGTGGCCGGTTCGGACTCGTCCCCGTTGATCACGAGGTAGGTGAGCGAGGCCTTGGGGGGCAGCAGCGACCACTTGCGCCCGGCCGGGAAGCCCGCGCCGCCTCGCCCCAGCAGGCTGGCCGCGTCGACCTCGGCCGCCACCGCCTCGGGCGTCATGGTCAGCGCCTTGCGCAGCGCCTCGTAGCCGCCTGTGGCCAGGTAGCGCGCCATCGTGTAGGAGTCGTCGTAGCCCAGGCGCGACGTGATGATCTTGGGAGCGTCCGTAATGGCCATCAGGCCTTGTCCCCCCCGGCCGTGGCAGCCCGGGCCTCCTTGGCCTCGGCCATACGGGCCCGCTCGCCCACGATGGTGTCCTTGTCCACCTGCAGTCCGACGGTCCGGCGCACACGGACCAGGGTGCCGTGCGCCGGCACGGTGTCCGAAAGGGCGCCCGACCGCAGATCCGAGACCAGCCGGTCGAAGCTCTCCGGCGTCTGCGCGCCGACGTAGCGGTGGTTGACCTGCACGCACGGCGTGCGGTCGCAGTCGGCCAGGCACTCGGCCTCTTCGAGCGTGAAGGCACCGTCGGGCGTGGTCCCGCCGGCGTGCACCCCGAGCGAGGACTCGGCGTGCTCGAGCAACTCGAGCGCGCCGCCGAGCATGCAGGCGATGTTGGTGCACACCGAGACGACGTAGGTGCCGACCGGCTCGGTGAAGAGCATGTCGTAGAAGGTGGCCGTGCCCCGCACCTCGGCCGGCGTCACGCCGCAGAGCTCGGCAATTTCCTCCATGGCCTCCGGGCGAAGCCAGCCATCCTGCTCCTGGGCCAGGTGGCACAGCGGGATGAGGGCCGAGCGCGGCTGGGGATAGAGGGCGACCAGCGCCTTGGCCTGCTCGGCGATGTCCGCCTTCAGGTGGCTCACCGGTCCACCTCGCCCATCACCGGGTCGACCGAGGAGATGACGGCGACGGCGTCGGCCATGAGGCCCCCGCGCAGCAACAGCGGGAGTGCCTGGAGGTTGACGAAGCTGGGTCCGCGGATGTGCATGCGGTAGGGCTTCGAGGTGCCGTCGGAGACCATGTAGCAGCCGAGCTCGCCCCGGGGCGACTCGATGGCAACGTAGACCTCGCCTTCGGGGACCCGGAAGCCCTCGGTGAAGATCTTGAAGTGGTGGATGAGGGCTTCCATGCTCTCGTCGATGCGGGCCCGGGGCGGAGGTGTCACCTTTCGGTCCTGCACCCGGTAGTCGCCCGGCGGCATCATCTCGACGATCTGGCCCAGCATGCGGATGGACTCGCGGATCTCGTTGAGGCGCACGGAGTAACGGTCGAAGTTGTCGCCGTAGCGGCCCACGATGACGTCGAAGTCGAGCTTGTCGTAGTCCAGGTAGGGCATGGTGCGACGCAGATCCCAGGGCACGCCGGTCGAGCGCAGGATGGGGCCGGTGACCGACAAGGCCAGTGCCTCCTCGGCCGAGATGTTGCCCACCGCCTCGGTGCGCTCCCGGAAGATGGGCTGGCCGGTAAGGAGTTCGTCGTACTCGAAGGTGCGAGCCAGCACGGTCTCGCAGATGATCGTGACGTCGTCCTCCCAGCCGTCGGGCAGGTCGGCGGCGACGCCGCCGGGACGGATGAAGTTGTGGTTCATGCGCAGGCCGGTGGCCTTCTCGAAGAAGGAGAGGACCATCTCGCGCTCGCGGAAGCCGTAGATCATCATCGACGTGGACCCGAGGTCCATGCCGTTGGTGGCCATCCACATGAGGTGGGAGGAGACCCGGTTCAGCTCGGCCATCAGCATGCGGATCCACACGGCCCGTGGGGGCGGCTCGACCCCGAGAAGAGCCTCGGTGGCCATGGAGAAGACCAGCTCGTTGTGGAGTGGCGAGAGGTAGTCCATCCGGGTCACGTTCGTGGCGCCCTGGACGTAGGTCAGCTCCTCCCCCGTCTTCTCCATCCCCGTGTGCAGGTAGCCGATGATGGGCTTGGTCCGCAGCACGGTCTCACCGTCCAGCTCGAGCATCAGGCGCAGCACTCCGTGGGTGGAGGGGTGCTGCGGGCCCATGTTGATGATCATCGTCTGGTCGTCGCGCCGCTCGATGTCGATGTCGCCCGCGTCCACGTACCCGCCCTCGGGCAGTCGGAGCACGGCCCCGACCTCCTGGCGCAGCTCCTCGGCCGAGGTGGTGCCCCGGGGCAGCAGTTCCTGGGCGCCCTCGGAGGTCTCGGCCACGAAGTAGCGCTCCTCCTCGGCCTCGCGGTGCTCCTTCTCGGTGACCTCGAGGCCGAACTCGGCCTGGTCCTGCTCTTCGCTCCCGGTGGGCTCGTCGTGCTCGCTCATCGCGGTCCCGGCGCTTCCTTGAACTGCACGGGTACCCGCCCGACGCCGTAGTCCTTGCGCAGGGGGTGTCCCTCCCATTCCTCGGGCATGAGGATGCGGGTCATGTCGGGGTGGCCGGAAAAGAGGATGCCGACCAGGTCGTAGGCCTCGCGCTCCATGGCGTCGACGCCGGGGTAGACGTGGGTGATGGACTCGACCGTGGGGTCCGATTCGGGCACCTGCACCCGGATCCGCACACGTTGGCGCATGGAGAGCGAGAGCAGGTTGACCACGACCTCGAAGCGCTCGGGTCTGACCCCGTCGGGCAGCGAGCGGCCCGGGTGGGTCAGGTAGTCAACCGCACAGAGGTCCGAGCAGGTCTCGAAGCCGGCGTCGCGGAAGGCGGCCACCATGAGCCGGTAGGTGTCGCGGCCGGGAAAGGCCAGCTGGTCGACCAGGCGGTCGGGCAGGCGCGGCACCTCGGGGAGAACGTTCGAGGGCGCCACGGCCGGAGCGGCAGTCGAGGCGGCGTCGCTCACCGTGGCGTGGCCACCCGGACGGCGTCGGGCACGGTCGGCGTCCAACCGCCGGTGGCCTGCTCGCCGGCCGGGACCGTCGAGCCGGGTCGGCGGGTGATCTCCCCGGTGCGGATCTTCTCGTGCAAGGTCAAGATGGCGTGCAACAGTGTTTCTGGTGAGGGCGGGCACCCGGGGGCGTAGACGTCGACCGGCACGATCTGGTCGACTCCTTGCACGATGGCGTA
This sequence comes from uncultured Acidimicrobiaceae bacterium, assembly GCA_963809715.1. Taxonomy (GTDB): domain Bacteria; phylum Actinomycetota; class Acidimicrobiia; order Acidimicrobiales; family RAAP-2; genus Bog-473. The sequence continues at coordinate 297,696 of CAWEKO010000005.1, read as the reverse complement.
GTTGTTGAACATGCCGCCGGTCGAGGCGCAGACGCCCATGGAGATGACCCACTTGGGCTCCATCATCTGGTCGTAGACCTGACGCAGCACCGGGGCCATCTTCTGGGAGACCCGTCCGGCCACGATCATGAGGTCGGCCTGGCGGGGCGAGGCCCGGAAGACCTCCATGCCCAACCGACTGATGTCGTAGTCGGCGGCCCCGACCGACATCATCTCAATGGCACAGCAGGCCAGGCCGAAGGTGGCGGGCCACACGCTGTTGCGCCGGGCCCACTTGACCATGTCCTCGAGGCGACCGGTCAGGAAATTGTGCTGGAGGTCCTCGATCCCCATTCCTCAGGCCGCCTCACCCGGAGGATTCGGGCGAGCCGCACTGATGCGAGTGATGGTCGACTCCGAGGTGCGGCTGGGCATGCCCGATTGCAAGCTCCTCGCCGGGCCCCAGGTGAGCGCGCCGTTGGAGATGAGGTAGACGAAGGACACGAACACCACGGCGGCGAACACGATGACCTCGATCAGGCCGAACGTGGCGATCTGGTGAAAGACCACCGCCCAGGGGTAGAGGAACACGATCTCGATGTCGAAGATGATGAAGATCATCGACACCAGGTAGAAACGGACGGGAAACCTCTGTGGCGGCTCATCGTTGGGCACGATGCCGCACTCGTAGGGCGCCAACTTGGCTGCGGTCGGCTTCTTCTTCGGTGCCAGCATGGCCGACGACACGAGCGAGAACACCGTGAAGGCGAGGGCAAGAATGGCCATGATCAGGATCGGGAGGTACTGGTCCACGGTGATCCGTTTCTACCATGCGACTCCAAGCCAGGGCACATCCGCCTGCTGGTCAGACGCCCTACGCGGCAGACCTACGATGCCCTCGTGACGGCTCCCGACGAGACCCCTCCCACCGGACCGGCCAAGAAGGCGAGCCCGGCCAAGAAGACGGCGGCGGCCAAGAAGGCGGTGTCAGCCAAGAGGGCGAGCCCGACCAAGAAGACGGCGGCGGCCAAGAAGGCGGCCGCGACCAAGAAGGCGAGCCCGACCAAGAAGACGGCGGCGGCCAAGAAGGCGGCCGCGACCAAGGAGACGGCTCCGACCAGTGCGCCGACCCACGAGACCGGGGCGGGCCCCGAGCCCGCGGCCGCGAGCGCCGCCGCCCGGCCGGTCCCGGCCGAGCACGTCTACGACGTGGTGGTGGTGGGCGCCGGGCCGGCCGGCTCCTCCTGCGGCTACTGGTTGGCCCAGGCCGGCTGGGACGTCTGCGTCGTGGAGAAGAAGGTCTTTCCCCGTGAGAAGACCTGTGGCGACGGGCTCACGCCCCGCGCGGTACGCCAGCTGGCCGACATGGGACTCGAGGACGCGGTGGCCGGGTCCTCGCACCGCTACACCGGGTTGCGGGCCTACGGCTTCGGTCACTCCATGGAGATGCAGTGGCCCGAGCACCCGCACTTCCCCAGCCACGGCTACACCATCACCCGCCACGACCTCGACGGCCTGGTGGCCGGGCGGGCGGTCGAGGCCGGAGCCACCCTGCTCCAGGGCACCGAGGTCACCGCGCCCATCGTGGTCGAGTCGGCGTCGGGCCCCGGCTCGCTGGCCACCCTGAGCGGGGTGCTGGTCAAGGAGAAGGGCTCCCGCGAGGGCCGGCCCGTCCGGGCCCGCTACGTGGTGGTGGCCGACGGCTCGAACTCACGGGTGGGCCGGATGCTGGGCACGACGCGCCGGCGCGAGCTGCCCATGGGCATGGCCCTGCGCGGCTACTACCGCTCCGAGCGCCACGACGACGCGTTCATCGAGTCCCACCTCGACATCCGCGACGCCGAGGGCAACGTGGTCCCCGGCTACGGCTGGATCTTCCCCATGGGCGACGGCCGGGTCAACGTCGGAGTCGGGCTCCTGTCCACCGACGCCCGCTGGAAGGGCGTGAACACCTCGCACCTCATGGACGCCTTCGTCGGCTACGCCCCGGCGTCGTGGGGCCTGAGCCCCGAGACGAGCTGTGGGCCGCCGACGGGTGGCAAGCTGCCCATGGGCCTCTCGGTCGGCCCACGCGCCGGGGGCAACGTCCTCATCGCCGGCGACGCCGGCGGGGTGATCAACCCGTTCAACGGCGAGGGCATCGCCTATGCCTACGAGACGGGCCGGCTGGCCGCCGCCGCGCTGGGCCATGCCATGACCGGGGAGGGCGCAGCCGCCCTCGAGGACTACGAACGGGAGCTCAACGCCGCCTACGGGCCCTATTACAAGGTGGCCCGGACGTTCGTGCATCTCATCTCGCACCCCGAGGCAATGCGGCTCTGCGTGAGCCTCGGCATGCGTTCCGAGCTCTTGATGAACACCCTTTTGCGCATCATGGCCAACCTGATGCGCCCCGACGCCAGTGGACCGGCCGAGGTCGGCTACCGGGCCCTCGAGCTCGTCTCGCGGCTGTTGCCCGATTCGGGCGGCCTCGAGAATCCCGCCGCCTGAGCCGCAGCTCAGGCCCGCACGGCCAGCACGATCTCGGTGTCGCCCGGCCAGTCCCAGAAGAGCCCGCCGGGTGAGTAGGCACGGAGCAGCGCCCGCAGCTCTGCCTCGAACTCCCCTCGCCGCGGGCCGAAGCGCGGCGGGGCCGAGGTCGACATGGAGAAGAAGTTGGCCACGACGGAGTCCTCGTCCCGGAGGTAGTCGGGCACGCCCGGTGCGAAGACGGTCCGCGGTTCGCCGAAGCGGGTCCGGCGCAGCGAATCCTCCCAGCGCTCGACGGGTGCGCCCGCAGCGGGCGAGCCCAGGTAGCGCTGAATCAACCGGCCGATCTCGTCGTGGGGAATCGGGGGCGGCCCCGGGCTCGACGGCACCGGTCGTCCCTCGACCGCGTGACTGACCAGGACGATGGCACCGCCCGGCCCGAGCGCGTCGTAGACGGCCTCGGCCGCGCGCCGGCGGTCGGTGCGGTGGAACGACTGCCCGAAGGTCACGGCCCGGCAGGGCGCCACCTCGAGCCGGCCGATCTCCTCGGCCGTGCCTTCGATCCATCGGATGTCTGAGCGATCCGCTGCCGCGGCGCGTCGTCGCGCCTCGCCGAGCATCTCGGGTTCGGGGTCGAGCCCGATGACGTCGGCAAAGAGATCGGCCAGCCACAGCGTCAGGATGCCGGGCCCACAGCCGACATCGAGCAGGCGGCCCGAGCCGTCGAGCCCGAGCTCGTCCCGCAGGACGTCAGGCAGTTCGGGTGAGTAGGGCGGTCGCCCCTGCACGTAGTAGGCCGCCGCACCCTCGAAGGCGCCGGCCGGCATCAGACGAAGAGCCGCAGCGAACCGGCGGTCACCCGGCGCAACCACTCGGCCTCGGCGCCCTCGAAGCCCTCGCCCAGTCGCCCGGCCGCCGCGATGCGCACCCAGTCGTCGAGTGCGTCGTCGTCGAGACCGCGCTGTTCGGCACCGAGCCGGCGTACCGCCCTCATGAAGGTGGCCGCCGGTTCGGTCGGCCGCTGTCCCCAGAGCACCAGGGTCCGGGCCAGGTCGGCCGGCGCGGGACCGGCGGCCACGGTCAGCCAGTCGATGACGATCCAGCGGTCGTCGGGGGTGACGAGCAGGTTGTCGGGGTGGAAGTCGTAATGGAGGACACCCAGCGTGCCGTCGTCGAGCTCATCGAGTCTGGCCAACAACTCGGCGCGCTGGCCGGCCTCGCCGAGGGTCGATTCGAGCTCGACGCGAAGCCGTGGGACCAACGGCGGGAGCCCGGGCACCGTGGTGAAGTTGAGCCGCCACTGGAGTTCGACGAAGCGCTCGGCAAGCTGCTCGACCTCGGCTCCTTCCGCCGCCGCGAGGACCTCGCTCAGTGGCACGCCGTCGATGCGATCGAGCACGACCCCGGTCCGGCCGTCGACGGTGACGGCACCGTGAGATCGGGCCACGGGCAGCCCGGCTCCCGCCAAGAGCTCGAGCATCTCGCCTTCGAACGGCGAGAGTCCCGACCACTCGGGCCGGTCGAGCTTGAGCACGCGGCCGTCGCCGTACGCGAAGACTTCGGCGTTCCGTCCCTCGGCCAGCAACTCCACGACCTGCGAGCGTACCGAAGGCCGGCGCCTCGCCCGCCGGGTGCGTCAGGGCTCGACCATCGCGTGCAACACAGCGGCCTCGGCGCGCAACACGTCGTCGCCGAGCGGTGCCACCCGGCTCTGCTCGAAGTCCTCCGCCTCGACCGGTCCGCCGGCGTTCGGGTCGTCGGGTGCGCGGGGCACCAGATGGACGTGGAGGTGGGGCACCCCGTTGCCCAGGTGGAGCCAGTTCATCTTGGTGGGCCGGTAGCGCTCCTCGACGGCGCGGGCCACCCGCGCCACCTCGGACCAGAAGCCTGCGGCCTCGGCGGGAGCCAACTCGTGCGGCTCCGTCACGTGGCGGCCCTTCCAGATGACGTAGGCGTAGCCCGGGCGCACCGGGTGACGACCGAGCACGGCGTCGGACCACTCACCCACGAAGAACCGTGCCCCGAACGGCGTCAGATCCTGCTCGGGCCGCGCACACATGGGACAGCCGACGCCGGAGCGCAGTGCGGTGAATGCCTCGGGCCAGCGGTGCTCCATGGAGTGCAGTCTTCCAAGCGTGCGGTCAGGGGTCCACGTCCGGTAGCCGTCGGTCAACCCCGAGAAGCGGCGGCCAGATTGCCGCCTCGGCCGAGGCTCAACCCGCTCGGCTGACCTCCGCCGCCGCCTCGCCCGCCGCCTCGACCACCCGGGCCAGCACCGCGTCGTCATGGGCCAGACCGGGGAAGAGGACTTCATAGGGCCCCGGCGCCAGCGCCACGCCACGGCGCAGCATGGCGTGGAAGAAGGCGCCGTAGGTGCCGTTACCCGCCAAGACCTTGGCCGATACGTAGTCGGTCGGCGTGGTGATCGGGCCCTCCGACGCCGGCGCCAGGAAGAGTCCGACCAGCGGGCCCACGGCCGGCGCGGCCACCGCCAGGCCGCCACCGGCGATGGCCGACTCCAGCTCCTTGGCCCAGACGCCCACTCGGGCGCCCAGCGCGTCGTACTCGGCCGGTCCCACCTCGTCCAGCACGGCCAACCCGGCCGCCGTAGCCAACGGATTGCCCGAGAGCGTGCCCGCCTGGTACACCGGGCCGCCCGGGGCCAGCGTCGCCAGCAGCTCGGTCCGGCCGCCGAACGCGCCGACCGGCAGACCGCCCCCGATCACCTTGCCGAAGCACCACAGGTCCGGCGTCACCCCCGACCAGGCCGTGGCTCCGCCGGGGCCCAGCCGGAAACCGGTGATCACCTCGTCGAAGATCAACAGCGCGCCGGTCGCGTCGCACGCGGCACGCAGGCCGGCCAGGAAGCCGGGCGCGGGCGTCACCAGGTTCATGTTGGCCGCCACCGCCTCGACGATCACGCACGCCACGGTGTCGTCCACGTCGGGCACCACGTTGTAGGGCGCCACCACGGTGTCGGCCACCGCACCGGCCGGCACTCCGGCCGACCCGGGCAGGCCGAGCATGGCCACCCCGCTGCCCCCGCCGGCCAGCAGCCCGTCGGAGTGCCCGTGGTAGCAGCCGTCGAATTTGATCACCCGGTCCCGGCCGGTGGCCCCCCGGGCCAGACGTACCGCGCTCATGGCGGCCTCGGTGCCGGACGACACGAGGCGCACCTGCTCGCAGCCGGGCACCCGGGCACAGATCGCCTCGGCCAGGAGCACCTCGCCCGGGGTGGGTGCCCCGAAGGTCGTGCCCGCCGCGGCGGCTGCGTTGATCGCCGTGGTCACCACGGGATGGGCGTGGCCGAGCAGGACGGCGCCGTAGGACTGGACGAGGTCGATGTAGCGGATGCCTTCGGCGTCGACCACGTAGGGACCCTGACCGGAAACGACGGTGTAGGGAGTGCCCCCGACCGAGGCGAACGATCGCACCGGCGAGTCGACGCCGCCCGGGATGACGCGCCGGGCCCGGGCGAACCACTCGGCGTTGCTGGCCCGGGCCTCAGCCATTGAGGACCTCGGCCACATCGGCTGCGAAGTAGGTGAGCACGAAGTCGGCGCCCGCCCGCTTCAGCACGGTCAGCTGCTCGAGGGCCACGGCCGGACCGTCGATCCACCCGGCGGCCGCAGCCGCCTTCACCATGGCGAACTCACCACTCACGTGGTACGCCGCCAGAGGCAGGGATACTTCGCGGCGGGCCAGGGCCAGCACGTCGAGCGATGTCATCGCCGGCTTGACCATGATCATGTCCGCGCCCTCGGCGACGTCCTGGGCAATCTCGGCCAGAGCCTCGCGAAGGTTGCGCGGGTCCTGCTGATAGGCCAGCCGGTCGCCCCCGCCGGCGATCGTCACCTCGACGGCGTCGCGGAAGGGGCCGTAGAGCGCCGACGCGTACTTCGAGGCGTAGGCCAGGATTCCCACCTGATCGTGTCCCGCACCGTCGAGCGCGGCGCGGATGGCGGCCACCTGACCGTCCATCATGCCGCTCGGAGCCACCACATCGGCGCCCGCCTGCGCCTGGGCAAGGGCAACGCGCTGGTAGAGCTCGAGCGTGGCGTCGTTCAGCACCTCGCCCGAGGGGCCGAGCACGCCGCAATGCCCGTGGTCCGTGTACTCGTCGAGGCAGAGGTCGGCCATCAGCACCAGCTCGTCGCCGATGGCGGCCCGCAGCGTGCGCAGCGCCACCTGCACCACACCGCGCGGGTCCCAGGCCCCGCTGCCTTGCGCGTCCTTGTACTCGGGCACGCCGAAGAGGATCAACCCGGGAATGCCGAGCGAGACCAGGCGTTTGGCCTCGACCGTCAACGAGTCCAGCGTGTGCTGGACCTCGCCCGGCATGGAGGCGATCGGCACGGGGGATGCGGCGCCCTCGCGCACGAAGAGCGGTGCCACCAGATCGTCGACATCGAGACGTGCCTCGGCCACCAACCGCCGCAGGGCGGGCGTGCGGCGCAACCGGCGCAGGCGGCGGGTCGGAAAGGCGTCGGCCATCAGGACAATGCTACGAGGCGTCGTCGGGGCGGTCACCGAAGTGGTCGACCAGCTCTCGCACCATCCCCGCCGCAGACGCGCCCCAGGCCTCGAACACGTTGGCCATGCCCGCTGCCCGTGCGGCGGCGGCCGTGGTCGGTCCGATGCACACGACGTGGGGCGGCACCGGCACCGGCGCGCCGTCGGGCCCGGACAGCGCCGTGAACGCCACGACCGAGGAGGTGGCGGCGAAGGCGATGGCGTCGGCGGCGGCCACCCGGTCCAAGAGTGCAGGGTCGGGCGCAGCGGCGGGCACGGTGCGGTAGGCCTCGACCCGCTCCACTGTCCACCCCTTGTCCTCGAGGCCCGACGGAACGGTGTCGAGGGCAAGGTTGGCGCTCGGGAACAGCACCCGACCACGTCCCTCGGCGAACTCCTCCACCAGGCCGAGCGCGCTGTGCTCCGCCGGCACCAGGTCGGGCTCCACGCCGGCCAGGCGCAACGCGTCGGCGGTCGCCGGGCCCACCGCGGCCACGGCCACGCCGCCCAGGGCCCGGGCGTCGCGCACCGTCGCCATGAGCCGGTCCACGCCGTTCTGTGACGTGAACACCACCCAGTCGAACGAGGCGACCGCCGCCGCCGCGGCCCGGAGGGCGACCCCGCCGTCGGCCGGATCGGCCGTGCGCGTCAGGGGCAACTGGACCACCACTGCTCCGGCTTCCTCGAGCCCGTCCACCAATCCGCGGGCCCGGTGGCCCGATCTCGTGGCCACGACCGTCCTGCCCGCCAGGGGCCCGCCGGAGGGTGCATCGCGACCCGTGACGCCCAGGGCGGCCACCGGGCCGACCACGATCACCGCCGGCGCCTCCAGCTCGACGCCGGCCAAACCGGCCAGCGTGGTGCGGACGACCCGCTCGGCGGGAAGCGTTCCCCGGCTGATCACGGCCACCGGCGTGTCGAACGCCCGCCCGCCCCGGATCAGCGCGTCGGCCACGGCATCGCGCGTGGTCATGCCCATGAGGACGACCAGCGTCCCGCCCGCGCGGGCCAGCGCCTCCCAGTCCGGGCTCCCCGCGCCGCCCGTCTCACCCACGCGTCCGGTGACCACGGTCACCGACGAGGCGAGGCCACGCTGGGTGACCGGGATTCCCACCGCGGCAGGAACTCCGAAGGCGGAGGTCACACCGGGGACGACCTCCCAGTCGATGCCGGCCGCGTCGAGCACCTCGGTCTCCTCGCCGCCGCGCCCGAAGAGAAACGGGTCGCCACCTTTGAGGCGCACCACGGTGGCCGAGCGGCGACCGTGCGCCACCAGCAGCCGCCCGATCTCCTCCTGCCGGTCGCCCGACGCGTCGGGCATCTTGCCCACGTCGACCAGCTGGGCAGAGGGCGGCACCAGGTCGAGCACGGCCGGGCTGACCAAGCGGTCGTGCAGCACGACGTCGGCTCGACGCAGCAGCTGGGCGCCGCGGCGGGTGAGCAACCCCGGATCGCCCGGTCCCGCCCCCACGAGGTAGACGGTCACGATTCGCCCCCGACGATCTCGGAGCCGAATCCCTCGAGACCGGCCGCCCCGCCGTCGAGCAGCGCCTGGGCCACCTCGGCCCCGATCCCCTCGGGATCCCGGCCGCGCCGGGAGAGCCGGATGACCGTGCGCCCGTCACCGCTGGCCGCCAGCCCGATCACGTCGAGCTCGTCGCACTCGACCCGGGCGTACGCCCCGACCGGCACCGAACAGCTCCCGCCGAGCCCGGCCAGGACGGCACGCTCGGCGCGGACGGCGCGGTGGCTCGGCTCGTGGTCGATGGCGCCGAGTAGGCGCCGCGTCACCTCGTCGTCGGCCCGGCACTGCACGGCCATCGCCCCCTGACCGGCCTGGGGCAGCACGTCGACCGGCTCGAGCACGCCGGCCACCCGCTCGAGCCACCCGAGCCGTTCCATGGCGGCCATGGCCACCACCACGGCGGACACCTCGTCGGACTCACCCACGGCCACCCGGCGTGCCATGTTGCCCCGCAGCTGCGTGAAGACGAGGTCCGGGCGCAACCAGGCCAGCTGGGCCCGGCGCCGGGCCGACCCCGTCGCCACGAGCGCCCCCGGCACCAGGTCGGCCAATGCGCACCCGACGAGGCCGTCGCGGGCGTCACCACGGGTCGGCACCGCGCCGAGCACGACGTCGGCCGCCATCACCGAGGGCATGTCCTTGGCCGAGTGCACGGCGGCCGCAGCCCGCCCGTCGCGCACGGCCGCTTCCACCTCGGTCACGAACACGCCCTGTCCGCCGATGGAGTCGAGTGGTGACTGGGCGTCCTGATCGCCCCGGGTGCGCACGACGAGCGGCTCCACCTCGAGCCCGGGGTGGGCCTGGCGCAGCCGCTCCGACACCAGGTCCGTCTGGCGGAGGGCGAGCGGCGAGCCGCGGGTGGCCAGGCGCAACGTTCCCATGACAGCGACTATCCCATGGGCCCGGTAGGGGCGGCTACAGGTTGAAGAGGGTGCGGAGCGCTTCGACCAGGCGCTCGCCTTGGGGCGTGCCCGCCGTCTCCTTCAAGAGAACGGTCGGCTCGTGGAGGAACTTGGCCAGGGCGGCCCTGGTGGCCGCATCCACGTGCTCCCACTCCGCCTCGGTGAGGTCGGCGAGCTGGGCCCGGTGGCGCTCGAGCTCAGCCACTCGCAGGGATTCGAGGTGGGCCCGCAACGAGGCCACGATCGGGGCGGCGCCCCGCTGGCGGCTGGCCGTGCGGAAGCGCTCGACCTCGTCGGTCACGATGCCCCAGGCGGCCACCGACTCCTCGGCCCGATCTCCCAGCGCCCGGGTCACCGACTCGCGCAAGGTGTCCATGTCGAGCAGGGTGACCTGCGCCCGCGCCCGCACCGCAGGGTCGACGTTGCGGGGCACGCCCAGGTCGATCACCAGCAGCGGGCCGGACGCCGCGGCAAAGTCGGCGTCTTCGAGGACGTGCGCCTCCGCGGCCACCGCGGTGAGCACCACGTCGGCGTGGGCCAGCTCGTCGGCCACCGACTCGAGCGCCGCCGCCCGCAGGGAGAGGGCCGTGCCCAACGTCGCGGCCACCACGTCCTCGGCCCGAGCCAGCGAACGGTTGACGACGACGACCGAACTCGGCGCGTCCTCCGCCGGGATGTCCGAGAGTGCCCGGCTGACCCCCAGGCCCATGGCGCCGGCGCCGACAACCACCACGCGCGCCCCGCGCAGGCCACGGCCGTCGGGCCCGCGGGCCACGGTCACGGCGGCGTAGGCGAAGGAGGTCGTGCCCTTGCTGATGGCGGTTTCGGTCCGCACCCGCTTGCCCGTCTGCAACGCGTGCCGGAAAAGGGCGGAGAGGACAGGGCCGCTGGCACCCTCCCCCTGGGCCCGTTCGAAGGCCCGGCGCACCTGGCCGACCACCTCGGTCTCCCCGGTGACCACCGACTCGAGGCCCGAGGTGACCGAGAAGAGGTGGGCGGTGACGTCGTCGTCGAAGCGGATGGCCGCATGGGTCGAGAGCTCTTCGACGGAGACCCCGGATTGCTCGGCCAGGACGTCGTAGATCTCGGCCACCGCGTCGTGGAAACGGTCGACGACGGCGTAGACCTCGGTGCGCAGGCAGGTCGAGAGGACCACCGTCTCGAGCACGTTGCGCCGGTGGCTGAGCGAGCTCAGCACCTTGTGCAGGTCCTCGTCGGGTATGGCCGCCGCCTCGAGCAGCGGCAGCGGTGCCTGGGTGTGTTGGAGCCCTACGACGACGACGGACACTCGGATCCTTCCTGGGTCGGCCCGCAATTGTGCCGGTCCCGCAACGCCGGCCGCCAATCCCCGGGGGGAGCAGCGACCTGCCCCACTCATGGACTCGGCGGCTCGGCCACGGTCAGGTTACCGGCGGGCTCGCTTCCTTCGCCGTGCGCAACCTCGTGGTCAGGCCAAATCGGGTGCGGCGGACATCCCCACGGAGCGCAGCCAGGGCGACCGCTCGGCCGGCCCGCCGCTGTCCTCCCGGCCCGCCTCCTCCTGCTGGGCCCGGTAGTAGCCGAGCACCTGGAGCTCAATGGAGAGGTCGACGTAGCGCACCTGCACGGCCGGTGGCACATTGAGCACGCGGGGGGCGAAGTTGAGCAGCGAGGTCACTCCGGCCCGGATCAGGAGGTCGGCCACCTGCTGAGCCGGGGGGCCCGGGGTGGCGATGACGCCGATGTCGGGCCGCTCGGCCGCCCGCAGGGAGGCGATCTCGTCCATGTGGCGCACCGTCATGCCCCGGATCTCCTCGCCCACCACGTCGGGGTCGACGTCGAAGAGCGACGTGATCCGGCAGCCGCGGGAGCCGAAGCCGGCCGAGTTGGTCAGGGCCCGGCCGAGGTTTCCGATCCCGATGATGGCCACCGACCAGTTGGCGTCGACGCCGAGGGCCCGATCGATCTGCGCGATCAGGAACCCGGGTTCGTAGCCCGAACCCCGGGTGCCGAACGAGCCGAGGAGCGACAGGTCCTTGCGCACCTTGGCCGCATTGACCCGGGCCAGAGTGGCCAGCTGCTCAGAGGAGACGGTCGATGCGCCGGCCCGCTCGAGCTCGGCCAGGATGCGCTGGTAGACGGGCAGGCGAAGCACCGTCGCTTCGGGGATGCGCCTCGACGGCGCTGCCGCCGGCTTCGGCTCCTCAGGAGGGTCTCCACTCACCGCCAAGAGGGTACCGACGAGGGTCCCGTCGGCACCAAACGCGAGCTACCAGGCCAGGACGACCAGCTCCCCCGCGGCCACGTTCAGCCAGTGGGCGGCCGAGGCGCCGCCCGCCACCACGGCCAAATGCCCGTTGGCGTCCACCAGCAGGCCGAATTCCCCGGGCTCGAGCTCGCCGAAGGCGTCGACGCAACGCAGCGCCACGCCCTCGGGCACCAAGGAATAGGACAGGCCGTCGAGGCTCTCCCCGCCCGAGGCGCCCGGAGCGTTGAGCTCGACGCAATCCCCCGAAGCCAGCCCGGCCACCCGGGCGTCGGCCACCGTCGCCGCCAGCTGCAGGTTGCCGAAGTGGTCGACCCAGGTCACCTCCGCCCGCAGACAGGCCCGCCCGTCCGGCAGCCGTCCCTCCTCCACCACCCCGCCGATCAGTCGCACCAACGAGTGCGGGTCGACGACGTCGCCCAGCTCGAGCAGCGCACTGCCGGCGCACAGCGCCGCCGCCGCCGGGCCGAAGAGGTCGCGCCCGTCGAAGGTGGAGCCGCGGTCGGGCGGCGCCGGCGGTCGGTGCAGCTCGACCACCCGGCGGATCGGTGCCTCCCCGGCCTCCTCGGCCGACGCCACCAGCAGACCGTTGTCGGGACCGATGAAGTGCAGGGTCCCGCCGGCCGGCAGCGCCACCTCGATGCCGATGCCACGTCGCGCCGTCCCCACGCCCGGGTCGACGACGCCCAGCACGACCCCGGGACCGAGATGCGGCACCGCCCGCACCAGGGTGTGGCTCCCGGCCCGCACGTCGAAGGCCGGGATGTTGTGGGTGAGGTCGATGACGGTGGTCCCGGGGGTCCGGGCCGCGATGACCGCGTGCACCACCCCGGCGAACTCGTCCTGCGTCCCGAAATCCGAGAGGAAGAAGACGGTGCGGACGGGCCCGGTTGGCAAGGTGGCGACCTCAGCGCGACAGGTTGCGGGACCGTTCCGTGGCGGCGGCCACCGCCTCCATGAAGGCCGAGCGGGTCGCCCGCGCCTCGAGGGTGCGGATGCCCGCCGCCGTGGTGCCGGCGGGCGACGTCACCTCCGCCCGCAGTGTGGCCGGGTCGCGTCCGGTCTCCTTGAGCAGCGCGGCCGAGCCCGCCATGGTCTCGACCACCAGCGTGTGGCTGACGTCACGCGCCAACCCCATCTGCACCCCGGCCTCGATCATCGCCTCGGCCACCAAGAAGAGGTAGGCCGGTCCCGAACCCGAGAGACCGGTCACCGCATCGAGCAGGCGCTCGGGCAGCCGGACCACGGTGCCGACGGCCGAGAGCACGTCCTCGGCCCAGGCCAGATCGGCCGAGGTGGCGAAGGAACCGCCCGAGATGGCGCTCACCCCGGCCCCGACGAGGGCGGGCGTGTTGGGCATGGCCCGGACCACCGCCGGTCGGCCGCCCAGCGCCGACTCCAGCCGTTGCGCCGGCACGCCGGCCACGATGGAAAGGACCCGGGTGACCCCGGTCGCGCCCAGAGCCCGGCAGGCGCCCTCGGCCGCGTCGGGCTTGGTGGCCAGGACGGCGCCGGGCGGGCGCTCGCCCCCGTCGCTCAGCAGCCCGGGTTCGGGCGCCGCGTGCGTCCGCAGGCCGGCGAAGTCCGCCTCGAGTTCGGCCCGCCGTTCGGCCACCGGCTCCAGCACCACCACGTCCGCCGGGTCGATCCAGCCCGACGTGAGCAGCCCGCCCAGCAGGGCGGAGCCCATCTTCCCGCCGCCGACGATGAGCAGGCTTGCCATGGCCGCGACGTTACTGACCCCCGCCCTCGAACGCTTTCGGCCGACGGCCCGGCGCGCCCGAGGACAGCAGCGGGTCAGCGACGGCGGGGCCGTCGCCGGTAGGTCGAGGGGTAGCCCAGCGTCATCGCCGTCGGGAAGTGGTCGTCGGTGTAGAGCACCGACGACCCGGCGATGCGGTCGAGCTCGTCGTCGTCGATCAGGCCCGCCGGCACCCGCCCCACCAGGTACACGGCGTCCTCTGGTCCGAGCGCGAACCACATGCCGAAGAGCTGCGCGTTGCGCCGCATCAGGTAGGCGTACACGTCTTCCTTGTTGGCCTCGGGCGCCGGCATGAACTGAGCCTCGTGGTGCAGGGTGCGCTGTTTGAGCGTGAACCACACCGTGATGAAGTCCTTCTCCTCACCCTTGAAGCGGAGATACCACCGGAACGACGCAGTGCGGTCCGTCACCTCCTGGCGCTCGGCCGCCACCAGGAAGCCGCCGGCCGCCAGCTCGCGCTCGGCCCAGGCGTCGATGCAGGCCACGGCGGCGGCCATCTCCTCCTCTTCGGGCAGGTCGACGAGCGGCACGGTGACCGCGCCCTAGCCCCGCCGCAGCGGGGCGGCGCTCAGCTGCACTCGACGAGGCGCCCGGCGGCCAGCTCGTCGTGCAGCTCGACCAGTGTCCGGGCGGCGGCGCGCCAGGTGTAGAGGCGGGCCCGGAGCACCGAGGCCGTGGAGAGGCGCTCGGCCGCCAGCGGCGCGCCGAAGACCCGGCGCACGGCGGCGGCGTAGTCCACCGGATCGGGCTGGTCGACCAGGAAGCCGGTGTGGCCGTGGTCGACCAACGTGGTGAGGCCGCCCACCGCCGAGGCGACCACGGGCGTCCCGCACGCCGCCGCTTCGAGGGCGACCAGGCCGAAGGATTCCGATCGGCTCGGCACGAGGCAGACGTCAGCCGCCCGGTAGTAGGACGACAGCAACTCGTGGGGCTGGGGGTCGACGAAGGAGACGTGATCGCGCACGCCGCGCGCGTCGGCCAGATCGAAGAGACCTTGGAGCGCCTTCTCACCGTGCGGCCCGCTCGGACCCCCCACCACGACGAGCTGGTAGGGCTCGCTCCCGCCGGCGAGCAACTCGGCCAGCGTCTCGACGGCCACGTCGGCGCACTTGAGCGGCTGGATGCGCCCGACGAAGAGCAAGAGGCGCCCGCCGAGCGGGAGCCCCAGGGCGCGCCGGGCCTGCGGCCGGTGGCCGGGACCGAAGAAGGCGTGGTCGACGCCCGGCGGCACGATCCGGATGCGGCCGGGGTCACCGCCGTAGAGCGAGGCGATCTGCTCGGCCTCGACGCTGCACGACGCCAGGACGGCGTCGGAGCACTCGATGATGGACGCTTCGGCCTCGGCGCGCCGGTGCGGCATGTCGGCCTCGACCTCTTCGGGCATCGACTCCGCCTTGACCCGGTCGAGCGTGTGGAAGGTACAGACGAGCGGCAGGTTCAGCTCGTGCTTTATCACGTGACCCGACAACCCGGACAGCCAGTAGTTGGCGTGCACCGACGTGTAGTTCCCCGCCGACCGCATCGACTCGAGCACCCGGGCCGTGAACTCGTCGACCACGGTGGGGAGGGTCTCCTTGGCCACCGCATGGAGCGGGCCGGCGGGCACGTGGTGCACCAGCAGGCCTGGCTCGACCTCGATCACCGGAGGCAGATCCGGCGACCAGGCCCGGGTGAACACGTCGCAGGCCACGCCGGTCCGGGCCAGTGCGGAGGTCAGCTCTCGCACGTAGACGTTCATGCCACCCCCGTCGCCCGTGCCCGGCTGGGCCAGCGGGGACGTGTGCAGAGAGAGAACGGCGAGGCGGCGCATGGCGTCGGAAAGCCTACCGGCGGGCCGGTGTTGCGAACCGGTGCCGCGCTCCGCTGCGGGTGCGGTCAGGCGGCCGACGGGTGCTCGGAGCTGGACCGGCGTCAGGCGGACGTCGGCGTCGGTGCCGCAGCGGCGGCCGCCGGCGGTGGCGCAGCGGGCCCGCCCGTCGGGGCCGGGCCGGCGGATGATCCAGGGGCCGCCGGTGCCCGCTCGCCCCGTTCCGAGGCGGTCGACTCCCCTCCGTTGGCGTCGCCCGACGCACGGGCTGCGGCCGCGGCCTGGGCCCGCTCGTCCTCGAACTCGCGGCGGAAGGAGAGGTAGATGCGCACCAGCGCCTGCTTCTGGTCCTCGCTGACGGTCTGGTCCGCCATGATGGCGCGGGCCAGGTCGGGCGTCCCGTCGGGCGGCTCGAGAATACCGGCCTGGACGTAGAGCGTCTCGGCGGAGATGCGCAAGGCCTTGGCGATCTGTTGGAGGATCTCTGCCGAGGGCCGACGCAGGCCACGCTCGATCTGGCTCAGGTACGGGTTCGAGATGCCGGCGAGCTCCGAGAGCCGGCGTAAGGACAATCGAGCGGTCCCCCGTTGCTCGCGGATGAACGCCCCGAGATCGTGCCAGCGGTCCTTGGGGTCCGTGTTCATGCTGGGCTGTTCATGCTGGGCTCACTCGGGCGGCTCCGTGCTCACTCCAGCAAGCGTACTGCGGGGGCCTCTGCAAGGGGGGCTGACGGGTGAGGACAGGAGGCCGCGTCGACCCCGTCGTCGACGCCGCCCTGGTGCACCCGGCGGCGACCGACTCGACCGAGACATCCAAATCAGCGGCGACCTCGTCGACGCCCAGGTCACCCGGCGGGCGCGACCAGGACCCTCAGTGCTGACTCACACCCGCCGACGAACTACCACGTACCGGCTGAGGTACCCAGTGTCAGGTTGGAGAGACCGGCGGTCGATGCGCAACCCGTGGGGATCACGCTCGCCCAGTTCGAGTCCGAGAGCGTGGCGTTCGGAGTCGCATACGGTGAGAACGAACCCGTGACCTTTCCGCCGGTGACGGTCAGGCTGGTCATGCCGAGTGCACCGACGACCGAGAAGGCGGGCGGCTGCTTCCACTGAGTCGGCGCCCCCGGCGGGGTCGTCCACGTCAGCTTGAACTTCGAGGTCGAAATCGGGACACGAGAAAGTCCGTTGAAGACCTTGTTGCACCTGTTCGCCTTCGCGCCGGTGAAGGTCATCGTGCCCTTGATCGTTCCGGTAACGGCGATGCCCGCGGTCGTCACACACGGGCTCGCGGAGTTGCCCAGCGTCGCCTTGACGACCATCTTCTCGGTCGTGGCTGTTCCGTTCGTGAAGAGTGCCGGGGTGAACTGGATCGCTCCTCCCCACACGCCGAGAGACTGATTGCAGGTCACATTGCCCGGAAGGACAGGGAGGAGCGGGGTTCCGGACGCCCCGGCCTCGATGGCGGGAGTGAGCGCCAAGACCACCGCACCTGCGGTGGCAATCATCATGTTCCGACAGAGCTTGTTCATCTTTGATTCCCCTTTGAACTGAAGCATCGAACTGAAGCGTCGAACTGAACCGGCCGGAGGCCAACACATCGCTGCGAGGCCTCGGCTACATCGAGATGTTGCTTCCAGGAAGTATGGAGAAGGTCGAAATGGTCCCAGAGCACGTTGGCCCCGGAATATTGGTCACGAGAACGAGCTTGTGCGGGTTGTTCGGGGTGGTGAACGAACCGGACTTGACCGCAGTCCCGCTTGGAGCGTTGAGGGTGACGGTGTCCGTGCCCGACCCCACGACGGTACCGGTGTTGTTCTTGTAGACGACCTTGGTGGGGGCGATCGCGGGACCGGTGACGGACCAGTTGACTTTGACCACGATCTTCCCGACGATGTCCGAACCGGCGAAGTTGGCACAACTGCTGCCGTTGGCCGTCGAGGGCACCGGGTTGTAGAAACCGTGTCCCTTCACTGTTCCGCCGTTGACGGTCACCCCCGACGGGGAGGTGACGGCACCTCCACACGATCCACCGACCACCATCGTCGCCACGAATTGGATCTTGACGCCGCCGGGGGTCCCCGCTGCGGTCAGCCCCGGCGAGAGCGTTCCACTTCCTGTATCAATTTTGCAGATCGCGGTGCCGGTCGCGGGAGGAGGAACCGCTCCGGCGACTCCAGCCGATGAAAGCACGACAACGAGATTCGTCGACGCTGCGACAAGCGCGCCGATACACACAACCTTACGGATCATCGGTCCCCTCCCCTTCCGCCTTGTCCACCGACTCCCGCGCGCAGAAGGCGACGGGTCGTCGAGGTTGAACCCCCGTTACGGTAACCGATCATCCGCCGGATGCCAACCATTTTCTGCAATTTCTTCGACCGCGTCCGCGCGATTTTCTGGACGGCGTATTCCCGCCGCCGACCGGGACGTGGTCGAGCGGCGGTCAGTTCCAGCGCCACCGCACCACACCGACGACGACAAGTGTTGAGACAGACGATCTCTGCGATGTTCTGTTGCAGTCGATGCTGTGTTGCAGTTGAGCAATTGCACGAGTCAATGGAGCGGGGGCGACGTGACGACGCATCGCATCTTGCATGGCTGTGAGCAGACTGGGCGACCGTAACCTTCTGTGCCGCCCGAATCGCGGCCACTTCGATCGAAAGCGATTGTTCGCTTTGCTGCCGTTCTTTCGATGATGCTGAGCGGGAGTACCCTCACATCAGCTCCTGGAGCCGGGGAACGGAGGGGGCGACATGAGTGGTTGCACGGTTGTCTTGGTGCACGGCGCAGGCGGGGGCCGGTGGGCGTGGGAACTCGTGACCGCCGAGCTTGACGAACTGGGCATCGCGCACCGAGCAGTTGATCTACCGTCGTGCGGGTCGACACCACCGCCCGACGCGGGTGTCGCGGGCGATACCGCGATGGTGCGGGAGTTGCTCGACACCTTGGCGGGTCCGGTGGTCCTGGTCGGCAATTCCTATGGCGGCGTGATCATTTCGGCGGCCGCAGTCGACCATCGTGCGGTGGCCCGGTTGGTGTACATCGCCGCGGACATGCCCGAGGCGGGCATCCCGCTCGTGAATCAGCTCGCGGGGAACGAAGAGTCCAGGGCCGCTGCGATCCTGATGGACGACGGACGCGTCGGGTTCGATCCCGATCGAGTGGCGGCCATCGCGTTTCAGCAAGCCGACCCGGAAACCGTGAAATGGGCTCTCGCCCGGCTGCAACCGATCCTGATGAGCGACATCATGGACATCGTGCTACCAGCGGTCGCATGGGAAACAATCCCCTCGACGTACATCGTGTGCACCGAAGACCGCATGTGTCCACCCGAATACCAGCAACAGTGCGCGACCGAGCGAGCGACCGAGAAGATCGAAGTGCCCTACGACCACGCTGCTGCGCTCTCACACCCCGCCGAGGTTGCCCAGATGCTGGCTGCCATCACTGCCGAAGTGGAGGCAGCAAGCGCCGCACCGACGGTATAACTGCCGATCTGTGCCGTTGCCGCACGGGTTTCGCAGAGGTTCACGACTCCCGCGGATCTGGTGACACGCCCGCACGTGGGCAGGTCGTGTCGCTCTGTCGAGGGCGGGTAACAGCCCATCGTGCGTGCCGCCGGCGTCGGGGTGCGCACGACCTGCACCCCTCGTGCACCGGTCTGTGCCCGCTGCGTACACCGGCGTGTGCCCCTGGCCTGGTCTCGCCCCTGTGACGGTCGGGTAGGGTCCAGCAGACAACCCGCGATATCGAGACGACAGAGGAGATCCAATGGCCGATTACACGCTCCCCGATCTGCCCTACGACTACGGAGCCCTCGAGCCCCACGTGTCGGCTCAGATCATGGAGCTCCACCACGACAAGCACCACGCCGCCTACGTGACCGGCGCCAACCAGACGCTCGAGAAGCTGGCCGCCGCCCGCGACAAGGACGACTTCGGCGCCGTCGTGGGACTCGAGAAGACACTTGCCTTCCACATCTCGGGCCACGTCCTGCACTCCATCTTCTGGAAGAACCAGAGCCCCGACGGCGGCGACAAGCCTGACGGCGCGCTCGGGTCGGCCATCGACGAGAACTTCGGCTCCTTCGACAAGTTCAAGGCGCACTTCACTCAGGCCACTTCGACGATCCAAGGATCGGGCTGGGGCGTGCTGGCCTACGAGCCCCTCGCCGGCCGGCTGATTGTCGAGCAGGTCTACGACCACCAGAGCAGCGTCGGCCAGAGCTCGGTCCCGCTGCTGGTCTTCGACGCCTGGGAGCACGCCTTCTACCTGCAGTACAAAAACGTGAAGGCCGACTTCTTCGCCGCCCTGTGGAACGTCGTCAACTGGCCGGACGTGGCGGGCCGTTTCGACGCGGCCAAGGCGTTGAAGATTCCGGGCTGACCGGCCGGCGAAGGGCGGGACCGGTCGGCGCGCTGACCGGTGGGCGGTTCCGCCGGACTAGTCGACTTCGACTTCGACCACGACCTCGAGATGCTGCTCGCAGTGCCGGCGGGTGGGATCGCGCTCGAGGTCGGCCGGCAGGATCGCCGCGCCGCAGGCCTCACACGTGCCGTAGCTGCCCGTGCTCAGGCGCTCGAGGGCGCGGTCGACCCCGTCGAGCACGGTCGGCCGACCGGGTGAGTTCGGACTCGTAGCGCTCCTCCATCGCCGCCGAATGTAGCTCTGGCGATGCGGCGCGGAACGCCGATTTCGTGCTCCAAGGTCTCAGAATCCGTTTACAAGCGCCTCCTCCTGGGCAAAAACCCCGGTGCAACCGGTATGACGAGCCCGACCATCGACTGGACCGAGCCCCCTGCCGCCCACAGCGATGTCGGCGCAGCGGAAAACCCGATGCCGCGCGCCTCTCGGGCGTTCCCCGGCCGGCCCACCTCGGTCGGGCAGGCGCGACACTTCCTCAACCGGGTCCTGCCCGAGGACTGCGGGGCGGAGGTCGCCTGGACCTCGGCCCTCATGCTCTCGGAGCTGGCCACCAACGCGGTTCAGCACGCGGCCACTGCGTTCGAGGTGGCCGTCGAGCTGATCGAGGGCGGGCGGGCGGTCCGGGTCTCGGTGACCGACACGGCCGAAGGCTTCCCCACCCCCGAGACCGCGCCGGCCACGCGCCGCGTGGACGAGGGCTCAAGATCGTCGACACGCTGGCGGACGCCTGGGGCGTCGACCTGCGCCGCGACCCTCCGGGCAAGACGGTGTGGTTCACCGCGGCGTTGCCCGAGCCGCCGGCGCCCCCGAGCAAGACGCCGGCCGTCCTGCTCTGAACCGGCCCGCCGGTTCCGCCGGCCGGATGACCGGGCCACGGTCGCACTCCGTAGTGTGGCGGGCGTGACACCCGAGGCCGCCGTCGCCCCCCTCGTCGGCGCCCATGCACCGGTCCCCTGCGTCGACGGTACGGAGCGGCCGTACCGCGACCTCGACTGCGCTGCCTCCACCCCCGCCCTCGAGGTGGTGGCCGACCGGGTGGCCGGGTTCTTGCCCTGGTACTCGAGCGTGCACCGCGGTGCCGGTTACAAGTCGCGCCGGGCCACCGCCGAGTACGAGGCGGCCCGCGCCAGCGCCTACCGCTTTGCCCACCGGGGCGAGGGCGCGGACGACGTCGTCGTGCTGGTGCGCAACACGACCGAGGCCATCAACCACCTGGCCTACCGGCTGCGCCTGAACCCCGACGACGTGGTCGCGACCACCGTGGTCGAGCATCACGCCAACCTGTTGCCCTGGGCCCGGGTGGCCCGGCGACGCTGGGTCGAGTGCGGGACCGAGGGCACCTTCACGACGGCCGACGTGGTGGCCGTGCTCGATGACGGCCCCACCCCCGCCCTCCTGGCCCTGACCGGCGCGTCGAACGTCACCGGCTGGCTGCCCCCGGTGGAGGAGATCTGTGCCCAAGCCCACGCACGCGGCATCCCCGTCCTGCTCGATGCGGCCCAGCTGGCCCCGCACCGTCCCCTCCCCCCGTGGCCCGACTACATCGCCTTCAGCGGGCACAAGCTCTACGCCCCCTTCGGGACGGGCGCGCTGATCGGCCCGCGCCGCACCTTCGCGCAAGGCGATCCCTTCCTGGCCGGCGGCGGCGCGGTGGACCTGGTCGACCTGGACGAGGTCATCTGGACCGAGCCACCCGAGCGCGAGGAGGCGGGTTCGCCCAACGTGGTCGGCGCGGTGGCCTTCGGCGCGGCCATGGACGAGCTCGAGCGCATCGGCTGGGACGACATCGAGGCACACGAGCGGGCGCTGTCGCTCCAGCTGCACGACGGGCTGCGCGCCATCGAGGGCGTGACCGTGCTCGGCCCGCCGCCGGGCACCGACACCCTGGCCGTGGCTTCGTTCGTCGTCACCGGGATGCACCACGCGCTGGTCGCGGCGCGGCT
This sequence comes from uncultured Acidimicrobiaceae bacterium, assembly GCA_963809715.1. GTDB lineage: Bacteria > Actinomycetota > Acidimicrobiia > Acidimicrobiales > RAAP-2 > Bog-473. The sequence goes on along the minus strand of CAWEKO010000005.1, from coordinate 276,125 downwards.
CAGCGCCGAGTTCGGCCTCGGCGTGCGCCACGGCTGCTTCTGCGCCCACCCGTACCTGATCCGTCTGCTCGGGGTGGGCCAGGCCGGGATCGCCGAGGCCCGTGAGGCCGTGCAGCGGGGCGACCGCAGCGGCATCCCCGGTGCGGTCCGGGCCAGCTGTGGGCTCGGCACGTCGGGCGACGACGTCGCCGCGTTGCTCGAGGCCCTCGGTGCGCTGGCCGGCGGCCGGCCGGCGCCCGTGCCCTACGAACAGGACCCCGTGACCGGCGACTTCTGGCCCGCCGGAGAGGCGAGCGGCTGGAGTGCGTCCGATCGTCCCGCCGGTGCGGCGTGCGCCCGCGGCTGACCACGCCGACGGCGATGCCCTCCCCCGTTCGAGCCCGCGCCTTGGTCGTGGCCGCCGCCCTGGTCATCGCCCTCCCCCTCCTGGCGGCCTGCACCACTCCGCCGGCCGGCAGTGCCTCCACCCGCGACGTGGCCTGGGTGGCGACGGACGCCTCGGTGACCCTGCCCGGCACCGACGTCACGCCGGTCGACGTGGTCACGCGCCAAGTCGGGCCGAAGGTCTCGGTGGGCAGCCTTCCCTCCGCGTTCGCCTACACGGCGGGCCAGCGCGGGCTGCTCGTGGTGACGAGGGGGAACGACACCCTGTCGGAGATCGACCCGGCCACCCACGACGTCGTGCACTCGGTCGGCGTCGGCGTGGAGCCCGACGCCGTTGCGGTCGCACCCGGTGGGACCGGCGGCCGCGGGCATCGCGCTGGTGGCCAACCTGGTCTCGAACAACGTGACGCCGATCGACCTGGGCACCTGGCGAGCGGGCCATCCGATCGCGGTGGGCCACCAGCCCGTGGCGGTGGCGGTGTCGGTCGGCCCGGCTGGAGCGACGGCGTTCGTGGCCGACTTCGGGAGCAACCGAGTGACGCCGATCGACGTGTCGACCCTGCTGGCCGGCCCGGCCATCGCGGTGGGGCCGGGTCCGCAGACGGTGGCGGTCTCGGCGGGACAGGTGTTGGTGGGCAACTTCTCCAACAGCACCATGACCCCGATCAACGCCACGACGCGGCAGCCGGGGGTGACGGTGCCGCTGCCGCTCAACCCGACCGCCATTGCGGTGTCGCCCTCAGGGGGCGCGACCGCCTACGTCTGCGGCGGGTCGGGCGTGGTGCCCGTGACGGAGAACGTGCTGGGCCTGGCCGTGGGTGCGCCGATCGCCCTCCCCGACGCGGCCCAGGGCATCGCCCTCAGCGCGGACGGGTCCGTGGCCTGGGTGACCCAACAGGCGGGCTCGCTGATCCCGGTGACACTGGCCACCGGGAAGGTCGGCAAGCCCGTCTCCGTGGGAGGGCACCCTTCGGCCATCGTCATCGGGGCCGGCTGACCTCGACGCATCCACCGCTCGGACCGGGCCGACCTCGACGCATCCGCCGCTCCGGACCGGCCGAACAATCCGTGCTGTCCGGCGCAGGCCGGCGCCCTCAATCGCTGGAGGAGCTGCTGTAGACGGCTCGTGCTCGGAAGCGCAGGGCCCGCTCGGTGAGCTCTTCCATGTAGTGCGCGGCCCACCCGGCGATGCGGGCGACGGCGAAGAGCGTGCGGCCCGTGTCGGGCGGCATGCCGGTGCCCCAGCTCAAGGCGGCGAGCGCAAGATCGCAGTTGGCCATCGGCACGTCGTGGGCTGCCGCGATCTCCATGATGTCGCGCAGGAGGCCTCGGCGCTCCTCGCTCAGCAGCGGTTCGGCCAACGCCAACAACGAGGCGAAGCGCGGATCGCCACTCTTGTACACGGTGTGGCCGAAGCCCGGAACGATGCCGCGGTCGCGCAGCACGTCGTCGAGGGCGCGGGCCGCACCGTCCCGCTCAGCCACGGCCAGCAACTCGTAGGCCTGCTGGCTGGCGCCGCCGTGGAGCGGGCCGGCCAGGGTGACGAGCCCGGCCAGGAACGCGTCGTAGGGATCGGCGCGCACCGATGCTGCGAGGCGCACGGCCATGGTCGACGTGGCCAACTCGTGGTCTGCCATGAGCACGAGCGCCGCGTTCACCGCCGCCTCGGGCAGGGCCGTCGTCGTACCGGTGAGGCGCGCGGCAAGCCGCGCCGCGATCGACTCATCCGCGTCGCCGCCCGCCGGGGGTGGTCCGATCACCTCGGTCAGCGCAGCGGTAGCCCGCCGGGCCGCGCCGGCCACTGCCGGCGGGCGCCGATCAGAGCGGAGCGGATCGCTCGCGCCGCAGACCACGAGGGCCCACCGCATGCGGTCGAACGTCGCGCTGAGCGGGCAGGGACCGAGTTCGGGCGCCCGCCAGTCGCCGCCGCCCCCGGACTGCCAGAGCATCTCGGCCACGTCCTCGAACCGCCACTCCCCCGCCAGCTCGGTGGCCAGGTGGCCCCGGTAGATGGGGCCGAGCTCCTGGTTGAGTTGGGTGACGCCGGTCGTGATCGTGGCCATGCGGGTCGCCGTCTGCCGTCCGCCCCGACTGCCGCGTCGCCAGTGCTTCGACCTGATCGAGGTCGAAGAGGCTTCCCCGCCGGGCCGGGTCCGGATGAGATGCGAGGAGCCCCCGGCTCACGTAGGCGTAGAGGGTGGGCACCTTCACCCCGAGGCGCCGGGCCGCCTCCTCGCTCGTCAGCATGCGCTCCACGCTCCTAGGTTACATTGACTTGATCAACATTTACAGACGCACGATTGCCCAGGCATAGTGGAACTCATGGAAACCATCGTGCGCGATCTCATGACTTCACCCGCCGTGACCTGCGCGGCGGACGACACGCTGACGTCCGCTGCCGCCGTGATGCACACCGCAGAGACCGGATCAGTCGTGGTGACCAACCAGGACAAGGTCGTCGGCATCCTGACGGAACGGGACCTGCTGCGGGCGGCGGCCGCCTCGGCTGATCCCGACCGTGAGGCCGTCCGGCTCTGGATGACGGACCGCCCCGATGTCCTCGGGCCCGACGAGCGCGTCGACGCCGCCTGGGCCAGCCTGACCTCGCACCACTACCGCCACCTGCCGGTGGTCGACGACGGCCGCTGCGTCGGTGTGGTCTCGCTGCGTGACCTGATGGGAGTGGCCCGCATTCGCCCGGCCGGTGAGACCAGCGGCGACATGCCGCCCGGGCTCGAAGGCGTGGTGGTGGCCGAGACCACCATCGGCGACGTCCGCGGTCAGGAGGGCTTCTACCACTACCGCGAGTACTCGGCCGTGGATTTGGCCGAGAAGCGACACCTCGAGGACGTCTGGTACCTCCTCTTCAAGGGCGTGCTGCCCGACGCGACGGAGTCGGCCGCCTTCGCCAAGGCACTGCGGCGGCGGCGCAACCTGCCGGCCGGCCTGCACACGCTCCTGCCGGCGATCGCCCAGCGCGGCGCACCGCTCGACGTGTTGCGCACCGCGGTGTCGCTGTTGGGTTCGGAGCTGGCGTGGCGCCCCACCCACGACATCGGGGCGGACGAGCTGTTCGAGCAGTGCCTCACGCTCTGCGCAGTCGTGCCGACCATTCTGGCCAGCGCCCACCGTCTGCGTGAAGGCCTGGAGCCCATTGAGCCGCGGGCCGATCTCGGATTCGTGGCCAACTACCTGTACATGCTGACCGGTGAGGAGCCGACGGCGGCCCACGCCCGGGCCATCGAGCAGTACATGGTGCTGACCATCGACCACGGGTTCAACGCGTCGACCTTCACGGCGCGGGTGGTCACCTCGACCGGCGCCGACCTCGGAGCAGCGATCGTGGCGGCCATCGGTGCGCTGTCAGGTCCGTTGCACGGGGGTGCACCGAGCCGTGCCCTCGACATGCTCGACGCCATCGGGACACCGGACCGGGCGGAGGAGTACGTCCGGGGGGCGGTGGAGCGGGGCGAGCGGATCATGGGTTTCGGGCACCGCGTCTACAAGACGGACGATCCACGCTCGCTCCTGCTGCGCTCGGTGACCGAGCAGCTGGGCGGCCCACTCGTGGAGTTCTCGCAGTCCGTCGAGCGCACCACGGTGGACGTGCTGGCCGAGTTGAAGCCGGGGCGCCGGCTCTATACGAACGTCGAGTTCTACGCCGGCGTCGTCATGCACACCTGCGGCATCCCACGTGAGATGTTCACCCCGACCTTCGCGGCCGGCCGCGCCATCGGCTGGTGCACCCATGTGATGGAGCAGGCCTCGCACAACCGGCTCATCCGCCCCGCCGCCCGCTACGTGGGGCCACCCCCGCCGCAGCCGGTTCCGGCGATCTGAACTCGGCAGACCATTCGGTCACCCGCCGGCCGGGCCGCAAAGGCCGAATACCCGACTAACCTGGTCTGAGTTCAGCGGTTAGCGGGAGGAGGCCACGTGACACGCACCGAACACTCGATCACGACGCCGGCCCGCCACCAGACCGAGCCGCGAGAGCCGACTCCGGCTTCTCTTCTCGTTCCCGAACCCCGTGAACGAGGTTTCCGCACGCCTGGTGGCAGGCGGCGTGCTGCTCATGGTGGTGTTCACGATCGCCTTCGACCTGCGCTGGGCCACGGCGGTCATCGCGTACGGCTTCGTCGCCCGCGTCCTCACCGGGCCGAGCCTCAGCCCACTCGGTCAGCTCGTCACCCGGGTGATCACGCCGAGGCTGGGCCTACCCGAGCGCCCGGTGGCGGGTCCACCCAAGCGCTTCGCCCAGGGGATGGGCGTCGCCTTCTCGGTCACCGCGCTGATCCTGACCATCCTCGGCGAGTGGACCGCAGCCGAAGTGGTGCTGGCGCTCCTGGGCGGCGCGGCGTTGCTCGAGTCGGCGTTCGCCGTGTGTTTGGGCTGCATGACGTTCGGCGTCCTCATCCGCGCCGGGGTGATACCCGACGAGGTGTGCGAACGCTGCAACGACATCTGGTCGGGCCCGCCGGTCTCACACGCCGGCTGAGCCGCCGGAGTCGGTGAGCTGGATCGGGTGCGGGGACCAGGCGCGGGGATCGGGCGGCGGCGACCGGACGCCGGACCGGGTCAGTCGCCCTCAGTCGTCGTAGACCAGGACGCCGCGGATGTTCTTGCCATCGCGCATGTCCTGGTAGCCCTGGTTGATGTCACCGAGTTTGTAGGTGTTGGTGACCATCGAGTCCAGGTCGAGCTGTCCGTCGCGGTAGAGCTTGAGCAGCTTGGGGATGTCCGAATGGATGTTGGCCGAGCCGAAGATGCTCCCGACGATCTGCTTCTCCATGATGGTGAGTTGCATGAGATTGAGCGTGACGTCCATCTCGAACATCGGGTGGATGTTGGTCACGACGACGCGGCCACGCTTGGCCGCCAGGCCGAGAATGGACTCCATCATGGAGCCCCGGCCGACACCCATGGCGCAGATGACCTTGTCGCACATGTGGCCCCAGGTCTCCTGCTCGATGAGCCCCTTGGCCTCCTCGACCGAAGCGGCGACGTGCGTGGCGCCGAAGCTCGGGGCCAGAGTGCGCTTGAGCTCGACCGGATCGATGGCGAAGATCATCTCGGCGCCGGCCAGGCGTGCTCCCTGGAGCGCGGCCGCACCAATGCCGCCGATGCCGACCACGGCGACGTTGTCTCCCGGCGTGACCCCGGCGGCGTAGACGGCCGATCCCCATCCCGTGGTGACGCCGCAGCCGATGAGGCAGGCCTTGTCGAGCGGGTAGTCGTCGAGGATCTTGACGCAGGAGGCCTGGTTCACCACGGTGTACTTGGAGAACGTCCCGAGGCAGACCATCGTCGAGACATCCTGACCGCGGGCGTGGTGGCGGACGGTGCCGTCCATCTGTTGTCCGGACATCAGGATGGCGCCGTTGTCGCAGAGGTTGGAGTGGCCGGTGGCGCAGGACGGGCACGTGCCGCAGGCCGGGATGAAACCGAGGACCACGTGATCGCCCGGCTTGAGCCCCTGGACGCCGGGCCCAACCTCCTCGACGATTCCGGCCCCCTCGTGGCCGCCGATGACCGGCAGCGGCACGGGCATGTCCCCGGTGACCAGGTGCTCGTCGGAGTGACACATCCCCGACGCGGCAAGGCGGACGACCAGTTCGCCCTCCTTGGGTGGATCGAGCTCGACGGGCTCGACACTCCAATCGCCGTGGCGTTCCCACAGGACGGCGGCTTCGGTCTCCACGGTTCCTCCCCAAGGTCAGCTGCGCTCTGGTGCTGCTCCCCTGACGCTACAAGCCCCGGAGCAGCCGCGGGCGAGACGAGAGCACCTCTGGCAGTGGATCGGCCTCGTGGGTCGCGGGCAGTCGGCGGACAGCCGCCCGGCCAGCGCCGCCCGATCCTCGCCGCGTGAGGGTGGAGAAGGCGAAGCGTCCTCCTGAATTGTCCGATGCCCGAGTCGCGGACGGCGACCGTCTCCGCGACCGCCCGTCATCTGCGGGTCGAAGTGGGTTCAAGGGTTCCGTGGTGAGGTCTTCGGCGTGACGACCGGGGATCCGTTGCGCAATCGCCAAGGTTCATCACGGTTCTGATCCGCAACACGGTCCGTTCTCGCGTAAATGTCGATTGCGCAGAATGTTGGCCGGCGATGAGCCACCGGGCCGAGACGCTCCGAGGTCCACGTTGGGGAGGGACGGTATTTGCCGATTCCCGACTCTGAGGTCTCCAAGCGCAATGTCCCGGCGGCTGAGTGGGGCTGTGGGCGGCGATTCGTCCGACACCACGCCGATCGCAGGCGGTCGGATCGTGCTCGTCGTCATGGACGCCGTCGAGCTCGGAGTTGAGTCAGTGACCGCTATGGGCCAACTTCAGAGTGCCTTGGCGCCCTTGTCGACCTTGCTCCCGATCCCGCAGCCATCCTCGAGGCGCTCGACCAGTTTGCGGCAAGGCTTGGCGCGTGTGGGCTCGTCCACGTGTCTGCTCCTGCACTCATCCATCCCGCGACGGAACAGATCGTGTACTCGGTGCCCGACAGAGCGCCGATCGCTGCTCATCTCGGACACGTGCGGACGTCCTGGCGGCGCCAAGACCGCCGCTCGCCGTCAAGAGGCTCTTGCCGAGGATGAATACGGTCGTCGCGTTACCAGCCCCGGAGAACCCGCTTAGGAAGGAGCGAGATCGTTCACCTTCAGGTCGCACCACACCGTCTTTCCATCGGGATTGATGATGGTTCCCCAATTGGACGAGAGCCCGCCAATCAGGCGAAGCCCCCAGCCGTGGTGAGTCTTGACAGAAGCCGCCTCGAGCGTGGGCGGGGATCTGTCCTCGTCCGACACTCCGATCCTTATGCGTGTTCCATCGTAGGAGAGGGTGAGCGTAAGCGGCGTGTTCGCGTGACGCACGCCGTTGCTGACGAGTTCTGTCACCAACAAGAGCGTCGTCTCCTCCGCGTCGACGAGACCCCAGTCACCGAGGGCGCGACTCACTATCTGCCGCGCTCCCGCGGCACTAGCCGCGCTGGGCGGAAGGCTGGTCTGGATCCGTAATTCGCTGATACGAGAAATGTACCCTGCCCACACGGAACGAACCCTTGGGAGCTCTCCATTCCCCTGGAGGCTCGGGTTGACCCGGCACAACCAGTCCAATATGACGCATACCCACCGATATTCGAATGGAAACAGGATTTTTCAACGATCACAATAGGGAGAACCCCTTCGTTGGGGCTACGAGGAGGACCGGCATGGCGATGGGAGAAGTACACACCGAAACCAGTGGTTCCTACCCTGGAATACCGATCGTCTGCGCGATTGGCGAGGTGGATCTTGCGACCGCCCCGACAATGGAGACCCACATTGCCAATGCGCTCGAAAAGAATGCAGACCTCATCGTTGACCTGACGGGGACCACTTTTATCGACTCGGTTGCCCTTGGTGTGTTGACCTGGGCCTTGGAGCGCACAGATGACAGCGAACACAGGCTGTTCCTGGTAGCCGATGATCCACGGATTCTCAGGGTCTTTGAATTGACCGGCCTGACTGGGAGCTTTGCGATCTTTGACTCACGCGCCGCCCTCTCTACCCACCTGAGCCAGGCTGGCTCGCCCTCATGAGCGTTTCGACGATCGCTACGGACGAGGACCGACTACGACTTACTGTTCCGAATCATGGCGACTTCGTTGCCTTGGCGCGATTTGCGGCCGGAGTTGCCGCGGTTCGAGCAGGTTTCGATATTGAAGAGGTGCAGGATCTGCAACTCGCCGTTGATGAGCTCTACGCGTCCAGCGGAGTCTTGCGGAATCAGGGGGACACAGCGATCGAGATTCTTCGTTCGAATTCTGAAGTCTCAATTTCGCTCACGTTCGATCCGATACCCGAATCACCGTCTCGACTCGAGAGCCGCGCGGCGCAGGACCAAGAGCTGTCCCTCCAGCTGTTGTCCGCCCTCGTCGATGAGCATGGATCGTCGACAGACGACCAAGGACACCCTTGTGTGTGGCTTCGTAAGTCCCGATTCTCGTAGTGGTGGAACGCCTGGCCAACGATTCGGATGACGAGCTGGAGCAGTTCCGGGAGCTGGCTCGAACGCAACGAGTGGAATTGCGCGATGCCATCGTCGAAGAGCATCTGGGCCTCGCAAAGCACTTGGCCGGGCGATTTGCCTATCGGGGTGAGCCATTTGACGATCTCTTCCAGGTTGCCTGTCTCGCGCTCTTGAAAGCGGTGGAGCGGTTCGATCCAGAGAGATCGATAAAATTCAACTCTTTTGCCGTTCCGTACATGGTCGGCGAACTCAAGCGCTACTTTCGAGACAAGGGATGGTCGGTGCGTGCGCCGCGCCGCATCCAAGAGCTCTATCTGGAGATGAGCCGGCAAGTTGAGGAGTTGACGCATCAACTTGGGCGCCCGCCCACCGTGGCGGAGATCGCAGATGCAATGAACGCACCGGTTGCAGCGGTACTCGAAGCCATGGAAGCCGGTCGGTTGTATCGTTCGGACTCGCTCGATCATCCCCGCGACGAGAACGGCAACCCGCCTCCGGTCGAACAGGAGGGGGACGAGATGGATCATGCCGACACTCGTTCCATTCTGATTGAGGCAGTACAGGGTCTCTCCACGGCAGACCAGGAACTCATTCGCATGCGTTTCATCGACGAAATGAGTCAATCCGCGATTGCTCGGCGTCTGGGTGTAAGTCAGATGCAGGTAAGTCGTCTTCTGGCCAAGAGCCTGCAGCAGTTGCGAGCTCAATTTGAGGACGACGACAAGAGAGGCGTGACCGCGTAAGCCTGCTGCGAGCACAACACCGAAGCCGAGGTGTCAGACGCCACATGTGGCTTGTGGCCCGGTTTCACCCGGACCGAACGACTTGCGGGTTGACGCACATTGTCTCGGCCAGCTTCACGACTCCTATTCAGGGGCCAATCTGCCGTTTCGAGTACCGGCGCCGGCCGGGGCGGCTCGTGCTGCGGCGTGCTCGGAGGCACCCCGCGACCAGCCGCGGTGACTTCAGTGCCGGAGCGGGTGCGCCACGAAAAAGGCCCACATGATCTGGTCGGCCGAGATCGCCATGGTGGTGTAGCCCACAGAGGCTGCGATTGCTTGGGAAACCGAACTACCGGGCCAGGCGTGTCCACCCCCCGTGACGCGGTAGAGCTCCACCGCGTCGCCTTTGGGGCAGGAATACGTAATGAGGGTCACCCCGGTAGCGACGCTCCGTCCGGTCGGCCTGGGCGCGCAACCGTTGCGCTTGGCCCAGGCGGCCGTGTTGGCGGGGATGGTCGGTCCCTTGACCTTGGACGCCTTCTTGCCGAGGGCCTGGCCGAGCGTGCGGTGTGATCCGTCGGGAGCCGGCAGCTTGAGCGAGGCCGATCCGATCCCGCCCAGGTACGGCACGAAGGGGTCGGCCGTGCCGTGGAAGGCGACGACCGGCACTGGCCGCGACGGATGGCAACCCGGCGGGTTCTGAATCCCCGCCACGGGGGCCACGGCGGCGATCCGGTCGGCATAGACGCAGGCGAGGGTGGAGGTGAGGAACGCCCCGTACGAGTATCCGGTCACATAAATGCGGTTGGTGTCGACACAGAGGGTCTTCTCGACCGTGTCGAGCAGCGCGCCCATGAAGACGACGTCCTTGCCGGAGGACCCGAGCCGCCAGACCAGCGCGGGTTCGGTGACCTGGGGGGTGATGGTGATGAACCCGTGCGCCGCGCCGTAGTCACCGAGCTTGGTGACCTGTACCTGGAATGCGGCCGGCTCCCCCCACCCGTGCAGGTCGATGACGACGGGCAGCGGGGTCCGGCCCGAATAGGAGGGCGGGACCGCGCGCACGTAGGTACCTTCGTCACCCCCGGCGGCGAGCACCTGGTTCGACGAGCCGGGTGTGACCGTTTGGGCCGTCGCACAACCCGCGGAGGATCGGGCCGGCACCGTCGAGGTGCTCGCCGGGGCGGCGGCGTCCGGGCCGAGCGGCACAAGCGAGAAGGCCGCGGCCAGCGCGGCGAGCGCGGCGAGCGCGGCGAACTGCCCTCGTGCACGCACTATTCCAGAACCCCCAGCCACCGCACCTCTCCCCCGTCGTCTCCTGGATACGGTAGCTCCGCTGGGCGGAGCGGATCGGACGAGTCCCGCGGCCTTGGACGAGCGGAGCTCAGAGATCACCTTCGCTCAGGCGTGTGCGGCGCCGCCTCGATCACACAGATGATCTCCGAACCGATCAGCGCCGACCAGCTCATCATCGTCGAGCAGGGACGTCGGCGCCTTCGGGGTGACGGCGCACAGAGCTACAAGAGCCGATTACGCGGACGATGAAAGGCTTACTGCAGCGACGCCGCGAGCGGTCGCGATTGACTTCGGCGGCTGTTGGCAGTACGCGATCAGCAGTGGTCAGACAGATCCACGCTCGGACCGAGTCCCCCTCGGCAACGAGATCGGCTCGCACGGCGCTGCGGGCGATCTTCTTCGCCCCCATCGGCGACGGCCAGCGGCGGCGCCGGGGTTCCGACGGCGTTCGGCTGATCGTCGCTTGCTTGGCGGTGCTCTGCGCAGTGCTGGTCCTCCGCTCCAACTCGCACCCCGAAGACGTGATTACTCACGTGCTGAGCCCCCCTCCCTACGGCATCCGCTGGTTGGTGACGATCTTTTGGATCGGCGGATCGTTCGGGACGATCGCATTCCTCCTCGTGGTGGCCAGCCTGGCCAAGCGCTGGATGGTCGTGCGGGATCTCGCGGCGTCGGCCGCCGGGACACTCGTCGTCAGCGGAATCCTCGTCCTCGCGCTCGGAGCGAGTGGCGGGCGTCCACGCAGCGTCGAGTTCTACGGCTACGTGTTGAGCTTTCCGGTCTTACACGTGGCTTTGGCGCTGAGTGTCGCGACCGCTGGGCTCCCTTACCTGTCGCGGACCGTCCAGCGCCTCATCGAACTCATCGTGTTCCTCACGGTGCTTGCAACCGTCGTGGCGGGCCATGGCCTTCCGGCCAACGTCCTCGGCAGCATGGCGATCGGTTGGGGGGTGACCGCTGCTGTCCACCTCGGCTGGTGCTCGCCGCTTGGTCTGCCCTCGGGCGAGGAGCTGTGCGTGGCGCTCGCGGCGGTCGGCATTGATGCGGTTTCGGCACTGCCGGCGCGGTATCAGACCTGGGGGGCCGCCCACTACTTCGTCACGACGGATTCGGGAGAGTCCTTGGTCGTGTCGTTCTACGGCCGGGACGCGGCGGACGCCCAGTTCCTCAGCAAGCTGTACCGGCTGATCATGTATCGGAACTCGGGACCCGCCATCAGCCTGACCCGGCTCCAACAGGTCGAGCACGAGTCGTCGGTCACGCAGCTCGCGGCACGTTCGGGCGCCCGGGTGCCTCAAGTGATCAGCGCGTCAGAGATCGGTCCGAGCCACGACGCCGTCTTGATCGCTCGCTCCGTGTCGGGAACGCCCTTTGACGAGCTCGGCCATGACTTGGTCTCCGATCGGATCCTCGACGACGTGTTCGCGCAATTGCTGGACCTCAGGTCCGCCCGAATCTCCCACGGTGCCATCAGTCCGCACACTCTTCTCGCCGACGTCGAGCACGGCACGGCGATGATCGTGGACTTTCGCAGCGGGATTTCCAATGCCACCGACTTCCTGCTGGACCAGGACCTCGCGGGCGCCATGGCTTCGGCGGCGTTCGTGGCCGGGCCCGAACGCACCGCGCGATCGGTCGTGCGCGTCGTGCCATCCAACCTGTTGGCAGGAACGATGAGCCATCTGCGGCGAGCCGGCCTAGACCCGGCCATCACCGTCGCATTGAAGGGCAAGAAGCAGCTCCTCGACGAACTCCGGTCGAGCACCGCGCAGCAGGCCGGCATGGAGGTCCCCGGCCTCATCGAGCCACGACGGTTGAGCTGGAACCAGGTCCTGGTCGCGTTGGGATCTCTGGTCGGAGGCTGGGCGCTGATCCTGGTGTTGATCAACGCTTCGCATTCGATCAACACCATCAAGAGCGCCCAATGGGGTTGGGTCGTCGCCACGGCGCTCCTGTGCGCGGCCCAGTACCTCGGTGGCGCGACTTCGAACCGGGGCAGCGTGCCGGGCGCGCTCCCGATGGGCCGCGTCGTGGGTCTGGAATTAGCGAACTCGTTCACGACGCTGGCCGGCGGGAACGCTGCCGTGTTGGCCACACAGGTGAGGTTCTATCAACAACAGGGATTCGACACGACAACCGCCGTCACTTCCGGCGCCCTGTTGAGCCTGTCGAGCCTCCTGATCAAACTCCTCCTCTTCCTGATAGCGCTCCCGATCGCCTGGAGCTCCTTTCACTTCGGCCACAGCCTGCACCAGGGAAGCCACGCCAAAATTCTCTACGGACTGCTCGTCTTGGTGATCGTCATCGGTCTCGTCCTGACGGCCATGTTCGCCGTTCCGCGTTGGCGTCAGCACGTCAAAGAGAAACTGCGACCCAAGTTCGCCACGGTCGTCGAGAACTTCAAGACTCTGGCGGCGCAACCGATCAAGGTTGTCCAGCTCTTCGGGGGCCAGATCGCGGCGCAACTGCTCGTCATCCTCGCCCTCGGGGCGGCATTGCACGCCTTTGGGACCCAGCTTTCCGTGGCGGCGCTGGTGATCGCGGCGACGATGGCAGGCGTCCTCGCGTCGGCCTCACCGGCCGGAGGTGGCATGGGTGTCGCAGAGGCGGGCCTGATCTTGGCCCTCACTGCTGCGGGGATCTCGAAGAACCAGGCGACGGCCGCCGTCTTCGTACAGCGGACCTTCACGGCCTACCTCCCTCCGATCGTGGGTTGGTTCACCCTCATGTGGATGCGTCGGAGGGAATATCTTTGAACACGGTGCACTACTGGGGACGCGAGCTCAGCGGTGCTGCTCACATCGAAACGCGCAGGGAGGAGGAGGTCTACGTGACCGACGCGGGTTCCGCACTTTTCTCGCTCGAACCAGTTGTTCAGTTCATGACCGAATAGTCGCTCGGGATCCCGATGTACCAGCTGCGGCGCCGCTTAGATCAGTGAACGAGTCGTCGTAAAGCGCTGGGATCGTGGATCTCTATACGACCACGAGCCAACTGCACAACCCCGTGTTCTTCGCCCGACCGTAGGACCCGATTTACGGTCGGGCGCGTGGTACCGGCAAGTTGGGCAATTTCGTCCTGCGTGAGCGGGATCACCACCGGCGCGTCGCCCCCGTACAGCTCCACGAGGTCAATCAGGCGCAGCCAAACGCGACGTTGGACTGGAACGTAGAGCGCTTCGAGCAACGCCGCCGACAAGCGTCGCACTTCCTCAACTAGAGCCTCCGTCAGCATTTCGTTAATCCTCGGTCTCGTTGCCCGTAGCTCTTCGAAAACGGCACGATTCACGCTCAAGGTCTCACCCCCGTCGAGGGAAATGGCGCTCCCACGGCGCGGGCCCGCCGAGAGCATCGCCAGCTCACCGAAGTAGTCGGCAGGGCCGAACACCCGGACCGTCGCCTGATCACCCAACGGCGTGGTGAAACGAATCGCAAAGTGCCCCTTGACGACCATGTGCAATGTGTCCCCGGGGTCGCCGTCGTGGAAAACCACCTCGTTGCGTTTGAACCGCCTTCGTCTCGCCGCTGTGAGAACTTCTCGCTGCTCATCGTCATCGAGCATGTCGAGCAAGTGAGACCGCATGGTACCGAGTATCCCATTTCCTCATCCGGCACACAGCTGACCATGGCAGCTCTCCATACCTGTACACCGCGCCGGTCGCCGGTGGCGTGGCTGTGCCAGGTGAACTGGGCCAACCTTGAGGTCCCGGAGGACCTGCGATGGTCGCTTCGGAACATCATTGTCGGTTCCCGATCCACGGGTAGCGACCGGACTGAACGACAAATTTCTGTGGCGCTCGTGGCTCGCCGCACCAGAATTGCCGCTGAGTGCGTTCGATTTGCGGGCGGCGCCCAGATTTGACCGGCGGAACTCACGCCACCGTGTCCTCGGGGACACGAGTTGTGTGTCCCACGACACAGACTCCGTCGCCATTTTCAATCACCATGCGATCAGGGCCGGAAGACACCGGCCGAGATCAAGGGAGACGAACGATGCAAACAGTCAGCCTTCCCAACTATGCCAAGATCCGTCGCACTGCGGCCACGCTTTTGGCCGCGGCGGTCCTCGTCGCGGTGCTTGTGCTTGCGCTGGTCGACGTCGCCGGGAGGCCCACGGGCAACGGTGCCGGTTCACCGGCCGCCGCCGCCAGGACGGTCAACTCGTCGCCGTCATCCGTGAGCAGCACAAGCTGCTTGTACCTTCACCGGCCCTGCTGAGCTGCGCCATCTGAGGTGGGTGCCGGGGTCTCGATCCCGGCACCTTGGGTCTGAAAGTCCAGGTCACGAAGTCGCTGCGGGATACTTTCCGGTGCTTCAAGCCGCAGGACCGCTCGTGCGAACGAGGATGGGCGAAGATGCCTGTGACGGATTGAAACCTCGTGGGACGCAGCGCAACACGATTGTTGGGACCAGCACACTCGCCACTCGTCGATGGGTCAGCCGAAATCGGGCGATCAGCCGAAATCGGGCGATCCGATCTGGAAGCGTGAGGTCACCGGATCGACGCAGGTCCCGACCACTCGAACGTCCCTAGTCGTGTAGCCAGTGGTGGTCTCCACACCGCGAGGCGGAGGGTACCCCCCTGTTGATGCGGTGGACGGTCCTTGTTTAATGGAGCCGTGAAGAGTCGCATATTCTCGGCGCAAATGAGGGACCGGTAAAGAGGAGGCGTGGCTTCAGTCATCTGGGTCGTGGTGCGCCAGGTCCGCGCGCATTGGCGGAACTGGGCGATGCTGGCCGTAATAGTGGGCCTCGCCGGCGCGGTCGTCCTGATCGCCGCCGCCGGTGCCAAGCGCACCGACTCCGCCTACGGTCGCTTCCTCGCCAGCTCGAACGCCGCCGACGTGCTCGTCAGCCCGAACAACACCGGGTTTGGCGGCTATTACCCGGCGCTCGCCAAGCTGCCGGGTGCCGAGGCGGTGGCGCCTTTCATCGGGGTCCAGGCATTGCCGGTTCGTCCCGGCCGCAAGCTGGTGGAAGCTCAGGTCTTTGCGCCAGCCGACCGACGATTCGGCCGAATCGTCGAGCGCCCTCGCGTCCTCTCAGGTCGACGGCCCGTGACCAATCGGGTCCAAGAGGTGGCGTTGGACGCACGAGGGGCTGCAGAGCTCCACGCCAAGGTCGGCAGCGAGATCACGCTCGCAGCAACACTTTCGAACGCGTCCGGACAGACGCCACAGGGACTGCGAATCTTCCGCGAGAAGGTCGTCGGTATCTTCCTGACGCGCGACAATCCCGTGCCAATTACCGCGTTGGCGCAGCTCCCGGTCGTCTACACCACTCGCGCCTTCTACAACCAGCTCGGCCCTTCCTACCGGAGCTTCGACGGGGCCTACGTACGCCTTCGGCCCGGTGTGTCGGCAAATCAATTCGGTCGTCAAGCCGAAGCCCTGGCGAAGAAGTTCCCGGCCACGGGAGGAGACGTCTCGTTCGCCAATTTGAATGACCAGGCCGCCCAGATCGAGCGTGCCATTCGACCGGAGGCCATCGCGCTGATCGTCTTCGCATCCCTCGTCGCCCTCGCGGGGTTGGTGCTCATTGCCCAGGCGGTGCTCCGACAACTCAAGTCGTCGAGTACCGACGTCACCACGCTGCGGGCGCTCGGACTCAATCGAAGACAATTGTGGTGCATCAGCCTGATGCAGGTGGCGGCCATGGCCGCGGTGGGAGCGTTGGTTGCGTTCGTCGTCGCCGTCCTCGTCTCTCCGATCATGCCGCTGGGAGCGGCGCGGGTTGCCGAGCCCAGCCCCGGCATTGACGTCGACGGCGTCATACTTGGCATCGGCATCTTGTGCATCGTCTTCGCTTTGATTGCTGCAGTCGCGGTGCTCGTCGTGGCGGCTGAGCTCGAGTACTGACCAAGACGCGGACCGCCGAGCCGCAACGACGAGGAGCAGGTGGTTGGCCCGGCTCTCGAGCAGCGGGGCTCCCGTGACGGCCTCGCTCGGCATACGCGAGGCGCTTGATCCCGGTGCCGGGCGTGGGGCCGTTCCCGTGCGCAGCGCCCTCGTCGGCACCGTCTTGTCGATCGTTATGGTCGTCGGCACCCTCACGTTCGGTGCCAATCTCGTCCACCTCGTGACAACACCGTCGCTGTACGGGCAGACCTGGCAGGCCGCAATCGGCTCCCAATTCAACCCCCTTCCGGCCGGCGTCATCCGTAGCTCGATGCACAACCGAGCCGGCGTTGAAGCCTGGACGACCGCGGACTTCGGAACGGTTGACGTCGTGGGCTCCCATGTTCCGGCCATCGGACTGTCTCGAGGAGTTGGTCCTCTTGTTGGGCCAACTCTGGTGACCGGCCGGTTGCCCACCCGCCCTAACGAGGTCGCATTGGGAGCCACTGTGCTGCGTTTGGTACACCGGCAAGTGGGGGACGACGTGACACTGAGTGTCAACGGCGTGCCGCGGCGGATGCACATCGTTGCACAAGCGGTGTTCCCGGCGTTCGACCAGGGGAACCGCACGTCGACTGACTTAGGACTCGGGGCGGCCGTCACCGCGGCAGACCTCGTGCCCCCAGGGACGACGGTCGCTGATTCCTCCCTGTTCTTGTTGGTTCGCTTTGCACCCGGTCCCGATCAGGCTCGTGAGATAAGGAGCTTGGGCAAGGCGACCGCATCGTTTTGCTCGGGAGTCCAACAGACGACCTGTTTCGTAACGAAGCAGCCTCCATTCGACATCAGCAACTACGCGCGAATCCAAGGGGTACCCCAGCTCCTGGCGCTGGTATTGGCCGTCCTCGGCGTCGGGGTGCTGGTGCAATTGATGATCGTTTGGGTGCAGCGTCGCCGCCGCGACATCGCCATCCTCAAGACCATCGGATTCGTTCAACGCCAGATCCTGGCCCTCGTCGCGTGGCAGGCGGGAACATTCGCTGCAATTTCGTTGGTAATCGGGATACCGCTTGGTATCCTCGCTGGCCGAGCTGCCTGGGCGCTCTTTGCGAACGAACTCGGAATCGGAACGTCATCGGTCGTTCCGGGCGTCCGCGTTGCGTATTGCATTCCTGCGGTTCTGCTCATCACCATGATCGTTGCCGCGGGTCCGGCGTGGTTCGCCAGTCGCGTGCAGCCCGCCCGTGTCCTCCATTCCGAATGACAGGTTGGTTGCCAGCCATCGCCGGTCGCCGGAGAACCACCGAGATCAACCTCTGGGCCCATGCATTCACCAGCCGCCAGACCGAGGTTTGGGGCATTGCGAATCAGGTGGTCGCCTGTGAGTTCGGCGTTCACCATCGACCCACCGATGAGCGCTGTTGCACAATCGACGCGCACGAGCCGAACCGGTGAACGCATGCTGGCAGGTCGTTTCCGAGCTGCCCAATAGTGCGTTGACTCCCAGCCACGTCGACTCGTTCGAAATCGTATACAATATTGACTTCTGCGGTGGACAGTGGGATGGGTACTAAGGGGTCCACGGTTGTGAGCCCTCCAGCCGCGAGGGGACGTAGCGATAATGGGGTGCAGAGCGCTTGAGATAGCGGTACGAGCTTGCGGCGGAGAGCGAACGGATCCACTCCTCCTGAGTCAGGGACCCGGCTGCATTCGAACTTTATTCGCCACCATTGCGAGCATCGTTGTCGTGCTGGGTTCCCTGCTCGTTTCGGGTCCGACAGAGGCCGGAGCGTCGAGCCCCGCTGACCAGGGCGTGACGTCGAGCACCATCAAGATCGGCATATCGGTCATCAATTTCGCCGCGTTGCGGGCCGTCGGCGTGACGCTCAACGACGGCAACTATCAAGACGCCGTCAGCGCGCTGACGGCTTCCATGAACGCCCATGGAGGCGTCGACGGGCGAAAGGTCGTCCCCTACTTCGCTGAAATGAACCCGGCCAACGCTGCCTCGATCAATTCATCGTGCTCCGAGCTCACCGAAGACGACAAGGTCTTCATCGTCTTGTTCCCGGTCTATCCGGATTGCTTCCAACAGACCCACGACACGCCCGTCATAGGCGGAGTGTTACCGGGCGCCTTGCCGGCGAGCGCCGCGGCTGACTTCAGTCTCACGCCGCCCAACGCCGCCTATGACCAGGTGCAACTGGGCGCCTTCGACAAAGCGGGCGTGTTCAAGGGCAAGAAGGTTGGCCTCTTCTACGGTCCGAGCGACATCTCCGAAGCCAACGTGGTCCAGTCGGACCTCAAGAAGTTGCACGTCAACGTCGTCTTGTCCGCCGACGACAGCGTGCCGGCCACCGATACCGCGGCGGTGGACCAGGAAGCTCAGAGCATCGCCCTTCGGTTCAAGAACGCCGGGGTGAACGAGGTGGTCGGGGTCGGTGGGACCGGTGCGGTGACCTGGCCCCGGGCGCTCTTGGACAATCAGAGCACGTACAAGCCCCCCTGGATCGCCACGAATGTGACCGCACTCGCGTCCTACGTCGCCGCCGCCAAAGGGGGGAATCGCTACCTCGACAACGTGATGGCTTCGAGCCCGGTGTCGTCCGCCTACCAGGTGTGGGCGGATCCGGCGATGCAAAAGTGCGCCGCCATCGTGCACAAGGCCTACCCATCAGATGCCATTGCCCCACCCGTCGATCCGAACAGCCCTCAGGCTGCCTCGAGTGGTTCGGACACGACCTACGCCGCGGTGGAGGCTGCATGTCAGGACCTGGCCATCTTTGCCAAGATCGCCGATGCCGCCGGGACGAAGCTGACGGTGGCGAGCTTCACCAAGGCGGGCTATCGACTCAGAAACGTCACCTTTCCCGGTTCTGGTGGACCAGTCTCGTTCGGACCGAATCGGCCCTACGCCATAGGAAAGGCGAACATCGTTGTCTATGACCCTCGGTCCGGCATGTTGGTGCCTGCTCCTGCATCCCGAAAGTGAAAGCAGTGGATGTGGAGATGATGGATACTCCAGAAGACGCTCGTGAGATCTAGTGGATCGCCGCTAATTAGTGTGGTGTCCGAGCGGCGCATATTGGACAGAGCTGTATATGTGCTTCCGGTACCCTCGCTACGGTGCGTGACAAGGGAACCGCCTCTCCACCTCAATCTGGGCCAGCCCGTCCACTTGCCCGATTATCGAGAGCCTTGCATTGGGGCAGCAACAATCTTGTGATCGTGGGTTGACATCGTCCCAACATGCGGCGTTTGAGCTTGACGCAAGCGGCTAACGTCATTCGGCCGTAGCGTCAGGTTGACCGAATTGTTTGGCTCAATACCACCAACGTCGGCGCGAGTACTCCGAGTTGATGCTCCTCCAGCTCGACGACCTTGCCAGTCACTTCTCCTCTCTAATGGCGTTCTTGACGGAGGCGAGGGCGTTCTCCTTGAACCGCGCTGCGCTTTCGGTGTGAGCGGCAAGAGCCTGCAACTCGCTGCCGGCGCGGATTGCAGCGCGTGCGCCCCAAACATCGAAGGCGCGATGGACTGACCGCTTGTTGATCTGCTGGAGGTCGCTCGGCACGCCGGCAATGCGTACTGCGATGGCAAGGACTTCCTCTTCTAGGCGGTCTGCTGGGAACGAGCGGTTTGCGAAACCAATTCGTGCCGCCTCCTCACCAGTTATGGCATCGCCCGTGAGCATCAGCTCCATGGCACGGCGGAGACCTAGCAGGACCGTGTGGTACGGCCAGTCGGGAGGGCTGGCTACACGAACAACCGGGTAGCTGATGGTTGAGTCGTTGGCAACGTAGACGAGGTCACATGCCGAGGCCAGCTCGGTGGCGCCGGCGATGGCGTAGCCGTGGATCTGTGCGATCACCGGCTTGGCCAGGTCCCACACGCTGAACCACGTGTCGGTTGCCTGGCGAGCCCATTGCCCGTCGCCGGGGGCCGAGTAAAACGGTGAGCCATCCATGAGGTTCGATCCGAGGTCGTAGCCCGAGGAGAAACAGGGTCCGGCGCCGCGGACGATCGTCACCCGAACGTCGGGGTCGTGGTCGTGGACCCGCAGGGCGTCGAGCAGGGCGACACGTAGCGGGGTGGAGATGGCATTGCGCTTCTCAGGTCGGTTCAAGGTGAGCCGCCGGATGTGCTCGGCGGGAGTGTCGACCAACACCAGTTCTTTGCTCACGTCACGTGCTCCCGGATTCCGGCCAGGTCGGCCATGAGTTCCAACGCCTGAGGCTGTTCCGCGGAGATGATCATTCCGGTGACCCCTGGCGGAACGAATCCCTCCTGCCATCGACGGCGGATGCGGCTCACCGGTCCGACGAGTGCGGTCTGCTCGAGGTAATCCGCCGGCACTGCTGCCTCGGCTTCCGCCTTGCGCCCGGCGCGCCAGAGTTCGCCGATGCGGTCGGCCGCCTCAGGGAACCCCCGGCGGGTCATGGCGTCACGGTGATAGTTGTGGCTCTCGCTGCCCATGCCACCCACGTACATCGCAGTCAGTGGGCGCATGCTGTCGAGGAAGGAACTCACGTCGTCGGTGATCGTGACGGCGGCAGCGCCGAATACTTCGAAGCCATCTTTGCCGCGTAGCGACTCCGGAACGCCATCCGGCCCTAGTCCCATCGGCAAAAAACCGTCGCATAGCTCGCCGGCCAGAGCCGTGTTCTTGGGCCCACCGGCAGCCAGCCAAATCGGGATCGGTGCCACCGGGTGCATTATTGACTTCAGCGGCTTACCCTGCCCCAGCGCGCCCGGCCCGCGATAGGGCAGCTGCATCTCGGGCCCGTCATGGGTTACCGGGACTTTTCGATCAAGCACCTTGCGCAGGATCGTCACGTAGTCGCGCAGCCGCTGATTTGGCTTGCCCCACGGTTGGCCGTACCAACCCTCCACGATCTGCGGTCCCGACACGCCGATTCCCACGATCAACCTGTTACCGCCCGCAAGGGCGTCGATGGTCATCGCCTGCATGGCGAGCGCTGCCGGCGGGCGGGCGGCCATCTGCACCACCGCGGTACCGAGCTTGATGCGGTCGGTCAACGCGGCGAGATAGGCCAGCGGGGAGAGGGCGTCCGATCCGTAGGCCTCGGCGGTCCAGACGGAGTGGTAGCCGAGAGACTCAGCCTGACGAACTGTTTCCACCGGCACGCGGAGCTTGGCGGCTCGATAGAGATTCAAGCGGAGAGCAAGCTTTACAGTCACGGAGATATTATTACCAAAGTTAACAATGAAGTGAGGGAAGGCAGTCGTGACAACGGACAACGCTCCGTCCTTACAGCGGATCGAATCGGCGCTGCTTCAGATCATGCGCTCGACGTCGACTCGCCGAGCACACAGGCGCTGGGCCGGAGAAGCCGGCGTGGACATCGCCCACGCCCCGTATCGCATCCTCAGTGAGGTCTGCCAGCGCGGCCCCCTGCGTCCCGCCGATGTGGCCAGGGCTCTGGACATCGATCCCCCGCTCGTCAGCCGGGAGGTGAAGCGGCTGGAGGAGGATGGACTGATCTCTCGTGCCGCCGATGGTGTCGACCGCCGCGCCAACCTCGTGCAAGCCACCGCCGTGGGTCGAAGAACACACGCCAAGTACCGGAAGGCGCTGGAGAAGAACGTCGACGCCTCAGTGCGGAAGTGGAACCGACGTGACCTCGAGCAGCTGGCCGGACTCCTGGAACGGTTCGCCCTAGACGTCACTACGCCAACCTCAGAGCATTCGGGAGGAAAGAATTGTTAGAAGACGACCTGCACGGGTGGGGCCCTGCGTTGGAGGAGATCGAGCGCCGCAAGCAGCAGAGCTACGAGATGGGCGGCTCGGAACGGCTCGTCCGACAGCACGAGCGGGGCCGCCTCAATGCGCGAGAGCGCCTGGCCGAGCTCTTCGATCCCGGTTCGTTTTTCGAGATCGGCAACCTCGTCGGGACCACAGAGAATCCGGCGGTGCCCGGGGACGCCCTCGTAGCCGGTTCAGGCCGCATCGACGGTCGCCCAACGCTGGCTGGAGCCGAAGACGTCACTGTGCTCGGCGGCTCGATCGGCAGCGCCGCTTCCGACAAGCGGTACCGCTTGTGCCAGCTGGCCGCGCAAGAACGGGTGCCCTTGGTGATGATGCTCGAAGGAGCCGGTCACAGGGTCACCGACTCGCCTATGGGGCGCCGCCCGGGTGATCTCATGGGCCTTGCGGAATTGTCCGGCACCGTGCCCATGGTGTGCCTCGTCCTTGGAGCCTCGGCCGGACACGGCGCGCTCACAGCGCCGTTGTGCGACTTTGTCGTCATGACCGAATCCGCGTCGATATTCGCCGCTGGCCCCCCGCTGGTGCGCTCCGCCACCGGTGAGGACGTGACAAAGGAAGTACTCGGAGGACCCGAAGTCTCCGTGCGGACATCCGGCGTGGTTCACAACGTCGTGACCGACGACCTCGCCGCCATCGCCCTTGCCCGCCGCTATCTCCATCACTTCCCCTTGAACGCCTGGGAACCTCCGCCCCGACGTAGCGGCCCGGATACCGGTGAGCGGGTACTCGACATCCTCGGGCTGATTCCTCCCGACCCCCGCCGGCCGTACCAGATCCAACCGATCCTCACACGGTTGGTCGACGACGGCGAGGTGCTTGAGGTGCAGCCGACCTATGGCGCCTCCGTTGTCTGCGCGCTCGCCCACCTCGGCGGCCGGAGCGTCGCCATCGTTGCCAACAACCCCGGCGTGCTCGCGGGCACGATCGACAGCGCGGCGGCGGACAAGGCGGCCCACTTCCTCGACGTCATCGGTGCGTTCGGGGTGCCCTGCATCTTCCTCGCCGACAACCCCGGGGTACTGGCCGGCACCCTGGCTGAGAAGCAAGGAATACTGCGGCACGCTGCACGGATGTTCGCCATGCAGCATCGACTGCAGGTACCGAAGCTGCACGTCACGCTGCGCAAGGCGTTCGGCTTCGGGTCGACGGTCATGGCCATGAACCCATTTGACGGCCAGACGATGTCGCTCGCCTTCCCTTCGATCACCCTCGGCGCGCTTCCAGCGGCATCTGAAGCGAGCGCTATCGCTGACCCCGAAGAGCGAGCTCGGATTGCCGCCGAACAATCCCAAGCGTCGGTGAACGCCGGTGCTCGGCTCGCCTACGACGATGTGATCGACCCCCGAGAACTTCGGAATGCACTGCTCGCCGGCCTGACTGTGGCCGAAGGCCGCAACAGCGCCCCCCGTGCACCCAGGCCGATTGGAATCATGCCGTAATGAAGACCCTCCACCTGATCACGAAGCGGTGACTCAAGTCTGCAGGCTTGATCCGCCTTCGGTCCGAACATGAGGCGATATTGCGGGGAAAGCTTGTTGCTTGCGAAGTAACCGTTTAACTCCTTGGCGCCAGCCTGGCGGCGGAGTTGTTGCGCTCGATCACCTAGGACCAGGGCAGCGGGCTGTCGAGCCATCACCGGTTCAGCGTCGATACCGGAGTCAGCGTCTACTCCTTCGATCCGCACAGTCCTTGGCAGCGGGGGTCCAACGAGAACACGAACGGGCTGTTGCGTCAGTACATGCCCAAGGGGACCGACCTAAGCGTGCACTGCAGGGGGGGATTTCGACCGCTTGGCACAAAGCTTCAACAACCGTCCACGCGAGATGCTCGAATTCATGAAACCATCGGAGAAGCTCGCCGAGCTTCTTGCGCTGACTGGTTGAGCCCGCCCAAAACACCTTCAGGAATGTCCATGTCGGTCTCAGTAAGTTTGCCTGGCTGCGTAGCGGACCGCTTGTGCGTCGAAGCCACCGACCGCAGAGTACCGCTCCGTCGGTTCACGCGCCCACGAGCGACCGGCGGGTGGTCCATCTTCGTCTGCGCTTTGAGGAACCTCGTGAACTCAGACGAAGTCCTCAAATCAGCGAAAGCTGGATCAATCTTGATCCAGTCCGACGGCCGCTGCATCTCGGAGTTTTGATTAGTAATGGCTCGCTTCAGGCTGACCACCGCCAGTCTGGCGATCTCCTTCTTATCCTCCTCCTCGGTACAGCGCTCAAAGGCGACGCCAAACAGGCATGCCGTGTTATATGCCGCCTGCCAGGACGGTGTCCGACATTGCCTGGGAAGCCAGCGCGTACTCGATACATGTTCGTTCAGTTTCCATCTTCGGGCTGGATCGACGTCGATACAGATTCCGCTCTGTTGGAGGAGGGACTTGATCTCAACAGGCGTCTTACCTGCCACCGCGGCCACAATGCGAAGGGCTCTTTTCGTATTGGACTTTTCGCCCTCCTGAATGCCGCTACGAACGGTTATATACAGTTCAGCCACCCGCGCCCCATCATGAAAGCGCTGTCGTTCGGTCAGCCCGAGGAAATGGATCCATATCGCCCGCTCATCTCGGTGGCGGAGTGAGGCCCAGAGCACCCTCCAAGGCACCAATTGCTTTCGGATTTCCCGTAGTTCCTTCTGGGCCACCCTCAGGAGGTCCACTGTTAGATCGTGGGCCTCTCCTTTCTTGACAGAGTCCTCGGTGACCGTCCAACGGTCGGGGATGGGCTGTGCGGTTGCCCCACAACTGTCAAGGATGCATAGGGTCTCACACAGCTTCTCAACCTCAAGAGGGTGCGATCCCAAATCTGAGAAGTTCCGACGAGCGACCATTTCGAGAGACATGGCGAGCCGGTAACGGCCGCGGAAGAACCGAGGATACTGCTCGCGGTTTTTGGCGTGAAGCCATAGCGCCTTCACATGGTCTTCTTTAAGATCGCAAAGCTGGGCGAGTTCGTATCTCGAGACGCCAGACTCCAACCGATGCGTTTCCAGAGTTCTAATTTGCTCGCGCCGTACACTCTCGAGCTTGCACCCCGATGACAGGTCGACTCGCTGCTCCCTGGTAAGGAGCAGGGCAGCGATGTCCTCGCCGTCGACAGCGCCATAACACCAGGATGGCGTTGTCGGATCGTCTTTGAAGATGCTCCAAGCAACATAACCGGCAACCACTTCGGCAGCATCCTCGAAAGACGGCGCCGACAACGTTTGCGTGGCGATTGTTCCACCGGTCCGACGGTCTTCGAGGTCGACCGTCACTCGCGTGCAAGGACTTGCTTTCTTCTCTCCTTGGGGCTCAATCCAGACATGAACCTGGTACCGGCGTGGGTTCGGCCACACCATCCCCAAAAACTCGACGATTGCACCGGCAAGACCGCTGAGGGCGACTCCGGAATGCTCGGCGATTGACGCAAGCCCATTCGCCCTGGTGCCCCCGGGAAGGATGGCGGGGGCTCGCACCTCGACTGCAGGTAGCCGGAACTTGAGTTCGTGGATGAGGTCGTCATGGCGCTGCAGATTGAGCGAGGATTCACCGGTCGTGCCACCCGCCTGCGCGGCTCTCATTTTGAGGGTTGAGGTATCGACGGTGGGAGGCTGGCAATGCATCGCCCAAACCTCGAGTTCCCGGTACCCGAAGATGAGGACGCCACATATGATGAGCCATCCGAATCGGCTGGCGGTTGAATGGTGACCCGACAGCCCGAAGAAGGCGACGCTGAGGTCACCGAAACCTCGTGTGAATGAGTTCACGAGGTCGGAGGGGGCGGAAGGTAGGTGGTGGGCCACGCCATATCGGGTCACGAGCACAACCACGGCGAACGCCAGGGTGAACGCGACGATCCGAAGCGTGCGTACAGTGAAGTGATAGCCGACAAAGCCCAACAACGCTGAGGCTGTCAGGACTACTAGCCATACGAGCCAGAAATTCATGCTGTTCCTCCGAGTCCAGGGCGTGAAGCTACTTTGACCTCAGTGGTGATGGTTTCTGTCCCGAAGAAATCATTCTCAGTCGCAACTCGTTGCCCGTAGGGTTTTTGAACTCCCCGAATCACCTTCACGAAAAGGGTGTAGCGCGGTTGCTCGGGTGGGGAAGGGTCTTGGGCAACGATCGTCGCCCAGTTATCGTCAAAGCGGTCATCGATACATTCGACGCGAAATTCATGAACGGAGGGTCGGACTTCGCCTCGGTCGATTTCAACAACAAAGGGGGAACGAGCAGTATCGCGAGTGCCGCCCCGTTGTTCATGGATCTCAAGGTAAGCACGCATTTGTCAAAAACGGCAGTTAGACCGGAACCCAAACAAGGGATGTCGTCTCCGATTTCGATCAGAGGGTCGGCCGTTTGCAGTGCCGTCATGCCCACTCTGGCGTTGTTGAGCTGCATCGTCGGCTCCCTCTTTCGGCGACCACTTGATCGCTCATATGACCAGCATGAACGTCTCCGTCTGGACGTCTGTCGGCGCCACGACATTCCCGGCGTCACCGACGCGACACTGCGCGATCACAGCACTCTCCGAGTCTGAAAGTGGACTCTGAACTGGTGGGCCGCTCGGGTCTCGATCCCGGCACCTTGGGACTAACAGTCCGGTCAAGGCATTGCAACCCGACACTTCCTGTTGCATCAGGTCCCAACAATGGCTGATGCAAAGCGAAAACTTCAACGCGATGGTGACGGGCTGAAACGAGGTGAGACACGGTGCAACACGGTTGTTGGGACCATCGCCAGAGGACGTTCGATGATTTCACCGATGGCTCTCGATCAAAGGCCGGCAAGGGACACAGGTTCAACGAAGCCGCCAGCTCGAGCGGGTGGTCCGCCTTGGCGTGAATGGTGTCTTTCAGAGAGCGCCCGGGTTGCTCGTGTGGCGTCGGAGTGGTGAAGAGGGGCCAGCTCTAACAATCGCCGGGCGACTGCGGGCTGAGTTCACCTGCAGTATGGGCCTGAGATCTACATGGCATCGTTGTCTCCGAGGCAAATCGGTCGTAGACAAGACTCATCAATTTGCCGATGAATGCCAGGCGCTGCTCTTCAGACTCGCAAACAAGTCCGCCTCGGCCTGTAGGCGCCTCGGGAAGGCGGTCGCCACCGATGCCGCGCAGAACTCCATGCAATGAGTTCGATGTAGCGCCGCAGGACACTCTTGCCATCCCCCCTCCTCCAACCCGGACCGCGCTGCGTGGCGGTGGATCGAGGCTTAGATCGAAAACGAAAACGAAGAACGCCTTTGTCTTGTGTCAGTTTGGCGCTCATTCGAAACCGACACATTCGAAGTGACGTGTGCGTGTTCTATTCGCTCCTTATTGACTCCGGCTAGCGGCAGGCCTACCATCCGACCTCGGAGGTGCGGGGCGCCCTCCAAGGAATGTAACTGGAGGGCCGCTCACGATGCGTCGCTTTCGGTTCGGTGATGGCGAGTCGGACCTCTGACAGGGCGGAGGTGATTGCAGACATTCGAACGCCGCCCTGCCCCACCCGCTCATTGAACACCACACCACAAACCAAGCCGATTGGATTCGCCATGCCTACTCCTCCAACCATTTCCGAGGGCGCCAGTGGAGCCACCGTCGAATGGGCCCAATACCTTCTCGTCCGTCGGACACTCAGTGACAACCAGATCGATGGCATCTTCGGTCCGGTGACCAAGTCTGCGGTCGAGCAATTTCAGAGCCAATCAGGGCTGTCGGTGGACGGCATTGTTGGACCGAACACCTGGGCCGCGCTGGGGGGAGATGGTCCGGAGCCACCAACCCTGTCTCAGGGATCTCAGGGAGGCGTGGTCCAGAAACTTCAGACTGCGCTCAACGAGGGACGAGGCGGCTTCGCCCCAAGCTCGAACCCGGTCTTGGCCGTAGATGGGATCTACGGCCCCAAAACAGCCAGCGCGGTCACGGGGGCGCAGCAGTCCGGCGGCATCCAAGCCGACGGCATCGTCGGCTTGCAGACATGGGCCCTTCCAGTGCATGCCGCTGGTCAGGTACTGGCCAATCTCTGTGGGGTACCGGGACCTGGCTGAGGTCGAATCCAGCGGGGTGCCGGTCAACCATCAATCTTCTCGCCAACGCTGCCGCCTCGCCGCCTCGCAGTGCACAGACCAGTTGAAGCGCCGAAGCTCGACGTGGTCTGCTTCATTACCACGGGCGGCAGAGAGACAGTGGCTCCTGCCGCGACACCGCACTCCGTAAATTGCGGTTGAACCAACGGATTCATCCTGGAGGGGTTTAAGTCCGCGGATCCAGTCGCCGTAGCGGAACTGCCGGCCGGACTGAGAAACGCCACACAGCCGCTGGGCCGGCTCGTCGGTATCTCAAGTGCGAACGCCAGACGTCCCAGTTCAACGCGCGTCGCTCGCGGTACTCACCGGGCGACGAGCCGAACTCCTTCACTGTCGAAAGTGATCGTCATGCCCTCGTTCGCCAGGCAAACCCGGTTTTCCGCCGATGGCCAGATCTTACGAGCCTCGGTTATGAGCTCTTCGAGCTCGTTGTCGGTGTGGTAGGGGTCGTGGTGGAACAACACCAGGTTCCGAGCTCCTGCTTTGTCGGCAAACTCCATTGCGTCCGCCAGCCCTGAATGTCCCCAGCCGACGTGCGCACCGTACTCATGGTCGCGATATTGAGCGTCGTGCAACAAGACATCGGCATCGCGCGCGATGTCAAAACCACTCATCCACTCCGGGGCGATGGAGCGCAGCTGAGTGCCGAGTGAGGGCTCGTGATCCGGGAGGTAAACCAACGCGTGTCCGTTCTCCTCGATCCGGTAGCCGACGGTCGGACCTTGGTGCTGCACCTTGCCCGACCGTATCGTTGCCGAGCCGATGGAAAAGGCTTCTTCGGGCGCGTTGTGAAACGTCAGATGGGCGGGAACATCATTGAGGTGGACGGGGAACAGCGGAGGAGAGAGATACATCGCAATCCGCTCGGAAAGTGGTTGAACCGGAGACGGCGGACCCCAGATGTGAATTTGGACGTTGGGATCAAACAGCGGCCGGAAGAACCCAAGGCCCTGCAAGTGGTCAAGATGAAGATGGCTAAGCAGGATATGCAGCTCAGGACATGGAGCCGCTTGCAATTGGACGCCGAGTGGCCGTATCCCGGTGCCGGCGTCGAGCACGAGGACCTCTCCGCTCGAAAGCCGCACCTCAACGCACGACGTGTTGCCGCCGTACTTGACGGTATCCGGGCCTGGCGCAGCGACAGAGCCGCGGCATCCCCACACGCGCGCCTGCATCAGGCGTCGTCTTCCTGGTCGTCCACTTCCCAGAACACCGAGACGACGCCGTGCATCTCGGCGGTCGAGCCGAACAACGGATATGCCGTTGCGTGTACAAGACGCTGCACGCCGTCGTAGCCGGTCGCGGCGAGCGTCCGATGGGCGGGGCGACGTTCGAAGAAGGCGATCCCGGCGGGCGTATCCCGCCGACGAAGCGGCTTGTCGTCCGGGGTCCTTAGTTGCAACACAGCGCCGAACTCCTCGGCCGGTATCTCACCGATCTCGCCGAATGCCCTTCCGATGAGCAGCGCCGCGGCATCGTTGTAGAAAACGAGCACTCCTCGCGCGTCGAGGAGGAACATCGGCGTCGCCAGATTCGACGCCAGCTCTCGAGCGAGGATGAGCTGGAGAGGTTTCCCGCTGCTTGCCGGTGCTCCGTGGTCCACGACTCAGATCGTTGCCGACCGCAGGCTTCGTTGCAATGACCAACGCTCACGTTCTGGTCGAGAAGCGTCCGCTCGCCTATCAGCCAGGGCTTCGTCGGGACCGCGATGCTCCTACGATATGGTCAGGGACCGACAACCCGGAACGTGATCACCATCACGATCACGCGGTCAGGTCAAAGCGATTGTCTAGGCTCCACGCGTTTCAATCGCTCCCGCACTCTAGAGCTCGAAGGCCGGAGCAGCGATGACTAAAGGTGGCTCTCTGCCAATTGTCGGGACCGAAGTCCACACGGTGGAGGTTCAGTCCAATCCGTACCCGCTGAGCTGGATCTCCGGTGGGCCGCCCGGCTCTCGATCCCGGCACCTTGGGATTAGAAGTTGGGGTCTGATCGTCTTGGGTGCGCAGTTGCGTCCAAACTTCCTGCTGGAGTCGGGTGCTGAGTCCGTTCACTCAGTCCCCGTGTCGCTCAATCCATGCAGTTCAGTAGCAAATCGCGAGGTTTTGGCCAGCACGGGACATCCGGACTGGCGCACCGATCCGCGGCAGTGGGAACGAAGCTCCCAACTACTCCTTCGGAACAGCCAAGGTAAAGCATCGATTCTCCGAGCCGGTTTTGGGGGGAACGGCAGATACTTGGTGTCGGCGAGCTGGGCAGCCTGGACGGGCCCGCGGCTCCACGCTGCCACGACTATCGTGCCGACGGTGGACGCCCAATCTTGGCGCCAGGCCTTGGGTTCGCTCGCACGAAACCTGCGCCACAAGGCCTTCGTGCAGGAATTGGTCATGTCCGGGTTGAGATTCGACGCCGCACCGAAGGCCGCCCTGGTTCCTTTCTTTAAGATGTACCCGGAGGCCGGGAACCAGGTCGTACCGATGGGCGATGTGCAGTACTCGAAGTGGAACATGGATCCGATCGAGCTGTATTACCTGGGCGCAATCGCCCAGGTGCGGCGGCCGCAGAAGATATTCGAGATCGGCACATTCGACGGTGCAACCAGCCTCTTCCTTGCCCGTGTCGTTCCCGAAGCACAGATCTATACCCTCGATCTGCCGCAAGAGGAGCTCGCGGACAAAAAACTCGCCTTGGGTCGGGCGCATGCGAGGGCAGCGTCACGCTTCGGGGGTACAGCGGAGGCTGACCGGATCACCCAGCTCTACGGCGACAGTCGGGAGTTCGACTTCAGCCCCTACTACCACCAGATAGATCTGGTCATCGTGGATGGAGGCCATGAGGCGGATTGCGTAATCCCCGACACCGAGAACGCACTGAGAATGGTTGCGCCAGGAGGGATGGTCGTTTGGGATGACTACGTCCCACGACGCTCGAGTCTTGTCGCCGCTGTCGACAACGCGGCCAAACGCCATGGGCTGCTGATCATACGACTTCGTGACACAGGTTTCGCCGTCTACGACACGACCAAGTCAACGTCCGAAGGCCATCCGGAACTACTTCCGCGCTGAGCGCGGTATCCGCTCGCCAGGCAGAGTAGAACTCCGCGCTGCGCATCACGGTTTAGGAATATGACTTTGGGTCGTCCACGTAGTTTGCCCTCACACCTTTCTTCCTAGGTCAGAGCAGTCCATTGATCCAAGGTGTGGCGACCCGCGCATCCAATTCTCGTCAGTAGATTCCAAGAGATTCCTAAACGTCCCCGCCGCTCGTTCGCGGGCTGCCTGTGTTTTCTTCGCCCTCTTGAACAGGGTTTTCAATCCAGCCAGTGGCTGAGCTGGTTCTTTGTGGTGGGCCGCCCGGGTCTCGATCCCGGCACCTTGAATTATAAGTCCAGGTCAAGACGTTGCAGCATGAGTCTTCCTCTTTCTTCAGGTTCAAAACCGCAGGTGCGAGCGAGAATCAGCGTGGGTGCGGGCGACAGACTGAAACAGGGTGAGACGCAGTGCAACACGGTTGTTGGGACCCGCGTCGGTCCGTTGTGAGGATTCGTTTGGTGGATGATCGGTCAATTCGGTGCCCACTACCCACTGGGAACTCAGCCCAAGAGAGCCTGTTCGAGCAAGAGAGGATGCACGGCTGTGTCACGGGCAGCGTGCTGGCTATCCCGCGGCTTCGACGTGGATCGCGCCGAGGATCTGGATCCACTTCAGGGCGAGTACGGCACAGGAAAGACACCCTACGCAATGCTTGAGAGGAGGCCGAGAAGGTGTGCGCCAGCTGGACCCAGCCACTGGGCGAGAGTGGTGAGGCTCCCGACAATCTCCTTGGTTGAACCGACGAGTGAACCGGCACTGACGACGCGCTGGACGATTCGCGTCAGCCTGTGCGCAACCAGAGTTTGATCGGGCTGCGGCAACGCGAGCTCCCGGTTCACCTCTGCGAGAGCCCCGTCCAGTTCCTGTCGGATTGGTGGCGGCAGGTCCGCGGATCCAAGCAATGATTGAAGCCATTGGGCCGCGTCACGGGCCTGTGCCAGCGTCACGTGGCTAATGCCCGATAGTGACCCCGACACGATCTGATCACCACCGACGTTGTTGATCACGCCACCGGACTGGCTGCCGATGTTGAACGTCATCGAGTGCGCCTTGAACTGGTGGGCAGATTGGCCCAGGCCGGATTAGCGCGGAGCTGCTTCCTGCGGGACGCCGCAACGACATGCAACACGACACCCACGATGATGAGAACTATCCCCGCCAGCTCTATCGCACCGCCGCTTAAGAAAAAATGGAAATAGGAGCGACCCACCGAATTGGCCTGAACGTCGGTCGTGTTCTGGTCGAAACTGGTGAGAGCGTTGGAGTAGCGATAGAAACCGATCCCAATGACAACGACACCTGCCACTGCCAGCACGGCCCCTGTCCAGATAGCAAAGCGGGCCTTCGACTTAGTGGAAGCGATGTCCCTGGCGAAACTGTCGCGTTGCTCGATCAGGTATTGGTCGCGCCCGACATTGTGGATTGCCGCTGCTTCTTGATAACCAACGTCGTACTTCACCCCTTGCGGAGGAGAACTGATTGCACGTTGAGCAACCCGCCCGGTTTGTGTCGCAGGTCCTAGTCCCGCCGCCACCTCGTAGCGGACTGCCACGTCTGCAAATCTGATCGTGTCCCCGTCATGCAGTTCCGTTCGGCCCGTGCATGGCCGGCCGTTGGCCGTGGTGCCGTTCGAGGACCTGAGGTCCTCGAGGTATGTCTGCCCATCGAGGTTGGTGATGAGGGCATGTCGTCTGCTTACCCGGTTGCTGCTCACGATGACGTCACAATTGGTAGTACTTCCGAGAAGCACACTTCCGTCGTGGAGATCCACGATCTGGCCTTTCATCGGTTCGTCCAGAAAGACGAGGCGGTTCCCACTCACGACCCGTGTAGCCATCGCTGGCTCCTTTGGCTCTTCGGCGACCCATTGATCGCTCATATGACCAGCATGAGCGTCCCTGTCTGGACTTCTGTCGGCGCCACGACATTGCCGGTGTCACCCACGCGACACTGCCCTATCACAGCGGTTTCTGAGTCCAGAAAATGGACTCTGAGTTGGTGGGCCGCCCGGGTCTCGATCCCGGCACCTTGGGATTAAAAGTCCAGGTCAAGACGTCGCAACGTGATGCTGCCCGTTGCAACTCGTCTCAAAACGGCCGGTGCGAGCCAGAATCAGCTGCGTTGCCCGCGACGGGCTGAAACCGCGTGCGACGGAGTGCAACACAGTTGTTGGGACGGGCGCCCTTCCGTTGTGATGATTCCGGCTTGCGTCGCGCCCGACCTGGACTCCGCACGGCAGGTAGTGGTGTCGATCTGGGTCTGGATCACCGAGCCCAGCACGTCTTTGCGGCGCAAGTGCTCGGGCAGTGTCGCCTGATCCGGTCCGTAAGGATCCCACCAAAGCGCGAGTTCCCACAGTGCCACCGGCGCCGGCTGCCGGCACCGACGGGAGAGAAGCGCCGCACCACGTCGAGGCGTTCGGCCTAACGAACACGCGATAGTCGAGTCGATTGGTGTCGACTTGCCCGACCATGCGTCCGGGCGTCCGGGCGTCCGGGCGTCTGGGGCGAACAGAGCCCGAAGAGACTCAGTCTGCGGAAGAACACATAGCCGCGGCTCGATCCAACCACGGCAATGGGAAATGCGTATCGTCCTCGCTCTCGCCGTAGGTCCACGGTTCATCTCCCCACTGCGGTGACGTCGAGGCCTTTGAGGACATCGCGGTGAGATACGCCGCCCACTGACAAAGACCGCGTGTCCGGGGAAGATCCTCGGCTGCCGGCGCGACGGAATGAGGCCGGCCGGACCGTAGCCTTAGGCTGACTCCGTGTCTGAATCTCCCGTATTGTGATTCCGTCATCATCTGCCGCGCCCTTTCGGCCAGCGGGTGTCGAGCGTGCTCGACAGCTCCGACGCCGGCGGACTGATCAACACGGCTGTCAACATTGGCGTTCCTTCCTCGCCGGCATTCCACCGCTACCGTTTCTTCGATTTGGTCAAAGAGGAAGGGACGCCGCGCCTCCAATCAGGTTCATGCATCCACAAGTTTCGGTTACAGCTCATGTGAAACCGCTGCGCAATGGCCCGGCACTGCGAGAATGAAAGGATGCTGAGAATGACCAATCCCCAGAGGTAGTGCGGGGGTGACACCTGTCGAGGTCTTCGACCGCCATTTGGCCAGCACTAGTCTCCAGCAGTGCGCCTTCGATTGGCACTCCTAGGGCCCCGGCGCCACTGGACGCTGCCCGCCGCGCTCGGGTGCGCGGCGGCGCTCCTGGCATCGTGCGCATCGACCCCGCCGGTGGCGGCACCGACCGGCTCGGAGGCACCGCCTCAACTCGAGGCCGGAAAGACCATCACCGTCCGATACTGCAACGACCAGACCGCCCGCATCAGCGCTCCGGAGCATTTCAACGGAAAGGAACCGGTCGCCGTCTACGTGCATGGCGGCAGCTGGGTTAGCGGAGACCACGACACCGGCGGCTTCATCATCGACCAGATCGGTCCCGCGCTGACCGCGGACGGTTTCGTGGTGGCCAACGTGAACTATCGGCTCGGTCCCGACCACTACTGGCCGGCCCAGATCGAAGACGTCATGTGCGCCGTGCGCTACCTGCGAGCCTATGCTTCCAATCTCCATATCGACCCCGACCGGATCGGAGCATGGGGCCACAGTGCCGGTGGGCACCTGGTCGCGATGCTCGGCACCGGCGCCTCGGAAGCGGGGTGGGATAAGGGCCCTTATGAGAGTGAGTCGAGCGCGGTCGAGGCCGTCGTCGACCTGTCGGGCCCGTCGAACCTCGCCACCATGAGCATCGAAGGGGCCAGCGGGTACGTGAGGGAGACCTTCATCGGCCTCCTCGGACCCGTCCCAGCCGACGAGCTGCCTCAGGCGCTGCTCGAAGCGAGCCCGGTGCACTACGTGTCGAGTGGCGACCCCCCGTTCCTCATCATTCACGGCGACGAGGACACCATCGTCTACCCCCAACAGTCCGAGGAGCTCTACGCCGCGCTGCTCGCCGCTGGCGTCCGGGCCGCGCTCGTCATCGTCAAGGGCGGCGCTCATGAGCTCAACGAACCGGGTGCAGAGCCCGGGCCCGATGCCATCACCCAGATGGTCGTCGACTTCTTCTCTTCACATCTGGACCGGGCCATGGGCGCGGGTTAGTGATCCGTCCCCGATATTGGTTCGATCGCCTGGGCGCCTTCAACGACGGGTTCAAGATGAACGCAGGCCGAAGGTGGCTTCGGAGTTCAGGTGGCGGTGCTCTACCCTCTGGTCAACGGCATCGCCAGCTTCGTCATCGACTCCGACGTTCGGCCCACATCGGCGTCTGGGGGCAGCCAGCTGCCCACTGCGGATGAACCAGTGGAGAACGTACGGCAGCACTTATCACCAACGGGGTATCCAATCCCACTGAGGGCGACCCGTCGGCCTGGGGGGGGACGGTCAACAGCTCCAGAGTCGTTGCCCGCAGCGCAGTCGGCGAGGACGCACTCGGCAACATCATCTATGCGGGCGGCATGTCAATACTCCTCAAGACCTGTCAGACGCGTTGATGAGTGTGGGTGCGGTGAACGCGATGCAACTCAACATCAATCCGGAATGGGTAGAGCTTGACGCGGCGAGCGCCATGGGAGCTCCTTTGGCAACACAAATTCCGGGGCAGAACCGGCCAGCGGATCAGTACGTCGTCGTGTGGACACGCGACTTCTTTGCCGTTATGGCTAAGACGGCCGTGACGCCGAGCCGACACCGTTAGCGCAGGCACGTAGGCGCCTGCGGGCTAGCTCTGGTAGAGCTGCCACGTCCGGTTGGCAGCCGGCACTTCAGGAGGGCCCGTTACAGCGGCCAAGAGCCATCGGGCTGACAGCCTGAACAAGCGTACGATCGTCACCGAAATCCCACGCAATTCGGGAAATCGCGCCAATAGTCGGGACCGGAGTCGACGCAAGGGAACCGTCCCGCCGAATCCCCCGCTGACCAGGTCCTTTGGTGGGCCGCCCGGGTCTCGATCCCGGCACCTTGGGATTAAAAGTCCCCTGCTCTTCCGGATGAGCTAGCGGCCCAGGGCTGCACAGTAACGCAGGAGAATTTCGGTCGGAAACAACAGAGCACACCGCCGGCCGAGCCAAGAGCAGTCCCCAATTGACGGAGTCGGCGCTGATGTTGCGCCGCTGCCGCACGCAGCGGATCGAAACTTCGTCGCGGTTTGCCAGGACGGGCTGACGAACAGGTCCTGTCAGTGGCCGGGCGAGCCGTACATTGTCGTGCGTGGGCTCCGATCCCCAAAGAATTGCTTCGGCTCGCCTAGCCGACCTCCGCGATGCCCACGAGCTGGCGCGGTTGCGATGGATTTGGCGGGTGGCGGAACGAGGCAAAACGGGAGACCCTGATCGGTTCCCCGTAGATTTCGGAGACTGGATGGCCGAACACCGCCGGACGCATCTGCCCTTCATGGTCGAGTTGGACGGCTCAGCGGTCGGAATGGCCTGGCTGGTCATCATCGAACGAATCCCCGGGCCGGAACGGTGGACGAGACTTGCTGGGAACATCCAGAGTGTGTATGTCATGGCCGAGCTTCGGAACAGCGGCCTGGGAAGTCTTCTGATCGGCACGCTCATCGACAAGGCCCGAGGGATGGGCTTGGACTATCTGTCCGTTCATCCGAGTCCTCCGTCCTTTCCGTTCTACCGGCGCCTGGGCTTTGCGGGAGAAGGAAGCCTCTTGTTTCTCGCACTCGAGTCCGACTCCTAGCCGACAACAGCAACCAGCAACGTTGCCGCCGAGCGGCCGGTGAGAGCACGTCATCCCTCAGGGCGGACGAGTGCCTCTCGCCACGGACCGAGATCCAGACCTGGATAACGCTGCGCCGTCTGATTGAGCAACGTCTCGCTCCACACCGGGTGCCCCGGTGGGGGCCAGCCGAAGAGCTCCAACTGGCGCGGCGTCGAGCCTTCGGCAAACTGCGTCCACTCGAGTCCGGTCGAGCGAGACTGCTGAGTGTCGTACCCGATCCACTCGGTACGTGTGTTCTTGAACGCGACGGCCAATACGATCCGAGCCCCCGCACCCGACCCGAACGGCGCGCCGCGGTGCCAACAATCCGACCGGTAGGCCAGGTACGAACCCCTGACACCGGCCGCCTGTCGTTCCGCGGCGTAGACACCAGGATCCATGTTCGGCATGACCACGCCGTACGGGGAATCCAGGTGGTCCGTCTCACCCACGGTGACCAGGCGGGTGGGGTTGTCGTTCTCGGTGACGTCGGTCAGGTACAGGAATCCCTCCAGATTCCACCACGGAGACTCGGAACCCGGAGGGAGCCAGGAGTGGTTGCGGTCGATGTGCATCGGCTGCTCGTAGTTGGTCACTCCTGCGTACTTGGCGCTGGCATGCGCCTGATAGAGCCGGATGTCCGTGTTGTCGAGCGCGCGCTCGGCGAAATCCACGATGGACGGATGCACGCAAATGCGGTTCAACGCCCCCGTACCGGGAAAAGGAAAGGACGCCGCCCACCGCTGCTGGTCGGGACGGAAACCCGGTCCCTCGTCGGGCCAGACGAATACTTCCTCGGCCTTGACCGGACGGCCCAGCCATTGTTCCGTGACGGCTTCGGGGTCGGCCGCCAAGTCCTCAGCCGCAGGGAAGAGGCCTCCGAGGTCCTTCGTCAACGCGTCGATCTCATCGGCACCGACGAGCCCCTCCAACAGGACCCAGCCGTCCCTACGCCACGTTTCGACTTCGGCGTCAGTGGCTCTCCGTGACGTCACCATGAACGCTGTTCCTCCTCCTGCATCCATCCGACGCAGGCAAGCCATTGTTGTCGAGACCCGATCACGATCGGGAGTCGACACGGACCGTTTCCAGAGTCGGAGACTCCGCTGGACCCGTCAAATCAGCCAATGTCCGCCAACCGCGGCACGATCGGTCCCCAGGTCTCCTCGAGCCAGCGCGCCGGATCCGGCCCGGTGGAGCGAATGACGACGGCCGCCACGCCGGCCGCCGACAGAGCCTCCGCGTCATGGAGGATGGCGTCGGCATCAGCGTCCTCAGAGACCATCGTGAGCGCCGTCACCTCGATCTCAGCCGGATCCCGACCCACGTCCTGACAGTGACGGCGAAGTACCTCGACCTTGTGAGCCACCGTGTCCGCGTCACCGATGATGTTGCACGCATCGGCGTACATGGCGACGAGGCGCAGCGTCTTGCGTTCTCCTCCGCCGCCAATGAGCACGCGCGGCCGGGGAGAGCTCACCGGCTTGGGCACGCACAGGGTCTCCGCCAACCGGTAATGCTTGCCCTCGAAGGGGCCATCGTCGTCGCTCCACATCTGCAAGCAGATCTGCAAGGTTTCCTCGAGCCGCTCATAGCGCTCGGTCAGGGGCGGAAAGGGAACGCCGAGTCCGAGGTGCTCCCGCTCGTACCAGGCGGCACCGAGGCCCAGCTCGGCCCGTCCGCCCGAGAGGACGTCGAGGGTGGTGATGGTCTTGGCCAGCAATCCGGGATGGCGGTAGGTCACCCCGCCCACCAGCATGCGGAAGCGCAACCGCTCCGTCTTGGCCGCAGCGAAGGACAGTGTGGTGTACCCCTCGAGCATCGGCTCATCGGCCGGCCACATCATCTCCATCTGGAACCAATGGTCCATCACCGACAGGGTGCGCACGCCGATGGCCTCGGACGTCTGAGCCAAGGAGGTGAACGTCGGTGCCATCGCCGCGGGCCCCCCGGGCCAGGTGAACCGCGGTACGTGGATGTCAAGTTGCATGGACGGCCTTCCCTTCGTCGTCGGAGCGAGGGTATCGCCTGTCCGCGTTTGCGACTCGGGCGAGCGTCCCTGCCCGGGGCCGGTCGCGTCGTTAGCCTGAGGGCATGACGACGAAGGGCCGCCGTCGAGCGGCGGCTGCACTCCTGTTGGTCCTGGCCTCGGCACCGATCCTGTTGGATACCGGGGCGGGCACCGCCTGGGCCCAGGGAGAGACCACCTCGACGACCGAGTCCACGACCACGTCCACGTCGACGCCACCCACCACCGAGTCGACGATCGCAACCACCACCGTGCCACCCTCCACCACACCGAGGACGCGTCCGACCACAACCACCACCCACGAGTCGACGACGACCACCACCACGGAGGCCACCGCTTCGTCATCGTCGACGCCGTGGGGCTGGATCATCCTGGCGATCGTCCTCCTGCTCGCCGCCGTGCTCGTCGCGGTGCTGATCGGCCGGTCCAGGCGACACGGTCGTGAAACCGACTGGCAGCGCTCGGTGCGCCCGGCCCTGGTGGCGGCAGAACTGGCTCGGGATCTGATCCTGTCGCAGACCGAGAACGACGACGCCCAGCGCAGAGCCAGCGTCGGCGTCCAGGTGGAGGAGGCCGTCGACGGCCTGGAGCGGGCGGCGAGCTCCGCCCCCGACGACCTCGGGCGCAACATGGCCGCACGCAGCGCGGAAAGTCTGCGCGGACTGGCGTTCGCCATCGAGGCGGATCACCTGATGCGCACGGGCGGCGGACACCCGACGGGCGAGCAGCTGGCCGCCGCAGACGCCGCCCGCCGCGGCCGGGCAGCCGAGCTCGAGGCCAACCTGCTCGAGCTCAAGGCGGCAGTGACGCCGCCGCCGGCCAACGGGCGCTGACCCGACGGGCCGGCCAGCTCAGCCGCCGAACGTCCCCACCATCAACTCGCCCACCTGGCGCACCGTGGCCGGCGTTCCCGTCGGCATGTTGAACACGAAGTATTGAACGCCGGCGGCGGCCAGCTCCTCGACCCGGGCGACCAGCTGGTCCGGCGTCCCGATGTCGGACCCCGACGGGTCCTGCCCCGTCGCCTGGCGCAGGAAGTCCCTGGTCGCCTCCGTCTCCTCGTCGCTCGCCGTGAGGACGAGGGTACTGAGCCGGCTCACCGTGACTTCGGAAGGGTCACGGCCCAACGACTGGCAATGCCGGCGCAGGACGTCGACCTTGTGGGCGATCTCCGGCGCGTCGCCGAAGAGGTTGCACATGTCTGCGTAACGGGCCACCAGATGCAGCGTCCGCTTCTCGCCGCCTCCCCCGACCAGGATGGTCGGCCCACCGGGCTGGACGGGCCGGGGCACGTTCTCGGCCTGGTGGATCCGGTAGTAACGGCCGTCGAACGTCGGCGCCTCCTCGGAGAACATGGCCCGACAGATCACCAGCGCCTCCTCCAGTCGGTCCAGCCGCTCCCCCGCCGGTGGAAAGGCGAAGCCCAAACCCTCGTGCTCGACGTCGTACCAGGCCGCGCCGATGCCCAGGATCGCCCGACCGCCGCTGATCACATCGAGCGTCGTGACGATCTTGGCCAGGTGGGCGGGGTTGCGGTAGGTGACGCCGGTGACCATGGTGCCCAGCCGTACCCTCGAGGTCCGGGCGGCCAGCGCGCCGAGCAGGGTGTACGAGTCGAGCATGGGCGCGGTCGGCCCACCCATCGGGGGCAGTTGGTAGAAGTGGTCCATGACCCAGACCGAGTCGTAGCCGGTTTCCTCGGCCGCGGTCGCCCGCTCGACCACGTCATCGAACAGGGCGGTCGGCGTGTCGCCCTCGGCGAAATTGGGGATCTGCAGTCCGAAGCGCATGACCCGAACCTAACGGCCTCGGGCCCCGGCGCCGGGCGCTCACCATCCCGTGCGGCGCGCCAACCAGGCCAGGGCGACCTCGCCCTGTGCCGCCTGGAACGGGCGCAGAGTGGGGAGCCCCGGCGGAGCCGGCCGGAGTGAGCGCGACACGAAGAAGCCGGTGACGGCCGCCAGCAACACCGTGAGGGTGTCGGGGTCGAACCGCCCGGACCCTTCGTAGAGGGCCAACAGCGATTCGGGCGTCGGGCCGCCCTCGAGTACGACCGAGGGGGCCCATGCGACGAGGTCGAAAGCCGGGTTCCCCACGCCGGCCTGGGGCCAGTCCACGAACACCACGCCGTCGTCGGAAAGCAGCAGGTTGTCGGAGCGGACGTCGCCGTGGACGAGGGTCGAGCCGGCGCAGGCGGCCCCCCACGGGGCCTCGAGCTCGGCCAGCCGGTCGAGATGGTCCCGGGCCCACGGGTCGAGACCCGCCGGCGACCCTGCCCCGGCCAGCTCGGACCAGCCACCGAAGAGGGAGCGCACAGCGTCGGCCAGCGGCTCCAACGTCGTCACGGGTGAGGGGGTGAGCTCGTCGTGCACGGCCGCCAGCGCGGCGACCACCCGGCCCAGCTCGTCGGCGTCCCAGGGATGACGGGGCGGTCGCCCGGCCACCACCTCGAAGGCCAGCGCCACCCAGGTCCCGTCGTCGTAGGTGTCGAGCAGCCGGGGGAAGCGGGCCGATCGCGGCAGCGCAGACGAGATCACGATCTCGCGCCGGTGCATCCCCGGGGAGTCGAGGTTGAGCTCGCTGCCGACCGCCTTGACGAAGACGGACCGGCCGGGCCACTCCAGAATGCTGGTGGCCCCGGGCGAGAAGCCCCCGACCATGTCGCGCACGGCACACGGCCCGGCGCCGAAGCGCCCCGCCCAGGCCTGGACCGCCGCCGGCACCCGGGCCCAGGGCAGGTGGACGCCGGCCGCCGGAGCGGTCGGGCTGGTCACGAGGCGGCGGCCCCTGCGGCTGCCAAGGCTTCCTCGATGCTGGCGATCAAGCGGCGGGCCGACTCGGCGCTCAACTCGACGGCGACCCGCGGCGCCCGGTCCTCGGGACGGGTCGGCGAAGTCGATGTTGAGCGTGTGGTCGAAGGGCGCGTGGAAGGGGTGGTCGAAGTAGACGTTGGCCGACCTGACGCTGAACCAGCCCTGGGCACCCTTCGCGCTGCCGGCGATCTCGGTGTTGACGGTGAGGTAGGAGCACATGGTCAGGCCCCCAGGTGCTTGCCGTAGAACTCGAAGATGCGTTGCCAACCGTCGACGGCGGCCTCGGGCCGGTACGCCGTGCGCTCGACGCTGAAGAACGCATGGCCGGCGCCGTCGTAGCGGTGGAACTCGTACTCCTTGCCGGCCGCTTTCAACGCCGCCTCGAGCTCGTCGACCTGCTCGCGGCTGGGGAACTGGTCGTCGTTGCCGAACAGGCCGAGGAGGGGGCTCTTGAGCTCCGGCGTGCGGTCGACCAACGCGGTGACCCTGAGCGGGAAGCCGTCGGGGACGGTGCCCGTGACGAAGGCGCCGTAGCAGTCGACCGCCGCGTCGACCGGCAGGCTGATCGCGGTCAGGAACGAGTGACGGCCGCCCGAGCAGTAGCCGATGCAGCCGACCTTGCCGTTCGAGGTCGGGAGGGCGCGCAGCGCCTCGATGGACGCCTTCGCATCACCCACGAACTGCTCGTCGGGGATGCCGCCGGCCTCACGGGTGGCGGCCGCGGCGTCGTCGGGGTCGACATCGAGTCCCTGGCGTGCGTAGAGATTGGGGCAGAGGGCGTTGTACCCGTTGGCGGCGAAGCGGCGGGCGATTTCTTTGGTGCCCGAGTCCCAACCGGGGAGGTGGTGGATCACCAAGACCCCGGGGAAGGGGCCGTCGCCGGCGGGGAGCGCCTGGTAGGCGTTGATCTCGGCCCCTTCGTAGCCGGTGTAGGTCACGTTCTTCGCCGAGAGGGCTTCTTCGGATGCTGCCACAGCTGGTCTCCGTTTCGTTCGTGGTCCGTACGTCGTGTCTGCGCTGCGCCGCCCACTATGGCGCGGCTCTCGGGTCTGACGCCGCCGCAACCGGCATGATGAACGGATGCGGCGCTCCCTCGTCCTGGTGCTCGGCGGGACGGCGCTGCTGGCGGCGGTCGTCCTCGGCGAGACGACGACGGCGACGGCGACCGATGGGTGCGTCGTCGCCCCGAGTGCGGACGCTGCTCGGTCCCCAGACCCTCGAGTCCCCCGGCGGTCTCGCCTTGAATGCGGCCGGCGACCTCTTCGTCGCCGACACGGATCACTGCCGGGTCCTGGTCCTGCCCGCCCGGAGCGGCGTCATCGACGGACTCCCGGTCCGGGCCGGCCACCCCACCGTCCTGGCCGGCGGCTCGTGCACCGGCACCCACTCGCTCGGTCACCCGACCGGCTTGGCGGTCGCCTCGAGCGGGGACGTCTATATCGCCGAGGCCACGGCCCAGCGGGTGCAGGAGATACGTGGTCGGGGCGGCCGCCGGGCCACGCCGCCGCCGCTGGTCACGGTGGCCGGTACCGGGACGGCCGGCTTCAACGGCGACGGGCTGGCCGGTCCGGCGAGTGAGCTCGACCAGCCGACCGGGGTGACGGTGGACGCAGCCGGCGACCTCTTCATTGCCGACACGGCCAACTGCCGGGTCCGCGTCCTGCCGGCTCACGACGGCACCGTGCTGGGCCGCCCCGTGACGGCCGGGGAGCTGACCACGGTGGCCGGCACGGGCGTGTGCGGGTCGGCCGGGCAGGGCGGCCCGCTCGCGGGCGCCGAGCTTTCGAACCCGGTGGCGGTCGCGCTCGATGGGCCCGCCGACCTCCTCGTCGCCGACGGCGGCGACCAGTCGGTGCTGTTGGCCTCCGCCGCCGGGGGAACGTACTGGGGGACGTCGGTCGGGGCGGGCGACATCGGCGTGGTCGTCGGTGGGACGGGGGGCTACGGGCCGTATCTCGCGGACGGGCTGTCGGCGACCGGCGAGACGGCCGAGCTCAACGACCCCCGGGCCGTGGCGGTCGGGCCCACCGGCGCGCTCTTCGTCAGCGACGGGTTCATGCACGCAGTGCGGGTCGTCCCGGAGACGACCGGCACGCTGGTGGGCCGGCACATGGTGGCGGACAGCCTCAACACC
This sequence comes from uncultured Acidimicrobiaceae bacterium, assembly GCA_963809715.1. Lineage (GTDB taxonomy): Bacteria > Actinomycetota > Acidimicrobiia > Acidimicrobiales > RAAP-2 > Bog-473. The sequence goes on along the minus strand of CAWEKO010000005.1, from coordinate 232,267 downwards.
GCCGTCGGCGCCGTGCCGGCCTCCAGTTCGGCCGGCCTGGGCGACGCGACGAAGTGGGTGGTGTCCCGGGTGGGGACGCCGGTCGGCGTGGCGGTGTCGGGGTCGGGGTCCCTCTACGTCAGCGACGCCAGCCTGGACAACGTGCGGGTCATCGGCGGCCCGACGTCGTGAGCCCGATCAGCCGCCGCCGCTTCCTGGCTTCGTCGGGTGGGGTGGCCGCCGGGGCCGTGCTGGCCGATGCGGTCGACACAGCCGGGGCGGCAGGCCCAACGGAGACGTCGTCCGCCGCCACCGCCCACCTCGTCGAAACGGCGGCGTCGGGTACTTCCCCACGCACCGACAACCTCACCGTCAACGGTTCTGTCACACCCGTGGGCGTCGACCCCGACGACTGCTCGTTCGCCTGGACCCTCGATTCCCCGGGCCGCAATGTCACCCAATCCGCCTACCAGATCAGGGTCCGGCGTACCGATCCGGGCCATGCCGACGCCGTCTGGGACAGCGGCACCATCGACTCCGCCCGGCAGGCGTTCGTCCTCTATGCCGGCCCGGCGCTGGCCGCCGACGCGTCCTACAGCTGGACCGTGCGGGCCAGGGCGGACGCCGGAGCGTGGGGCCCCGCCTCGCGTCCCGCCGCGTTCGTCACCGGTCTCCGTGACGCCGGCACCGGCACCGGCGGCGGCGATTGGCCGGCGGCATCGTGGCTCCGACCGGCAGGCGCCTCCACCGAGGCGGACCGCGTCACGTACCTGCGCAAGGTGATCACCCCACCCGGTGGCGGCGCGATCCAGCGCGCCACCGCCTACGTCTCCGCCGCCCACACCTACCGCTTCTTCGTCAACGGGGTCGCCGTCGACGCCTGGCCGAGCTTCTCCTATCCCGACGAGCAGTACGTCCGGGCCGTCGACCTCACCCGCGCCCTGCGCCCGGGCAACCCCAACGCCCTCGGCGTCCTGCACCGTTGGTACGGAGCGGGCCAGGGGCGCCCGGACTCGGCGCCCGGTCTCCTCCTCCAGGTGTCGCTCTGGTACCAAGATGGGCGCCACGTCCTCTACGGGACCGACAGCACGTGGCGGGAACACCCGGCTGAGTGGCTCCCGACCCCCCAACGCAACGGCGACGGCGGCGACTTCGTCGAGTGGATCGACGGGCGGGCCTACCCCGAGGGTTGGTCGAGTCAAGACTTCGACGACAGCGACTGGTCGCCGGCGACGGTGATCGGGCCGGCCGGCTCGGCGCCGTTCACCCACACCTACGCGCAACGCACCGACATCGAGGAGACGCCGGTGCTGCCGGTGCGCCTGCACTCGTTGCCCAACGGCTCGATCGTGGCCGACTTCGGCGCCGTCTACGCCGCCCGCCCCCGGGTCGAGTTCGCCTCGGGCACCCCGGGGCAGACCGTCGCCCTGCGGGTGGGCTATCTGCTCGATCCCGACGGCCAGGTCTCCACGCTGCACGGCACCCAGGGCACGAACTTGTCCTTCACCTACATCATGCGCGACGGCGCACAAACCTTCGAAGCCTTCACGTATCTCGGCTTTCGCTATCTGCAGATCGACGGCGCCGGTCAGGGTCTTGGCCGTGGGCAGGTGGCCGCCCTGGCCCGGCACACCGCGATGCCGGCGGTGCCGATGGCTACCTTCTCGACGGGGAACCGCATGCTCGACGCGGTGTGGCGCCTCAACGCCCGCTCATGTCTGTCTTGCAGCCAGGAACAGTTCGTGGACACGCCGACGCGGGAGAAGGGCCAGTTCACCTGGGACGCCTCCAACGAGTCCGAGGCGATCATGCGCTGCTACGGCGACCAGAACCTCACCTGGCAGGGCCTGCGCGACGTGGCGCGCGGCCAGGCCCGCTACTGGCCCGACGGGCGCACCAACGCGGTGTACCCGAACGGCGACGGGGCGCGCTCGTTCGCCACCTTCAGCGCCCGCTACGTCGAGTGGCTCTGGCGCTACTACACGGGCACGGGCGACCGGGCGACGGCGGTCGGGCTCTCCCCGTCGGTGGCCAAGGTGGCCGCCTGGTTGTGGTCGGCCCGGCAGAACAACGGTCTCCTCTACGGCTTGGGCGACACCAGCAACGGCGACCCCGTCTACGGCTACGACCTGACGGTGGCGGCCGACACGGCGAGCAACGTGCTCGCCGTCAACGCCTTCAACCGGGTGGCCCAGCTGGCCACCCTTGCGAGCGATGCCGCAGGCAGTGCCGTGTGGCAGTCCCGGGCGGCCCAACTGACCGCCGCCGTCAATGCGACGCTGCGCCGATCCGACGGCGTCTATGTCGACGGTGTCGACGCCTCGGGTGGCCAGAGTGGGCACGCCTCCCAGGAGGCCAACGCGCTGGCGCTGGCCTACGGCGTGGTCCCGACGGCGGACGTGGCCCACGTCGCGGCGTACGTGGCCGGGCTGGGCATCTCGGTCGAGCCGAACCACGGGCTCGAGCTTCTGCGGGGACTCGCGGCCGCCGGCCGACCCGACTCGGTGGTGCACACGCTGACCGACGCCTCCATCCCGGGCTGGGCCCACGTCGTGGCGGCCGGCGGCACGTTCACCTGGGAGGTCTGGCGACCGAGCGACCTCGTCGGCGACTCCATGTCTCACGGATGGGGCTCCTCGGCGCTGGTTTCGATGCAGGAGACGCTCCTCGGGGTGGCCCATCTCGAACCGGGACCGGACGGCACCGTCCGCCTCTCGGTCGCTCCCCCGACCTCGGGACTGGCGCGGGCCACGGGTTCGCTGCCCACCCCGGCCGGGACAGCGTCGGTGTCGTGGCGACGGCGCGGCTCGGGCATGGCGCTCACCTTGGCCGTCCCCACCAACGCCTCCGCCATGGTGCAGTTGCCCTCCTCGGACCCGGCTGGGGTGCGAGAGGGCGGCGTTGCCGCGTCCAAGGCGACCGGCGTCACCGTGGTCTCGACCGACAACGGGTTGGCCGTGCTCTCGGTGGGCAGCGGCAGCTACCGCTTCACGACATCCTGACCGACCGCCTCGTCCGCATTTTCGCGGGGTTGTCCCGTCCGCCCTCGTCGCCGCCTCCGTCAGTCCGTCGACTCGGGTCGCAGCATCGGGAAGAGGATGACATCGCGAATGGAGGTGACTTCGGCCAGCAGCATCACGAGGCGGTCGACGCCGATGCCGATGCCCGATGTCGGAGGCAGGCCGTACTCGAGCGCGCGGACGAAGGCCCGATCGGCCGGGTGGGCCTCGAGATCGCCCGCGGCCGCCGCGGCGGCCTCGGCCGCGAAGCGCTGCTCCTGCTCCTCAGGCACGTTGAGCTCGCTGTATCCGTTGGCCAGCTCCTTGGCGTCGATCACCAGCTCGAAGCGGTCGGCCATGGTGGGGTCGTCGGGCCGGTGACGGGCCAGTGGACTGACCTCGACCGGGAAGCCGCAGATGAACACTGGATCGAGCGCAGCGCTCTGGAGGAGATGGTCGTACAGCTCGAAGATCAACTTGCCCGATCCCCAGGTGTCGAGGAAGGCCACGTCGTGCGCCTCGCAGACCACTCGGACCTTCTCCACCGGCTCGCTCGGATGGACCCGCTGGCCGACGGCCTCTTCCAAGAGGTCCAGCAGCTCGACCCGCGGCCAGGGTGGGGTGAGATCGATGTTGCGGTCCGCCACCGTGAAGGTGAGTCGACCGGCCGCGGCCATGGCCGCGGCGACGACGACCTTCTCCGTGAGGTCCATGCCGTCGGACACGTCGCCGAGGGCGCGGTACGCCTCGAGCGACGTGAACTCCGGGCTGTGACGGGTATCGATGCCCTCGTTCCGGAAGTTACGAGCGATCTCGAAGACGCGCTCGTAGCCGCCCACCACGAGGCGCTTGAGGAACAGCTCGGGGGCGATGCGCAGGCTCAAGTCGATATCGAGCGCGTTGGAGTGCGTGAGAAAGGGTCGGGCGATGGCGCCCCCGGCCAGGCTTTGGAGAATGGGTGTCTCCACCTCGACGAAGCCCTCGCCCGACATGGACTCGCGCAATGACGCCAGCGTCTTGAAACGAACATCGAACACCCGCCGCGAATCGGCGTTGGCCAGCAGGTCCACCTCGCGCTGGCGGTAGCGCGTGTCGTCGTCGTTCAGCCCGTGCCACTTGTCGGGCAGCGGGCGCAGCGCCTTTGCCAACGGCGTGAGGACCGTGACGTCGACGGAAAGCTCGCCCCGCCGGCTCGTCACCACCTCGCCCGACGCGCCGAGCCAGTCCCCGAGGTCCAGGCGGTCGCGCACCTCCATCGCCGCCGGATCGAGCTCGGAGGCGCTCATCAAGAGCTGGATGCTCCCACTCACGTCGACCAGGGTGACGAACACGAGCTTCCCGTGCCCCCGGATGCTTCCGACGCGCCCGGCCACCTCGACATGCGCGCCGGTGCGGACGTCGGGTGCCATCTCGGCGTACCGCTCGTGCAGTTCGGCCGCCGTGTCAGTGCGGTCGAATCGCATGGGATAGGGATCGATGCCCAGCGAACGCAAGGCGTCGCGCTTGGTCCGTCGCTCGCCGATCAGGGCATCAACAGTGGACTGGTTCTCGATCTCCTCCACCCCACCTCCTCCGGTCGCGCTGCATCCCGGGGTGGGCAGCTTACCGATGCACTTGTGGTGACATCGGTTCGATCCGGTATCGCCTACGGACACAAGCCCAGCTCACACGCATATTTTCCACCCCTGCCCGCCCGCCACACACAGACGTCTGGCCCGTAACGCAGCGGAACCCGTCGTGCTGCACCTCGGGAACGGTGATGGTCTGACCCACCCTGCTACTTTCTTGACACTCAGAGATACCCCGGCGGTGTATCGCGGGGTCAAGGGAAACGGGGGACAACATGGGGCGCTTTCGTGTTTCGGTCGTGTGCGCAGCGTTCGTTCTGCTCGCCAGTGTTGTACCGATCGTCCTCACCGGCGCTGTCGAGCCGGCGGGCGCCGTTCTGCCCACCTGCGCGTTGCCGGCCCCGGTGGCGGGCGTCATCACCTTGAGCGGCGACTGTGTCACGACGGTGCCGCTCACAGTTCCGAACGGGGTCACCCTCAATGGCGCCGGCCACACCATCTCAGCGCATGACACAACCCCTGGATCTTTCAACGGTTCAGTAGTGGCGAACGCTGGCGGTGCGACGTCGATGAAGGTCGAGAACCTGAAGATCATGGGCGCCGGGTTCGTGAGCTCCACCCCTTGTAGGGCGATTTTGAACGGCATTTCCTTCAGCGATGCGGGCGGCTCGGTGACCAACGTCACGGTCACGGGGATCACGGATAACAGCTCGTGTCAAGTTGGGCGGGGGATCGTGGCCAGCGGATTGGCTGGTCAGACCCTGACGATCACCGGCACCACGGTCAGCGGCTACCAGAAGGCCGGGATCCAGGCGGCGGGGGTGACCATGAACGTCTCGGCTACCACCGTTGGCCCCCCAGCGTCCCTGCCGACGATCATCGCCCAGAACGGACTGGTGTACACAACCGGTGCCACGGGCACGACCGCCGGTAGCACCATCTTCGGCAGCGGCTTCGGCAGTGCCCTCCACAAAAGCACGGCTGTGCTCTTGTTCGGTGCGCCCAACGTCACCTTGACGGGCGACACGACCACGGGCGCCGGGACCGACGTCGGGGTTCTCGTCACCTCCGATAGCACCGGCGCGAACATCACCCTCAACCAGATCGGCCGGACCGCCCCCGACGTACCCGACAGTTTCGGCTCCGGAGTGGAGGTGCATTCCGGGTCGACGGCCACGGTGACCTGCAACACCTTCAGCGGCTGGAAGACCGACTTGGTTGGCGTGCCGCCGCAAACGCTCTGTGTGACCAGCACCACCGAACCCAACGGCACTATCGGCACCCCCTACTCGACGACTCTGAGCGCGGTCGAGGGGACTCCGCCCTACAGCTGGTCGCTGGCGTCGGGATCACTCCCGCCCGGCTTGACCCTGTCTTCGACCGGGACCATCAGCGGCACCCCCACCCAAGAGGGCACCTTTTCGTTCACCGTTGAGGTCACCGACTCCAAAGGCGTCACCGCCACCCGGGCGTTGACGATCACAATCGGCACTCCGCCCAGCACCGGGTCGACGGGCTACTGGCTCGGTGCCAGAGACGGCGGGATCTTCGCCTTCGGTGCCGCCGCCTTCCACGGCTCCATGGGTGGGCAGCCGCTGAACGCGCCCATCGTCGGCATGGCCGCCACCACCACCGGCGGCTACTGGCTGGGCGCACGCGACGGCGGGATCTTCTCCTTTGGGGCGCCCTTCTTCGGCTCCATGGGTGGGCATCCTCGAACGCGCCCATCGTCGGCATTGCCGCGACCCCCGATGACGGGGGCTACTACCTCGTCGCCGCCGACGGCGGGGTGTTCACCTTCGGCGACGCCGCCTTCCAAGGCTCGATGGGAGGTCAGGCGCTCAACAAGCCGGTCGTCGGCATCGGGGTCACCCCCGACAACGGGGGCTACTACCTCGTCGCTTCTGACGGCGGGGTGTTCACCTTCGGCGACGCCGCCTTCCAAGGCTCGATGGGAGCAATCCCACTCAACAAGCCGGTCGTGGGCATCGCCGTCGACCACGCCACATCGGGATACTGGCTGGTCGCATCCGACGGAGGAGTGTTCTCCTTCGGAGCCCCGTTCCTCGGCTCCACCGGTGCCATCGACCTCAACGCGCCAGTGGTCGGCATGGCCGCGACCGACGACGGTCTCGGATACCGCTTCGTCGCCTCCGACGGCGGCGTGTTCTGCTTCGGCGCCGCGACATTCCTGGGATCGATGGGCGGCACGCCGCTCAACGAACCGGTGGTCGGCATGGCATCGATGGGCTGACCCAGCGACGTCGACTCGGAACGACGGGTCCATACCAATACGCAATCCGAATGAGCCCTACGGTCTGACGCGCTCAAGCTCACGGGTCAACGTGTGCGATGCATGGTGGCCACTTGCAGAACTGTGTGCGCGCGAGCTCGGCCGCACTTCATGCGCAGGCTGGTGGTTTGAGTCCTCAGGGCGTCACGTCACACCGGCCATGTCGCCCGGTGGGGGCGGACGTTTGCGGGCTGTCATCAATGGAGGGGCCCAGGCGCTGATCACCACGACGCCGGCCGCCATGACCAGGAGGCCGATCACCGACACGGTGATGGCCGCGGCACTGGTGTTCAGTCGCTCGCCGAACAACTCGATCCCGAGCGCGATGGACGCCAGCGGATCGACGATCAGGATTGCGGTTTGCGAGGCGGCAAGCGGACCAGCGGCGAAGGCCGCTTGGAGGAGAAGCGTGCCGAGGACGCCAGTGGCCACCACCGCATAGAGCTGCCAGTGGACGAGCAAGGCAGTCCAGCCCGATTGCGAGAGCAGGTCGGTGGCTGCCTTCACGAACGCGGCGTCGATGGCCCACACGAGTCCGGCGGCACAACCGAGAAGGGCGGCGCGACGGGCCGGCGAGCCCGTCCGGCTCAACACGACGAGGAGAACGATCACGACACCTCGGATGGAAAGCGCCCACACCCAGTCGTAGACGGTCGCGACCCGATGCCCTTCCGAGGGCTGGGCGGCCAGGAGGAACGCTGCCAAGCCGACACAGATCATCAGCGCGGCGGTCCAGGTCCTCGAGCGGATGGCGTCGTGCAGCCAGTAGCGACGCAGGGCCAGGGTGAAGATGAGCTCGGTGACCAGCACAGGCTGCACGACGGCCAGTCCTCCGAAGTAGAGGGCGATGGCCTGGAACACGAAGGTGCCGCCGAGGAAGAGGAGGCCGACCAGCCAGCGCGGGTCGCGTACCAGGTCGAGGGCGCCCCGCCAGCCCTTCTGGTCCTCGGACTGTGACACCGAGGCCTGGCGCTGGAGCACCGCCGTGGTGGCGTTGGAGAACGCGGACAGGAGCGCGAAGAGGATGGCCACCGTCTGGCCTCAGGGATTCCCCGGCGTACAGGTGGCCGGCACCGACGTGACGCCGTCGTCCTGAGCGAAGCCGGAGAAGCCGGACTCTGCGGGATGTCGCAAGGACAGCATCGTCGCACAGGTGCTTCCGGCCGAGAGCCCCTGACCACCATGGAGATGGGTCCGGTCGCCGGCCAGAGGCGAGACACACGGTCAGATGTCGAACCTGGAACGTCGACGTCGTTCAGGACCCGGGCGGCACCTCCCACAAGCCGACGGGTGCAGCGCCGAGCGGGTAGTGGCCGGGCAGGCGCTCCCCCGACATGGCCCGTTCGAGTCGTTGCTGCATGCCGGGCAGCAGCGAGCCGTCGCGGATCATCGCCATGAAGGTGGCGGTGGCGTTCCCCACATCGAAGAAGTCCCGCTGCCAGGACCACTTGAAGTTGCCGCCGTAGCGGAACCAGCTGCCCCCGAGCCCGGCGATCTCGTAGTTGGACCCGTCGGCCTTGGTGGCGTTGGCCACCTGCTTCCACAGCCCGAGCACCTCGCCCTGCTGCTCGTCGATGAGCACCTTCTGGTACGGATACGTCCACCCTTCGAGCCCGGCCATCTCGAGGCCGAGCGCGACGTCGCGGATCTCCTCGCGTCCGACGACCATGAACTCGTCGTTGGGGCCGACGTTCCAGCCGTAGGTGGCGTCCTCGGTGTACATCTCGGCCTGGCGGTTCCAGTCGCGCTCGGCCTCGCTCTGGCGGTTGACCTCGAGCCAGCGCTCGACCATCTCCTCGAGTTCGGCACGGGGGTACGCGGGCATATCAGTCCTCCTGGATCGAGAGTGCGTCACTCAGCTCCTCGGGCGGTCGCGGCTGGAGCACGGTACAACCTCGTCCATCTTCCTACTGGTCGTCGACCGGGGCCTCAGGCTGGACCTCCACGATGCTGAGGTGCGTCCCCCGTGGAGCGGCCACCGCGTGGGCGATGGCCAGCGCCACTCCCTCGGGACGCAGGAAGGCCGAGTGCCGGACCAGGCCCCAGCGGGTCCACTCCGCCAGCACCTCGCCCGTGACGTCGGGGTCCCAGTCCATGCCCATGCCGGTCAGCGTCGGACCGGGCCGCACGATCACCGCCCGCACCCCCGTCCCTTCGAGCTCCATCTGCAAGGCGGTCACAAAGCCCTCGAGCCCCCACTTCGACGAGACGTAGGCCGACATGCGGGGGCGGGGATGAGCCACGACGTCAGAGGTCACGAAGACGAGGTCGCCGCGGCGGCGCTCGACCATGCCGGCACCGAAGGCGCGCACGAGGCGCTGCGCCCCGCCGACGTTGACCCGGAGCACCTCCTCGAAGTCCTCGGGCAACGTCTCGAGGCCCGAGCCCGGCATGTTGCGGGCGGCGTTCGAGACGAGCACCTCCGCCGGTCCGAAGGCGTCCTCCGCCTCCTTGGCGAACTGGGTGATCGACGCAGGGTCGGCCAGATCGAGATGGAGGCCGACCGCCTCCCCGCCAACGTCGCGGATGCGGGCGGCCAGCTCTTCGCAGATCTCTCGTCGGCGAGCGCCCAAAACGACCGGGTGTCCCGCCTGGGCCAGCGTGCGCGCCGCTTCGGCCCCGATGCCCGACGAGGCGCCGGTGATCACCGCCGGGCGGCGGGCGGGTTGGGCGTCGAAGCGCGCCATCAGCGCGGCACGACCGTGGTCGGCAGGGCGGCCAGGCCCCGAACGTTGATGGAGTGGACCCGCACCAGGCCCGACTCGTCGATGTCGTAGTCGCGCACCCGCTGAACCAGCTCGCCCAGGCCGATGCGCGCCTCCATGCGGGCCAGCGCCGCCCCCATGCAGAAATGACGGCCGCCGCCGAAGCTGATCAGGTTCTGCGTGTCGCGGTCGAGGTCGTAGCGCTCGGGGTCCTCGAAGACCGCCTCGTCCCGGTTGGCCGAACCGATGAGGAGGAGGACCCGACGGCCCGGCCCCATGTCGACGCCTTGGACGGTCACGGGCTCGCGCGTCACTCGCAGGAGCATCTGCGTCGAGGTGTCGAAGCGCAGTGTCTCCTCGACCCAGTCGGCGACGCGCCCGGTCCGCTCGGGGTCGGCGAACGGCTTGGCCCGCTCGGCCGGGCAGCGGGCGCCCCACAGCCAGGCGTTGGAGAGCAGTTTGGTCGTCGTCTCGTTCCCGGCCACGACCAAGAGGAAGAGGAACGAGATGACTTCGTCGTCGGTCAACCGCTCGCCGTCGATCTCCTGTTGCAGCAGCGACCAGGTCAGGTCGTCCCGCTCGTGGTGACGGCGGTCGGCCACCATGTCGGCGTAGTAGCCGGCCAGGATCAACGCCGCCTCGACACCCTCGGGCGGTACGTCGTCGATGCCTTCTTCCCGGTGCACCAACAGATCGGCGAGGCGGCGGATCTCGGCCCGGTCCGACGGGGGGACGCCGACGAGCTCTGAGATCACATCCATGGGCAGGCGGCCGGCGAAATCGGCGACGAAGTCGAAGGAGCGTGACTCGACGGCGGGCTCGATGTGCTGGATCGCCAGCTCCCGGATGCGCACCTCCATCTCGGCCACCCGCCGGGGCGTGAAGCTCTTCCCGACGATGGAGCGCATCCGGGTGTGCCGGGGCGGGTCCATGGCCAGGAGCGACATCGCCTTGTGGGCGTCGGGCCCGAAGGCGGCCGGGTCGAGGGTGACCCCGTAGGCGTTCGAGTAACGGTCGACGTCGCGGAAGGCGGCCAGGACGTCGGCGTGCTTCGAGAAGGCGAAGAAGTCGAGCTCCTCGTTGTAGAAGACGGGCGACTCGGCCCGCAGGCGGGCGTAGGTCGGGTACGGGTCCTCGTGGATGGCGTAGTCGTAGGGGCTGTAGACCAGCGGGGCGAGGGTCGTCACGACGTCGTGGCCAACAACCCGACGGCCTCGACCATGACGGCCGGGACGGCGTCGAAGTCCAGGTGCCCCATGCCGGCGCCGAGCAGGGCGCCCGTGTAGGTCACGGTCAGGACGTTGCGTACGGCCGGGTCGAAGCCCCGGCCGAGGGCACTGGCCAGGCGACGACTGATCTCGGCGCCGATGCGAGACCGCACCCGCTTGACGTCGGGTCCGTCGGCCAGCAGCGCCGTGGTGCAGACCGCGACCGCCGGCGTGGCCGACGTACCGAAGCCCATGGTGCGGACGGTCTCGGCCACCCGCTCCTGCACCGGCTGGTTGACGTCGACCAGGTGGGGCGACGACTGCATGCGCCGCCACAGCACCTCGGCCAAGAGGTGGTCCTTGCCCGAGAAGTACGTATACGCGGTCGCCGGGGCGACGCCCGCCCGCCGAGCGATCGTCCGCACCGTGATCTCCCCGTACGTCCGGTCCTCGGCTTCCCCGGCCGCCGCTTCCACCAGGCGCTCCATGACTTCGGCCTGGCGCTCGGACAGATGGCGTCGGGCGGGCTGGTCGTCGTCGGCGCCGTCGACCGTCTCGAACAGGCTCATTCGCCGGACCCTGACAACGTCCCGGCCGGGATGTGCGGCGTCCCGTCCTTCATGTCGGGGAAGGCGAACGTCGCTGCCGTCGTCATCTTGGTGATCTTGGTGATGTCCTTCTCGGGCAGCGTCTCGGTCTCGTCCTCGATGACCACCTCCCAGCGGCAGTGCGGGACCCGGTCGGTGGGGACACGGGGTGGCCGGTGCACGTGGCGGATGTGGGCCTTGGGGTTGACGGCTTGCGCTGTCACGTCGAACGTGCCGTCCTCGATGTGGTGGCACATGTTCGTCACCATCGCGTCCCCGAAGGGCTCGGCGTCCATCAGCGCGCCGCAGTAGGCCAGCTCGAAGTAGCCGTGCCGCTCGTCGACGAGCTCGTAGTGCACATCCATGTAGTGGTGGGGAAAGCCGGGGTCGAGCTGGAGCACTTTGAAGATGGCCGAGATCCCGTCGCCCTCGACGTTCATGATCCGGCGCAGGCGGTCGCCGTAGACGGGGCTGGCCCCCGCCCACTCCTCGATGGCCAGCTCCTTGACGGCATCGGCCCCGTACTTCATGCCGATGGCGGCGCACATCGAGCGGTCGAGCAAGTGCACGATGAGCCCGTACTCCCGGACCAGCCGGACCAGGGCCTCCTTCGAGAGGTCCTCGTAGTCGAAGCCGGGGTCGAACTCGCCCGAGTAGTCAGGCCGCCCGACGTCTCCGCCGGGTGGCCCCGCTGTCGCTGTCGTCGTTGCCGCCGCGCCCGCCCGGTCGCCGTTACCCTCGGTCATATGTCTGGACTATAGTTCGGACAGTTGTCCAGATCTAGTGTCGAAGCTGATTTTCCCCTTGGGACCAGCCGGGAGCGACCAGAGGTGGTCTTCGCCGACGACCCGCCCCACGGATTGTCCGGGTCGGTATGGTCGGGCTCCGGGATGATCGGGATCAGCGGAGGTCATTGGTAGAGCCCCGACGTGCCCTACGAGGGGTAGAAGCAGTCGGGCATCGGAAGGGAGACGGGCGTGACCAGATTCGAGGACTACCTGCAGATCAAGGCGCTGGCGGAGCGGGCATGAGCGATGACGTGCGGTCGGCGGGCATCGCCAAGATGGAGGAGGTCTACGGGTTCTCGGTAGACCCCGACACCATTCCGGGACGGTACGTGGCCATGACCGTCGACCATCTCTTCGGCTCGGTCTGGACGAGTGACGAGCTCGACGTGCGTGACCGCCGTCTCATGACGATCGGTGTCCTCGCGGCCATGGGCGAGAGTGACCTCCTCGACATCCAGTTCAACCGCGCCCTCGAGCGCGACGAGCTGACGGTCGACCAGCTGCGAGAGGTCGTCGTGCACCTGACGCACTACGTCGGCTGGCCCAAGTCGACGGGGATGAACCGGACGGCCGAGAACGTGATCGCCCGGCGGGCCAAGGCGGCCATGGCGGCCGGGTCCGACCAGTGACGACCCGATGAGCCGTATCGAGACGCAGGACGTCGCTCCCGGTGTCCGGCTGATCGCCTTCAACCGGCCCGAGATGCGCAACGCGTTCGACACCACGATGTACCTCGAGGTCACCGAGGCGCTGCGAACTGCCGACGCTGACGAGGCAATCGGTGCGGTGGTCCTGACCGGTCGGGGCACGGCGTTCACCTCGGGCCAGGACCTGGCCGAGATGGCCGCCATCGCCACCGGCACCGCCGTCGAGGGCGCCGGGCAGGGCTTCATGGGCCTGCTCGACTGCATCTGCGACATCTCGGTTCCGCTCCTCGCCGCGGTCAACGGCGTGGCCGTCGGGCTCGGCTTCACCGTGCTCGCCCACTGCGACCTGGTCCTCGTTGACCCGGCCGCCCGCCTCCGGGTGCCCTTCGCCGAACTCGGCGTCCCGCTCGAGGCGGCGAGCAGCGTGCTCTTCCCCGCCGCCATGGGCTGGCAGCGCGCCGCCCGGGTCCTGTTGACCTCCGACTGGGTCTCCGCTCCGGAGCTGGTCGAGCTGGGCCTCGCGCTCGAGGTGAGCGCACCGGGCCAGGTGCTCGACGAGACCGTGGCCCTGGCCACGCGTATCGCCGGCCATTCCCACGCGGCGACCCGCGCCATCACGTCGCTGCTCCGAGCCGCCCGGCGCGACGCCGTGCTCGAGGCCAATCGCCGCGAGCAAGGCGCGTTCGCCCGTCTCCTCGGCGGCGCCGCCCAATCGGGCACCCTGGCCGATTTTGCCGGCAAGCAACCCTGACCGTGCGCCTCGGCATCACCGCCGCCCTGACTGACCTCGACGTCACACCGGCGGCGCTCGCGGCGGCGATCGAGGAGCTCGGATTCGACTCGTTCTGGTTGCCCGAGCACACGCACCTGCCCGTCCGTGAGGACGTGCCGCCGGCCCTGGTCGAGGGCGTGCGCCTCGACGACTACAAGCGCTGTCTGGACCCGCTCGTCGCCTTGGCCACGGCGGCGGCAGTGACCGAGCGCATCGGACTCGGCACAGGCATCCTGCTGGCCGCCCAACACGACCCCATCGTCCTGGCCAAACAGGTGGCGACGCTCGATCATCTCTCGGGTGGGCGAGTGACGCTGGGCGTGGGGATCGGATGGAACCGGGCGGAGGCGGAGGATCACGGCGTCGACTTCGGCCGTCGCTGGTTCGTCGTGCGCGAGCATCTGGCGGCGATGGAGGCCATCTGGTCGAGCGAGCAAGCCGAGTTCCACGGCGAGTTCGTGGACTTCGGAGCAACCTGGTCGTGGCCCAAGCCGGTCCAGCAACCCCGTGTCCGCACGCTGATCGGCGGGGGCGCCCGGGAGTCCGTCTTCGCCGCCGTCGCTTCGTACGCCGACGGGTGGCTCCCCATCGGCGGCGGTGGCATCGGCAAGGCCCTGCCCCGCCTGCGGGCGCTGGCCGAACAGGCGGGGCGTGATCCGGCGTCGTTGAGCGTCGTCCCGTTCGGCACCATCGCGAGCGAGAGCAAGCTCGAGCACTATGCCGGGTTGGGGGTCACCGAGGTCGTCCTGCGCATCCGGGCCGGGTCGCTGCCCGAGGTCCGGGCTCAGCTGGACCAGTTGGCGCACTTGGTCCCCTTCGCGGCAACACTGGAGTCACCATGACTGACCTGATCGACGACACCGCCCCAAGGCTCGGCAGCACCACTCCACTCCCGAAGATCATCAGCGTCGACGACCACATCGTCGAACCGGCCCACCTCTGGGAGACCTGGCTCCCCGCCCGTTTCCGGGACCGCGGGCCCAAAGTCGAGCGCCGCGGCATCGGCGAGATGGAACACATCGGCGGTGGGGCCTATCGCCAGTCCTTCGATCCCGACGGCCCTCAGGCGGATTGCTGGGTCTACGAGGACCTCGTCTACATCAACAAGCGTCACGTGGCCGCGGTCGGCTTCGACCGCGACGACATGACGATGTCGCCCATCACCTACGACGAGATGCGTCCCGGCTGCTACGAACCCAAGGCCCGGATCGCCGACAACGAGGCCAACTGGGTGGAGGCGAGCCTGTGCTTCCCGACCTTCCCGCGCTTTTGTGGTCAGACCTTTCTCGAGGCCAAGGACATGGAGCTCGCCGAAGCCTGCGTCGTCGCGTACAACGACTTCATGTGCGAAGAGTGGTGTGGCGACAGCGGCGGCAAGCTGATCCCGCTGTGCATCATCCCCTTGTGGGACGCGGAGAAAGCGGCGGCAGAGGTGCGGCGCAACGCCGCCCGGGGCGTCCGCGCCGTCTGCTTCAGCGAGATCCCACCCCACCTCGGCCTGCCCAGCATCCACAGCGGCTACTGGGACCCCTTCTTCGCTGCCTGCGAGGAGACCGGAACCGTCGTCTGCATGCACATCGGCTCGTCGTCCAAGATGCCCGCAACCTCGGGCGACGCTCCCGTGGCGGTCGCGGCGACGCTCAGCTTCGGCAACGCCATGTCGTCGCTCACCGACTTCCTCTTCTCCGGCGTGCTGATCCGGTTCCCCACGCTGACGCTGGCCTACTCGGAGGGCCAGATCGGTTGGTTGCCCTACATCCTGGAGCGGGCCGACGACGTCTGGCGGGAGCACCGGGCCTGGGGCGGAGTGAAGGACATCGTGCTCGAGCCCCCGTCGACCTACTTCCACCGACAGGTCTACGGCTGCTTCTTCCGGGATCAACACGGCCTCGACTCCATCGATGTCATCGGCTCGGATCGCATCACCTTCGAGACGGACTACCCCCACACCGATTCGACGTGGCCGGACACCCGGGCCGTGGCGGAGCAGATGGTGCAACATCTCGGTGACGAGGCCGTGTACCGCATCATGCGCGGCAACGCCATCGCCATGCTCGGCCTCGACATCACGTGAGGCTGGGCGACGTCGCCAACCCGGAGGCGGCGCCTTGGGGCAAGCCACTCGACGGGATCCGGGTGCTGGCCCTCGAGCAGATGCAAGCGCTCCCCTACGCCACCCAACTCCTGGGCCGGCTGGGGGCCGAGGTGGTGAAGGTCGAGGCACCCGGCACCGGTGACCTGGGTCGCGGCGCCATGCCGACCATGACCGACCCTGCTGGGCGCAGCGTCGGCGCCACCTTCATGCGCAACAACCTCTCGAAGCGATCCGTCGTGATCGACTTGAAGCAGCCGGCCGGCCGAAACCTGGTGCTGCGCCTGGCCCCCCGCTTCGACGTGGTCGCCGAGAATTTCCGGGCCGGAGCGGCGGAGCGACTCGGCCTTGCCTACGCCGATGTGGCGGCGGTGCACGACACGGTCGTCTACCTCTCCATCTCGGGGTTCGGCCGCCCCGTGGGCGATATGACGGTGTCGCCCTACGACGGCTGGCCCGCCCTTGCCTCCATCGTCGAGGCCATGAGCGGTGCCTACGAGTTCAAGCGCCCGGAGGGGCAACCGCCGATCGGCTCGCCTATGGGTGGTCTGGGCGACATCGCCACCGCGCTCTTCGCCGTGATCGGAACGCTGGCCGCGCTGCGCCAACGCGACCGCACCGGACAGGCACAGCAGGTGGACGTGGCCATGCTCGACGCCATGGTGGCGGTGCTCGACGTCGTCCCGAACTTCTGGTCCATGGGCATGCCGATGGGCACACCCTGGCCGGGCATCCTGCACGGGTTCAGGGCCCGCGACGGCTGGTTCATGTTGCAGGTACTGCGGGCCCATCAATGGCCGGACCTGGCCAAGGCCATCGGCAAGCCCGAGTGGGCGGACGACGTTCGCTTCGCCACGCCTCAGGGCTGGCTCGACCATCTCGAGACCGAGATCCGTCCCGCGCTCGAGTCATGGGCGTCGACCCAGTCCAAGCGCGAGGCCTGCGACGCCCTCAACGCCGCCGGGCTGGTCGCAGGACCGGTCGCCACCGACAACGAGGTCGTGGCCGATCCCCATTTTGCGGCCCGTCACATGCTTGTGGAACACCCCCGCACAGATGGCGTCGACCAACCCGTCTTGATCCCCGGCCTCCCGGTGAAGTTCGGCTCGGTCGCCGAGGGTCCAGAGGCGCGCGTGCCATGGATCGGCGAGCACACCGATGAGGTTCTCGGATCAGAGCTCGGCTTGGGCTCGGAGGAGCTGGGCCGGCTTCGGGACGACGGCACGATCGCCTGACTACGACGTATCGGGCGAATCCTGCGGGCCTCTGGAGGGACTCGTCTCCGGTCTCTCCTCAGAATCGGGCCCAACCCCGCCGATCATCGTCCACCGGGGCGACGGACGAGACGTCAGGGCCCGACCGCTCGGCCCCACGAACACGATCTCCGCGTTGGCGTCACCCGAAACGGTCCAGCCTTTCGAGTGGACCAAGTCATGGTGGAACTTGCACAGCAGCGCGAGGTTCGGCAGGTCGGTCATGCCACCCCGAATCCACCAATCCAGATGGTGGGGCTGGGTGAAGACCGCGTTGCGACAGCCGGGGAACCGGCAACAACGGTCCCGACGCCAAATCTCCCGCCGCTGGGTTGCAGTGGGGAGGCGACTCTGGCGGCCCTCATACATGGTGTGCCCGTGGTCATCGTCGATCGCGATGACAAAGGTGGCGTCACAGGTCAGCCGGCGCACTGTCTCGAGACTGATCAGCCCACCTCGCTCCAGGTCGCCCACCAGTGCGGAGGGGTCACCGGTCTCGTCGATCAGGGCGGCCAGCGGTGCATGGAAGACCGCAAAGAAAGGGCTCGTTCCGTCACCACGGCCCGAACGGCCCGAGGCCCCGGCCCGGAAAAGTCCGAGGAAGGCGTCGTACTGCCTCTGATCCCAGGGCGTCTCGCCGTCGCTGGGCAACGCCTTGGCCTGCGCCTCGACGGCACGTCCGCACCTCGGCGAACTCCTCCGCGTGGAACTGCACCGACATGGTGTGGCACGACTCGTTGAAGCGCGTCGAGCCGACGGATCGCCCTCTCTTGCCCAGCGGGTCCGGTCCGCGTCGGAGCGATCCGGCCACCTCGCCCAACTCCGCCACCGTGTGATCGCTTGCGCACGCCGCCAGCTCCCGGTCGGTCTCGGGCGTGGCCAGACCGACGACGGCGCGCATCTTGTCGAGGCTGAGATCGCCCGTGCTCAACGCTCTGGTCAGATGGGGTAGGTCCATGGCCCGTTCTGCCACCCGGCTGTAGTTCCGAGCGGAAGCGACCGAAAGGCCGAACCGCTCGACCTGCCAGTCCTCGGGTGACGTGGCTCCGTCGGACCTGAAGTCTTCTCGGCGCATCACCTCGCCGAGAAGCTGCACGATGTTTCCGTCCGCGATCGCACGGAGTCGATGCCATACCTCGAGCTGTGATGCCAACTCTTCGCCCGTCATCCGAGCCACTGTTGCCAGGTCCAATGGAGGACTCTGGCGCAGGACACGATCGACCGCCGAACTCGTCGCCAGTTGCCGAGCTGATCCCATTACTGATAAACGGTCGCCGCCGACGAGACCGTGCGCGACGACAGCCGGAAAGTCAGTAGCGGGGCAATGCGATGAACGCCACGACGTAGGCGAACATCGCGGCTCCAACCACCGTGCAGGTGTGGAACACCTCATGGAAGCCGAACACTCGGGGCCACGGATCAGGGCGCTTGCTGGCATAGACCAGTGCTCCTGCCGTGTCGACCAGCCCGGCCAGGACCACGATGGCGAAACCCACCCCACCGAGGGCGCGCACCAGCTGCGGCGCTACGACGATGGGACACCAACCCACGAGCACGTAGGGAATGGCCACAACCCACTGCGGTGCATCCAGCCAGGCCTGGCGCAGGGTGACTCCGGCCGCGGCGCCGGCCCAGGCCAGCGTCAGGACCAGGATCTCGGCCCATCCGGTCAGCGACAGACCGACCACCGCCGTCGTGGTGCCGGCAATGCCCACGAAAATGGCGCTGTGATCGGCCCGCCGCATCCGGCGCCAGGCGGAGGCCGACCACGGGATCCGATGAAAGGCCGCACTCGTTCCGAACATCACCAGCTGGCTCGCCACGTAGACGGAGAGGAGCACCGTGGCCGCCGTATCGGGTGCAGCGGCGACCAGGAACGGCCCTCCGATCAGCCAGCCCAAGAAGGCAGCGACGTGGAGCCAGCCGCGCAGAAGGGGCCGGTTGCCCCGGTTGTCGGCGACTCGTCCCTGCTCGCCCTGGGCCAGCACCGTCACGAGGTCGCCATCGTGTCAAGGCGATCGGCCCGCTCGACGTCCCCCCGCGAGATGCCGAGCAGGAACAGGATCGCATCGAGGTAGGGCACGTTCACCGAGGTATCGGCAGCCTCGCGCACCATCGGCTTGGCATTGAAGGCGATCCCGAGACCGGCCACCGCCAGCATGTCGATGTCGTTGGCGCCGTCGCCCACGGCAATGGTGCGGGGCAGCGGCACGCCGGCATCCTCGGCAAAGCGCACGAGGGCCGCCGCCTTGCCGGCACGGTCCACCACGGAGCCCTTCAGCTCGCCGGTGAGCACATCGTCCTCGACCGCCAGCTCGTTGGCGGCCAGGTGGTCGATCCCCATGCTCTCGACCAGAGGCGCTATGACCTGGGTGAAACCGCCACTGACCAC
Source organism: uncultured Acidimicrobiaceae bacterium (assembly GCA_963809715.1). Classification (GTDB taxonomy): domain Bacteria; phylum Actinomycetota; class Acidimicrobiia; order Acidimicrobiales; family RAAP-2; genus Bog-473. The sequence continues at coordinate 212,984 of CAWEKO010000005.1, read as the reverse complement.
GGCCAGCTCATAGCCCAACCGCTTGAGCGTGCGCACCAGCGTTCGTGCGCCAGGGGTCAGCACGATCCTCTCGCGCACGGCGAGCAGATCCTCCCGGTGCAGACCGGCCAACAGAGCCACCCGGCGCCGGAGGGCGTCCTCGAAGTCGAGCTCCCCCGCCATGGCCGCCGCCGTGACGGCCGCCACCTCTTCGCCGCACCCGCGCCGCTCGGCCAAGAGATCGATGACCTCGCCCTGGAGCAGGGTGGAGTCCGCGTCCATCACGATCAGGTGCTTGGCCCGCCGATGCAGTCCCGCCACCTGCACGGCGACGTCGACCTGACGGGTCGCTGCCTCCGCTGCGAGAGTACGGCGCAGCTGCTCGAGGTTGGCGCCGGCCACGGTCAGCTCGTAGCTGTGCACCGGGTAGGCGGCCAGCCGCACGATGCGCTCGATGTTGCCTCCGCACGCGGCAACTCGACCGGTCACCGCTTCGAGCGTCCCGGCATCGATCTCGGGAGCCAACACGGTGACGGTGTGGTGCTCGGGATCGCCGCCCTGGTCGGCATCGACCAACGGGTCGATCGACACCTGCACTCCCCATCCGGTCAACCACCGCGCCAGCGCGACGCGGACGTCGTCGACCTCGTCCGTCCGCACTGACACCTCGACGCACAACAACAGGTGTCCGTGGACGCGGACCTGTTCCACGTCCTCCACCGCGACCTTTCGTTCGGCCAACGCGGCGAAGAGTCGCTCTGAGATGCCGGGTCCGTCCTGGCCGCTCACCGTCAGCAGGAACGGCAGGGTCGAAGCCAGCGGCGATCCCGTCATGGCAGGGCCAGGTCCTTCTCGTCCACCCAGCCCTGGCCCTCGACCCAACGCCGCACGATGCGCGCCGGCACCCCGGCCACGACGCAGCGGTCGGGGATGTCGCCGCGCACCACGGCGCCGGCGGCAACGACGACGTGCTCGCCAATCTGCGCCCCGGGGAGGATCACCGCATTCGCCCCCAACCAACTGCCCGAACCGATCCGCACGGCGGCCTCCGTCGGCCATTGACGACCGATCGGCTCGACCGGGTCGAGATAGTTGTGGTTCTGGTCCGTGATGTAGACGTAAGGCCCCGTCTGAATGTCGTCACCGAGCACGACTTCCCAGTGACCGACGATGTGCGAGCCCCGCCCGATGAGGCAACGGCTGCCGATGGAGACCACCGGGTCGGTCGGCATGACCTGCCCCGGGGCCATCCCAGCGGTGAGGCTCGTTCCGGGGCCGATGATCGTCTCGTCCCCGATGTGAATCAGGTGCTCGTTGTAAATCGCCCCTTGGGGGAAGATCACGCACGCACTTCGGCCCATCCGGCCGAAGCGACGACCACGGGGGTCGTCAGGACCGATGGCACCGAGCTCACCCGCGGCCTCCCAGGCCGCGTGCACGAAGCGGGACAGCAGCTGTCGGAGCGGGCGAGGGATCGAACGGACCCAGGTCACTCCGGAATGGTAGGGGAGTGCCGGACCGACGCCCCGACGAGCAAGCGCAAGAGCCCGTGTCCGGCTCCCGGGTAAACTTCTGGCGTGCAGCCGCTCCCACCGGACGGCAATTTCCCCTCCGCTGATGCATCGCCACCTGAGGACGGCCGTCTCGACCGCCGGAAGTTCCTCCAATTCTCCGCTTTCGGCGCCGCCGGCATGGTCATCGCTGTCCAACCGAAGAAGCCGCCCGCCCGAAGCCTGCCCGCCCAGCCCAAACGCCCCGGCAAGAAGAAGACGCCACCGGCCGTGGTCAACAAGAAGCTGGCCAGCGGTGTCGTCATTCCGACAGCGCCCTGGATCGTGGCGGAGAACGCCAAGCGCGGCACGCTCAACTGGGTCTGCTCCCACGTCCAGCCCGACCACACGCTCGAGGGTTTCGCCAGCCAGGTCAGCGCAGTCCACGGCAACGATGTTGCACTGTTCGTGAACACGACGGCGCAGGCGGTACAGGTCCAGGCCTACCGAATGGGCTACTACCAGGGCCTGGGAGGACGGCTGGTCTGGCAGAGCGACATGGTGCGGGCACGGGCGCAGCCGCCCCCGGTCGTCTCTCCGGGAATCGGCACGGTGTCCTGTCCGTGGTCGCCCACCATGACCATCAGCATCACCAAGGAATGGCCGCCGGGCTGCTACCTGCTCAAGTTGGTCGGCAACGGCGGCCAAGAGCAGTTCGTCCCGCTCACGGTGCGGGACGACTCGTCCAAGGCTGCCTACGTCATGCAGAACAGCGTGACGACGTGGCAGGCCTACAACCTCTACGGCGAGTACAGCCTGTACTACGGGCGCACCGGCACGGGAGGCCAGAACTTCGAAAATCGGGCCCGTGCCGTTTCCTTCGACCGCCCCTACCCCCAGACGTGGGCGTCGGGAGCGGCCGATTTCGTGGGGAACGAACTCCCCTTGGTCTTCCAGCTCGAGCGGCTCGGTGCCGACGTCACCTATTGGACCGACGTCGACTTGCACGCCCGACCCCAATTGCTGGCCAACCACCGCTGCCTCTTCAGCATGGGACACGACGAGTACTGGTCGAAGCCGATGCGCGACGCCACTGCTTCCGCCGTCGCCGGCGGGGTGAACGTCGCCTTTCTCGGTGCCAACGCGTGCTACCGCCAGATCCGACTACAGGCGACGTCGGTCGGACCAAACCGCCTCCAGGTCTGTTACAAGGACGCGACCGAGGACCCCATCGCCTCGGAACAACCGGCGCTGACCACGGTCAACTGGGACCAGGCTCCGGTGAACAACCCAGAGTCGAATCTGATCGGTTCCATGTACCAGTCCGTCGGGGCCAAAGCCGACCTCATCGTGACGGACGGCTCCACCTGGTTCTGGAACGGCTGCAACCTGGAGGACGGCCATGCGTTTCCCACGACGATCCTCGGTGAGTACGACCGCTTCGTTCCCGCCATGCCCGGTCCGAAAAACGTCGACCTCATCGCTCACTCCCCGGTCCCCGGCCAGTCGAACTGGTCCGACATGACCTACTACACGGCTCCCGGCAACGGCGGCGGCGTGTTCTCGGCCGGGTCCGCCTCGTTCGTCTCGCTGCTGTCGACCACCGGCGTCATCTACCCGAACGTCGTGCCCGGCCCGTTTCCCGGCGTCACCGACGAGATCAACCGGGCCATGGAGAACCTCTACGGTCGCTTCGGCCTCGGTCCGGCGGTCAGTCACGGCCGCTCTGCCGGAAACTGGGCAGAGGTCTACACCGGCTCCGCGGCCACCGCCGGCGGAGCGGCCACGACAAATTCGGCTTGAGCAGCCGGCGAGTCACGGCCGCAACCGACCGACCTGCCCGAACCACAGACACCTCTGCCGTCCTGCCTGGCCTCGAGGCCCGACGGGCCCTACCCTGTCGCCACTCCGAACGACTCGCCGACGTATGACCAGGCACGCCAAATCCACATGCGTGACACCACTTCCGACTTCCATCCCCCTACCATCGACCCCCAGAGATGACCAGATCAGACCAATTCCGCCCCCGGGCGCGCCAACCGCTCGCCCTAGGCGTCCTCGGCGCGATCGGCCTCGCCGGACTGCTGCTCAGTGCCTGCTCGTCGCCTGCGCGCACGGCCGCCGCTCCGCTCAAGAAGCCGACCACGACCACCTCGCCGCCGACGACGACGACCCCGCCGCCGAACTGCCCGCTCACCGGTGCGCCCGCCCCGAATGGCCAGGTCCCTCAGCGCCCTGCACTGGCGGTCAAGATCGACAACTACCCCGCTGCCCGACCACACCAAGTCGGGATGGACAAGGCCGACATCGTCTTCGAGGAACCCGTCGAGGGCGGCATCACCCGCTACGCCGCGGTCTTCCAGTGCCAGGACGTCGCCCTGGTCGGGCCCGTCCGGTCGGCTCGCAACATCGACATCGGCATTCTGGGCCAACTCGGGACACCGCTCGAGGTCCACGTAGGCGGGATCAACCCCGTCCTGGCCAACCTCAACTCCTCGCCGATCGTCAACGTCGACCTGGGCAACCTCCCGTCGATCATGATCCACCCGGCCGGCCAGGTTGCCCCCGATGCGGACTTCACTTCGACCCCGGCCGTCTACGGGACCCACCCCACCATGACCACGCCGCCGGCACCACTCTTCACGTACTCGAACGAGGTCCCAGCGGGAGGCACCCCGGTCTCGACCGTCAACATCAACTTCTCGGGCACCTCGAACGTCACCTGGAAGTACAACCCGACCTCCCAGCTCTTCCAGCGCTTCTACAACGGGACCACCCCCGACACCCTCCAAAACGGCGCCCAGAACGCCGCCGCCAGCGTCGTCGTGCAGTACGTCCAGATCAGCCACGGGCCCTGGGCCGAAAACTCACAAGGCGGCCTGGAGGTTCAAGCCGACCTGTACCCCGACGCCAGCGGGACCGCCGTGATCTACAGGAACGGCATGGCTTATCCGGCCACCTGGCACCGCACCACGCTCGGGTCGCCCACTCAGTACGTCGACGCAACCGGCGCCGTGATCCCGATGCAGCCGGGTCAGACCTGGGTCGAGTACGTACCCAACTCCATCCAGGCCGTCACGACGCCGTAGCCGTAGCCGTAGGGCCGCCACGACCGGTGGTCGGCTTCCGGGCCACCACCGCCAGCAACAGACACTCGTCGGCAGCGGCAAAGACGCCGGGGTTCGCGCTGGCCTCCGCCTCATCGAACACCCCGGACGCCACGCCCCGCCGCATCAAGTTGAGGCCCTTGCACTCGGCAATCTCGAAGCCGGCTTTCGTCAGCTTGTCGACGAGCTCCCCCGCGGCGTACTCGATCTTGTGGTCGTGGTTCATGGGCACGTCAGAGCGCAGGCGCCACACGGGGCCATTCGGTGTGTCCACGCAGAGCCAACCGCCCGGGGCCAAGACTCGATAGGCCTCACGCACCACCGAGTCGCCGTCTTCCTGGCTCACGTGTTCAATCGACTGTCCGCTGTAGACCATGTCGAACGAGTCGTCGGCGTATCGGCTCAGGTCGACCATGGAGTGGAAGGCGAACTCGACCGGTCCCAACTCCGACTGGACGGACTGACCCGCCGATCCACCCTGGTAGATCTCGTCGCGCTCCTCGACCGGCAGATCGACCACCACCAGCTGTTCGAAGGCATAGGGATACCCGAGGTGGACGAGCGCGCCGTCGGCCAGACCCTGGTGCGTGCCGCCCAGGTCGAGGATGCGGGCCGCCCGGGGCAATCCGGCCACGAATTGGCTCCGGCTGACGTGCATCGAGAGCAGCACGTTGCCGATCGGCACCCGGCGCCGGAACTCCTCGGAGTGGGCCAGCGCCTCGGCTACGCCGTGCCGTGACAGCTCGCCCTCGGCCAACTTGGCCGTGTACTCGGCCCCGCCCGCTGCGTCGGGTTCACGGTCGAGGATCACGTTGAATGCCATACGCACCGATTGCTTCGGCGCCAGGTAGCGGAAGGGCACCGTCGGCACCACCCGGTCGAAGACCCGGTAGACGCGCCGCTTCCACGTCAGGGAGGATGGCATCGCTCCATTCTGCTCCGGATCCTGGACGCGCCCGGTCCCGGACGCGAAGCACCCCGGACCTGGCCACCTGAGGGAGTTCGGTGACCGTTCCGGGGGCTTCGTTGCCGTGAGAGGCGGGATAAGACCTATGAGTCGATCGAAATGGGCACGTCGTCGGGATCGACCACACCCGCCTCGGCCGGCTCGTCGACCTCCTTGGGAGTGAGGCAGTCACGCACCCGATCGTCGATCTCGGCCATCAGCTGCGGGTTCTCCGACAAGAAGGTCTTGACGTTCTCGCGACCCTGACCCAGCTGCTCACCCTCGTAGGTGAACCAGGCCCCGGACTTCTTGACGAATCCGAGCTCGATCGCCACATCGAGCAGTGAACCTTCACGGCTGATGCCCTTGCCGTACATGATGTCGAACTCGGCCTGCCTGAAGGGGGCCGAGCACTTGTTCTTCACCACCTTGACCCGCGTCCGGTTGCCGACCACGTCGGTCCCGTCCTTGATGGACTCGATCCGCCGGATGTCCAGCCGAATCGAGGAGTAGAACTTCAAGGCCCGACCACCGGGCGTGGTCTCCGGCGACCCGAACATGACGCCGATCTTCTCCCGCAGCTGGTTGATGAAGATGGCGATGGTGTCGGACTTGGCCAGCGTCCCCGTCAGCTTGCGCAGGGCCTGCGACATGAGGCGGGCCTGCAGCCCGACGTGGGTGTCGCCCATTTCGCCCTCGATCTCGGCCCGCGGCGTCAGCGCCGCCACCGAGTCGATCACCACGATGTCGAGCGCACCGGAGCGGATCAGCATGTCGGCGATCTCGAGCGCCTGCTCACCCGTGTCGGGCTGCGAGATCAGCAGGTCGTCCACGTTGACCCCGATGGCCCGGGCGTAGACCGGGTCCATGGCGTGTTCGGCGTCGATGTAGGCGCAGATGCCGCCGTTGCGCTGCGCCTCGGACACCGCGTGCATGGCCAAGGTGGACTTTCCTGAAGACTCAGGGCCGTAGATCTCGACGACGCGACCCCGGGGCAGCCCGCCGATCCCCAGCGCCAGGTCGAGCGAGAGGGCGCCGGTGGGAATGGACTCGATGTTCATCCCGAGGTTGTCGCCCATCCGCATGACGGAGCCTTTGCCGAACTGCTTCTCGATTTGTCCCAGCGCAGCGTCGAGTGCCTTGTCCCGATCCGTTTCGGCCATCTTTCTCCCTCTCTTTTGCTCTTTCTCTGCTTGTCTGCTTCGTCTTTTTCGACCTCTGGCCGCGCCGCTGCCGGTTCCAGACCGGCCTGGCGCCACCCTACGGAGAGGGTGTGACGCCTCGGCAGCTGCCTGTCGGGCAGCATAACGAACATGTGTTCGTAGGACGTGGATCCTCATCCGGACCGCTGACCCGCGGAGAACGGTCCCTCCGGCCACGAAAAGGTACGAGCGGAATCAGGCTGATCCAGGCGCATCCAGGCGGGTCCAGGCGGACCATCAGGACGCGATCCCGACCCCCGACAGCGACGTGCGAAGCTGACACCTCCGAGGGGACGTGGAAAGGGGAGGCCCGTTGCGGGTCAGATGGTTGGTGGCCCGACCTGTCAGAGTCGGCGCCGGTGTCGGGTCGACCGCCTTCGGCCTGGTCGCGGCACTCACGATCGGGGCCGCCGCCGCAGCACTCCTCGTGACGCCGGCGTCGGCCACGGCGTCGGACCTCAACGCCCACACCCTCTACAAGGACGCCCTGGCCACCACGAAGTCGTGGTACGTCCACTACGTCTCTTCCTCGACCCAGTCCAAGATGACCCTGGCCGAGACGGGTGACGCCGGACCGGCCTCGGGTACGCAGCTCATTCACCTGGGTACCGGCAACGCCCTCAACAACAGCGCCACCATCGACGTCATCGGCGGCACGTCGTTTCTCAAGGCCAACGCCGGCGCGCTCAAGGCGCTCGCCGGTTTCAGCGCCGCCGAAGCCACCGACGCCGCCGGCCAGTGGATCGAGTTCTCGACCGACAACAGCGACTTCTCCGCCATCGTGGCGGGCGTGCGCTCGACCGATCTGTCCAATGAACTGGCGTTGAAGGGATCTCTGAAGTTGGGTCACTCGCGCACGATCGACGGTCACGCCGTCGACGCCATCGAGGGCAAGCAGACGCTCGGCCACAAGTCCGTGCCCGTCGTTCTCTACGTGAGGGCCGACGGGCGCCACCTCCCCGTCGAGGTGGACTCGCTGAACGCGCAAGGGCAGAGAACGGCGGCCGAGCACATCGTCTTCTCATCCTGGGGCGAACCTGTGCGCCCGAAGGCCCCCCAGGCCAGCATCACCATCGGTCACACCAATACCGTCTGACCCCCCGACCTGACCAGGTCCCGGCGATCCCTCCGGCGCCGCAGGCCGTGCGACAATGGCTGCATCTGACGGGACGGGCGGCCATTCCTGCGCCACCCTCCCACGATCCCCTAGGGAGAGCCCAGGTCATGCGCCTCACGCGCCTCAACCACGCCCGAAATTCAGCGGCCACGATCCAAGCCACCCGCAGCTCCAACACCGCCCCGACACGAACACGGACAGGAACACCAGGACGAGGACGAGCACGGGCAGTCGGCGCCGCGGCCGCCACCACGGTCACCGCGCTCGGCGTCGTCGGCCTCGCCGCCGCCCCCGTGGGCGCGAGCCGCCCGGCCAGCGCCCAGACCGAGTACCTGGCCGCAATCAACGCCGTCGGCGACCAGGGCGTGCACTACGCCTCCCACGCGAAACAGGGCAACGTGGCGTTCACCGTGTCCGGCGACACCGGAGTGAAGTCGGGCACCCAGACCCTCACGCTGAAGGAGGGGTCCACCCTCGAGCACATGACCGTGGTCTCGGTCGGGTCGACTGGATACGTGAAGGGCAATCCCACGGCCCTCAAGAACGTCATGGGCCTCTCGGCTGCGACGGCCAAGAAGTACGGCGGCAAGTGGGTCTCCTTCGACCCCGCCAACGCGCACTACAGCGAGCTGGTGGCGGGCCTGCTCGACTCCCAGGTGGCGGGCGAGCTCAAGATGAGCGGTCCCTTCCACTACGGCGCGACCAAGACGATCGACGGCAAATCGGCCGTCGGCGTCGTCGGCTCGGTCAGTGACAACGCGGGCCACAGCGTCAGCTCGACGCTCTGGGTGGCGGCCAGCGGCCCGCCGCTCCCGATCGAGCAGACCACGGGCACGTCGAGCAAGGGGACCATTGCCGGCACCGTGACCTTCACCAAGTGGGGCGAGAACGTGGCCCAGAAGGTTCCGGCGCACCCAACCGCGGTCAGCAAGTTGGTACCGGCGTCCGCCTCGGGTTCCACCACGACGACCGGCTGAGCACCGTGTCCCGGCGCGGCGGGGTGCGGTGGTGCGCAAGGATCTGACCAACGTGCCACCGCGACTCGAGGCAGCCCAAGGCGACATCACGGCCGAGCAGGTGGACGCGGTCGTCAATGCGGCCAACGCGCAGCTGGCTGGCGGCGGCGGCGTGGACGGCGCCATCCACCGGGTGGCCGGGGCGGCGCAACTGCATGCGGCCTGCCGGGCCATCGGCGGGTGCTCACCGGGACAGGCCGTGGTCACCGACGGCTTCGCCCTGCCGGCACGATTCATCATCCACACCGTCGGGCCGGTGTGGCACGGCGGCACCTCGGGCGAGCCCGAGACGCTGGCCTCCTGCTACCGCGCCGCGCTGACCCGGGCCGACGAAATGGAGGCGCGGAGCGTGGCCTTCCCGGCCATCTCCACCGGTGTCTACGGCTACCCTCCGGATCTGGCCGCCGCCCTGGCCGTGGCAACCGTCGGCGCGGCGGACACCGACGTCACCCTTGTCCGCTTCGTCGCCTTCGACGCGGCGACCCTCGAGCTCTACCGACGCCTGCTCGCCTGAGCCTCGCGTTCTGCGGGCCGAGACGTGTCGGGCCGTCCGCGCGTCGAGACGATCAGTTCGATCCGCTGGTGAGGTCGTAGACGGTCACGCCACCGACCGTCTCGGCCGTGAAGTGTGATTCGACCCAGGAGGTGATCGCCGACGCGTCATCGCTGCCGCCGCCCGCACCGCCACCGCCACCCACCCCACGGGCGGCGCCGGCGCCGGCGCCGCCGGCGATGTAGTAGTGGATCTTGCCGGCGGACACGTACTTCTCGAACTGGGCCAGCGTGGGCGAGGGATCGGTGCCGTTGAAGCCGCCGATCGCCATGACGGGATCTCCGCTGGCCAGCTGGTAGCCGGCCGCGTTGTTCGCGTTCACCGTCGCCGCGACCCAGGTGTAGCGGCTGGCATTTGCCTGCAGTTTCTTCGTCAGCGCCGCATTCGACGTGCTCGAGTTCAAGAACCCGCCGCCGCCCGCCGCGCCGCCGCCAGCGAAGGCACCGCCGGCACCGGCTCGACCGCCGAAGGGGCTCGTCCCCCCACCGGGAAACCCACCGAATCCGTTGGCCGATCTGCCGCCGGCGAAACCACCACCGGGGAACGCCGCCGCCGGGAGCGGCACCGGGAAAGCCGCCACCGGCGAAGGCACGGCGGAAGCCACCGCCCTGGCCACCTCCGGGGAAGCCGCCACCGGGACCCGGACCACCGAAGCCGCCTTGCGCGGACGGGGTGACCGATGGGATCGCACCGGTGTGCGGCGTGTTGGCGGTCGCCACGGTCGAGAGCAGGGGTGCAGCCAACACCGCGCTGAGCCCCAGTACCGAGGCGAGGGCGACGGCCAGCTTGGGCATTGAGCGGAACAACGGCAGCAACAGGACGGCGAGCACGCCCAAGGCCCCCGCGATCAACACGAAGGGACGCAGCGAGGGGAACCAGTTCGGCGTGCGCCCTAGGAGCACAGAGCTCCACCAAACAGTGGCGGCCAGCGCGGCGGCCAGGCCCAGTCGGCCGGGCCAGGTGCTGCGGCGCTCCCACAGGCCCATGGTGGCAATGCCGACCAGCCCGCCGAGAGGCGCCGCCAGGGCTACGGCGTAGTAGGGGTGGATGATGCCCTGGGCCATGGAGATGGTGAGTCCGATGCAGACGAGCGAACCGCCCCAGAGCAACAGCGCGGCGCGTTCACGGTCGGTGCGACGGTTCCGGATGGTGACAGCGAGCAGCACGGCGCCCATGACCAGCGCTCCGGGCACGAGCCACGACATCATGTTTCCGAACTCGGCGTTGAACAGTCGCGTCCAGCCGGTCGGGCCCCACATGGCAGTGCCGGTGCCGCCACCGCCCACGCTTCCGGACTCACTCCCGGTGAGTCGCCCGAAGCCGTTGTAGCCGAAGATGAGGTTGAGGATGCTGTTGTCCTGTGATCCACCCACATAGGGACGATCCGAAGCCGGAGTCAGTGCGACCACCGCCACCCACCAGCCGCCGGCGACCACGACGGAGAGGCCCATGACGACGGTCTGCCACACCCGACGCCACCAGCCCGTCGGCGCGGCGAGCAGATAGACCACCGCCATCACGGGAATGATCAGGAACGCCTGCATCATCTTGGTGATGAAGCCGAAGCCGACGAGTGCGCCGGCCAACACGAGCCACTTGGTCTGGGCTTTCTCGAGACCGCGCATGGCGGCGTAGGTGGCCCCGGTGAGCAGCAGGGCAAGCAGAGCGTCGGGGTTGTTGTAGCGGAACATCATCGCGGCCACCGGCGTCAGCGCCACGACGAGACCACCGAGGAGCGCGGCCTGCGCGCTGAACCAGCGGCGCACCGAGAGATACACCAGTCCGACGGTGGCGACGCCCATGAGCGCCTGGGGGACGAGCATGCTCCACGAGTTCAAGCCGAAGATGCGGGCCGAGATCTCCATCGGCCAGAGGAAGGCCGGCGGCTTGTCGACAGTGATGAAGTTCGACGAGTCGGACGAGCCGAAGAACATGGCCTTCCAGCTCTTGGTGCCGGCCTGGACGGCGGCGGCGTAGAAGGAGTTGCCCCAGCCGCTGGCGCCGAGGTCCCACAGGTAGAGGATGGCCGTGCTTGCGAGAAGCACGAGGAGGGCGGGGCGGACCCACGCCGCGTCGCTCTCCTTGCCTCGGAAGAAGCGCTGCACACGACCCGGACGGGGCCCAGGTGGCCAGACCGAGCCGGGCGGTCGCCCGTTGGGCGAGCCCGTGGTGGGATCGGCTGGGCCGGCAGGAGCGGTGGGATCGGCTGGGCCGGCAGGAGCGGTGGGATCGGCTGGGCCGGTAGGAGCGGCGGGATCGGCTGGGCCGGTAGGAGCGGCGGGGCCGATCGGGAGGTTCGCCGGCGCAGGCAGATCGAGCACCCCGACCGGCGCGTCGGGGGACTGGTTGCGGTCCATCAAGCGGAGACCTCCAGGGAGTGGATGGCGCCACGCGAGCGGGGCCGGAAGACCCAGGCCCGCAGCACCGAGAAACGGAACACGGCGGCGACCATGTTGGCCAGCGTCAGAGCCACCACCTCGGCCAGCAGGGCCGAGGGTGCGACCCGCTGGGCGACGAGGAGGCCGAGGGAGGTGAAGGCCAGGCTCACCGTGTAGAGCGCCACGGTGACGAGCGCCATGCGGGCATGATGGGCTTGTCCGTCCGCACCGCGGGCCAGCTCCTTGTGCACCGCCGTGTTGAACAGTGTGGCGAGGGCCATGGCCACCGCGTTGGCTCCGAACGCACCGAGGATGGGGCGCCAGGCCACGAACAGGAACAGATAGCCGAGACTGCTGACCAGACCGACGCCGGCGAAACGCAGCAACTGGTCGGACGTGACTTCGCGCACCGTGGGGCGCGGCAGCCCCTTGGGACGGCGCACGAGCATGCGCCAGATGCCACGCAGATCGTCGGTGGCCGTTGACGCGATGTGGACACGCGAGTCGGGATCGTCGACCCAGTCCACCGGGACCTCGCCGATACGCAGCCCGAGCCGCTCCGCCATGACCAGAAGTTCCGTGTCGAAGAACCACTGGTTGTCCTCGACGAGCGGCAGGATGCGCTCGGCCGCATCTCGCCGCAGAGCCTTGAAGCCGCACTGGGCGTCACTGAAACGCCCGCGCAGTGTCATGCGGAGGATGAAGTTGTAGGTGCGCGAGATGAGCTCGCGTCGAGGACCGCGCACCACACGGGCCCCGCGGGCCAGACGCGAACCGATGGCCACGTCTCGATGACCCGACAGCAGGGGCGCCACGAGCGGCAGCAACGCCTCGAGCGACGTCGACAGGTCCACGTCCATGTAGGCGACGACGGGGGCGCTGCTCGTCGACCATGCCTCGCGCAGAGCGAAGCCCCGGCCCTTCCGGTCAAGATGCAAGACCGCCACGCCCGACATGGAGTCACTCAGGGCGGTGGCCACCGCATAGGTGTTGTCGGTGCTGGCGTTGTCGACGATGGTGACGACGGCTCGGAACGGGAAGGACTCGTCGAGGAAGGTGCGGAGGACAACGATGCGTTCGGCCAGTTGTGGCGCTTCGTTGTAGACGGGGACGACGATCTCCACGTCCACCGGGTCGTGGCGGGGATCCATGTCCACCTCGGAGGGAGCCAGGGCTGTCATGCCGTGCATGGTGGGCCCGGCGTCTCCGGTCAGCGTGAAGCTCAGCTGTGGGCTCGGTGTGAATCGAGGGGCGAGCGTGCCCCGGCGTCAGCTCTCCGTGGTCGCCGGCGCCGGCTCGTCCGGCAGCGGCGCGCCGTCGCCGTTGGAGGCGGCGTCGGCTGTGTCGGGCGGGGCTGAGTCGCTCGAAGTGGTGTCGGGCGGGGCTGTGCGTGGCGGGGCGGGGTCGGGCGCGGTGAGCTCGGGCGAGGTGGGTTCGACGTCGGTCGGGGCCACGTCAGCGCCGGCGTCCGAGTGGGCGGTGGTGGGGATCAGCACGGTCACGGTCATGCCTTGGCCGGGTGCGGAGTCTGCGGACACCGTGCCGCCGTGGGCAGCGACGATGGCGGACACGATGGAAAGGCCGAGTCCGCTCCCTCCGCTGCTGCGGGCACGGGCCGGATCGGCCCGGAAGAAGCGTTCGAATATACGCCGGGCTTCGTCGGTCGGGAGGCCCGGGCCGTTGTCGTGCACCTCGATGCGAGCGTCGTCGCCCACCTGGTCCACACGCACCGTCGCCTCGGTCCCCGGCGGTGTGTGGGCGCGCACGTTGGCCAAAAGGTTGTCGATCACCTGGCGCAGGCGGTCTTTGTCTCCCGTGATCTCGACCGGGTTGGCGGCCCAGAACTGCACGGGCCACTCGGGCCCGACGGCACTGGCCGTGCGCACGGCCTCGGACGTCAGGCTGACGAGTTCGACGGGAGCGCGCTTCATGGGGACACCCTCATCGAGCCGGGCCAGGGTGAGGAGGTCGCTCACCAGCCGGTCCATACGTGCCGTCTCGGTGCGGATGCCGGCCATGACGCGCGTCAGGTCCTCCGCGTTGGTCGCCGCGCCGCGGTCGAAGAGCTCCGCATAGGCCGAGACGGCGGCGATGGGTGTGCGCAGCTCGTGCGAGGCGTCTGCCACGAACTGGCGCAGATGATCCTGCGACTCCTTCAGGCGTTCCTCGGATGCCACCCGGGCCGAGAACGCCGCCTGGATGCGCTCGAGCATCACGTTGAGCGCACGGGCCAGGCGTCCGACCTCGGTGGGCTGATCGGCGCCGGGCACGCGCTGGTCGAGGTTGCCCGCGGCGATCGACTCGGCCGTGGCCTCGACGTCCTCGAGCGGGCGCAGGCCGAGGCGAACCAGCCACCAGCCTCCGGCCAAGGCCAGGACGAGCGCCCCGGCGGTGACCGCGAACTCGGTCAGGAAGAGCGTGTGCAGGGTGCTGGTCTGGTCGACCAGGGGCTGGCCGACCAACGCGATCACCCCCTGTGGCTGCCTGACGGCACGCACCCGGAAGGCGGGACCGTCGGGGTCGACGGACGCCGTGGTGAAGTAGGTCTCCTGAGTCCCGTCCGGCTGCGTGGTGAAACCCGTGATGTCGTCCGGCAGCTGCGGCCGGTACGGGTGGTCACCGACGTAGGCGGGGCACTCGAGTCCATCGAGCACCTTTCCGCTCTGGTTGACGTACGCACCGAAGGAGTAGCCGAAGACGTTGGGACCGCCCTCTCCGCCGCCGGGGATGCCCGGTGCCGGACCTCCTCCGGTGTTGGGACCGAATCCCCCGCCCTTCGGCGACGAGCAGTAGGGGTTCCCGGTCGCCTCCACGATGGGCACGCCGGGATGATGTCCGGCGAGTTGCTGGTCGACCTGTTGGTAGAGAGACGAGCGCAGCGCCGAATACGTGGCGAAGTCCGCCACGACGAGCGCCACGATGGAGATGAGCCCGACCGCGACGAGGAGCCGAAGCCGCAGCGACACTCAGGCTCCTCCGGCGGCCGCTCCGCTCCCAACGGCCGACTCGGGCTCGCGCAGGGTGTAGCCGACGAGGCGGATGGTGTGGATGAGCGGGGGCCCGAATTTCTCGAGCTTCTTGCGCAGGTAGCTCACGTAGGTCTCGACGACGTTGCCGTCGCCCCCGAAGTCGTAGTGCCAGACGTGGTCGAGGATCTGCGCCTTGGAGAGCACGTGACGCGGGTTGAGCATGAAGTAGCGCAACAGGTTGAACTCCGTGGCGGTGAGGTTGATGGCGTGGCCGCTGCGCCGCACCTCGTGCGCGCTCTCATCGAGCTCGACGTCGGAGAAGCGCAGGACGCCGTCGTCCTCGGGTTCGTAGCCGGTGCGGCGCAGAATGGCGTGCACCCGGGCGATGACCTCGGCCAGAGCGAAGGGCTTGGTGACGTAGTCGTCGCCACCGACGGTCAGTCCGGCCAACTTGTCCTGCAGCGTGTCGCGCGCGGTCAGGAAGAGGACGGGGACGCGCACGCCGTCGGCGCGCAGGCGCCGGGTGACCTCGAGTCCGTCGAGATCGGGCAGCATCACATCGAGGATGACGAGGTCGGGCGGGTCCTCCTGGGCCTGGGCGAGGGCCTTGCGCCCGGTCACGGCCTCGTCGACGGTGAACCCCTCGTAGCGCAGGGACGTGGCCACCGCATCGACGATTGAGGGTTCGTCGTCAACCACCAGGACTCTGGGCCCGCTGTCGGTCTTCACAGGTCGTACCTCCCTGCCTCACAGGCTCACACACCCCTGTGGTCCCCCAGTGTGACCCCGCTGTGGGCCTCCTGTGAGCGGGTGGTCAGCCGGGTGGTCAGCCGGGCAGGGTGTCGAGGGCGCGTCGGACCAGGTCGAGGGCGGAAATGCTCCCGTACTGGCGGATCCGTTCGCGATCACCAGGGAGCCGGAGCTCCCTCGTCTGCGCGGTCTGATCGGGCAGGCACAAGCCCACGAAGATCGTCCCGGGGGCGACACCCTCCTGGTCGTCGGGGCCGGCCACCCCGGTGATGCCAAGACCGACGTCGGCCCGGGTGACCCGCCGGGCGCCCTCGGCCATGGCGGCCGCGGCGGCCTCGGTGACGACTGGTCCCTCCGGAACGCCGAGCACGTCGAACTTGACCTGCTCGTGGTAGGCGACGACACCACCGCGGAACCAGGCCGAGGCGCCGGGCACGTTGACGAGGCGGGAGGCGATGAGGCCACCGGTGAGTGACTCGGCCACGCCAAAGGTCAGACCCTGGGCCACCAGGCGGTTGGCCACGGCGACCTCCATCGATTCGTCGTCCACCCCGAAGACGATGTCGCCCAACGTGGCGTCGATGGCCCGGCGCACCTCGACCTCCTCCTTGTCGAGCAGCGCGCCGACGTCGTCGAGAGTCCGGGCCCGCGCCGTGATGCGCACCTTGATGCCCTCGATGCCCGAAGCGAGGAAGGCCAGGGTCACGTCGCCCGCCTCGTCGAGCGCATCGATGCGCCCCTGGAGCGACTCGGCCAAACCTGACTCGCTGGCGCCCCACGTGCGCAAGACCCGGGAGGCGATGACCCCCTCCTCCCCCACCTCCGCCATGCGGGCGCGCAGGTCGGGCAGGATGGCCCGCTCGAACATCTCGGCCATCTCGTAGGGCACGCCCGGGACGGCATAGACGACCTTGTTGCCCACGGGGCAGATGAGGCCGGGTGCCGTCCCGATGGTCTGGGGGATGACGGTGGCCCCCGCGGGGATGTCGGCCTGGCGCTCGTTGTTCGCCGTCATGGCGCGGCCGCGGGCCGAGAAGAAGCCGGCGATGAGCGCGACGATGGCCGGGTCGCGCACCAACTCGACGTTCATGACGTCGGCAATGGCCTCGCGGGTGATGTCGTCCTGGGTCGGGCCGAGCCCGCCGCACATGATGACGCCGTCGCTGCGAGCCAGCGCGGTGCGCAGGGCCAGCGTCATGCGGGTGTGGTTGTCGCCCACGGCCTGGTGGAAGTGCGACGTCACGCCGTTGGCGGCCAGCTGGTCGCCCAGCCAGGCGGAGTTGGTGTCGGCGATCTGGCCGAGCAGGAGCTCGGTGCCCACCGCGACGATCTCGATCCTCACGGGGGGTGACCTTAGGGGGCGGTGGGTTGGTGGAGCGCCCGGCGCCCGTCGAGCAGGTACTCCGCGCCGGTGTAGAGGGTGAGCGCGCAGGCGAACCAGATGGCTGCCACCTGGAGCGTGTGCTGGTGGGCCAGCGGCGGGATGATGCAGGTTCCGACCGCGATGTCCTGCACCAGCGTCTTGAGCTTGGCCGACGGGCGGGCGGGTATCGAGATGCCGCGCCGCCCGACCCAGGATCGGTAGAGCTGCATGCCGACCTCGCGGGCGGTGATCAGCGCCACCGGCAATGCGGGGAGGTGTCCCTGGACGGAGAGCGTGATGAGCGCGCCGAGGACCACGGCCTTGTCGGCCAGAGGATCGAGGAAGGCGCCCGAACGGGTGGTGCCCTGTCGGCGCGCCATGTAGCCGTCGAGGCCGTCACTGCCGGCCAGGACGAGACCGACGACGACGTTGATCCACGAGGCACCCCAGGCCACCAGCATGAGGACGTAGACGGGCGCGGCGAGCAGACGGATCACGGTGACCGCGTTGGCCGGGGTGGCCAGGGCGCTGGGCCCGAAGGTGAACTGTTGACCGGGTGTCTCCCGGGCGGTCTCGCTCATCGGACGGCCCCGGGTGTCGAAGCGGCGGACCCGACGAGCGCACGGGCACCGGTCGGTTCGGCCCACAGGTCGGGTCCCTCGGCGGCCGTGACGGTCATGTCGACGAGGGATCCCACCTCGAGTCCGGTCGGGAGGTGCACGATCCCGTCGATCTCGGGCGCTTCGTGCACCGTGCGCCCTTCGCCGGGCGCGTCGACGAGGACCTGGCGCACCTGGCCGACCAGGGTGTCACGCCGAGCTGCGGTGATGGCGTCCTGTACCTCGGCGCACTCGCGCAGGCGCTCGAGGGCCAGTTCGGGCGGCACCTGATCAGGCAGCCCGGCGGCGTGGGTGCCGTCCTCGTTGGAGAAGGTGAAGAAGCCGGCCCAGTCGAGCTGGGCCGACTCGAGGAACTGGAGGAGGAGGTCGTGGTCGCGCTCGGTCTCGCCCGGGTACCCCAGGATGAAAGAGGAACGGAAAGTGGCATCGGGTGCGGCCCGGCGGATGTCGGCCATCCGGCGCAGGAAGCGCTCGCCGTCGCCCCAGCGCCGCATGTTGGCCAGGAGCGGGCGTGCGACGTGCTGGAGCGAGAGATCGAAGTAGGGGACTCCGGTGGACAGGACAGCCTCGACGAGCTCGTCGGTCAGGCCCGATGGATAGAGGTAGAGGAGCCGGGTTCGGTCCACCCGGGTCGCCACTTCGCGGGTGAGGGCGGCGATCGGCGACGGGCCCTGCGCGGTGCGAGTGGCCCGTCCGGGTCCGGTGCGGTCGCGGCTGTAGGAGGCGAGGTCCTGGGCCACCAGGACCACCTCGCGCAAGGGCGGCGCACCGGCCCACTCGCCCGCGGCCAGCGCGTCGACCTCGGCGAGGACGTCGCTGGAGGAGCGGGAGCGCTGCTTGCCCCGGAAAGACGGAATGGCGCAGAAGCCACAGAGACGGTCACAACCCTCGGCCACCTTGACGTAGGCCCACGGGGAGCGGGTGGCGGGGCGGGGCAGCTCGAGCAGATCGAAGCCGCCGGTCAGCCGTGCGCTCGGTGTGGCGCGCGTGGCCCCGAGGGTGACCGGGACCGGCGGCGGATCGGCAGGCATAAAGAGCTCCTGACCGAAGCCGGCCACGAGGTCCACCTCGGGCAGCGCAGCCATCAGCTCGTCGCCGTAACGCTCGGCCATGCAGCCGGTCACCACCAGCCGCGCACCCTCGGCACGTTGGTCGGCCAGCTCGAGGACGGCGTCGATGGACTCCTGGCGGGCGGCCTCGATGAAGGCGCAGGTGTTGACGACCACGAGGTCGGCGGAGTCGGGACCCGAGGCCGGCCCGTAGCCGCGTGCCGCCAGGTGACCCTCCAATTTGTCGGAGTCCACCTGGTTCTTGGGGCATCCCAAGGTCTGCAGCCAATAGCGGCCCACGCTTACGCACACACTCCTTGCACCAGGCCGTCCCTGCCCTGTGCGGGGCTCGGCAGGCCCGCGCCGACGCGGGCCAGATCGTCCGGAGGGTCCGGGCCCAGCGCCCGGCCTCCGAGCGGAGAGGGAGGGATTTGAACCCTCGGACCCGGTTACCCAGGTCAACTCATTAGCAGTGAGTCCGATTCGGCCGCTCTCGCACCTCTCCTTGCCCCTTTGGCCTCTCTCTGGTCTCTATCCTCCACCGTGGGTGGGGTCCACAAACCAGGCCATCGAGACGACCCAAGGGTACAGGGTCGGTCCAACAGCGAGGCCCAGGCACCTGGCGCCTCCGCGTCTTCGTCGGCATCGACCCCGTCACGGGTCATCCCAGGCAGCGGACCAAGACCGTCGAGGCCAAGAACCAGACCGCGGCCGCGAGCGGCCCTGCCGGCGTGGCAGAAGGAACTGGACGACAATCGGGTGGCCACGGACTCGACGGCGACCGTCCGCTCCCTGGTCGAGGAATGGCTGCGCCACAGCGAGGCCCGGGGCCGGGCCCCCCGGACGCTCCACGACGCCCGGCGGTCGGCCGAAACCGTCATTTTCCCCGAGTTCGGCGACGTGCCGATCGCCGACCTGACGCCCCGGCACCTCGACGAGTGGTACCGCAAGCTGGCCACCGGCGAAGGCCGTGCTCGTCCCCTCAAGCCGGCCAGCATCCGTCGCCACCATGCCGTGCTCTCGGCCTCACTCAGCCAGGCCGTCCGCTGGGGGTGGCTCGAGCGCAACCCGGCCGAGCGCGCCCAGCCGCCTCCCCTGGGTCATGTCGAGCTGCAGGTTCCCTCCGTCGAGGAGGTGCAGGCACTCCTGTCCCGAGGGGCCGAGCGCAACGAGCGCTGGGGGATGCTCCTGTCCCTGGCCGTCCTGACCGGTGCCCGCCGGGGTGAGCTCTGTGCCTTGCGCTGGACCGACATCGAGGGCGAGAGGATCAGGATCCGGCGCTCCCTCTATAGGGCGGGGACGGACCGCGGGGAGAAGAGCACCAAGGGCGGCCGTGAGCGCTGGGTGGTGGTGGCCCCGGCTGGGCGCACACTGCTCGAGGCATGGCGTGCTCGCTGCGGCGAGGTCGCCACCGCGGCCGACGTGAGCCTCGTGCGCGACGCCTTCGTGGTCTCGCCGTTTCCCGACGGCAGCCGCCCGGTCAACCCCGAGACCTTCTCCTCGGTCGTCCACAAGCTGTGCGCCGAACTCGATATGCCCCAGTCCCGGCCATAAGGCCAAGGGCATGTGATGTCTATCGAAGGGTTCTCACGATCAACATGATCATCCCGGTCTTGGAACTAAAGCCGCGCCAAGGCACTACGTTGAGCGATGCGCATCGGCCTGGATGGGCGACCGGGGGTTACCAGGTAATGATGAACTCGTTTACCCGAGCCATTCGAATTTGCTCCTTGATGATGGCGCTGGCTCTGGTCGGCCTGGCAACGGGGTCACTCCTCTTCACGACGTCTGCCAGCGCCATCGTTCAAGACTTCACGCCAATGACCACCTTCAACGGCGTCGCATGTGCTTCCGCAAGCCGATGCATCGGCGTCGGAAACGTGGCGTCGAGTGCGAACTCGGGAGCAGCAGCGTCTCTAGATCCATTGTCGGGTGGCCTCTCGACCGGGCAATCGGTCCAACTGATTGGATCGAGTGGGTTCCTCAACGGAGTGAGCTGCCCATCGCGTTCGGTGTGTCTGGCCGTGGGAGAAAATCCCAATGAAACCAGGGGCATCGCCGTTCCGCTCAACTCGGGCTCCGCAATGGTGCGCAGCGGTCAAGAACTCCACACGATCTCAGGCATCTTCATGTCCGGGGTGGCATGTGCGTCAAAGAGACAGTGCCTGGCAGTGGGACACGACTCCAGCGGGTCGGGTGTCGTGGTGGCCCTCAGTCCGGCTAAAGGAACCATTTTGAGGGGTCAAAGGGTACAGACCATTTCGGGGACGGGGGGCGTCGGGCTCGAAGGCGTGAAGTGTCCCTTGGCGAATCTTTGCGTGGCTGTCGGGGAGAACTCTGGAAGGTCCGCGGGGATTGCCGTACCGCTGAATCCGGCCACCGGAGCGATACGCCGTGGGCAGCGCGTCCAAAACGTCACCCACAAAGGCGTTCTGTTCGACCTGGCCTGCCCGTCGACCACCGTGTGCCTGGCCGTCGGTTGGGGTGCCAGCCAACCGTCGGTGGCAGTACCGATCGACCCGAAAACAGGCGCGCTGGCAAAGGACCAAAGCGATCGATCGATATCAGCACGGGCGGCAATGTTGACGGCCGTGAGCTGTCCGTCCATTTCCTTATGCCTGGCCGTGGGCAACGACAGCGGTGACCCTTCTGTTGGGCAAGCGGTACCAATTGATCCGAAGACAGCCACAATTGTCGCCAACCAAAGCATTCAGACAGTGGGGGGAACCGGTGCTCTCAACGCAGTGGTGTGCCACTCGACGGCCCAATGTGTGGCTACAGGATCACGTTATGAATCCGCCGGTGCGGTGACAGAAATCCTTGACCCCGCAACCGGTCGGCGCCCATGAGCCCATCACATCCATGCCACCTAGCATCACCTCAACGGTGACCGCTCCCGGCACAGACTTTCGATCACATCCCAGGCGCTACCCGGCCTGATCGTTGAGGTGTCCGGCGGTTGACGGGCAGCAGGACGCTGAGCGGGACGGGTCGCAGGAGGGGCGGCCGCGCGGGCAGTCAATACTCCTCGACAGCCGGCACCGCATCGCTCCGATGAGAGCGGGGGTCCCGACCGCCCCTCAGGAGGTCTGAACCGACCCAGGTTTCGCAGAGGCCGTACCTTCAGCCACCGTCGAGGAGGAGGAGCTCTCCGGTCAGGTAGGACGAGGCGTCACTGGCCAGAAAGAGCGCGGTGCCGACGATCTCCCCGGCCGAGGCGATCCGGCCCAGGGCTACGTGGCCGGCCATCTGCGCCTGCAACTCCGGGGTCGGAAGCGAGGCGTGGAGACTGTCCGTGTGGAACGTACCGCAGACGATGGCATTGACACGGATGCCCTTCGGGCCGAACTCGTTGGCCGCCGCCTTGGTGAGCGCGTTCAGCCCGGCCTTGGCGGCGGCGTAGACCACGGTGAACGCCGTGGGGTGAAGCGACGCCTTGGAGCTGATGTTGATGATCGAGCCTCCAGCCCTCATTTGCTCAGCGACGAGCGCCGTCAGGCGAAGCGGACCCTTGAGGTTGACGGCGATGGTCTTGTCGAAGAGCTCGGCGCTCACCTCCAACAGCGACGGTGGCACCGGAGCGATGCCGGCGTTGTTCACCAGGACATCGATCCGGCCGAAGGCGGCGACGGTGGTCTCGACGAGGGCAGCGCAGTCGCTCCAGTCGCCGACGTGACACCTCACGGCGAGAGCCTTGTGTCCCAATGCTCGGATCTCGGCGGCCACTTCCTCGCAAGGATCGAGCTTGCGGCTGGCGACGACGACATCGGCACCCGCTTCGGCGAACCCCAGCGCCATGGCCCGTCCAAGTCCTTTGCTCCCTCCGGTGACGACCACGACCTTGTCGTTGGCGTCCAAACTGGGAATCGTCATCGGTCCACCGTCCTTCGACTGGTTCTGCCGGAGCTCATGCCTTCGGCGCGAGCTCCTCTCGTGATGCCGTCGACGATGTAGCGAATGTGAAGATCGAAGAGCGTGTCGGTCTCGGCGGCGTCGACACCTCCCGGGTCGCCACCGGGGCGAGTCCGGCGCCGGCGCCTGGGTGGTGGCTCCACACCGGACTCGACCGCGCCGAAGCCGACAGTTGCCCACATGAGGAGGCGGCACGCCTGCACGGCGGCGTCGGCCGCCATCCCGTCGGCGCGCATGGCCTCGACCAGGGGACGCGACGCCTCGACGTAGGCCTCGCGGCCCGCACTCAGGATGAGCCGGCTGTCGCGGGCCTTTCGGAGTCGGGTCCGGAGCTGGCGCGCCCACCGCACCGCATATCGGTCCCACGGCTCACCGGCGGCGTTGGGTGGCGCCAGGTCAACGAGCAACCGGTCGGCGATGGCATCGACGAGCGCCTCCTTGTTGCCAATCCGGCTGTAGAGGGGAACCGGGGATACGCCGAGGCGTGCCGACACACTCCGCATGCTGACGGCGTCGAGGCCGGATTCCTCGAAGATCTCGACCGCCGCGGTCACGATAGCCTCGGCGTCGAGGTCGAAGTCGGGTGCCCTGGTCATCGGGTCACCGCACCATCACGTGCTTGCCGATCACGTTTCGGTCGGCCATGGACTGGGCGGCCGCCGCCAGTCCCTCGAACGTGATCTTGGCGGTGACCGCGTTGCGCAGTCTGCCGTCGACGACCAGGCCGGCCAGGCTCGCATGGATGTCCTCGAGCTCTTCGCGGCGGTAGCCGCCGGCGAATACGCCGAGGAGCGAGGTGTTCGTCATGACCAGCTGAACGGTCGAAAGACTCGGCCACTTCCCGCTGGCGAACCCGACGGACAGCAGGCGCCCGTTGCGCGCCAATGCGCCGGCGGCGTCCTCGGCCATGGACCCTCCGACCGGGTCGTAGACCAGGTCGACGCCCCGCCCGCCGGTCAGCTCCCGCAGCGCGGGTGCGATCGGCCTGTCCCGGTGGATCACGGTGGCCTCCGCACCCAGCGAGCGGCAGAAGGCCGCCCGCTCCTCGTCGCTCACCGTGGCGATGACCCGCGCCCCGAGGGCGCACCCGAGCTGGACGGCGGCAGCACCACTCCCGCCGGCAGCCCCCAGCACGGCCAACCAGTCGCCGGGGGTGATCCGACCGCGGTCGACCAGCCCGATCCACCCGGTGAGGTGCGGGATCCAGAATCCGGCGGCCTCGGCGTCGGCCAGGCCGGGGGGGACGGCGAAGGCCGACTCCGCAAGGACCAGGCACTCATCGGCGAATGAGCCGCTTCCTTCGTAGAACACGGTCACGCCCATGACCGGCGCACCGATCGCCAGGTCGACCCCCTCGCCCACAGCGGTCACGGTGCCGGTCGCCTCCTGCCCCGGGATGAACGGGAGCGGGGGCGTCAGCGGGTAGGTGCCCCGGCACATCAGCACGTCGGGCAGGCCGATGCCGGCGGCGGTCACCCGGATCCGGGCCTGCCCCGGCCCGGGCTCGGGTACGTCGACGTCGACCAGGTGGAGCACGTCGGCTGGCTCGCCCGTGCCGTTTACCTGCCAGGCCTGCATCTTCTGGGTCAAGTCGCTCCTCCTCGGTCGATGATGGTGCCGGCACTGGCGAGCAGGAGGTCGACCTGGGTGCCGAAGTGCTCGTGCACCGGCTTGTCGGACAGGCCTCGCTGGAACTTGGCGTAGCTGCCCTCGAGCACGAGGGCCAGCTTCCACCGGGCGAACACGTCGTACCAGGCGAATGCCGTGACGTCGCGGCCCGAGCCGGCCGCGTAGCGCTCGAACAGCGTGCGCCGATCGGGGAGGTGAGCCACGTCGAACCTCGGCTCTTTGGCCATGCCCAGGCGCAGGGTGCCCTCGGGCCCCGGGTGGAAGATGAGCGCCCACGCCAGGTCGACGATCGGGTCGCCGATGCCCGCCATCTCCCAGTCCACGACGGCCAGCAGCCGGGGGGGCGACTCCGGCGCGAACAGTACGTTGTCGAGCTTGTAGTCACCGTGGCACAGGGCGCTCGGCTGGCCGGCTGGCCGGTGCGCCCCCAACCAGTCGGCCACGTCGTGAGCGGGCGCAAGGTCCCGACCACCGTAGGAGTCGAGCTGGGTGAGCCACCGGGAGAGCTGGCGCGCCAGGTAGTCGTCGCCGTGGGCCAGGTCACCCAGGCCGCAAGCATGCCAATCGACGGCGTGGATGTCCACGAGGGCGTCGATGAGCTCCTCGAGCGCCCGGCCGTGTGACTCGGGTGCCGCCGCCCATGCCTCAGGCACGGCCTTCAAGATGGGCTTCCCCTCGATGCGGTCCATCACGTAGAACGGCGCGCCGAAGACCTCCGGGTCGCCGCAGGCGACCACGGGTCGGGCGATGGGCACCGACGTCTCCTTGATGGCGTCGAGGATGCGGAACTCGCGCAGTACGTCGTGGGCCGTCGAGGAGCTGGCGTGCTTCGGCGCCCGTCGCAGCACCCACCGGTCGGGCCCACGGTCGACGGCGAAGACCTCGCAGGAGCCGCCTCCGACAATGGG
This sequence comes from uncultured Acidimicrobiaceae bacterium, assembly GCA_963809715.1. Classification (GTDB taxonomy): domain Bacteria; phylum Actinomycetota; class Acidimicrobiia; order Acidimicrobiales; family RAAP-2; genus Bog-473. The sequence continues at coordinate 187,996 of CAWEKO010000005.1, read as the reverse complement.
GGTGACCCGGAGGGGGATCCGGTCGCCCAGGGCATCGTCGAGGAAGGCCTCCAGGCGCTCCTCTGTCATGCGACCACACCCGCTCCGGCGAGATCGAGCACCTCCGCCAATGCCGTGATCACGGCGTCGGGGCGGGCACTGCCGGGGTCGGCACCCTCCCGAGGTGCCAGCCACGCCGTACACATGCCGAGCAAGGCCGGCCCCTCGACGTCGTGGCGGATGCTGTCGCCCACGAAGAGAGCCTGTTCCGGCAGGACGCCCGCCTTGGTGACCGCCAGGCGGTAGATGGCGGGATCCGGCTTGCAAGAGTGAGCCTGCTCCGAGCTCGTCCAGGCGTCGATCACGCGGAACAGGTCGAGGCGTTCGAGCATGGGCTCGAACTGCTCGTCGTCGATGTTCGAGACGATCTGCACGTGGATTGACGACTGCTTCAGGGTGGCCAGCGTCTCCAGGCAGTCGGGCCGCAGCACGGCTTCCTCGATGGTGGCCCGGTACTGGCGATCGACGGCCTCGGCGGCGGTGGCCTCGTCGATCGTCCCGCCGAGGGCGACGGCAGTGGCGGCAAAGGCGGCGCCGAACAGGGTGCGATGCAGGTAGGAGGCCTGCACCGCCACGGCCCGGTAGGCCACCTCCATGCCCTGGCGGTAGGCGGCCCGCAGCTCCTCGTCGGTGACTTCGACGCCGGCCGCCCGGGCCACGAACCGCAGCTGGCGGAGGTGTACGTCGCGCAGGGCCCGATCGTCGAACAGGGTGCCGGCGAAGTCGAAGAGGACGGCCCTCACGACACCCCGGCCAGGGTGCGCAGGTCGGCCCACTTCTGTTCCGCGGCCGGGCGCCGACTCGGGATGTGCTCGGTCGGCCACCCCTCCACCGGCGTGTAGCCATTGAGAAGGCTGCGGGCGAGGACCGACTTGTGGAGCTCGTCGGGGCCGTCGCCGATCGGGCCGAAGCGCGTCGTCCGGTACCACCCTTCGACCGGGAGGTCGCTCGAGTAGCCGAGGGCACCGCATACCTGGATGGTGCGGTCGAGTACCTCGAGGACGACCTTGGACACGTGGGCCTTGACCATTCCGAGGTCGGCGCGCACGGCTGCTGCGCCGAACTTGTCCATCTTCCACGCGGTCTGGAAAGTCAGCAACCGGGCCGATTGGACTTCCATGTGGGAAAGGGCGATGTAGTCCTGGATCATCTGGTGGTGTCCGAGGAGGTGGCCGTGGGAGCGCCGCGACACGGCCCGCTCGCACATGATGTCGAGCGACCGCTGCGCCTGTCCCAGCCAACGCATGGCGTGGTGGATGCGTCCCCCGCCGAGCCGCTGCTGTGCGAGGACGAACCCCTCGCCGGGCTGCCCGATCAGGTGGTCGGCGGGTACGCGACAGTCGTGGAACACGAGCTCAGCATGGTTTCCGATGCGGCCGTAGGCGCGGTCGGGGTGAGCCATCGTGCCGATGTCGCGCACGATCTCCATGCCTGGTGTGCCCGTCGGGACGACGAACACAGATGCGTGGCGATGAGGCCGGCCTTCGGGGTTGGTCTCGGCGAAGACGAGGACGATGTCGGCCACCGAGGCGTTGGTGATGAACCACTTGTGGCCGTCGATCACCCACTCGTCGCCGTCCTTGGTCGCGGTCGTGCCGATGACGGTCGGGTCCGCTCCGGCAAGGAAGGGCTCGGTCAGGGCGAAGGCACTGGAGATCTCGCCCCGCAAGTTGGGCCACAGCCAGCGCTCCTTCTGGGCATCGGTGGCACCGTGGGCCAGCAGCTCCATGTTCCCGCTATCCGGTGCTTGCACCCCGAAGATCGTCATCGACATCATGCAGCGGCCGATGATCTCTGACATCAGGGCCAGTTTGAGCTGACCCAGCCCCTCGCCGCCGAGCTTCGGGTCGAGGAAGGCGCCCCACAGGCCCTGGGCCTTGACCTGGTCCTGGAGATGCACCTTGACCACGTTCCACTCGTCAGTGGGCAACTCATCGAAGATGGGTTCGAGCGGGATCAGCTCTCGGTCGATGAAGGCCCGCATCCAGGCGAGCTGTTCCTCGAACTCTGGCTCCGTCTCGAAATCCCATGCCATGACTTCTCCGGTCTTCCGCTGATTACAGTGTAATCTCACCGTGACAGTAGTACCCGGTGACAAATGGAGGCCACATGGAGCTCTCGAACGGTTCGGTCGCCGTGGTCACCGGCGCGGCGAGCGGCATCGGTGCCGCACTCGCACGGGCCTTCGCCGCCGCCGGATGCTCCGTCGTGTTGGCCGATGTCGACGCCGTCGCCCTCGATGCCGTGGCTGCCACCATGGAGGAGGAGGTCCTCACCGTCGTCACCGACGTGAGTGTCGCCGCCGACCTGGAGCACCTGGCTGAGACCGCCTTCAACCGATTCGGTGCCGTCCACGTCCTGTGCAACAACGCCGGAGTCTCGACGTTCAACCCGGTCGTTGCCCAATCGCTCGACGATTGGCGTTGGGTGCTGGGGGTGAACCTCTGGGGCGTGATTCACGGGGTGCAGGCCTTCCTGCCGAGAATGACGGCCAAGGGGCAACCTGCCCACATCGTGAACACGTCGTCGCTGGCCGGTTTGGCGAGCGGCCTACCCTCGCTCGGCCCGTACAACGTCAGCAAGGTGGGCGTCGTCGCCCTGAGCGAGACCCTGCGCATGGAGCTGGCCATGGCCGGCTCGCCCGTGGGCGTCAGCGTGTTGTGCCCGGGGAGCACACCTACCCGGATCCTCGAGAGCGAGCGCAACCGACCCGGCGGAGCTCGGCAGGGAACTGCGCGTGCCGGACGGCGACCAGATGCGCGAAGCCGTGCGGTCGGGATTCGATGGCCCGGGTGCCCGCACGGTCGACGAGGTTGCGGGGGATGTGCTCGACGGTGTGCGGGGAGGCCAGTTCTGGATCATCACCAGCGGTGAGATGCGTGACCTGGTGTCGTCACGGTTCCACGAAATCGAAGGCTCCACACCGCAAGGCTGACGAGACGTAGACGGATTCGTAACGAACTTCGGCAGCGAATGGCAGAGTTCCGCTCCTGGACCCACAATGGTCAGGCCAATTTTTCATTGTCCTCATGCTTGCCCTGAGCGTCAGCCCTCAGGCTCGGGCACGTCGAAGTGGGCGTCGCGCAGCTCGAAGGCCCGCTTCGTCCCGTGCTCGGCGCGCGCCTTGATGAACGCGCTCCTTCATGACGTTCTACTCCCTTTCCTCGAGACTCAGGTCGGTGCCGTCGGCGTGGAACAGGTACGCCTGGTCGGCTCGACGACATGGTGAAGGTCAAGGGAGCGACGGTGTACGCGTCGGAGGCCGAAGTGTTCCTCCGGTCGGTAGAGGAGGGTGCGCCGGGCCTACGTGACCGGCCTTCTTGGTGCCGGCGGGCGGCCAGAGATCGCCGCCCCGTCTTCACCGGCGAGCCGCTCGCCACCATCCGCGCCAGTGCGAGCGCCCCTGAGCGCGCTCAAGGTACCGACCCGTTGGCTCGCCACCGAGCAGGCCACGGTGGTGCCCATGTTGGCGTCGGGGAAGGTGGACAAGCGGGCCCTCCAACACCTGCTCTTCGACCGGGGGCTCCCCGGCGCGCCACTGGATTGACGGCAGGGCGCGGCCGCGCGGGAGTAACGATCGCGGCTCGGCTACTCGTCGTCCTCGGGCGTCGGTAACCCGGTGGGCTCGGCTGACCCCGTGGGTTCAGGTGACCCGGTGGGTTCAGGTGACCCGGTGGGCCCGGATGGCCGGGAGGCCGAATCGCGGGGCCACAACGGATTGAGGCGCATCGCCGTCGCCAGGGCCTCGGAGAGATCCCCGAGCGCCCCCGAGACGACCGAACCACCCGGAGCGCCGGCCAGCTGATCCCGCACCGCCCGCAGGGCACCATTCGGGATCTGATTCACCAGCTCGAGGGTGTCCGTCGCATCGGCCAGGCGTTTGGTCACCCGCTGGAAGTTGCCGACACTCTCGCGGAATTGGGCGAGGGTGTCTGGCAGGTAGGTCACCTCGCGGACCATCTGGCGAGACCAGCGATCCACCTCGCCCAGCTGATCCACGAGACCGTCGAGGATGCTCACGTTCTCAACGTAGCGCCGTGGACGATCGCTTCGTCCGCGCCTCCCGGATCGATCCGGGCGCGCCCGTCAGGACCAGGCCGTTCAGCGACGGGCCGCTCAGGAACCGGCTCCGTCGAGGAACCCGGTCAGGGCCGGCGGGCGCATGCGGGCCGAACAGGTCATCCCAGGCGGCCGGTCGGGACGGGTGTGACGATTGAGATTTTCGAGTGCCCACTACTAGCCAAGTTCGCCCGGAGGGTGACACCGTCCGGCACTTTCGGGCTTGTCCGTTCTCATGCAATCCTGACGGCCCGGCCCGCCCGACGAACAAGGAACTACCCAGATGGGCCAGATCACAGAACTAGAACTCCAAGGGATCCTTGACCGGGATCGCATCCTGGCACTCATGAACCGTTACTTCGCCACGATCGACGACGCGAGTGGCCTCGACGCCGAGTGGGCGCGCTCGATCTTCAGTGAAGATGTTCGAGTTGAGCACCGGGGCTTCGTACTCGAAGGCATCGAAGACTTAGCCGTCGGCAACCGCCTCGTCCGGAACAGTTGGGACCGCACCTTGAACATCAGCACCAACGCTCAGGTCGAGCTTGACGGCGACAGAGCCCACCTCCGGGCACAGCTACTGGCCATCCACGTAGACCCGGAGTACACCCCGCCCGAGCCGTATGTCATCGCCGATGTGATCGAAGCCGATGCCCTCCGCACCTTTGACGGATGGCAGTTCCAGACGCTCAACCTCCGACCGGTGTGGGCGAGCGGAAAGTCCCACTTCGACATCGAAGCGAGCGAGCAGTGACCGCCGTACTACCAGAAGAGCTGAGAGATCTGGTCGAATCGGGCCCGCTGACCTACGTCTCAACCATCAACAGCGACGGTAGCCCCCAGGTGACCGCGATCTGGATCGGGTTCGACGGAGACAGCCTCATCAGCACCCATATGCGCTACAACGCAAAGCTCCGCAACATGCAGCGCGACCCCCGCGTCGTACTGTCGTTCGCCCCGCCGCAGCGGCTCGGCGACTGGATGAGCCCGCACGCCATCATCTACGCGACTGCCGCCATCGGGCCCCTCGGCCCAACGGGGCCACTGCTGACACGACTCGCCAAGGTCTACGTCGGACGCGATGCTGAGTACCCGGACCAATCTCAGACCGGATACATCGTGCGGTACTCCATCGACCGGATCGGCGGTGTGGGCCCTTGGGCCGGGGGGGCCAACTGACGGTCGCCCTCCGATGCTCGAGGAGACCCAGTTGTCCCTACCGGATCGGTCGGACTGTAGAAAGCGTCGGCGCTTTCGCACTCAGGGAGGAAACGGCTGAGATCGGACACGTCCTTTGTCATGGTTTGTCAATGGGCGGTGCGACAGGTATGAACTCTCGCCACATCAGCCACATTTTCGGCGCGCCATTCGAAAGTTGCATCGTGTCGATGACCTCGAATCCATGCCGACGGTAGAACGGAACGTTGCTCTCCCGCTGCGTCTCAAGGTAGGCGGGAAGACCATCGGTGTCGCACTGGCCCAAAACCGGGGCCAGGACTTTGGAGGCGAGTCCGCGCCTTTGCCAGTCGGGATGTGTCCCCAGCCCTTCGAGGTACCAGTGAGGCTCAGACGGGTGCACTTCTGCCAACTCGGTCAGGACGCCCATGGCAAGCTCGGCTCTCTCGCCGGCAGCCTCAGCGAAAGGCCCGGCCATCATTCGGATCTGCTCCTCGGAGAAGGCCCAGGCTTCTGGCGGCGCCCACGTCGCCGTGCACGCATCATCATCGGTCGTGTAGATGCTTTCGTGGATCATCGAAGCGCGAATCAACCAGTAGAACAACAGCGTGGCGCGCCGCTCAAAGTCGTCGTGAGGAAGCATCCAGGAAATCAACGGATCGTATTGAAATGCCCGCATTTGGACCTGGGCTATCTGAGGAAGATCGTTGAGCGTTGCCAGTCGAACCGTGGTCACCCGGTCAATGTAATTCGATGCACGATCCGGCACCTGCCCCTAAACGCAGGGTTCGAGAGGCGCTCCCAACGCCCGGCGCTCCCGCTGACTACCATCCGTCGTAGTCGGTCCTTCCACGATTGGAGCTGCGATGGTTCTGGCGGAAATCTTCGGTCCCGACATCTTCATTGTCCTGATCGCTGTCTTCTGCGGCGTTGTCGTGCCGATATGGGCCATTGCCGACGCTGCGAGCCATCCTGCCGTCGCCTTCTTTAGCGCAGGTTCCAACAAGACCGCCTGGATTGCCGTCATCGCTGTGGCCTTGTTCATCGGTTTCGGGTTCTTTCTCGGGGGTTTCTACCTGCTCTTCACAAGACCGAAGGTGCGTCAGCACGAGCAAGTTGGCGGCTGAGGCGTTGCTGATCCGAGAACGACGACCATTTACGACCGGCGGCGGGAGAACTTCGACCGCCATGCGGCGTACGTCGTGGTGGCCTTTGTGGTCGGCGGCTAGGAAGTCTCGGCGGAGTCGAATTCGATTCCCCGCCGTTTGGCCATCGTCGCGGCAACCTCATCGATCGGTCTGCCCGACCGCTCAGCGGCTACCCGGGCGTAGAGCAGGAGGGCATACAAGGCGTACTCCCACATGTCATCGATGCCCCACCACTGGGCCTCATCGAGGAGATCGGGGTACACGCCGGCCCTGATCATGGCGGCGGCTATGAGTGCGTAGTGGCTCTTGTGTTGCTGGGACTTGCCGCGGAAGTGGTACTCGGGGAGATAGCGATCGCGCAACCCCTCGTACTGAATCGGTTCGGCCGCAGATGCTTCAGACTCTTCGATCGAATCTGCGGCGAGCTCGAGCAGAACCTCGGCTGGGAAGGTGTCATTGCGAGGATGGAGGGCGGCCAGCTGTTCCATGATCGAGTTGAGATCCTGGCCGGCTCTCAGAGCGAGCAGCCCAAGGCGAGCCGCCTCGCCGCGGTCTTCGTCGGTAGGCCGAGCCTTGGAGGCCATAGTCCAACGCTAGGTCGGGGAACAGATGTTCGGGATGGCCTCATGCCGAAGTACAGGGGCACCTGGAAGGAGCGTCAGTACTTTCTGTTGGAAATGCGCCGAGCCAGCCACAGCTTGAATCGTTCCCATCGAGTCTGCGGGGCGCTCGGCATCAATTTGACGGTACATCATCAGACCGTCAACAAAAGGGAACATTCGCCAAATGACCTCGACCCGGCGGTCGGGGACACTCACCGTGGAAATGGATTGCCCGTATAGCCGGCGGTAGGCGGCGCCCTCCCGTTCGAGAGTGGGCTACGGGTGACTACGGACCTGTCGGCTCAGCGCTTCGGCAGAGTCGACAGGGCTCGTAGCGAGACGGGTGGTCTCAGTTCGTCACCGCCGCGTAGACGCAGAGCAAAGCGAAGACGGAAACTCCAGCCCACACCAGCATCCAGCCCTTATTGCCTATCGTCTCCATCGGTCCGTCTTCCTTTCCAGGGGTGCCAAATCGCCGCTTGTGCGTGCGTTCACAAGCTATCCTCGTGCGGTGGGCGCTTGCAAAAGTACGCGTACAGCGAAAAGCCCTGTGGCTTAGCCCCCAGCCCGCCCAAGCCAATGAAGAATTTCGTTGCAGGGACTTGACACGATTTATCGGGGGAGATGGATACTTCGTTACATGGCTATGCAACCAATGAGCACGTCGCACACCGAGATCTCGTTTCGCACTCAGCCCGCGCCGCCGCTGGGGTGATGGGCGAGCGGATCACACCCCAGGTCGACCGTGCGCTGGGCGCCGCCGCCTTCGAGGTGTTCGAGGTGGAGTCCGGCGAAGGCAGTGGACCGCCCCCCATGGCCACCACTGGGCGGAGGGCTGCGTCGTTCTCGAAGGGCAACTGGCGGTCGTCGACTGGTCCGGTGGGATCGAAGAACCCTCCGAGCAGATCCTCGGCCCCGGTGTCTCGGCGTTCATCCCTGGGGGCGTCGTCCATAGCTTCGAGGCGCGCAGCGAGCGGTGCCGCTTCACGGTGATCTCGACCAGAGGCGCACGTGCCTTCTTCTCTGACATGGAGGAGACGCTCGCCGGTGCCACCGATGACATCGAGACCGTGATTGCGGTCGCGAAGCTCAACCGCATGGTCAGCCCGCTGTTTTGAGCGCGTCGACACCGAGGGCCAAGGCGCGCCGCTATTCGAGTCCGGTCCGCGAGAGACAGGCCGAGAAAACACGGCAGCGGATCCTCGAAGCGCTGGCACGCCAGCTCGGACGGCCAGACGCCGTCGACGTCAACGTGACCGAGGCTGCCAAGGAAGCCGGTGTGTCGGTTCGGACCGTCTACCACTACTTCCCGGACCGCGCAGCCCGCGTCGAGGCTTTGGCCGAGTGGACCAATGAAGCACTCGGGCCGGTTGACCACCCACTCGACACGGCAGACGACATCCCTGGGTTCACCCGCGCTGCGTACGCCCACGCCGAACGTCAAGAGGCCTTCTGGCGGATCGGGATGGTGCCCGGCTTGTCGAGCGATGTCCGACGTGCCCGTCACGGCCGGATGCGCCGACGGATACGCGAGCTGCTCGACGAGATCGGCGCGTCCGGCCCCGAGACGGAACGAGCAACGGCAGCCATCACCCTTCTCGAGTCCCCCGAAGGCGGGGTCGTGTTGGTCGACATGCTGGGGTTGAGCTTCGTCGACGCCGCTGACGCTGCGGCAGAAGCAATCGCGGCAGTCATCACTCGACTACGTGCCATCGCAGGCGAGAACGACTCCCCATAGCGTCGAGCTCCCACGCCCCGAACGAGCAAGTCGAACGTTCCACGAACTTTACTGGCGCTCATTTCCTCCTAACGGCGGCCAAACGCCTGATACCGGAACGGGCACGAATCGACCGTTCCTATGGTGCCGAAGGGTCAGACCCGAGTCCGGAGTACGGGGATAACCTTGGACTAATCCTCAAGTCGAATCGCAAGCCGGACACAATAGGCAGTCTCTTGGATAATCAGTCCGATCTCGACGAATCGGGAGAAGTGCCAACGAAAGATACGACCCATGTTCCAAGAACGCCTGCCAGGTTCTGATCGATCAAGGTCGCTCCTGACACTGATCGTGGCAGTGGTTGCGGTGGTCGTAATTGGCGGATGCGGCACGGCAGCGACCTCGACAACAACCACCATCCGGACTCCACGGGGCGGCGCTGCGGATCTAGGAAATCTGACAGCGCTACGCAATTCCGTGCTCAGTTCGATCGTGTGTACCTCACAGGACCACTGCGTCGCGGTGGGCATCTCGGTCAGAGGTGTTGCCAAAGTTCCCACAGTCGAGGCCGCGGCAAATACCATGTTCGGCATTGCGGCAACGACTTCGGACGGTGGAGTCCACTGGGCCGACTTCTCACTGTCCACCCGAATCGAGACCGCACCAGCACTCTCTTGCCCTTCGGCGAATTCGTGTGTCGCGGTCGGCGGGAGCATCGCTGGAAACCATGCGCCGTCCTCAGTGCCACCTGGGGCGACCCCGAACCCCGTGGTGCTAGGCAAGGTACTGAGGACAGCGGACGGCGGCGAGACTTGGGCGAGGTCCGTCATTCCTGCTGGCGTGGGCAGGCTCACTGGTGTCTCTTGCCCGACGAAGACGTTCTGCGTGGCCGTCGGCGAGACCCCTGACGGCAACATGGGCGTCGCCCTGGTGACGACGAACTCCGGCAGAGTTTGGACGCACCTATCGTTGCCCAGACACGAAGGGAGGCTCGCTCTCGTTTCGTGCCCTTCCGTGAACAACTGCGTCGTCGTCGGTGCTCCTTTAATTGGCGCGACGGTCATCACGACGACCAACGGCGGGAAGTCTTGGGCTCAGACATCACTCCCGCAAGCGCTGTCCGGGACTGATATATCCGAGGGTATCTCGTGTCCCTCCTCCACCCGTTGCTTCATCGTGGGGGGCTTTACCCAGGGTGACGGGACACCGTCCGGGCTGGTCTATACGAGCTCACACAGTGGGAAACTGTGGACGTCGCAGTCTCTTCCTTTTGGCACGACCGGACTTTTCGGCATCTCGTGTCGCACCCCAACTACCTGTGTGGTGGTGGGCGGCGGATACGGCGGCGTCGGTGGCATCATTCTCACCACAACGGATGCCGGACAAACCTGGACGCCTCGATCGGAGCCAGCGGCCGTGAGCGGCCTTCAAAACGTCTCCTGCCCGACTCTCGATAAGTGTGTGGCAACTGGTGGCAGCCCGTCCGCTACCAGACCACCGGTCACCCAAGCGGTCGTCGCGACGTCGTCCGATGGTGGCATCACCTGGACGAGCGTTACTCCCTAGCGACCCAAGACCTACTGGCATTGTCGGCCACGCCGACTCCTGCCCCCGATGTGCCTCACTTGGACCTCGCCGTAATGTCGATGCGGCCCGCTCTTTCGGATACCGGTCTGAGCAAGTCCGAGGACTCGATGAGGTGGTGACAGTAGTCAAGGATTCTGAATTGCTCGCCTCTTGAGGGAATCCCTGCATTCTCCCGACCGCGGCTTCTGAGCCAGTGGTTCGGATTTCGCCATGACCGATACTGGCTTGGCGCTTTTGCGACGGTTCGGGGTTCCGTGAATCGACCGATTCAGAGGTGTCCAGACCTACGATTGATCCGTGAGTCGGGTCCGGGGCATGGATGACACGATTTGGCTTCGACCCCAGTCTGCCCTCGACAAAACGCCCCGCAGCCTTCTGCATCGAATCACGCTCGCAATCTTGCTGGTGACAATCATCGTGGGAATTGGTCTGGCGACTGCCGCATTTTTCAGCGCAAAGGATTACGGCACGTCCGCTTTTTGGAGGTTGCCGAGGCACATTGGCTACTGCGGCAGCGAGTACAACGACCAAGGCACACGAACGGGTAACCCGCGCCTGTTCACGGCACAGAACGGCGCGGTGGGGGCAAAGTGGACGTTTCTGTCGTGGACCTTCGGCGCAGACTCCATCTACGCCGCTGTCGCGCCGCAAAAACCGCCAGACGACACCGCCTGCACGATGGAGCTTTACATTCCGCTGACCGGATCGAAGTGGGAGACCTACGGCTTGAGCGGAGGCCCGTAGATCGCACTCAGCCAAGACAGCTTGGGAACCAAGAAGGTCTTCGTAGTGGTTGCTGATAGGCGGTAGCGGCGCGACGATCGCCGGCTAGATGGAACGCTTTCTCGGTTTGGATGACTCATCGCCGTCCATAGATCCAACAGCCTCACGGTCGTCCTCGACCCGGATATTCAGGCCGGCAAAGACACCGTTGGCCAGCGGAAGTACCTGCGCGGTTTCAATCACGACGTCCCGAAGATATTCGCTGCCCTTGATTTCTGAAAGCACAGAGCCGTGAAAGCGGGCCCCCGGTAGCTTCACCTGAGACACATCTGCTCCGCTCAGATCGCAGTCGAAAAAACATGCTGCCTTCAAGTGTGCAGAATAGAACTCACCCCGCTCGAGATTTACGTGATCGAAGACGACTCGTTCGCCTTCGATCATTCGGAAGTTCACGTGGTCAAGCCTTACCTCGGAGAAGGTCACATCTTGCATCTGGGCCCGAGGCAAGAGTGCGCCTGACATACGACAATCGGTGAAAGTGACGCGGGTGAAGGATGCCTCTTCCATGTCTGCGCCTGAAAAGTCGCTCCCTTCCACCACGACGTCTATGAGGCGGAGACAGCTGAGATCAGCGGCTGTGAATGACGAACCGACGATTCGTGAGTCCTCTACCTGCAATCCCTCGAGGTCGCCATCTGAGAAGTCCCCCTGGATGGTTGTGTGATCAATCTCACACCCCGCAGTAATACGCAGATCGGGTTCTGAGGAAAGGTCGAGGGGAAGGCGAGGAGGAGTGGGCCGACCGCTTTCAGAACGGATCATCGACCCAGGATAGGAGGGCGGCATGAGTGCCCCCGTGCGTCGGGGTGCCACTCCCAGACCGCGGCCCGGGGCTACCCCAGCCGAGTCGCGGTGATCAGGACGGTCTCAAAGTTCATGACGAACGAGCCGCCGTGATTGTCGATGGCCGCGCGGATGGCTTCGAACAGACGGTCTCGGACCGCTGGCTCGAGGGCGGTGTGATCGCTCCGTGATACGAGCTCACCCAGCCACTCATCCCGCTGGTAGGCCCGCGTCCAGGGGAACCACTTCTCTGTCGTCGCACCGAAGTCGGGCGCCGCTGTGATGGCGTCGATCTCCGAGTCGAGTCCGGTCTTCACGTCGGATGACCGGCAGGCCGCGTACCCCCGGTACAGACGGTGACCACCGGGCGGCACGACTCTCGCGTACACCTCCTCGAGAGCATCGGCCAGATCATCGGGCTGGCACCCCGCGTTCCAGATCAGACAGAGCTTGCCGCCCGGCCGCAGCACAGAGGCGGCTTTGGCGGTGGCGATAGGGAGGTCGAGCCAATGCCAGGCCTGCGCCGAGGTCACCCGGTCGAAAGTGCGACCGGCAGGGTCCCAGGCTTCGAAGGCCGCGATCTCCACGTCGACCCCATGACCGCGGGCCATCTCCGCCATTCGCCGAGCGAGTTCCACCCCCAGCACCTTGGCGCCACGCCGGGCCATCTGGCGTGAAGCAATCCCGGTGCCACAACCCACGTCGAGAACGTCGAGGCCCATGGGCACCGGACCGAGGAGCTCATCGATCACCGCATCGGGATAGGTCGGGCGGAACCGGTCGTATGCCTCGGCGTGCTGGTCGAACAACCTCGAACGTTGCTGGGCCAGAGGGCGCGCTGCCAAACGGTCGTGTTCCTCGCTGGCATCCACAGGAGCCAGCCTGCCCCAGATCGGGAAGGTGACACTCATCGTCAAGCGCAAGGGGAGACCCAACGGGTCAATCCAAGATGTCCCCGAGGCATCGAACAACCGGCGTGCAAGACCAAGAACTCCTCGGCTGAAGCGCCGACCTTGAATGCCACGCCGGCCAAGAGAGCGAAGAGAATGCCTGCCCGCCCGTGGCGAGGAATGAGCCCGGCTTCGAACGCGTCGCCTGGATCGCCCTCCGGGACGTGGAGAAGGTCAGTACCTGGGTCGAAGTTGGTCTCACGATTCCCACTGGCGCCAATCAGGGCAGCGGCCGGGAAGAGGATCGCACAATCGCAGAGCGCGAAACGGCCCCCCTCTCGGGGGACCGCTTCTAAGTTGCACTACCGCCACCATTCGTGCAAAGCGCTACCACCGATAGAAACGGTGACTGCCAGCTCCCTCACCACGACCAAGAACGAATCCGACCAGCCATAGAACAAGCAAGACGGCCGCCGCGATCCACAAGACATGGACAGCGAAACCCGCTCCAAAGAAAATCAAGACGAGCAACAATGCGAGAATCAAAAGCATGGAACAACCTCCGTATTGACTAAGTAATCCCCGAACATTTGCCGGGGATCTAGTACGTCGAATCGACTCGACGGACAACGTTCCCCTGGCCATCATCCACAACGGTCCGGCGCCGACGGGTGTTCGCCGCCACCATGACGATGATTGAAATCACGGCGCCGATGACGCCGACAACCATCAAGATCCAGCCCACTTTGTTCACGTTGAACCCGTGCTGATAAGGCGCCGTAACTGCCCAATCGAGAATCGCTCCGACTGCAAAAACAATGATGCTGACAACGAGTCCCCCAGCTCCAATCATGGAAGCCCCTTTCTTCTTTCTGCGTTGCACTCGTGGTACCCGTGGCAACTGGAGTCAAACCATTTCAAAGGGCTTTGCAGAGTCGACCTGGAGTTTTGCTCGTCATAAAAGGGGGGTTGGCGAGGGTGGATGAGGTAGCCGCGGCTGCCTGCTTGGATACTGATTGAAATGCCGACGCTGATTCGTCGCATCTAGCTTCGATCACACTGAAACCGCTTGAACTGAACGGCTCGTGTCCGCCCCACTGCCCTCTTGCCAGGCCTGACCGAGGTTGTCGAGACACCCAGTTCCCATGCCAGAAGGGCAGAGACAAATGCTCGGCCGAGTCGGTCCCCGCCGGTCAGCGAGCGGCTCTCTGGTGGTCGACGATCAGTGTGGCGCAGTCAGCCGGGTTTTCAAACCAAGGTGCGTGCCCTCCGGCGATCTCGTGGAACACGGCACCTGGGATCCTCGCCACTGACGGGCGAGCCTTCTGCGGCGAGAGAAACGGATCCTGTCGGCCCCAGCAGAACATCGTGGGTACTTCGATCCGGGCCAGCTCGCTGTCGCTCATCACGGTTTCAGGCCGTGGTCGACGAAAACCGTCTATCGCGTGCATCAGCGATGCCACGGTCCGTGGGTTGCCTTTCCGCCGGCGAGCGAGATTCAGAATGTCGACCAGTTCGGCCGGCATGCTCCGTGCCGCTGCAGTGCTCGTTCCTTGGCCGATTACCTGGCGGTAGGCCGACCGGGGCATCGGCGAGGCGAGCACTCCGCTCCCGAGCCCTCGAACCGTGAGCACGGATAGTGGCATTTTCACCTGGACGCCCGGTAGGGCGGGTCCCGGCTCGCCGATGGCCGCAATTGAGGCGATCCTCCCCGGTCGTTCTGCGGCGTGCCAGAGCGCGAACATCCCACCGAGTGAGTGGCCGACAACGGATGGAGCATCAAGACCAAGACAGTCGAAGAGGTCGTCAAGAAGCTGGATACTGTGCTCCCGCACCGACCCGACCTGATAGGTGACCGGGTCGGACAATCCATGCCCGGGCAATTCGACGAGGTGTACGCGATAACCCGTAAGTTCGCTCAGCCACGGTACCCAGATCGCAGCGGCGAGGCTCACCCCGTGCAACATGACCAGATCGGGTCCCGAACCAACCGAGAGAACCCGGAGACGAAGCTTGGTGGAAGGCAGATCAAGAAAGGACTCGTCGCTTCTTAGGTCGTAGCGCGCGAAGAGCGTGTCTTCGGCGTCTCGAACTCGTTGTTCAACTGCCACTTCTCAGCCTCCATGGAATCGAACGAACCCGCCAGTGTGGAGCTACGCCTGGTTCTGCTCCGAGTTTGCGAGCCATCTCGACAGTCGCTCAGGTGCGCCGACACCCGACGTTCCGACCAGGTCGGCGATAGTCGTCGCGGCCAGCTCGGTCCGCCAAGCTCTCTCGGCTCGGTCCATGAGTCGAGAGATCCCGCACGGTATCCGGCAGGCCGACCCAGTGATCGGTGCGGGCCCGCGTTGGCGGATCTCGGTACAAGAAAACAACTGGCCGCGCCCCTCGACCGCTTCGAGCACTTCGGCTGCGGTGATTTCGTTGGCCGGTCTGGCGAGGCGGAACCCGCCACGCGGTCCAGTGGTCGCCGTCAGTACCCCGGCGCGCACCAGCGAGTTCAGAACCTTGGCGAGATACGGGGCGGGAAGGTCGTAGAACTCGGCGAGCCGTCGGGTCGAAAGTGGCCCTGCAGCGGGGGCAGCCGCCAACGTCCAGGTGCAGTGGAGCGCCCATTCCACGCGTTCCGATAGCTTCATATCATAGATATTAGCTATCCGGAATATCGGTGTCAACAGCCGCGAATCAGGCTGAGTGCCCGCCTGCGTAGGTGCCGGCTCCGAGAACCATCACAAGGGGATGCCATCGATACGGATCTCCGGATGAGCTCTCGTGAGTTGCCAAACCGCGAGCACGCTGCACCCGCGTCCACGTCACCGAGCCGTCAGTCAGACTCGGTTCGCAGCAGAAAGAGCGGTTCTTGACTGTTTGATATCGACATCCGAGGAAGACCGAACGGGCCTTTTGAATCGCTGCAGTGAAGCCCGCTAATGCGGCTCGCCCGAAACAACAGATTGGTCGACTGGCAGCTTCAGGAGGGCGTTCTCGACGACCTCGCTCAGGGCAGGGTGTATCCAGTACTGACCCCGCGCAAGGTCAGCAACTCGCTGGCCATGGGCAACGGCCTGGACGAGCGGGGTGATAAGGAGCGAAGCCTGGTAGCCGAGAATGTGGGCACCGAGAAGCCGGCCGGTTTCGGGGTCGGCGTAGAGCTTGCACAGACCTGTGTGATCTTGCAAAGCCCAGCCGTAGGCAACATCGCTGTATTCCTGTAGGGCTTCGACGTGCGGTCGCCCTGCGAGATCCTGAGATCGGGCTCCGACCCAGGCAATCTGCGGATCCGTGAACACCGCGGAGGGCACCCAACGATGCGGCAGCGGACGCAGGTCATCAGCGTGAGCCAGGTTGTGCGCAATGGTGCGGGCTTCAGCGTTCGCCACGTGTTTCAGCTCGAAAGGAGAGCTGCAGTCCCCGAGAGCCCAGATCCCGGTCGCGGCGCGTCCACACTCATCGACAGCGATATGCCCATCAGGTCTGAGGTCGATCCCAACTGAGTCCAACCCCAGATCGTCGGTATTGGGTTGACGGCCGGTCGCCACCAACAACGTCTCGCCTGCGATTCGCGCGCCATCTTCAAGGACCAGCCCAATGCCGTTTGCGTCGTTCCGCACTTCGGCGACCGTCGCATCAAGATGGACGTTCCACCGTGCGGAGGCCTCGTTGGTGAACCTCCGAGATATCTCGGCATCGAGTGTCGCCAACAGCTTCTCGGCAGACTCCACAATGTGGATCCTTACCCCCAAACTCGAGAACAGATGAGCCATCTCGACAGCGACGGAGCCACCCCCGAGAATGACCATGCTGGCTGGGAGAGCCCCAAGACGCATGATCGTGTCCGAAGTCTCGAATGCGACGCCTGAATCCAGGACCACCTTTGGGACATTTGGGCGACCGCCGGTTGCGATCACCACCTGCTGCGCCGAGATGTGGAACTGGTCGTTCACGACGAGTTCGCCGGGTCCGGCGAAGCGGCCGTGCCCCTCATAGACAGTTACATTCGCTGACGCCGCCCGTTCCCGGTGTCCGTCTCGGGAGGTCTCGTCGACTCGACTGAAAACCCGGTTCCGGATCGACGACCAATCAACTCCCTCCGGAGTGGCTGACAGGCCGAACTGCGGCGCCCTTTGGCACAGCTCCGCCAAATCGGCCGTATAACCAAGCATCTTCGAGGGGATACATCCCCGGTTCACACAGGTCCCCCCGAAGGCACCGCACTCAATGAGCGCAACCTCACCAATCTCGTCCGGAATCACCATGTTTCCCGAACCTGAGCCGATGACCGCGAGTTCTACGTGCTGCATCGATTGCACCTACACGTCGGTGAAAATATCGACGGAGCGCTCAAATACGGCATTTTTGGCGGTAGCCGCAGTCTGGCTACCGACGGAGAGACCTCCGGCTGGCGCCTTCCCCGCGGCCGAGGGCAAAGCTTGCAACCCACACGATCGCGAGGACGACTGCAGCGATCCACAACAGATGAATCGCGAAACCCGCGCCGAACAGGATCAGTACCAGTAGAGCCAACAACAGAATTGCCACTTTCGTTCACCTTTTCTCTCATCGGGCGACACAGACGGACACCCTCACGACAACCAACTGAGACTCGCGCCCACCTCGATCCACATTGCCGAGACTGGGTGCTGGGCGTTGCAGAAAGGGCATACCCCTGTCGCTAGCCGTGAAACGGGTGTCCTCGTCATGTTCGATACGAACGTCATGGATTTCGGAGATGGAGTTGTTCATCGTCGATGTCGACACCTGCCTCCGTCAGGAGATGGAGATGTCGACCATGAGGCAGAACGTCGCCTTCAGCGATGCAACAGCGGCCGCACAACACTGGCATCTTGTCCATGGGTAATGCGTCGCTGCTGTCAGTGCCGCACTATGCCGCTGAGGTCTCCTCCGCGAGTGCAGGTTCCGGCGGCGGTTCGTGCGCTGCAGACTCCCAAACCACCGCAGCCGTGCGTACCGCCAGGAGCCGTGCCACTCCGGCACCGACACCGGTTGCGATAGCCCAGCTCAAAGCCTCCACGAAGGGAGCGCTTCGGTCTGCGGCGACTTTCGGTGGCGTCGACCCTCGAAGTGTTCTCCAAAGGACCTCCAAGAGTCGCTGCGTGGCGAGCGCAGCAACAGATCCCACGCCGACACTGACACCCTTCCAGCCGTACTTCTTGACAATCTGCACACTGGGGTCCTACCCAGACCACATCTGTCCACACCAAAAGCGCACAAGTCGCGCGCTCACGTCGTGGCCACCGACATCCCCTGGGTTGTGTTGGGAATCGAGCGCAGGCATATTCCGGCCCACACGATGCCGATGGATCAGTTCTGACGCCCTCGAACCTTCTGGACAAGGTCCACGCATGAGAGCAGGCTCATGATTTCTCTGGCTTGACTTGGGCATCCACCAATCGATGGCGATCCTGGGATGCCACGGTGCTCGCATATTTGATCGCCCTTGATCTACGAAGGCGCTGGCGCCTGACCCCAATTCTTCTGAGCCGTGACGCCGGACCCACACCCCGGTTGCCTCACGAAGTGAGCTTCGACGTCCACGACCCGGCCGAATGTGCGTCGAAGTTCTGTCGTTTCCCCATGCAGATCGTCGTAACACTCCTCTTGACTTAGGGTGGCCTAACATTTAGGCTGGCCTCACTTTTGAAGTGACGGAGAACTGGATGTCAAGCGCAGAAGGGCACAGCACGAAGAGGGGGTGGCGCGGCGCCAGAGCCCGCTGGCAGGGCGGTCAGCGGCAAACAACCAGCTCATCGACCGCGACGGGCCTGCGCCGCGTGGACTGGGTCAGGCTCGTGGTCGACGACGATCAGGTGCGAGCCGAGGCCGTCGGCGTCGGGTACCGCCTCCCGACGACCCGGCCGATTCCCTTGTCGGTGGCCCAAGCGCTGATGGCCGAGGGCACGCCGTCGGTCACGCGCAGGTTTCGCGGTCAATCCGCCGATCCGTTGGTCCATGACGACGGAGCCGGCCGCCTGGACGCAGCGAGGTAGCCATGTACGTCTGTCACTGCAACGCCGTCTCTGACCGGACTGTCGATGCCGCTATCGCTTCCGGAGCCTCAACGGTGTCGGAGATCACCGCGCGTTGTACGGCGGGTGGAGGGTGCGGCGGGTGTCACGACCTGCTGGAGGCCCTCCTCGAAGCCACTGCCGCGGAACGTCAGCCGGCTGCGGCGTCTGCCGCTTGAACACCCTTCCGGGCGCCCGCTCCCATCGACGCCTACGATCGAGGCTGATGATGACTCCGAGACAGAGCGCACATGCAGGGTGAACCTCGGATCGTCGAACTCCTGAACGAGGTGTTGACCGCGGAGCTCACCGCAGTCAACCAGTACTTCCTCGACGCCAAGATGTTCGACAATTGGGGCTATCGACGCCTTGGCGAGCGCTTCCGCTCCGAGTCGATCGACGAGATGAAGGATGCTGACCATCTCATCGAACGCCTGCTGTACCTCGAAGGTCACCCCAATCTTCAGCGCCTGGGAACCATCCGGACCGGAGAGAGCCCGGTTGAGAAGTTGACGCTGGCCCTCGCACTCGAGCAGGAGGCGATCGGGCGCCTGAACCGGGGCATCGCTCTCTGCGTCGAGCAGAGTGACAACGGGAGCCGTGAGCTCCTCGCCGAGATCCTGAAGGGTGAGGAAGACCACGCGGACTGGTTGGAGAGTCAACTCGCGTTGGTCGAACAATTGGGTGAAGTCCAGTACCTCACCCAGCAAGTCCGCGATTAACAGAAGAACCCGCCCCCTTTTGGACCGATGGGCATCGACCGACAGCGGTGATCTGCAGGCTTTGCGGGACCTGGACCCGCGCTTTTGGTTACCGCGCAGGATTCACGGGATGCAGCGCCGAAATCGAAGCGAATCCATCGACGAAGGCCTGAGCGTCTGTGGTCGGCTTGGAGGCAGACCCAGAGCAGTTCACGGTGTCGATCGAAAAGTCCGACAACGACGTGGCAACGCGCACCGTTGCAGGTCCACGAATACGCCCTGTCGCGCAAGTCGGAACGTTGAGATTGCCGTTGATCCGTGCTGCGGCCTTCCCCTTGACGCTCAGCAAGGCATGTCGATGCGCCTGTACCCAGGCCACCAAAAACTTTGCGCCCTGCGCGAAGCTAGGCGACTGTCCGTTGTCAACGCCTTGGCTCACGGCGAGCGCGGGGATGCCGCGGGCCACTGCCGTCTCAGCCGCTCCCACCGTGCCCGAAAGCATGGACAGGGGGCCGATGTTCTCCCCGAAGTTGATGCCCGAAACGACGAGGTTCGGACGTTGTGCCACCCCATGGTCGTCAATTGCCCAGATGACGGTGTCGGCGGGGTAGCCGGCAACGGCTTTCGCCGGGTAGCCACTCGCGGTAGTGCTCGAGGTCGCCGTGAGCGCACCCGACGTCACTTTCGCGCCAGTGCCGCTCTGGTTGGTGAGAGGTGCCACCACTGTCACCGAGGTGTTGGGCAGAGCTTTCAGGACCTTGACGGTCTCATCGATCCCCGGCGCCTGCACCCCGTCGTCGTTGGTGACAAGAATGCGCAGGACCGGCTTCTTTGTCGATGCACCTGCGGTGTTCGACATGACCCCGCACAACAACATCCCGGTCATGGCTGAAAGCAGCGCCGTGGCGCAGACAGCTCGCTGGAAATCAGATCGCACAATTCGTCCTTTGTTTCTTCTTTCGGCGCGCGGGTTTGCCTCCTGCGCGGGCGCCGGAATGTAGCAGAACGACTGCGAATCCAATGTGCACCCCCGGTCGAATATCGACTGGAGCCCTTGGGCAGGGCGTCGGCATACCCCCAATCATCCGATTCTGGCTGTTCGAAAACGCCGGAAGGACGTACCGACTCTGTTTCGCAGAAAGCCGCCCGTGTCAGCTTGCCTCATGGGCCAGAGCGGCACCGAGCTGATCGACGAGGGCGACGGCGACGAGGCACTGTTCATGGCTGATGGGCGCCACCGGCGTCGGGGTCAAGAGGAAGGTCCCCAGAATCCTCCCTCCCCCATGAACGGGGAGCTCCACCTGTCTCGTCGGAAGACCTGCTGTGGCGGTGGGCCAACGAAGCGGGTTGAGTCGAACTGTGCCGTCGTGATCGATCCATGCCCCCTTTCCTGACGGCTGCTCTCGGACGAAGCGGCAGTCCTGCAGGTTGAGAAGCTCCCGAAGCTCGTTGGCCACTGCGATGAGGACGAACTCTGGTTCCTCTCCCCCGCGATCCGTTGTCCGAGATCGTGGAGTCGAGAGATCTCCATGTGTCCGCGGACCGCTGCACGTTGGTGTTGTCGACCACGTGCCGCGAGCTCTCCGACGAGAAGCCCCACCGCGACGAAGAGCACCTCGGTCGTGATGTCACCCGGCCGGCTGATCCGGAACGATCCGTAGGGCCGGGTCAACAGAAAGTCGAATGATGCTGCCGAAGCCAAGGCGGCGAGTGCTGCTGCACCTCGGTTCCCCCACGAGGCGATGGCAACCGTCACGACGACCAACACCAGGGCGTCGTCGGCCGGCCCGAGGTGGCCTCGGCTGGGCACCAAGAGGAGGGCCACGGCGATCGGCACGATCACTGCGGCGAACCAGATCCACAGTGGAAGCGCGCGTTCGAGGGCTCGAACGATCTTGTGGTCGGGCGAACTGGGCATGTCAGTGGTCCACACCTGACTCCGATGGGGATAGCAGCTCAAAAGCAGGATTGATCATCGCCAATTTGCCACGGTGCTTGCCAACCATTCCCTCGGCAGTCAACATCGACCCACTGCGGAGCCCGCTGATGGATCGCCGACCGAGGAAGACGAGGGTGATCGCCTGGCCACTGCCGTCGACCAGCACACATTGGACGGTTGGAACTTCTGAGAGAGGCTGGACGCGCACGGTCTTCACCCGACCTGACACCTTCGCCCGAGTCCGCCACTTCAACGTCGATATTTGCCGAGGCTCATGATGCCTCGGTCCGTCACGCGTCGACAGCACGGGCTCTGTCACGAGCTCGGGCTCCTCGAACAACGTCTCCACGTCGAGCGAGGTTTCCGTGAGGCCCTTGGCGACGTGGAACGGAATGATGGTCGCGTTGACGTGGGGAAGCTGGCTGACGACGTCGACGATGCGGTCTGCCGTTTGATCGTGGAGGACTCTGCGCCAGGTCTTGCCGTAAGAACGACGCGGCAAAAGCATGCTGACCTCGGTTTCTCCGTCGGTCAGCTCGGCTGCCAGTTCCAATGCCGCCCGCCCGAGACGACGGTCGGGGCAGTCAATCACGTCCAGCGGAAGGCGGGCCAGCCCCAATTGCTGCCACCGGGAGATCAAGAGCTCAGCGCGCTTGTCGTCGATGTTGAAATGCACTGCGTGGAGATCGTCCGGGGTGAGCGTACGGGCGTACTGGACGGCCCTCGCCGTCGCCAGGTCGATCTTGTCCACGAGGATGACGACGACATGGCGACGCAGGACCTTCGCCTCGCAGGCCGCGACGGCGGCGCCCTCCTCCAATACCGCGTCCTCTTCGCGGTATTCCTGGTTGGTCCGAACCAAGGCAAAGACGATGAGGGGCATGACGATCACGACGACCCACGCCCCCTGGGTGAACTCAGCGATCGCGAAGACGACGACGACGACCGCACACACGACAGCCGCCACGGCGTTGACCGCCACGCCCTTGCGCCAATGCTGGTCGCGGTGGCGCCAGTGATGGGTCACCATGCCGGACCCGGCCATGGTGAACCCGGTGAAGACCCCGATGGCGTACATCGGGATG
The DNA here is from genome assembly GCA_963809715.1 of uncultured Acidimicrobiaceae bacterium. Taxonomy (GTDB): domain Bacteria; phylum Actinomycetota; class Acidimicrobiia; order Acidimicrobiales; family RAAP-2; genus Bog-473. The sequence continues at coordinate 165,461 of CAWEKO010000005.1, read as the reverse complement.
AGGGCTGCAACCTTGGCGCCGGTCGCCAGCAGGAGCACGATGGAGACACCGGCCAGGAGCAGGATCCCGTTGGAGAACACCAACCGGTGACCACGAACGGTGAGCTTGCGGGGCAGGAAGGAATCCTCGGCCACGAAGCTCACCAGGAAGGGGAACCCGGTAAAGCTGGTGTTGGCCGCCAGGATCAGGATAAGGGCCGTGGCTGCCTGCAACGCGTAGAAGAGAACCCGACCGCCGGGACTCGTGCCGTAGACCAGCTTGCCGATCTCGGAGACAACGGTGGGGGTCCCGCTTACGAAGGGGACGGAGTGTGTCAGCGCGGCCAGCACTGAAACGCCGAGAAACATCGCTCCGAGAATGGTGCTCATCAGGACAAGGGTCGTGCGGGCGTTCTTGGCCTGGGGTTCTCGAAAAATGCTGACTCCGTTGGAGATGGCCTCGGTTCCGGTCATCGCGGAGCTGCCGTTGGCGAACGCCCTCAGGAGGAAGAAGGCCGAGACGCCAAGAATGAGCCCGCCGCTCGCATGGCCGAGCGGCACCGACCCGTGGCTCGCGGTGGCTTTTGGTAGGTCCCCCATCGCTTCCTTCGTGAGGCCGAAGACGATGAGCACCGCCATGTTGGCGATGAAGAAGTATGTGGGCACGGCGAAGACCTGACCGGCTTCCCGAATGCCACGAAGGTTGCCGAAGGCCAGGATCACGACGAAGGCGATCGACATGGGGACGGCATAGCCCCCAAGGGAAGGAGCCGCCGAAATTATCGCGTCGGCCCCCGCTGCCACCGACACTGCCACAGTGATCGTGTAACTGATCAGCAGCGCTGCACCGGCTACCTGCGCGATGTTCGGTCCGAAATTGTCCCGGCTCACGACATAGGAGCCTCCGGCCTTCGGATAGGACTTGACGACGTCCCGATAACAAATCGTGACCACGGCCAGGACGGCCAGGATGGCAGCCGTCATCGGCGTGATGATGGAGAAGGCCGCCAGACCGGCTATCGGCACCAGGATCCGCAACATCTCTTCGCTTGCATAGGCCGACGAAGACATGACGTCTGATGACAGAACGGCGAGCGCGGTCGGCTTTCCGAGTCGCTGACCCTGGAGTTGGTCGCTGACGAGAGGCGGACCAAGGAGGACTCTCTTGACCCGATAACGGAGGCTCTCGGGCAGGCTCGCGGCCAGCGTCGTGTCCGTCCGCACGGGTGACCGCGTCAGATCGTGGCGGGGACGGCGAATGCCCTGTTCGGTAGAGGTATCCGCCTGTGTCATGCCACTTTTCTACTACCGGAAAGAGATTTGATTTCGGAGCTTCCCGTGGGGGGCAGGCCCAATTGGGCCGCCGAGAGCACCGGCCGATCGCACATTCGCCTTGGAGCAGATTCGTTCCGACCCGACAAATCCGTCCGAAGGAGGGCCCCCGACCTGCCGATACGGGTGATCCGACCGCAGGCGGCTTCGACGCTGCTCACAGGGAAGGTCGTCAATCGACCTTGATTTCAGCTCCCGCCGTCGCCAGGGAAAACCCCTTTGGTACCCTTTCTCGTTCGGTCGATTTTACTTGACCTAAGGGGAGGGCCCATGGAATCTCGAACCGATTCACCGGTTCCGACACGGTCGGTCGCCGCACGACTCCACGTGAATCAGCGGACCTTGCAGATCGCCTTGGGTGTGGCCTGGATCCTCGATGGGCTCCTCAAGTTCCAGCCGAATGTGTTCAAGCCTGAGTTCGTCTCGACGGTGGTCCGACCGATGGCCGCCGGTCAGCCCACGCTCATCGGTTCGACGATCGACCACATGGCCAACTTCCTCTCCCATGAGGCGACCATGTGGGTCGCCGTCTTCGGGTTGGTCGAGATCGCCATCGGCATCGGCATCCTCCGCCGGCGGACGTTGAAGCCAGCGCTGGTGGCGTCCTTCATCTGGGGTATCGGGGTGTATGTCTTCGGCGAAGGCCTGGGCATGGTGCTCACCGGAGACACGTCCCCCCTCTCTGGCGCGCCAGGAGCCGTCTGCTTCTACATCCTCCTCGGCCTGATGGTGTGGCCGAAGTCCGAGGAGACCATCGATCGTCACGTCGTCGGTCCCGAGTCGTCTGCCGCCGCCCGCGGTCTCTTTGGCGGCACTGGTGCCTTGCTCGTCTGGGCAGCCATCTGGCTGTTCGAGGCACTTCTCTGGATGTTCCCGTTCAACCGCACGGGAAACTCCATCGCGAACCAGATGGCCGACACCGCAAACGACGGCGAGCCGGGTTGGTATGCCCATCTGCTTACTTCTTTCGGCCATGCCTTCGTCGGCGCCGGCGTCTGGGTGGCCGTGATTCTGGCGGCCGTATCGCTCGTCATCGCCCTGGGACCTCTGGTTTCGAACCGACCCGAGGTGTACATCGGGCTCGGCATCGGGCTGGCCCTCCTCTACTGGGTCACCGGAGAAGGTCTCGGAGCGCTCTTGACAGGAGCCGGCACGGACCCGAACAACGGCCCGATCGTGGCGCTGATCGGGCTCTCCGTCCTACCGCTTGTTCCCGCCCGGGCTGCAGACCCCACTCCGGCGACTCGACTCATCGCTGCGCGTCCAATGGCCGCAGTCGCCACAGTCATCGCCGTCATCGTCGTCCCGCTTACCGCAGCGGTCATCCCAACGACGAGCGGCGCGACGACGGCAGCCACGGAGGCGCCTTCGAGCAGTTCCGCGATGAAGGGTATGGCCATGTCCGGCTCCACGAACGGAACGGGGAAGACACAGAAGTCGGATTCCGCTGCCGGGGCATCGGCGCACTCCATGAACATGTCCGCCATGGCGGGCCTGAACGTGACCGACCCGAACTGGAAGTACACGGGACCGGCCATCCCTTCACCCGAAGTCACCGCGCTCACCGTTTCCAGCGACGAGCAGGACCAGGGCCACTTGATGCAGACGCCGAATTGCACGACGAAGCCCACCGACCAGCAAGTCCTCGGCGCCACCCAGTACGTGCAGACGACCTCCGCCGCCGTGGCCAAGTACAAGAATCTGAGCGCCGCAGTCGCCGACGGGTATTTCCCCATCACCTCCACCAGGTACCCGGTCGTGCACTACCTGAACTTCCGGTACATGAACCGGCAGGACCTCATGAAACCCAACACGGTGGACTCTCTCGTCTATGCGACCACTCCCTATGGTCCGGTGCTCGTGGCGGCCATGTACCTGATGCCAGGCGGCGGCAACGGGCCCATGCCGTACGGCTGCCTCGTCCAGTGGCATGCGCACACCAACCTGTGTACGAGCACCACCTCCGGTCAGATCGACGGCCTGCAGCCGTGTAACCCCGGCTCGCGCCCCGACCCCACAACGCCCTTCATGACCCACGTGTGGCAAGTTCCCGTCCCGGGAGGACCCCTTGCCGTCGACCCCTCCGACCTCGAGGTCGTCCAGGCGGCGATCATGGCGCAGCAGCAGGGCCTGGCCCCTACGACCTCGGGCCTGCCCCCGACCTGATCGCCACGTCCTGAGTGCCTGGAGTCGCAGGCCGATGTCGGAGGAACGAACCAAAGGGCCGGACAGTTCCGCAGTGCGGGTGGCACTCTGGCGTGCCCTCCATGTTCAGGTCGATGCGCCGCCTCACGTCCTCGAGGACGAGGTGGGCCTTCTCTTGGCGAATCCTGACGATGGCTGGAGGCAACGCCCCGACATGGATCCGGACGCCACCCGAGGATTCCGGGCCGCCATCGTGGCGCGGGCCCGCTTCGTGGAGGATCTCGTGGCCGACCAAACTGACGCCGGCGTCCACCAATACGTCATATTGGGCGCCGGCCTCGATACCTTCGCTCAACGCCACCCCTCCATCGGCTCGTACCTGCGCGTCTTCGAAATCGACCAGCCCACGACCCAGGCGTGGAAGCGTCAGCGGCTGGCTGACGTGGGTTACGACATTCCCGACTGGTTGCACTTGGTACCGGTCGACTTCGAAGCCGGCGCCTCATGGCGCGATCAGCTGGTGGACAGCGGTTTCGACAGCGCTGAGCCAGCGATCATCGCGTCGACCGGGGTGAGCATGTACCTCACTGTGGACGCCGTCGCAGAGACACTGCACCAGGTTGCGGCACTGGCACCGGGCTCGACCCTGGCCATGTCATTCCTCCTGCCATTGGAATCGCTCGACATCGACGAGGGACAGACGGCGCAAGGCGCAGCCACGGGAGCTCGGGCCGAAGGTACCCCGTGGATGAGCTTTTTCACCCCGAAAGAGATGCTCCAGATGGCCGACGCGGCGGGACTCGTCGACGCTCGTCACGTCCCGGGAGCACGGCTGGCTGAGCGCTACTTCGCCGGCCGTGCGGACGCGCTGAGGCCGGCCCGAGGTGAAGATCTGCTCCTGGCGACCACCGCCTGAAGCCTCCGGCCACGGCCGAACTGAGTCCCTCGCGCTGCACGATGCACGCCCGAGCCCCCCAGAGATTCCAGGGGGATTTCGGCCTATTGTCGGGCTGCCATGCAGCCCCCCGCCGATATCTCCGCACCCGAAGCACAGAAGGTGCTCGCCCCCTTGACCACTGCGGCCGTCTTCCTCGTCGTGACGATCGAGCCTGGCGAAGAAGGGGACGCCGCGATGCGGGCGATGGGAGAAGCCATCGGAGCTCTCGTGCGTTCAATCGGGTTTCGTCACCTCGAAGGGGAGCTCTCGTGCGTCATGGGCATCGGCTCCGCCGCCTGGGACCGCATGGTGGCGCCGGCGAGCCCCAGCACTCGGCCGCGCTGCCTGCGTCCCTTTCGCGCCATCGAAGCCGGAGCGAGGTCCGCGCCGGCAACTCCGGGAGACCTCCTGTTCCACATTCGAGCGTTGCGCTTCGATCTGTGCTTCGAGCTGGCCCGAGCCATTCTCGGACAGCTCGGTTCCAGTGTGTCGACTGCCGACGAGGTGCACGGGTTTCGCTACTTCGAAGCCAGGGATCTCCTGGGGTTCGTCGACGGCACGGAGAACCCGGTAGGAGACGCAATGGCCGACGCAGCACTGATTGGCGATGAAGATCCCGAATTCGCCGGCGGAAGCTACGTCATCGTGCAGAAATATCTGCATGACCTGAATACATGGAACGCCCTCTCGGTCGAGGAGCAGGAGCTCGTCATCGGTCGTACCAAGCTCGAGGACATCGAGCTCGATGATGCGGTCAAACCCGCGAATGCCCACAACGCCTTGAACGTGATCGAGGTGGACGGTGAGGAGATCTCCATTCTCCGGGACAACATGCCCTTCGGGAACGCCGCACACGACGAATTCGGCACATACTTCATCGGCTACGCCCGCGACCCGGGCATCACCGAGCAGATGCTGCAGAACATGTTCGTGGGACGCCCCGCCGGCAACTACGACCGCATCTTGGATTTCTCGACCGCCATTACCGGATCACTGTTTTTCGCCCCGTCCCTTCCCGTCCTCGAGAGCCTCGCCAACATTGAACCGGCTCGTGACGGCTCGCCTGCGCTCGAACCAGAACCCGCTGGCGGATCCCTGGGGATTGGCTCACTGCGTGAAACGGCACGTCTGGATACGCCGGTGTGACCGCTTCGAATCGGGAAGGGTGAGTGGAGACGACCTGATGGGACACCACGATGACCTCTGCTGAGGAGCCGGCTCCGAGCGCGCCGATCTCCGCTCTCTCGCACGTGCAGCTGAACGTGTCCGACGTTCGCGTGAGCGCCTCCTGGTACAGCACGGTGCTCAGTCTGGTCCCCTATGCCGAGGATCTCGCCATCGGCTACGTCGCGCTGCGCCAGCCCCGCGCCAAGCTCGTCGTGGTCCTCACGGAGCACGCCGAGGACCGAGGCAATTCGACGGAATCAACCGGCGAGGCACTCGACCACATTGCCTTCGCGGCCTCTGACGGCGACTCGCTGCAAGCCTGGGCGGACCACCTGACGAATTCCGGAATCGAACATCACGGCATCGTCCTCGAGAACGGTCATCCTTCGCTCCAGCTCCGAGATCCGGATGGGATAGCCATCGAATTGGTTGCCCCTTGACGGGTACGCCTTATCGGCTCCCGCACACCTATGGAGGAGCTTAGAAACACCACGGGCAATCCCGCATGGCCGCAAGCAGATCTATCCGCTCACAGTGAGCACGAGGAGCTGCGCCGCCTGTGAGCCCACACCGTTCGACGCCGCGACCGTGATGTCGTACGTGCCGTCGCTGCCAGGGGCAGGTGTCCCAGCGATCGTCGCGGTGCCGTTGCTCTTCGCCGTGAAGGTCACGCCCGCAGGAAGTGAACCCAACTCGCTCAAGGTCGGTGCCGGGAAGCCCGTGCTCTTCACCTTGAAGAGGAATGCGGCGCCGACGGTGGCATGGGCTGACGACGCCGAGGTGATCGCGGGCGCCTGGTCCACAGTGAGCGTGAAGGATTGCGTCGTCGTTCCAGCACTGCCTTTTGCCTTCAAGGTGATGGCATAGGTCCCGCCGGTGTGCGCACCGGCGGACCCCGTGATGTCCGCCGAGCCGGGTACACCGGGCTCGAAGCTGACGCCTGACGGCAACGTGCCGGTCTCGGTGATGTCCGGTGCCGGCGAGCCGCTGGCGGAAACTTGGAAGTCGAAGGACGTGCCCGCCGTCACCGTCGTGTCCGGGTTGGACGTGAAGACGGGACCCTGGTTGACGGTGAGGACGAAGTCCTGGGTGCTGGCCGACCCGATCCCGTTGGACGCGCCGATGGTGAGGGGATAGGTGCCGCCCGTCCCGGCAGCGGGCGTGCCCTTGATCGTGGCCGAGCCGTTGGCACTTGCCTTGAAGGTCATCCCCGAGGGCAGGCTGCCCGACTCGGTCACCGTTGCCGCCGGAAAGCCGGTCGTCTTCACCTTGAACGTCAGGGCCAAGCCGACGTTGGTCGTCGCTGACGCGGCCGAGGTGATGGCAGAGGCTTCTTCGACGGTCAGGGTGAAGGCCTGGTTGGCCGAACCCCCGCTACTGGTGGCCGTGAGGGAGAGTCGGTACACGCCACCTGTCCCCGCCGCGGCCGTACCCGAGATCGTCGCCGATCCCGCCGGTCCCGCCTGGAAGGTCACGCCCGAAGGCAGCACACCGGACTCGGTGATGTTCGGTTCCGGGTTTCCATCGGCGCTCACATTGAAGGTGAACGGAGTGCCGACCGGGTTCGTCGTGTTCGAAGGCGACATGAACACGGGTGTGCTCGCGCTCACGACCTGCTCGAGGTCCGAGGCGAACGACTCGTTGAAGAACGGGTCGTTCGCGTAGGTGGCGGTGACGTTGACGTTGCCGACCGCGGGGAAGGTGATGGTGCATCGGGCCTTGTGGTTGGAAATCGACAGATTTGTACAACTCGAGACATTGGTTTTGCCTTTGGTGAACGTGACCTTGCCCGAGAGAGCGCCAGATCCGGCTGTCTCGGACACGGTGGCGGTGAACGTGACCGGGACCCCTGCCGCTACGGGCCCGGCCGGCGAGGCCGTCAGGTCGACCGCCGTGTTCCCGGAGTCGATCGCGACGAACTGCTCGCTGCTGGTGGCCGATCCCGCCGAGTCCGTCGCCGTCACGAAGTAGCCGTAGAAGGGCGGATTTCCCTCGGGAATGGTGCCGCTGACGGCGCCCGAAGAGGCGTCGATGCTCAACCAGGACGGCGCGCCGGACGCGAGGGAGTACGTGGATGCCACGTCTGCCCCGTTCGACGTGGCACTCGCCTGGTAGGTCGTCCCCACAACCTGCGATTCGGGTCCGGTGACGGTCACGGACGTCGGGGCCACCACGACAGTGACCGACTGCAACGCGCTGGTGGCCGAGCCCACGCTGTTCGTCGCCGTCACCCGGTACCCGAAGCCCGTTGTCCCCGCTGGAGGCGTGCCCGAGACAGCCCCGGAGGTGGGGTCGACGCCGAGCCACGACGGTGCCCCGGAAGCCAGGGTGTAGGTCGGCGCGGGGACCGCTCCGGGTGCCGATGCCGTCGCACCGTACGCAGCGCCCGCATTGATGGAACCGGGCCCGGTGACCGTGACCGTGCTCGGAGCCACCTGGGCGGAGTCCACGGTCAGCGTGAAGTCCTGGGTGGCGTCGGGCTCGACGCCGTTGGAGGCGGTGATGGTGATCGGGTAGGGGCCGACCGCGCCCTCGTCCGGCGTTCCGGCCAGGGTGGCCGTTCCATCGCCGTTGTCGGTGAAGGTGACCGCGTCGGGCAACGGTCCCGCCTCGGACAGGGCGACCAGTCCGTCACCGTTCTGGTCTGTCCCTGGGGTCGTCGTCACCGTGAACGAGCCCGGCTGCCCGGCGGTAAAGGTCGCGTTGTCAGCCGACGTGATCGTCGGGGCCACCACGACAGTGACCGACTGCAACGCGCTGGTGGCCGAGCCCACGCTGTTCGTCGCCGTCACCCGGTACCCGAAGCCCGTTGTCCCCGCTGGAGGCGTGCCCGAGACAGCCCCGGAGGTGGGGTCGACGCCGAGCCACGACGGTGCCCCGGAAGCCAGGGTGTAGGTCGGCGCGGGGACCGCTCCGGGTGCCGATGCCGTCGCACCGTACGCAGCGCCCGCATTGATGGAACCGGGCCCGGTGACCGTGACCGTGCTCGGAGCCACCTGGGCGGAGTCCACGGTCAGCGTGAAGTCCTGGGTGGCGTCGGGCTCGACGCCGTTGGAGGCGGTGATGGTGATCGGGTAGGGGCCGACCGCGCCCTCGTCCGGCGTTCCGGCCAGGGTGGCCGTTCCATCGCCGTTGTCGGTGAAGGTGACCGCGTCGGGCAACGGTCCCGCCTCGGACAGGGCGACCAGTCCGTCACCGTTCTGGTCTGTCCCTGGGGTCGTCGTCACCGTGAACGAGCCCGGCTGCCCGGCGGTAAAGGTCGCGTTGTCAGCCGACGTGATCGTCGGGGCTTCCAACGCGTTCGTTTCCGCATGCAGCCCCGTCGCATGCTGGGCTCCGGCCTGGGCCGACCCATCCAGCACGGCCCCACCGACGATCGACAGCGCGCACAATGCTGGCATTGTCACAGCGAACACCGCCCGCGCTCGCACTCTCCACCGACGTCTGCTCACCGCGTAGTCCCCGCCCTTCGCCCACGAAACCTGGGCATCGAGATCCCGTCCCGTGTCAGGCTACGCCGCCACCAGATGAGGCGACAACAGGCCATTCCTACCATTTTGCGGATAATTCCCGGGTGAACGCCCTTTCCGAACAGGATGCCGGCCGGTTGTCCGAAGGGGTGGTCGCCAATGCCGAGCACTCACTCTCGAGAGCCCACGCGAGGAGTAATCCTGGTCGTCCACTCGCTGATCCCCTCGGTGAGTGCCCGCTGCAACGGAATCAGCTCCACTGGAGCCATCGACGCCGTGAGCGCACCCGAGATCGATCGCTGGCCGGGCATGGACCAGGCGTTCGACCATGCCCTGACTGGGCACCCGGGTCATCGCCCACGCCCACAGGACGAACGACTGCGGTTCCCGCGCCGTCTTGGATTTCCGATCCGTCGACCCGTTCCATGCCGGCACTCCGTACCGAAGGTCTGGAGAAGACCCTCGACAGAGGATCGACTGTCGTTCACCGTTCCGACACCCGACGTTCTCATTGCTGTCGCGATCAATCGTGATCGCGTCGGCTTTGGGGTCGCGATCGCACCTCCGGTTCAGGGCCGCCCGAGACCCTCTGCCACCCCGTGGAGCTCGGCCCGGAAGTCGGGGTGGGCGACCTCGGCCAGCGCGTGCGCCCGTTCGCGCACGGTCTGGCCGGCGAGCTCCGCCGCGCCGTACTCGGTGATGACCACGCCGGTGTGATGGCGGGGTGTCGAGACGACCCCGCCCTCGGGCAGCACACCGGCGATCCGTGAGACCAGGACGCCATCGCGTTGTACCGTCGAGCGCAAACAGATCAACGAGTGAGCATCGAGATGCAATTCGGCCCCCGCGATGAAGTCCTCGTGTCCCCCGACGCCCGAGATCTGCCGCCCCTCGATGCTGTCCGCCACCACCTGGCCGTAGAGATCCACCGAGAGTGCGCCGTTGATGGAGACCAGATTGGCGTTCTGCGCGATCACCGTCGGATCGTTGACCGTCTCGACCGGAAGGAACGCCACGTCCAGGTTGCCATCGAGCCAACGGTAGAGCTCGCTCGAGCCCAGGGCGAAGGTCGTCACCGACACACCGTCGAACACTCCCTTGGCTCCGTTGGTGACCTTGCCCGCCTGGTGCAGGCGCATGAGACCGGTGGTGAACATCTCGGAGTGGATGCCAAACCCCCCCAGCGGCCCCTGGGACAGTTTCGTGGCCACCACGTTGGGGATGGCGCCGATGCCCGTCTGTAGCGTTGACCCGTCGTGGACGTACGACAGGGCGTGTTCGGCAATGGCCGCGTCGACGTCGTCGGGCGCCGCCTCCTCCAAGGCGAACGGGGTGCTCGTGCTCTCGATGACGACGTCGATCGCGTCGAGCGGGATGGTGTTGTCGAAGTCGGGCGGCAGGCTGGATGTGCGGGGCAGGTTGGCGTTGACCTCCACGATCAGGAGGCGATCAGGGTCACGCCCGGCGCGGATCAACTCGGGCCTCGTGGCGCCGACGTGGAGCGCGAGGTTGACTGCGCCCGATTCGCCGGGCGGGGCCGTCTGCACCACCATGATCGCGCGGAGCGAACCGGGCCAGGATCGGCGCGAACTGACGAAAGCCGCCGGGGACGAGCTCGACCCGGTGGCCCATGGAGTGCAGCAGTCGCTCGGCCGGACCGAAGAAGCCGCAGCGGTAGGACACGCCGGGCTTGGTGAACACGTCGTAGAAGTTGAGGCACAGTGCCCCACCGACCTGGAGATCCTGCCAGTCGTCGCGCTGGCCCAGAGCGGTCAGGAACGTGTCCGGGTTGGCCGGCCCGAGGCCGAACCCTATGGAGTCGAGCGGCCGTACCAGTCCGACGGCCTCGTCGACGGTGCAGAACCGCGTCACGGGACCACTCTCGCATCTCGGGGCCGCCACGCTGGGCACGAACCCGCTGCCGCAGTGGCCGTCGGGAGCAAATCGGTGACTTTCGGCCCTACTCCGTCACGCGAACCGATACGCACAATGGCAGTGACACCCTCCTCTTCCCAGATAAAGGTGCTTGGAGAATGGCGGCCATCCCCCTCGGTCGCCATTTTCCAATTCTGGCCCCTTTGGCTGCCGGTTTTCGGTTCACACTCCGCAAGCCTTCAATCCCGCCCGCACCGTCAGGCGCTCCCACTCCTCGGCCGGTCAACTGCCCGACGACGCGCAGAGGGAACCGAGAAGAGACGTGCGTTGTGACGTCTGGCCCTGCCCGACCCGGGCCCGCGGCCTTCATGCTGGGGGAAGGCCGATGTCCAGCAGAGGTACTGGAGCCCCCGATGTCGATGTACACCCAGCTTCTCGATGCAGCCCTCCACGAGCTGCCCATCGACGGGTCAGTGGAGGAGCGGGTGGCCGTCGCCGAGGTCCAGCGCTGCCGGAGCCAGCTCGAAGGGGGCACGGCGGACGTCGACCCCGACACGGTGGCGGCGGCCCTGTCCTTGCAGATCGGCTACGACGTGGCCCTGCTCCGCCTGGCCGGACTCATCGGCATCGAGTCGGACCCGAGCCGCTTCGACCGGCCGCACTGCGAGCGCACCCGGCTCGAGGGAGCGTTGGCCGAACGGGGCATCTTCCTTGGGTGAGAACGGCGCCAGCTCTGAGCCCGTCGCCTGGTAGGCCTACCGGGCGGGACCCTCAGGTCCCGGATGCGTCCGAGCGCGCGTCCTGCGCCGACCGCTCGTTCAGCCGTGCCGCGAACGTGGCGGCCTGGGTGCGCCGTTCCATGCCCATCTTGGCCAGCAGGTTCGAGACGTAGTTCTTCACCGTCTTCTCGGCCAAGTACATCTCCTCGGCGATCTGACGGTTGGTCTTCCCCTCCGCGATCAGGTCGAGAATCCTGCGCTCCTGTGGAGTGAGGGTGGCCAGCCGGGGGTCGACCGTCGGTCCGTTACGCAGACGCTCGAGGACCCGGTCGGTGAGCGCCGGGTCCAGCAGGGACTCCCCGGCCCCGGCTCGTCGGATGGTGTCGATGAGATCGAAGCTGCCGATCTGCTTCAGGACGTAGCCGGCCGCTCCCGCCATGATCGAGGCGATCAGCGCCTCGTCGTCCGCGTACGAGGTGAGCATCACACAGACGATGTCCGGATCGGCCGATCGCACCTCTCGGCACACCTCCACCCCGCTGCCGTCCGGCAGCCGCACGTCGAGGATGGCTACGTCGGGCTTTGCCGCGGGGATACGCGACAGGGCATCGGCCACGGTCCCCGCCTCGCCCACCACGCTGATGTCGTCACCCGCCTCGAGCAAGGCGCGCAGACCCGTGCGGACGACCTCATGGTCGTCGAGAAGGAATACCGCCAACGGCACCACGCACATCCTCCCATTCCGCCTCGGAACCGGGCGACTCGGACCGCCGGGCTCCTGCCCACGCTCGGTATGCTCCCGCACAGTGCCCCACCGGCCCCGATCGGGCTCCCGCCGCGGGCGACGAAGGAGGTCCGACCATGGCAGCGCAGACGTCCGGCAGGATCGTCGTCGGGATCGACGGGTCGGGGGCCGCGACCGACGCCCTGCGCTGGGCCGCCCACCAGGCGGCGCTGAGCGGGAGCTCGCTCGAGGTCATCATGACCTGGGAGTGGCCGGCCAGCTTGGGCTGGTCGGTACCCATTCCCGACGACTACGACCCCGAGACTGACGTCCGCCAGATCCTCGACGCTGCGGTCGACGTCGCTCTGGCCGAGCACCCGAACGTCACCGTCGATCGCCGGGTGGTCAACGGCCACCCGGCCCCCGTGCTGGTCGACGCCTCCAAGGGCGCCGCCCTCCTCGTTCTTGGCAGCCGCGGCCACGGCGAGTTCGTGGGCATGCTGCTCGGCTCGGTCAGCGAGTTCTGCGCGACCAACGCCCACTGCTCCGTCCTGATCCATCGCCCCGCTTCGTAACGGCGCCCGGCGCGCCGGCTCAGCCCCGGAGGGCTTCGAGCGCCCGGGCCCGCTCGTCGCCCGCCGCCTCCAGCTGCGCCTGGCCGGGCCCACCCGAGGTCGGCGCCTCGCCATGACCCCGCAGGTCGAGCAGGGCGGCAAGTGTGGCTTCAACCGAGGACGCCAGCGACCACGCGTCGTAGCCACCCTCGAGGAAGAGAACCAGGCGGCCCGGTGGCGCCAGCTCACGCACGAGCCGGGCCAGGTCGGCGAAGTCGCCGCTCGAGAGGGCCAGTTGCGCCAGTGGATCGGCCCGGTGGGCGTCGAACCCGCAGGAGACCAGCACCCAGTCGGGGGCGAACTCCTCCATGGCGGCCCGGGCCCGGCGGTCGAGGGCACGCGCGCACCACGTCGCCGGTGGCCCCCGGGGGCAGAGGGAGGTTCAACGTCGCTCCCGCCGCGGCCGCCCCGCCCACCTCGCCGGCCCGTCCCGTCCCCGGGTAGAGGGGGTGTTGGTGGGTTGAGACATAGAAAACGTCGGGGTCATCCCAAAAGATGTCCTGGGTCCCGTTTCCGTGGTGTACGTCCCAGTCGATGATCAACACGCGCTCGCCTCGGGCCGTACGCGAGGCGGCGGCAACGGCGATGGAGTTGAGCAGGCAGAAACCCATGGCACGACCCGCCGTCGCATGGTGTCCGGGAGGTCGCGCCGGGACGAACCCCACGGCGTCGTGTCGACGCTCGAGTTCGGCCAGGGCGGCCAGCCCCGCTCCGGCCGCTCGTCGCGCCGCCCGCCACGAGTCAGGTCGAGCGTACGTGTCGGCGTCGATGGCACCTCCGCCCCGGTTGCAGAAGGCCTCCAACGCAGTCAGGTAGTCCGGGTCGTGCACGCGGGCCAGTGCCTCGATCGGCGCCTCGGCGATCGAGGGCCTCACCACCTCGTGCGCGCTCCCGAGGGCCGCCACGCCCTCCATCACCGCAACCAGGCGCGCCGGCTGCTCGGGGTGACGGTCACCCCCGTCGTGCTCGTGCTCCCCCGTCGGGCCGGCGAGGACGAGTGCGGTCACGTCGGCTCCGGGGCGATCGTCGCTCTCGTGGTGTCGGCCTTCGTCGTGTCCATGGCTCCTTGCACCTCATCCTAGGAGGGCACGTACGCTTGGCCGAATGAAGGCCGATATGCAGGCCTGGGTGGTCGATCGTCCTGGACCGGTCGATGGCGGTCCGCTCCGCCGGGTCGAGCGCACCCTTCCCGATCCGGGCCCGCACCAGGTGCGGGTGCAGGTGCGGGTGTGCGGCGTGTGCCGCACCGATCTCCATCTCGCCGAGGGTGACGTGCCGCCGCGCCACCCTCGCGTCACGCCCGGCCACGAGGTCGTAGGCCTGGTGGACGCGCTCGGTCCGGGGTCCGGCCGCTGGCGCATCGGCGATCGCGTCGGCGTGCCCTGGCTGGCGCACACCTGTGGCGTCTGCCGCTTCTGCACCTCGGGTCGCGAGAACCTGTGTCTGGCGCCCCGGTTCACCGGATGGGATGTCGACGGCGGCTACGCCGACTACGTACTGGTCGAGGAGGCCTACGCCTACGCGCTGCCCGATCGCTTCGATGACGTCGCGGCGGCACCGCTCCTGTGCGCCGGCATCATCGGCTACCGCGCCCTGCGCCGCGCCGAGGTCCCCGACGGCGGGAGCCTGGGCATCTACGGCTTTGGCGGGTCGGCGCATCTCACGGCGCAGGTCGCGCTCGCCCGCGGTGTCCGCGTCCACGTCATGACCCGTTCGGCCGAGGCTCGTGCGCTCGCCCTCGAGCTCGGTGTGGCGAGCGCGAACGAAGCCGACGCGACGCCCCCTGAACCGCTCGATGCCGCCATCCTCTTCGCGCCGGTCGGCACGTTGGTACCAACGGCCCTCGCCGCGCTGGACCGCGGCGGCACGCTGGCCATCGCCGGCATCTATCTCAGCGACGTGCCGGTCCTCAACTACGAGCGTCACCTCTTCGAAGAGCGCACCCTGCGCAGTGTCACCGCCAACACGCGCCGTGACGGCGAGGATTTCCTCGAGGAAGCGGCCCGCATCGGCATCCGCGTCTCCGCCACGCCGTACCCGATGGCTGACGCCGACACCGCGTTGCGCGACCTCCGACACGACCGTGTCAACGGTGCCGCCGTACTCGTCAACTGATTACACGAGCACTGCAACCAGTTGAGCGCAGGCCCTCTTCATGCCACCGTCCCGCGTCGCAACTGAGGTAGACGGAAGAAAGCGCCGGCGGTGCCCCAGTCGATTACGTCGAAGCGCAATCACAGGGCCCTTGGCGATAGGTCCTGGATTTTCTCGACTGGGGCACTCACGCCAGCAGTGCGATCAGGCGGTAGATCGCTGAACGACCTTATTCCCCCACGCGGCTTCTGCCAAACCAATCGTTTTCAGAAAATTGTGAAAAGAGCCGTGACCCGGCATTCGCTCCACCTCAGATGAGCGGTTCCACCTGGTCAGCGGTCTGAAGCACGGCGACCAATTCTCGGTCCCGGGGGTAGGAAAGGAGGTGGGAAGCCCGTTCGAGCCCGAGCCAGCGCAGCTCGTCCACCTCGTCGTTGCGAGCGAAGACGCCGGCCAGCGGGACCATGACCCAATAGGCGACCGCCTTGGGTCGGCCCTTGCGATCGACGTACTCGGTATGGCCGATGAAGCGCACCAGGCGGCAGGTCATGCCCGTCTCTTCCTGCACCTCGCGCAGGGCGGCTTCCTCGAAGGTCTCACCCTCCTCGAGCTTGCCCTTCGGAAAGGACCAGTCCTGGTGCACCGGCCGGTGCACGACGGCGATCTCGAGGTCCCCGTTGGTGCGGCGCACCACCAGCCCACCGGCGGCCCGTACGACATCGGTCGGTGAGGGGAGTTCGGCTGTCATCGCCCGTCGCACCACTTCTCTGAACCTTACCGTTGCTCCTGGCCCCACTGGTGTCAAAGCCTCCAACCCTTGCCCGGGTCGGGGCGTGGCGCGTCGCTGTAGCCTCGGCGCGATGTCCGGCTCCGGGGAGAGACAGGGAGGAACGGAGGACCCTGTCGAAATCGAGTGGCAGTTCGACGCGCTCGACCTTCGCCCCGTGGAACGCTGGTTGGCCACCCTGCCCACGCTTTCGGTCGAGACCGACGACGGGGGCACCGTCACGGCGCTGGCCAAAACGCCGCGGCGGTTGACCGATTCGTATCTCGACACGGCTGACTGGCGCCTGGCACGCGCCGGCTTCGTGGTGCGCACCCGACGCCGCGGCCGTCACGACGAAGTCACCCTCAAGGACTCTCGTCCCGCCGAGGGCACCGGCTTGCGCCAGCGCCTCGAGGTCACCGAGGTCCTCCCCCCTGCCGGCGTGAGCGGACTCGGCTCGGACGGCCCGGTGGGCCGGCGTCTGCACGCCATCGTCGGTGTCCACCCCCTGCGCGAGGTACTCCAGGTGCGGACGCGCCGGCGTCCCTTTGCCTTGCGCGTCGGCGGGGTCGACGCGGCCGAGATTGCGCTGGACGAGACCGTCATCGTCGTGGGGAACGGGCAACGGCCCATGCAGCTGCGCCGAGTGGAGGTCGAGGTGCAGTCGGACTGGCTCACGGCGCTCGAGCCGATCGTGGCCCAGCTCCGTTCATCCTGCGGGCTCCAGCCGGCCCACCTCTCGAAGTTCGAGGCCGGGCTGCTCGCTCTCGGTCAGGAGATCCCAGGCTCACCCGATCTGGGTCCGACCGCGGTCAACGAGGAGTCGACCATCGGCGAGCTCGCCTACGCGGTGCTGCGGCGCCAGTTCACCGTGTTGCGCGAGAAGGAACCGGGGACCCGGCTCGGCGAGGACATCGAGGAGCTCCACGACATGCGCGTGGCCACCCGGCGCCTCCGCGCCGCCCTCGCCCTCTTCTCGCACGTGCTGCCCGTGCGGGCCCAGACCTTCCGAGAAGAGCTGGGCTGGCTCGCCGGCGTCCTGGGCGCCGTGCGCGACCTCGACGTCCAGATCGAGGGGCTCGACGAGATGGTGGCCGACACCGCGGGTCTCGCGGCCGCTCTCCCCGCGACCGATCACGATCCGCTGGGCGAACTCGCCGTGCTCCTCGAACGCGAGCGCGAAGAGGCCCGGGCCGACATGCTCGACGCGCTCGACTCCGTGCGCTGGGACCGACTGGCCAAGGGCCTGTCCGCCATGGTCCAACAGGGACCGGCCCGTCGCTCCGTGGCCACCCGGGTGCCCGCCGTCGTCGTACTGCCTGACCTCATCGAGGCCCGTCACACCGCCGTGGCCAAGGCGGCGAAGCGGGCCAAGAAGTCCGGCGTCGTCACCGACTTCCACCGCCTGCGCATCCGATGCAAGCGGTTGCGCTACGCGCTCGAATTCAGCTCGGAGGTCTACGGAGGCCGCACCGGGCGCTTCGTGCGCCAGCTCAGCGCGCTCCAGGACGAGCTCGGCCAGATGCAGGACGCCGAGGTGGCCTGCCTGCGCCTGGCCGAGCTGGCCACCGGCGAGGATCGCCTGCCTGCGGCCACGGTGTTCCTGATGGGTGGCGTGGCCGAGAACCACCGTCGTCAGGTCGAGCGTTTCTTGCGTGGCCTCCCCCGCCAGGTGCGCCGCGTCCACGGTCGAGAATGGCGCGATCTCTCCGAGCTCATGGCCCGGCGCCAGGCCGAGGCCGAGGCCGCCCTCCTGTTGGCGCGTCCGCACGCTGCCGCGCCGTGCCACGACCGCCGGTCCCAGACGTGAAAGAGCCGGCAGGACCGGCGGATCCCATCGTGGCCGACCACCCGTCCAACCCGCCCGGTTCCGAGCCGGTCGCCGGACACGGCGTCCCGGGGCTTACCGCCCTGCCGCCACCGCCCTCAAGCCAGGGGGAATGAGTCCGCCTCGTCTCCCATGACGAGGCGGGGGTGCTCCGTCACGATGAAGTGCATCCGTTCGGTGTCGAGGAAGCGCTCGATGTCCGCCCAGATCTCCGGGAAGTCCGGCTCTCTCATGTGGGCCCGGTAGTCGTCCATGGTCTCGAACCACTGCACCGTCACCCCGTCGAAACCGGGATCATCGTCGCCGCTGTAGTCACTCAGCGGGCGCGGATGCTGCTCGTAGCGCACCACGAAGCGACCGCTCTGGCTGCGCGTGATCAGCGGTCCGTGCACCTCGTTCCAATGGGCATGGAACTCGGCGGGCGAGAGACCGTCCTTGCGACGCAGCAGGCAGGTCAGCCTGACCATGGGACCTCCTCGGGGGCGGGGAAGGCCCCGACCCTATCGGCCACCGCCGCATGGCTGAGGCGCAACCGCGGCATGAGACGCCCCCCTCCAAGCTGACAATCCGAAGCTTCCCGAGAGGGTGACGGTCAGGTGACCCACCTCGGTCGGCCGTATCAGGAGGCGGCCCGGCGTGAAGAACACGCCATTGAGCGTGGCGCCGACCGGGCACACGCCCTTTCACCCGTCATCGGTCCCGCTCCCCGTGACGGGCTGCCAGCGCCCGGGACGAGACTCCGCCATCTCGTCCCGGGCAGCCCACAGCTTCGGTTCCCGCCGCATTGACTTGCCCCTCTCCGGATCCCGAGATCTGTGCGCGCGCGTTCTCTGTCTGTTCGGTGCGGTCGTTGGCGCAGATGTTCTGTGAGGCTGCCGCCGGGCCGGCCCCCGAAACCGGAGGGGATACGGAAGAGGTCCCGAAGGCCGGGCCCGGTGGCGGTCCGCCGTCCCGACCCCACGGGAGGGTCGGTCGAGCGGCTCATTGGACGCTCCGGCGACGGGAGATTGGATGGAGCCCACGGCCGGCGGTGGCGATGCGGCGCCGGCCGACCGGGTCGAAACCGGCCGGGTCGTTGAGCGCGCTGAGCGAGACGAACCGAGGGCAGCCATGCCCACCGCGGCCATTCGGATGCGACCCTCACGCTGCACGACCCCTTCCGTCCCCGCATGGCGGGGAATCTCCTCCAAGGTGAGGAACGGGGCGGAGGCGGGAACCTTGCGCGGTTGCGAAAGATTTCGCGTGCCCGACACCCCGATTGGAGTGCCATGCCGGGCTCGCGGGTTGCGGCCAGGCACCGGAGGGTTCGACGGCGCCCGTCCCGTACTGTTGCGCGCCGTGCCCGCATCCCACGTCGTGTTGATCATCCTTGGAGGATTGGGCGCCGGGATCTTCAACGGCGTGGCCGGCGGGGGCAGCCTGATCTCGTTCCCGATCCTGCTCGGGCTCGGCTACCCGGCGCTCACCGCCAACATCACGAACACGATCGGTATATGGCCCGGCTATCTGGCCTCGGCTGCCGGCTTCCGCAAGGAGATCGGCGACCAACGCTCCCGGCTCCTGCACCTCACACCGGTGGGCCTGGCCGGAGGCATCGCCGGCGCCCTGCTCCTGCTCACGACGTCGGTGGCCACCTTCGACGACGTGGTGCCGTGGCTGGTGTTGGGAGCCTCCGCCCTGTTCGCCGCGCAGCCTCTGCTCCGGCGGGCTCTCGACAAGGGCTCGGCCCATCCCCGCACCCGGCCTGTCCTGCTGGTGGTGGGGGTCTTCGTCGCCTCCGTCTACGGCGGTTACTTCGGAGCGGCCATGGGTGTGATGTTCCTCGCCGTCCTCGGACTGGCCCTGCCCCTCTCACTCGCGCACACCAGCGGGCTGCGCGCCGTGCTGTCGATGATCGTCAATGCGGTGGCCGCCATCGTCTTCCTCATCCATGGCGGGTTGGCCTGGGAAGCGGTCGGCCTGCTCGCGCTGGGCAGCCTGGTCGGCGGCTTCATCGGGGCCAAGGTCGCGCTGGCGCTGCCCGCGCCGGCGCTGCGCGTCGTCGTGGTGGTGATCGGCGTGGGAACCGCCATCAAGCTGTTGGTCTGACCGCTCTCAGCCCGCAGCCACCGGGTAGTGGCCCTGCACCGCGTCGTCGAGCCGGTGACGCCATGTTCGCCAGGCCCGACGCGCTTCGTCGAGCTCGACCGGCTCGAATCGCACCTCGTGGCCCGGCGCGCACTGCCCGAGCGGAGCGTGGTCGACGGAGGCCACGACAGCGACCACCGGGTATCCGCCGAGCGTGGCGTGGTCGGGACCGAGCACGACCGGCTCGCCGCCCGGAGGGATCTGCACGGCACCGGTCACCACGCCCTGCGAGTCCAGGTCGGTCCGCGCGTGCGTCGCGAGGTCCCCCTGCGTGCCGTCGGACTCGATCGTCTCGAGGCGCAGCCCGACCCGGTTGCTCGTCTGGCCCACGCGGAAGCGCCGGCCGGCCAAGCGGGCCAACACGTCGGGTACGAAGCGCTCGCCGTGCGGCCCGGCCACGACGCGCACGACCAGTGGTGCGTCGCCCGCGACCACGCGGGGCAGGCCCGGCAACACGTGGTCACCGAGCGGCGGTTTCCAAGGTCCGGCGGCCAGGACCTGGCCAGGTCCGAGCGGGCCCGGGCCCAAGCCGCTCAACTCGTCGCTGGCCAGGCTGGCGAACAGCTCGGGTCCGCGCAGGCCGCCGGCAACGGCCAGATAACTGCGCAGCCCGCCGTGCAGGCGTCCGATCTCGAGCAGCTGGCCCCGGGCCAGCGGCACCACCTGGCCGGCGGGCACCGCCGCGCCGTCCACCCGGACATCGGGCGCGCCTCCAACCGCGGCGACATGACAAGCAGAGAGGCAGCGCACCCGGGTGCCGCCGGCGGTGATCTCCAACGCGCCCGCTCCGTCGCCGTTGCCCACCAGCCGGTTGGCCAACAAGAAGGAGTCAGGGTCGGCCGGGCCACCAAGGGGGACGCCGATGGCGGCCACGCCGTGGCGCCCGTCGTCCTCGAGCACGGCGCGCAGCCCGGGCGTCACGATCTCGAGCACCGAGCGGGCCCCGTCGGCCGCCGGCCAGGCGAGCGCTGCCGCGGGCCCGGGCTCGACAGGCTCGCCCGGCCCGGCCATGGTGAAATGCACGACGTCGCCCAATGCGAGCGCGGCGTAGGGCGCAGCGGTCGGAGTGAAGAGGGAAAAGGCCGTGCGTCCGACCAGCTGCCATCCGCCGGGCGAGGCCGTCGGGTAGACGGCCGCATGTCCGTTGGCCAGGGCCACCGAGCCTGCCGGCACGACCGGGCGCGGCCGGTGGCGTCGCGGGATGGCCGCCAAAGCCTCGGGCAGCCCGTCGAGGTAGGCGAACCCGGGCGAGAACCCCATGACGGAGACGGTCAGCGTGGCCGCACACAGCAGGGCAACCACATCGTCTGGGCTGCAGCCGGCGAGAGTGGCCACCTCGTCGAGATCGGGACCGTCGAACGCGCATGGCACGACGACCTCGCGGCCCCGTGCGGACGGCGCGCTCGCGGGCGGCCGGCGGGCGGCCTGGCGCCGCGCGATCTCTTCGACCGTGGCCGCGTCCACGTGTGGATCACGCACGACCACCATGACCGTCGTGAAGCCGCAGACCACGTCGAGCGATCCCCCGGGCCAGCCGGTGGTCTCCGCCAGGCCGGTGGCGAGGGCGCGGCCGTCCTCGGGATCTGCCACACCGATCAGGAAGGCCCGGTCACCGAGGGGGCGCACCGCCCCCACCGGCACGGACCGGTTCACGCGGACGCGGGAGCAGCCACGCCGATGTCAGCCTCGGCCAGCACCCGGCGCACCGCCGTGGCCGTCGCGGCGGCGCCGGGCGAGTCGCCGTGGATACAGAGGGTGTCGACCCACAGCGTCAGGATGGACCCGTCCGCCGCGGCCACCGCGCCACGGGCCAGGCTGAGCGCCTGCCGGGCCGCCTCCACGGGATCGGTCAGCACGGCCCCCGGCTCGCTCCGGGGCACCAGTCCGCCGTCGGGCCGGTAGGCCCGGTCGCAGAACCCTTCCTCGCGCGCCAACACGCCGTCGCGCAACACCATGGCCATGGCCCGACAGCCCGAAGGAAGCACGAGCGGCGTTTTCGAACCGCAGACGTCATGCACGGCGTCGCGCAGCGTCTCATAGACCGCCCCGCCCTTGCCCACCTCCTCGTAGAGCGCGCCGTGGGGCTTCACCGACTCGATGGTTGTGCCGGCGGCTCGGCAGACGGCCTCGAGCGATCGCAGCTGATCGGAGAGCGACGCCCGCAGTTCGCCACGATCGATCTGCATCGGCTCACGGCCGAAACCGGGACGATCCGGGTAGGACGGATGGGCACCGACCCGCACGGAATGAGCCAGCGCGGCCGCGACGGTGTCCGTCATGGAGGCCTCGTCACCCGCGTGGCCGCCACAGGCGACGTTCGCCGATGTCACGAGCGCGAGCAACGCGCGCTCATGCTCGATTCCTTCGGGGTCGCTCGCCTCGCCGACGTCGGCGTTCAGGTCGACGGTGCGTTTGGCCACACGCTCATCCCGCTTCGAGTCGCTCGACGACGACGCCGTCGCGGTAGACGACCTTCTGGTTGCGGCGGGTAGGCACGCGAGCGCCGCCGACGATGGCGCCCGTCATGTTGAGCGGGTCCGCCCCGGCCACGGTCACCTGCTCTCCGTTGCGACCCCGGCGGTGTGCCTTCTGGAGCTGTTCGAAGGCTTCGGGCAGGGCGTACTGCTCGCCGGCCAGTCCGGCCACGAAGCGTCCGCCCAGTGCGATGCCCCGAGCCTCCATCCGCCGCAGCGCCCACACCACCTCGCGCCAGGGCACCTTGAAGGATTCACGCCCCCAGATCTCCCAGGCCACGATCCCCCAGCGCATCAGCAGCTGATGGGCTACCGCCTCGGCCAGCTCCTCGTTGCCTGGCACGAGCACGCCGTCATCGACAGCCGGGAGGCCCAGCACCTCGGCCCCGGGCAGCAGCGACCAGCGGCCTTCGCCAATACCCGTTCCGGCCGGGGCCCGACGCCGAGCCAAGCGATTGGACGGCCTTCGTACGGTCCGGGTCCGCCAGCGGTCGCGCGCCGAGAGTAGGGAGCGCACAGCGGAGAACGCGTCCGCCGTCACCAGGCCGCGGGCCACGAGATCCCACAGTCCTTCGTCGACCTCCGCGGGCAGCCGGCCGGTGACCGGAGCCAGCTCGGGGCGGAAGCAGGCACCCCGAGACCGCAGCGCCGCCAACACGTCCGCGGCCGCGCCCACCTCGGGTTCGGACGTCGGGGTGGCGGAACGCACGGCGCGCAGCATCGTCTCGAGGTCGTCACGCCGCACGAAGGCCAAGGGCGTGGCCGGTGAGGGCGACCCGCTGCGTCCTGGCCGTTCCGCCCGTGGGGTGAGGCGGCCCCACACGATCTCTCCGGACAGGCAGAGCTCATCGAGCCAGCGCGGCTCGTAATCGCGGACGCGGGCCGAAAGGATCTGCGACTCCCACTCCGCGGCGGGGACCTCGATACCGGCCAGCTGCTCGATCACTTCGAGCAGTCCAGCGCGACCTTCGAGCCGCGAGCCGGGCGTCACGTGCTGCCAGTCGGTCAGGAAACGGACGTAGTCCGCGATGGGCACGGCCTCGACCCTGCCGCGGCGGCGGCTCCGGCTGGCGCCGTGCAGGCGCACCAGGAGGTGGCGGGCACACCAGCGCCCGTCGGGCAACTCGATGGCCGTTCCATTCCCCTCCAGGCGAGCCAGCGCGGTGCGGGCCCGGGCCATGCTGAGCGGGGCACCTCTCGGCGCGCCGGCCGGCAACGGCGCGTCGGCCACAAGTTGATCGACGGACACCGGCCCCGCCACCTGCAGGTGTCCGCCGATGCACGCGGCGGCCGCGTCGTCGTCGCTGCCGAGCGAGGCTGCGGCGCCCAGGCGTTCCGTGGCTACCCAACACCCGTCGACCAGCCCGGCCCGGCCGTCCGCAACCAGGGCGCCGAACCACCCCACCCAGTCCTCGTGCGGGCGGGCGGCCACCAGCGAGAGCAACAGATCGTGGAGTTCGTCCTCGCTGCGCGGCTGGGGACACACCTGCTCGAGCACCATGGCGACGGCATCGGGGTCGAGCGCAGCCATTTCGGTGGCCGGGACCGGCAAGCCGTCCGGTCCGAGTTGGCCCAGGCCGCGGCGCAACGACAGGGCGCGGGTACGCCGCTCCTCGAGCGGCGCGTCGTCGAGGTAGGTAAAGGGACGGCCGCTCAGAATTGCGTGCGAAAAAGGAGACGGCTCCGACGACTCGACGGTGTGCACCTCGATGGCACCCGATTCGATACGGGACCAGACGTCGACCAACCCCTCGACCCAGAGTCCCTCGTGGAGACAGTCGTCGACGGTCTGGCGCGCCAACACGTGATCGGGAACGCCGACCGGACCAGGCGCTGCATTCTCCTGGCAGGCGGCCAGGCCGGGCCACACGGCAGCCAAGAGGTCGTCGGCCTCCATCCGTTGGAGGTGAATGGGCCGTCGCTTGCCACCGTTCATGCGCGGGAGCACGAGGGCGCGGTTGAGGTTCCAGCGCCAGCGGGCGCCCAGCATCGGATGCAGGAGAACGGCCTGGGTGAGCACCTGGGGCACGGCCTCGCTCGAAAGCATGTCCTGCACGCGGGTCAACGGGAAGCTGTGTTGTGGGCCGAGCGAGAGCACGACCGTGTCGTCGTCTGCGGCGGCCTGCAGCTCGAAGTCGAAGGAGACACAGAAGCGCTTGCGCAGTGCCAGTCCGAGGGCGCGGTTGATGCGACCGCCAAACGGCGCATGCACGATCAGCTGCGAACCCTCGCTGTCGTCGAAGCAGCGTTCGACGACGATGCGCTCGCGGGTCGGTAGGTGGCCGAGCGCAGCCAACCCTGCGGCGCAGTAGGCCACCACCTGTTGGGCCACCTCGGCGGAGACTCCGGCTCGCTCGCGCACCAGCGTTCGCGCCCGGTCGCCGTCTCCGGCGCGCAGCACCGGCTCGAGTCCAGCCCGCAGATCGGAGACGGCCTCTGACAGCTCGGCCGTGCGCGCCGGTGCCTCACCGAGCCAGAAGGGGATGGTCGGTGGCAAGTCGCCGGCGTCGAACACGCGCACGGTGCCCACCTCGACCTTGGCCACGCGCCAGGAGTGGGTGCCGAGGAGGAAGATGTCCCCGGCAGTCGCCTCGACCGCAAAGTCTTCGTGGACCGAGCCGACCGTCACGCCGTCGGGATCGAGGACGACCCGGTAGTCGCCGGTCTCGGGAATGGCACCGCCACCGGTCAACGCGGCCAGCCGAGCTCCCCGGCGTGCCCGCAGGCGGCCATTGACGGCGTCGTGGTGCAGGTGCGCACCGCGCCGGCCCCGCCCGGTCTCGATGCCCCAGCTGGCGAGGGCCACCACGTCGTCAAAGTCCTCCCGTGACAGCTCGGCATAGGGGGCGGCCCGGCGGACGAGGTCCCAGAGGAACTCGACGTCGCGCTCTTCGGTGGCCGCGACCTCGGCCACGATCTGCTGGGTCAGCACGTCGAGCGGAGCCACCGGCGGCTGGAGCAGGTCGAGGCGCCCCTCGCGCACCGCGGCCAGCAGCGCCGTGCACTCAACCAGTTCGTCGCGGGTCGTCGGGTACAGCCGGCCGGCCGGCGTGCCCTCGCGGTGGTGATTGGCCCGGCCGACGCGCTGGAGGAAGGTGCCGATGGCCCTGGGTGATCCGATCTGACAGACCAGCTCGACCGGGCCGACGTCGATGCCCAGTTCGAGCGAGGCGGTGGCGACCAGCGCGCGCAGGTCACCCGCGCGCAGCCGGGTCTCGACGATGCGACGCCGGGCCGCCGAAAGGCTGCCGTGGTGCGCGGCCACGAGCAGCGAGGCGTCCACGTCGCCTCCCCCGCGTCCGGGTTCGTCTTCGGCGAGGCGCTCGGTCAACTGGTGGGCGACCCGCTCGGCCATCTTCCGGGTGTTGACGAAGATCAGCGTCGTGCGGTGGTGCCGGGTGTGCTCCGCGATCGTGTCGAGGATGTCGGACATCTGACCGCCGCTCATGACCGCCTCGAGCTCGGTCGAGGGCAGCTCGATCGCCACGTCGAGATCGCGGGCGTGACCACAGTCGATGATCGTGGTCGGCGGGCGCTCCGGGTGCACACCGCTCAGGAGGCGGGCCACCAACTCGAGCGGGCGCTGGGTGGCCGAGAGGCCGATGCGCTGGACATGTCCTCCGCTCTCGGTAACCAGAGCGTCGAGACGCTCGAGGCTCAGCGAGAGATGGCTGCCCCGCTTGTCCCGGGCCAGAGTGTGGACCTCGTCGATGATGACCGTGCGCACACCGCGCAGCAGTGCCCGCGAGGACGGCGCGGTGAGAAGGAGGTAGAGCGACTCGGGCGTCGTCACCAAGAGGTCGGGCGCCTGCTTCTTCATTGCCGCGCGCTCCGCCGGCGGGGTGTCGCCGGTCCGCACGGCGACGCGCAGCCCGGGGTCGGGGTAGCCGAGGCGGGCCGCATCCTCCCGGATCTCCGACAGCGGCACATGGAGGTTCTCGTGTACGTCGACGGCCAAGGCGCGCAGCGGCGAGATGTAGAGGACCTCGGGCGCTCCGGCGGTGCGCGTACCGGTGGCCGCGGCGCGGTAGGCGGCATCGATGGCGACCAGGAACCCGGTCAGTGTCTTGCCCGAGCCGGTGGGCGAGGCCACCAGCACGTCCTCGCCTTTTGCGATGTGGGGCCAGGCCGCGGTCTGGGGCGGCGTCGGGCCGTCGGGGAAGCGACGGGCGAACCAGCTGGCCACGGCCGGGTGGAAGAGCGACTCGGGCGAGGGCTCGCGCATGCTCCTATTCCACCAGGATGCTGTGACGGTTGCGACGGTGCCGACCTCAGGTGGCGTTCTTGCGCCCCCAGCAGGAGATCATCGGTGGCTGGGTCAGGTCGAGCCGCCCCGCCGCCACGTTGTCCAGGTGCTCGGCGACCTCGGCTTCGGTGGCGATCCCGTGATCGAGCAACTGGTCCCTGATCAGGTTGATGGTCGCGGTCTCGAGGGCGTTGCAGGCCGGGTGGGTCACCGGGAAGGCGGCATCCGCGGCCACGTTCACCAGGCCGGCGGCGCGCAGGCGCCGGGGCAGCGTCCGCCCGTAACTCAGGTCGACCCCCCGCTCGGCCAGGAGGGCCCGAAAGCCGCGGCGGATGCGGTTGGCCAGGACCTGGGGCGGGCCGATCTCCTCCAGGCAGCTCAGCGGCTGGAGGGCGGGATCGGCATCCTCGACGAGCAGGACGCCGCCGGGGCGCAGGGCATCGACCATGTGTGACAGGGCGCGGTCACGCTCGGGCACGTGGACCAGGACCAGGCGGGCGTGCACCAGGTCGAAGGAACCGTACGCGGGCGGATCCTCGGCCACGTCGTGCACCCGCACTTCGACATTGGCTGCGTTCAGCGCGGCCGCCCACGACACGTTGAGGTCGGTGGCCAGCACGTGCCCGGACGGTCCGACCCGGGCCGCCAGGTGGTCGAGCACGGAGGTCCCCCCCGCCCCCACCTCCCAGACCCGCCACCCCGTGGCCAGGCCGAGGCCGTCGAGGTGGCGGAACGTCGAGGGGTCGAAGAGGAGGGCGAACGCCTCGAAGCGGTCCATCGCCTCGGGGGCGCCGTTGGAGAGGAGGTAGCCGTCGGCCGGCGTGGCCCCGGCCGGGCTCACGGGTCCGCCGGTTCGGGCGATGACGAGAAGGAGACAGCGGGCTCGGGGGCCGCCGGCACGGGTCCGGCGGGCGGAGGCGGCGGGCTGACCGGAGGTAGGCCCAAATCCTGAGACGTCCCCACGTAGCGGTCGAGCACGTCGCGCACCTCGGCCCGTCCCTCCTCAATGAGGGCGGCGGTGGCCGAGAAGTCGCGGTACTGGCCCGAGGGGTCCCCGCCGCCGCTGAAGACGACCACCTCGATCCCCTGGGGCAGGGCGGCCAGTTCGCGCACGAAGCGGGCGTGGATGGCCACGAAGAACGCAGTCAGCGCCGCCTCGACCGGTCGCCGGGGCGGCCGCGGATGGTAGTGCAGCGGCCCACAGAGCAGGACGTAGATGCGGTCGCAACCGGCGGCCACGGCGCGACTGATGGGCACGTTGTTGACGACGCCGCCGTCGACCAGCACGTCGCCGTCGATGGTGACGGCCGGGAATATGGAGGGGATGGCCGACGAGGCGAGGACGGCCTCGATGGCGGGGCCGTGGCCGATCCAGCGCTCGCGCCCGTCGGTGAGCGACGTGGTCACGACCTCGACCGGGATGATGGCGTCCTCGAGCCGCTCGTAGTCGAGACCCTCCTCGATGATCTTGCGCACGCCGGTGTTGGCGTGCACGGCGGCCCGCTTCTGGAAATACGCCCACGGCCCGTCGAAGGTGCCGCGGGGAAAGATGTCGGTGCCACGCAGGCGCATCCACACGTCGGCCAAGTGGGCAATGCCCTCGAGCGTGGGGTTGCCGGCGTAGGACGCCCCGTTGATGGCGCCGACCGACGCACCGAAGACGCGGTCGGCCCGGACGCCGCGCCGGGTCAGCTCCTCGAGCATGCCGATCTGTACAGCGCCGCGGCTGCCGCCCCCGGCCAGCACGAAGGCGGTGCGCTTGGGGTGAACAGGAGGCGGTCGATGCGCGAGCCCGAAGCGGGCACGGAACCGCTGGGTCCAAGGGAGGTGACCATCGGCGCCCGCGGTGGGGCGGCGGCGGTCGCGGGCTTGAGCGGCGGCGTTGCCGAAGACGGAGGAGAAGGTGAGGCGGCGGGCGGCGTCGCCGTCGATGCGCTGGTCGTCGCCGGCCCGTCGTCCTGCGGCGGTCGGGGCGGATCGGCACTCGTCATGGTGCGTTGCGGCGCCGGTCCCGGATCCGGGCCGGCCGGCCGTCGACGGGCAGGGTGCCGGCGGTGCGCGCCGCCTCCTCCTGCTCCTTGCGCCAGACCTTCCACCCCGCCATGTCGTGGCGCACCGCCCACATGATGATGAGGACGACCAGCACCACTATGGCCACGACGAAGACGCCGAAGACGACGAAGAAGGCGGTGTTCGTCGCCACGGTCGGGCTGACGAGGGCGAGTGCCATCACTCGTCAGGGTAGAGGAGCTGTCACATCGCGTGGGCACACTGCACGTCCATGGTCCTCGTCGCCCCCCATCCGACCCGCCCGGCGCCAGACGCCGTGGCGGCGCGGCGGTTGTCGGGCGGGTCCGAGGTGCTCTCGCTCCTGCGGGGGGGCGCCGCGACCCGGCCACGATTCGACCCCGGGCTGGCCGGCGGGCTGCGGGCCTGGCTCGAGGACGCCGCCTACGGCGCGGTGGCCGGCCGGGGTGACGGATCGGGTCCGCTCGTGCTGGGGACACGCCGGCTGCTCGGGACGGCGGCCGGCGGCTGGGGCGACGAGGCCGAGACGGAGGGAACGGGCGACGAACTGCTGGTGGGCACCCTCGTCCACGCACTGTTCCGCCAGCTGGTGAACGTCGGGACGATCGGCGACCCGTTGGGAGACGCGCTCGACGCGTTGGCGGCGGAGGGGTCCGACGAGGTGGTGGACCGGATCGAGTCTCTGGCGGGAGCCGAGCGGGCGTGGCTGGCCGAGACGGTGGCCTCGCATGCCACCCAGCTGGTGGGGCTGGTGCCGCGGTTCGCTCCGGGCTGGTTGCCCCGGACCGACGACCGCATCGCCATCCCGCTGGCGGGTGGGCGGGTGGTGCTGCATGGCGTGGCGGACCTCCTGGTCGGCGTGCCCCGTCCCGACGTGGCCTCGCTCTGCGCGCTCGGCCTGAGTACGAGCGGCCCTTGGGCCCGGGAACGGCGGTCGTTGCACTTCTTGGCCCTGCTCGAGACGCTGCGCAGCGGTACCCCTCCGTTCCGCCTGGCGCTCTTGGAGTCGGCAACGGGGCGCTACGGCATCGAAGACGTGCGGGAGGAGCATCTGCGGGCCATGGCCTCGCACGTGTGCGCCTGGCTGGCCGGACCGGACTCGGTCGATGGCTGAGCCACTGACCCGCGCCCTCCTGGCTCCACTGCCACCGCTCGACGAGGTGGCCTGGGGTTCTGCGCTGGCCGACGCCCGCGATGCGCTGGCCGGACTGTCGGTCCGACGGGCCGGCGGCGGCCCCTTCCGCGTGACCGACCACGCGGTCCGCCTGGCCCTGGGCACCGACGGCGCCGGATCGGACGAGCGGGATTCCTTCGCCTGGTCGGCCCGGACGGCCCGTCGCGCGCTGGGCCTGGCCGCCCTGCGGTCCCTGGTGGCAGGAGAGTCCCGGGCGCCGCTCGACGCCGTGCGGACCCGGGTGGCCGAAATCGCAAGGTTGGTCCACGCCGGCAGCCCCTCGGTGTCGGGCTTCGACCGCTGGCTGGCCGGGCTACCCCCGGCCGGGCGGGCCGCCGTGGGTGCCGAAGCGGTGACCTGGACGACCCGGCTGTGGTGCGCCTTGGACTGGCGGGCCGTCGGCGCGGGGGTGGTGATCGGCCGGGACCGCTGGTGGGACAGCCCCCACTCCGCGCTGCTGGCCCTGCGGAGCCGGGCCGAGGTGCGGGCCGGGTGCGGCAGCCTCGTAGTGCTGACGGGGCCGCGGCGGGCCTCGGTGCGAGCCGAGCTCGCGCTGGTCACGCTGGTGGAGTCGTTGCGCAACACCGACGGCGACCGGCCGGGCCGGATAGTCGGCTGGTGGCCCGATTCGGGGCATTGGGTGCGGCTCGAGCCCGAACCGGCCGTCCTGGCCCTGGCCACCGAGGCGGTGGCCCAGGTGCTGGCGGGCTCGAGCGCTGCGCTGCATTGCGCCGCCTGAGAGGCCGCCGTCAGGGGCGCGGCGTCTGTCCTCTATCGTTGGCTCCCCCATGACGAGTCGCGACGACATCCGGAACGTGGCCATCGTGGCCCACGTCGACCACGGCAAGACGACCCTCGTCGACGCGCTCCTCCGACAGACCGGTGCCTTCCGGGCCAACCAGGAGCTGACCGACCGGGTCATGGACTCGGGTGACCTGGAGAGAGAGAAGGGCATCACCATCCTGGCCAAGAACACGGCCGTGCGCTGGGAAGGCGTCAAGTTCAACATCGTCGACACGCCGGGCCACGCCGACTTCGGCGGTGAGGTCGAGCGGGGGCTGACCATGGTCGACGGCGTCCTGCTCCTGGTCGATGCGTCCGAGGGCCCGCTGCCCCAGACGCGCTTCGTGCTGCGCAAGACGCTCGAGGCCCGCCTCCCGGTCGTCCTGGTGGTCAACAAGGTCGACCGGCCCGACGCCCGCATCGCCGAAGTCGTGAACCAGGTCGAAGAGCTCTTCTTGGACCTCGACGCCGACGAGGACCAGATCAGCTTCCCCATCCTCTACGCCAACGCCAAGGCGGGCTGGGTGTGCGAGGAGGTCGGCGTCGAGGGCGAGAACGTCCAGCCACTTTTCCGCGCCATCCTCGAGCACGTGCCCCCGCCGTCCTACGAGGAGGGTGCGCCGGCACAAGCCCTGGTATGCAACCTCTCGGCCTCGCCCTACCTGGGCCGGCTGGCCATCTGCCGGGTACACAACGGCAGCCTGGTCAAGGGGGCCATGGTGGGCTGGTGCCGGTTGGACGGGACCGTGGAGAAGGCCAAGATCACCGAGCTCTACGTGACCGAGGCGTTGGACCAGGTGCCGGCGGAGTCGGCCGGCCCCGGCGAGATCGTCTCGGTGGCCGGGCTGGCCGAGGTCACCATCGGCGAGACCCTGGCCGACCCCGACGACCCGATCGCCCTGCCGGCCATCACAGTGGACGAGCCCAGCCTGGCCATGACGATCGGCATCAACACGTCGCCCCTGTCCGGCCAGGACGGCAACAAGCTGACCGCCCGGCTCCTCAAGGCCCGGCTCGACGCCGAGCTGGTCGGCAACGTGGCCATCCGGGTGGCCATGACCGAGCGGCCCGACATGTGGGAGGTGCTCGGCCGGGGCGAGCTGCAGCTGGCCGTGCTGGTCGAGACGATGCGCCGGGAGGGCTTCGAGCTCACCGTCGGCAAACCCCAGGTGGTGACCAGGGAGATCGACGGCAAGGTGCACGAGCCGGTGGAGCGGGTGTCGGTCGACGTGCCCGACGAGTATCTCGGTGTCGTGACCCAGCTGTTGGCGCTGCGCAAGGGCACCATGCTCGAGATGGTCAACCACGGGACGGGTTGGGTCCGGTTGGACTACCGGGTGCCGGCCCGCGGCCTGATCGGCTTCCGGACCGAGTTCCTCACCGACACGCGCGGGACGGGCATCCTCCATCACGTCTTCGACGGCTGGGAGCCCTGGCACGGTGACCTGCGGACCCGGCGCAACGGGTCGATGGTGGCCGATCGGCGGGGCGTGACGACCACCTTCGCCCTCATGAACCTGCAGGAGCGGGGCACGCTGATCGTGGGCCCGGCCGAGGACGTCTACGAGGGGATGATCATCGGGGAGAACGCGCGGGCCGAGGAGATGGACGTCAACCCGACCAAGGAGAAGAAGCTGACCAACATGCGCTCCTCGGTGGCCGAGGAGTTCGAGCGGCTGACGCCGGCCCTGTCGTTCTCGCTCGAGCACTCGCTCGAGTTCATCGCCGACGACGAATGCGTCGAGGTCACGCCCAAGGTGGTGCGCCTGCGCAAGGCCATCCTCGAGCAGGCGATCCGGGGACGCCTGCGTTCGCGCGCCCGCGACAACAAGGGGTAGGTCCGCACATGCGGCTCGTGGCATGAACGAGGGCTTCGACCACCTGACCGTCGTGGTGACGGACCTCGACGAGGCCCGGCGCTTCTTCGGGTTGCTCGGCTTCGTCGAGCGGGTCGCCGTCGTCGTCTCGGGCGAGACCATGGAGCGCTACATGGGCATCGCCGACTGGGAGGCCGACCACGTGACGCTGGTGCTCGAGGGCGCGCCCGTCCATCAAGAGGTTCAACTGCTGCACTTCCACCGTCCGGCGGCGATCGTGGACGAAGCGGCGGGGACGCTGGACCGCACCGGGTTCAACCACGTCTGCTTCCGGGTGACCGACCTCGACGGGCTGCTGGCCCGCTGCGCCGAGGCCGGGATCACGCCGCGCAACGAGGTGATGAACTTCCACGACCGGCGGCTCGTCTTCTTGGACGGGCCCGGCCTCGTGGTCGAGCTGGCCGAGTGGACCACCGGGTCGGCGGGGCAGGGTGGTCACCTAGCATGAGGCGCTGAGCCTGAGCCGTCTGGAGGGATGGCAGAGCGGACGAATGCACAGCTCTTGAAAAGCTGCGAGGCGCAAGCTTCCGTGGGTTCGAATCCCACTCCCTCCGCTCCACTCCCTCCGCTCACTGCGTTGGTCGAGTGTGCTTCCTTCAAACCCAAGCCACCGCTCCACACCCGGTCGTAGTGAAGTCGTCGTGACGGCCAGCAAGGGCGCTTGTGGGCGTGCGACGCCCGGTGCTAGACCACCGGCGCAGCAATCTCAAGCTCTTCGCTTCGAGGCAGACCCAGACGGAGGTACGACGGTGCGGTTGCCGATGCGAATCGTCCTGACAGTCAGTGCGGTTTCGGTCCTGTCCGCCATCGCTGTCACCCAGGCCACGGCCGGAGCGACCATGCCTCAGCTGACCTCGACGGGCTCGAGCTTCGCCGGCGTGGCGATGTCACAGTGGCAGGGACAGTTCAACGAACTCGATGGCGGGAACATCAATTTCCGCGGTTTCCAGTTCGGTCATCGGCCTGAACGACTTCTGCCAGCAGACCGTCGACTTCGCACTGAGCGACACCTCATATGCGGCCGGGCAATCTGCCTGCAGACCAGCGCAGGTTCCCTACCACTACCAGTACGTCCCCGACGTCGGCGGGTCCCTTGCCTTCGAATACAACCTGACCGGGCAGAACGGGCAACAGGTGACGAACCTTGTGCTCGACCCGTCCACCATTGAAGGAATCTTCACGGGGGCCATCACCAACTGGGACAACAGTGCCATCGCTGCCCTCAATCCCGATACCCGGCTACCGAACCAAGGGATCACGGCCTATTACCGCGGCGACCCGTCCGGTGAGACCTATCTACTCGGTGACTACATTCTCCATACCGCCAATGCTGCGGAACTTGCCACATTCCAACAGGTGGCTTCCGTGCCGTCGACTGCCGGCCAGCCATCCGCCACCTGGGCCGTCTTCCCAAATGGCACGCCACCGAACCTTGCAAGCCTGGTGAGCGTCAACGGAGCCGACGCAGCGTCTCAGGAGCCGAAGAACAACTCCGGTGGGATCTCCTATGTCGAGACGGCCTACGCCAAGAACGTCAACCTTCCCGTCGCCTCGGTGGTGAACGAGGCCGGCAATGCGGTCCAGCCAACGGCGGTGAATTCCGTCGAGGCGCTTCAGGGGGCGACCTTGCACCCCAACTTGACCGAGAACCTCAGCGGTGTCTTCGACAACAAGGCCGGCAACGCCTATCCACTATCCGCCTACAGCTACTTCGTGACCCAGTGCGTCCCGAAGCAGGCCGCGGCGCAGAACGTCACGTGCGACGGCAGCGGCAAGGTCACCATGGGCGCCGCGGAAGGCTCCGAACTGTCCCAATTCATTGCCTTTGTGGCCTGTCTCGGTCAGAGCCACGTGGCGCAACTCGGCTATACACCGCTGCCCCCGAACTTGGTCGAGGACGACTTCCAGGCCGCGGGGCGACTCCCAGGTGGCGTGACGCCACCGCCGCCAACCGCCGCGAACTGCCCCAACCCGACCATTACCGGCGGCCTCAGCTCCATCTCCGCAGCCGGACCGCTGCTTTCGCAGACCTCCGACGGAGGGACCACCTTGTCGGTCTCCCCATCCACCGTCGGTGACGCCTGGGTGCTGGCGGTCCGGATGTCGAATTCTTCGACCAACGTCTCTTCGGTCACCGGCGGTGGCGTGGGCGGCGACTGGACCAAGCTCACCCAGGTACACGATTCCAAGCAAAACAGGGACGTCGAAGAGTGGCTGGGTCCGATCTCCCAGACAGGATCGTCCGCCGTCACCGTCCACTTCTCTCAAGGCGTATCGGGGACAAAGGTGGAACTCGATGCCCAAGAGTTCACGAACGGCACCGGTTCCTCGACGGTCTGGGCCGACGACGTGAGTGCCAGCGCGAAGAACGACACCGCATCATCGACCATCACCTACCCGACCCTCACGCCTGCATCGAGCGGCGAGCTCTACGTCGGCTTCAGCCGAGCCAACTCCAGCTCTTCCGCCGGGCACACCCCCGGATTCAGCTACGAGACCGCAAACACGAACAGCCTCTACATCTACGACCCGAACGTCTCGTCCAGCGTCTCGCCCACCGCCTCTCAGCAAGATGGTCTCTCGGTCACCACCGGAGCGTTGATCGAGGCGAACTGAGGCCCGCCGGCGTCGCCGAGATCCTCGGCAGAGCCGAGGGCGGAAGCACCGAAGACCGGAGCCCAGTCCTTGCCAATGGCGCCTCAACACAAGGTGCGAACAATTGGATGGGCGTCATTCGACTTGGTCCAAGAATCGGAGTAACACCACCGCAAGGTCGGAATAGTGCCTGAGGCTCTCCCCTTCCGGACGACGTTGCAAACAACTGCCGTCCGTTTCAATGTTGGATCTCATGAGACAGAGGTGAAAGTCGTGACAAGAAGTGGGTGGTCTTCAGCACCGGGCACGAGAGCTTTTGCGATCGCGGGATGCCTGGGTCTGGTGCTCGTCGTCATGGTGACCCTCGCGGGAGCACCGTTTGCTGCCGCAGCCAAGTCGCCGTGGTCCATCGAACAGAGCCCGAACGACGGTACGGATCCGAACTACCTCGTGGCGACGTCGTGCGTGTCGTCCACATTCTGCATGGCGGTTGGTCACTACTCGGACTCCGCCGGTGACGACCAAACACTCATCGAATCCTGGAACGGCACGTCATGGGTGCTTCTTCCCAGCCCGGATGCGGGGAGTGCCGCCAACGATCTCACTGGTGTCTCTTGCATTTCGACCGTGTCCTGTTGGGCGGTCGGTTACGACGGACAAGGGTCCGCTGTCGACCAGACCCTGGTCGAGTCATGGAACGGCGCCGTGTGGTCGATAGCGCCGAGTCCGAACAGCGGCTCCGGGTCGGGACTGAATGGTGTGACTTGCCTCCCGGGCGGATCGTGTGTCGCTGTTGGGTACGGCACCCTCGAGAGTGGCGTGGCGCAGACGCTGGTGGAGACGCGGAACGGAAGCGGATGGTCGATCGTCGCAAGTCCGGACGTCGGAACGAACGGCAACTTCTTGGACAGCGTCTCGTGTACGGCTCTCAACTCTTGTATGGCGGTAGGACAGTACGCGACGACCGGTGGCTTCCCGGAGCTGACCTTGGCCGAACGGTGGAACGGAACCTCCTGGTCGGTCGTCGACACCAAAAACCGTGACATGACGGAGTCCAATTCACTCGACAGTGTCTCGTGTGCCGGTCCGCAATTCTGCATGGCGGTGGGTGAGTACCCGAACACTCATCACAGCGCGAGCACACTGGCGGAGTTGTGGAACGGGTCCTCGTGGGCGGTCGTCTCGAGCCAGAACGAGGCGAAGAGCAACTACCTCTACGGCGTATCGTGCTGGGCGTCACAGAAGTGCCTGGCGGTGGGCAGAGGTGCCCAGTCCGGGAGTCAGGCACAGACCATGATCGAGCGTTGGAACGGTACCGCCTGGGGTCTGGTCGCCAGCCCGGCGAGTGGGGACACGTCCACCCTCGCGGGAGTGGTCTGCCTCTCGGGAAGCTCGTGTCACGCGGTCGGTTTCAGCCTCAACAGTTCGACAGCTCGCACCTTGGTCGAGGCGGGTGGGAGCTGAGGACAGCTCGAATCAACCCGGTCCACCGGGGTGTTCCCAGCTCAACGAGCCGTACGACCCCATAGGTGAAATCACCCGGGAGCGGAACGATGCATGCGTAACCGGGCCCGTAACCCCTTCGGGTGTTCCCCACTGCGCAAACGGGCCAGGTAGTCGTCCGCCTCGTCCTGACTCATGTCCCCCTCGGCGACGGCTACCTCCATGTGAGCACCGGCGTGACGGGCCCGGATGGTGCCCACGACCGCATCGAACCCAGGCGTACCCTCGGCCGCTCGGAGCCGCGCGGCCTCGTCCTCGGTGATCCGGCCAGAGGCCACCATCCGGTCCACCTGTCGGATAATTCGGTCCTCTTGCATGGACGTCGATACCTCCTTTGCCTACTGGGTCTGTTGCGACGAGTGCTCGTGTGCGCGCGCTGCGTCAGTGCCGACGTCTGACTCGAAACGCTCAGCACAGTGATCGGAGCAGAAGTAGAACCGTGCACCGTCCTGTCGGAGTGACGCCGGCGCGTGGGCGATTTCGACCTGCATGCCGCAGACCGGGTCCTTGGCGTAGCCCGTTCCCGCTCCGAATCGCGCCCGGTTCCGGTAGATCCAGTAGAGGAGCGCAAAGAGCAACAGGAAGACGATATTGAGATAGGTGGTGTAGTTCCACGAGAAGTGCGCCGGCGCCACACTGATCGGACGGACAGTCGGAACCAGGCCGACCGCCCGGAAGATCCCCTCGGTGATCAGACCAGCCGTCGACATGAGAGCCCAGAACACCGCCAGCATGCGCAGCATGAGGCGGGTCCCGTAGTAGCGGCGGTAGATCATCAACAAGGGGAAGGCAATGAGGTCAGCAAAGATGAACGCGATGACGCCACCGAACGAGATCCCTCCGGACCAGAGTGCCGCCGCGAGCGGCACGTTCCCGACCGAGCAGACGAAGCTGATGATGGCGATGAACGGACCGACGATGACGTTCTCCAGCGAGGTCCAGAAGCCGTGGCCGGTGATGAACACCGCCTGCCAAACGGAGATCGGCACGAGGGCGGCCAAGAACCCGGCGACCGTGTAGCCAATGACCAGTTCGCGGCGCAACATGGTGAGATCGGACATGGTGTACGTCGCGCTGTCGGCCCAGCCGGACATTGAGCGCAGGCGCACCCTCAGCGGCTGCCGCTGGAATGAGGTGCTTTCCGCCTGACCGTGCTGATGCTCTGTCTGGTCATCCCCCTCGCTGAGCCGCTCCCGGGCCTGGCTGATCTGGCGGCCCCGTAGCCAGAGAGCTCCTACGGTGGCCAGGAGGACGATCATGACGATGCCGCCGACGAACTCGCTGACCGCGAACTGCCACCCCATCAACACGACGAGGACGATGCCCAACTCGATCACCAGGTTGGTCGAGGCGAACATGAAGACCATGGCGGCGATGTAGTCGGCGCCCTTGACGAACAGCGACTTGGCCATGGCCGACGCCGCATAGGAGCACGACGAGGACACCATGCCGTAGAGGGAGGCCCTCGTGACGGAACCCGGGCCGCGATCGCCGAGCGAGCGCTGCATGGACTCGCGACCGACAAACGTCTGGACAGCACCGGAGAGTCCGAAGCCCAGGATGAGAGGCCACAGGGTCTCCCAAAACATGAAGAACCCTTCACGCAAGGAGCGCCCGATGTCCACCAACACGGTGGCCGTCGCCGGCATTGGCGCTAGGAGCGGACGAGCCGGGCGATCGCGGCCGATGCCTCGTTCAACTTCTCGGTGGCCTCGCCGCCCCCCTTGCGTACGGCGTCCGACACGCAGTGAGCCAGGTGGTCGTCGAGCAGGCCGAGTGCGACGGCCTGAAGGGCCTTGGTGGCGGCGGAGACCTGCTCGAGGATCTCGATGCAGTAGCGGTCCTCGTCGACCATGCGCTGAATGCCTCGGACCTGGCCTTCGACCCTACGCAGGCGTTTTTGGATGACTTCCTTGTCGTCGATGTAGCCGGGTCGCATGCGAAACGCTCCTTTACCTGATACCCCTATAGGGTATCAGGCGCGAGCCCGCTCGAATCGACCAGCCGGGAACCGATTGCCCCGAACCTAGGGCGGGCGTCTCGCAGAACCCCCGGGCGTCGACGTGGGTCGAGCCTTCGGCATCCGCTGATTCCCCGGCGTCCGATTCGTTCAGGAACGCTCCATGGCCAAAGCCTGCACCCGCTTGGACAGGGGGATGGCGTCGAGGTCACGACAGATCTCGGTGAAGTCTTCGGTGGGCCCGGTCCAGCGAAGGTCACCAACAGAAGGAAGCAAGGTGCGGTCGACGCGCAACAGGGCCAGTTCCTTGAACAGCAGCGCGTGGGCACGATCGTCGCGCAGGGTGGCCGCCAGCTTGGCCGCGCCACGTACGGTGACCTCCCAGGCGTCGGGATCCTCAGGGATGTCCTCGATGCGGTCCCAGCGGGCCAGAACGGCCGAGGCCGACTTGGCCCCCCATCCGGCCAGACCGGGAAAGCCGTCCGCACTGTCACCCACGAGTGCCAGATAGTCGGGGATAGACGCCGGCGACACGCCGAACTTCTCGATCACCCCGTCCTCATCGATGAGATGATCCCTGCGCCGGTCGAGTTGCA
Organism: uncultured Acidimicrobiaceae bacterium; assembly: GCA_963809715.1. Taxonomy (GTDB): domain Bacteria; phylum Actinomycetota; class Acidimicrobiia; order Acidimicrobiales; family RAAP-2; genus Bog-473. The sequence continues at coordinate 126,449 of CAWEKO010000005.1, read as the reverse complement.
CCACCCGCGTCCCCTGCACGCACTGCCCGAGATCCTTGTCCGGGGTACAGATGACGACCTGCTCGACCGCCTGATCATCGGCGGCGACGGCGGCCGCGCTGGCCAATGCGTCATCCGCTTCGACATCGACCATGGCCCACACAACGACACCCATGGCGGTGAGCGCCTCCTCGAGCGGCCAGAACTGCGACCGCAGATCGGGGTCGATGCCCTCCCCCGTCTTGTAGCCGGGCCACAGGTCGTTGCGGAAAGATTCGATCACGTGATCCGTTGCCACCCCGACGTGGGTGGCGCCGTCGGTGAGCATCTGGAAGACCGAGCTCAGGACCCCACGGGCCGCGGCGACCTCGAGGCCAGCCTTGTTGCGGTGCGGCGGCGCACCGAAGAAGTGGCGAAACAACTCGTAGGTGCCGTCGACCAGGTGGACCTTCATGGTGGAACCGAGTTTGTCATCGGGACGAGGCCCTGGACCGAGACTCCTCGAGAAAGGCACGCTCGACCCCGTTGTCCGTGAGAACCAGAGCCGCCGCAAACTCGGCCTCCGCCTCCTTCATGCGGCCGAGACGGGCGAGGAGGTCCGCCCGCACGGCATGGAGGAGGTAGTAGTCCTCCAGCGGACTTTCGGCCAGGGACTTCAGGGCCGCCCGAGGACCCTCGACTTCGGCCACCGCCACGGCGCGGTTCAGAGAAACGACGGGCGAACGATCGAGGACGGCCAGCTGGTCGTACAGCGCCAGGATCTGTCGCCAATCCGTCATCTCTGCCGTGGCTGCGTCGCTGTGGACCGCGTTGATGGCGGCCTGCACCTGGTAACGCCCCGGCGTATTTCGCTGGAGGCACGCACGCACGAGGGCTTGGCCCTCGGCGATCATGACGCCGTCCCACAGAGTGCGGTCCTGCTCGCGGAGCACGACGAGGGAACCGTCCGGCCTCGTCCGGGCGGGGTGGCGCGACGCCACCAGGAGCATCAGGGCCAGGAGACCCATCACCTCGGGTTCGTCCGGCATCAGGTCGAGCAGGACGCGGCCGAGGCGCACGGCCTCCTGGCACAGGTCTTCGCGACCGAGCTCCTCCCCCGCCGTCGCCGCGTAGCCCTCGTTGAAGACGAGGTACACGACGGCCAGGACGGCCCGTAACCGCTCGGGCAACTCAGCTCCGCCGGGAACGCTGTAGGGGATGCCCGCGCCCTTGATCTTCGCTTTGGCCCGGCTGATGCGTTGGGCCATCGTGGGTTCGGACACCAGGAAGGCGCGGGCGATCTCGGGCGTCGTGAGGCCGCCCAACAGGCGCAATGTGAGCGCCATCTGTGCGGGCTGCGCCGAGCGCGGGATGACAACAGGTGAAGATGAGGCGGAGGCGGTCGTCCTCCACGGCAAGCTCCTCGTCTGATTGGTCGGAGTGATGCAGCAGTGCCGCCTCGGCCTGGCGGTCGTCGCGGCTCGACTCTCGTCGCAAGCGGTCGATGATCCGGTGGCGAGCGGTCGTGATGATCCACCCGGCCGGGCTGGGCGGGACGCCTTCGGCCGCCCACCGTGTGGCGGCGACCGTGAAGGCGTCCTGCACGCCGTCCTCGGCCAGCTCGATGTCACCGAACGCCCGCACCAGCACCGAGACGGCGCGCCCGTACTCCTCGCGGAAGACACGCTCGATCTCGGTCCGGTGGGCGTCGACCTGCATCGTCATGGTCAGGCTTCGGGGTTCTCCTGGAACGGACGGACCTCTACGGGCTCGCCGCAGGCCCGGGTCGCCTTGGCGGCGACAGCCAGGGCTGCATCGAGATCGGCCACCTCGATGATCCAGAACCCGCCGATGTGCTCCTTGGACTCGGTGAACGGGCCATCGGTGACCACCGTGTCGTCGCCTTCGGCTCGCACGACCGTTGCAATGTTGGCCGGCATCAGCCCTCCGCCAAAAACCCAGGCCCCGCTCGCCTGGAGTTCGGCGTTGAACACGTCGACCTGCTCGAAGGCCTGCTGCATCTCATCCGAGGAGCGCTCGGGGGCTCCCTCGATCATCGCGACGCTCAGGAGGTACTGCTTCGTGGTGGTGGGACTCATGGGAACCTCTTCCTTGTCGAGTCACGGCCCTGCGCCGTGTCGGCGATTACACGAACGGGCTCGAACGAATTCGACACTGTGGCGGAATTTCCCTCTGACCTGGGGTGCAACCCACGAAGCCGCCGCATGCCCCCTCCGGGTCGTCATGACTCGGGCAGGGCGGCCACCGCCTCGACCTCGACCAGCTGCCCCGGATAGCCGAGGACGCTGACCCCCAGCAACGTGCTCGGTGGATCGTGGTCTCCGAATCGGTTCCGCACCACCTGCCAGACCGCGACCAGGTCTTCCCGCGCCACGCTGGCCACGTAAACGGTCGTCTTCACCACGTCGCCGAGCTCTGCCCCCGCGGCCCGCAACGCCTCTGAAAGGTTGTCCATGACCTGCACCGATTGGGCAGCGAGGTCGCCGGGGGCGACGGTGGCGCCCGAACCGTCGACCGGGCAGGCGCCCGCCGTGAACACGTAGAGGGATCGCCCATGCGGGACTGCTGCATAGGCGTAGGGGACGTCAGGAGCGAGGGACATCGGTCGGACCAAGTCGATCTCGGGTCGTCCGGGCATCGCGGCCGAGCCTGTCACATCCGACCGTTAGACCGTAGGTCTACGCCGCCGTGCCCCCCAGCCGGGTGGGAATAGCGCCCTTTCGGCCAACGTTGGCCCGGGGACAGGGCGGATTCAGTTCTGAGCGACAGCGAAAAGGGAGACGCGTGCTCGACGACACCAACAGCACCATCGAGATCGCACCTGGTCGAGTGGTCCCGGCCTGGCTGGTTCTCGGTATCGTCCTCGTCGGACAGTTCATGGTCGTGCTCGACGCATCGATCGTGAACGTGGCACTGCCGTCCATCCAAAAGGACCTCCACTTCACGACCTCGGGGCTGCAGTGGATCGTCAACGCGTACACATTGACCTTCGCCGGTTTCCTGTTACTCGGCGGTCGGGCCGCCGACCTGTTCGGTCGTCGGAAGATCTTCCTGCTCGGCCTCACCGTGTTCACGGTCTCGAGCCTCCTCGGTGGTCTGGCCCAGAACCAGACCTGGCTGATCATCGCCCGAGCGGTACAGGGGCTGGGCGCAGCGATCCTCGCGCCCGCCACCCTCACCATCCTGACCTCCTCCTTCGCCGAGGGAGCCGCTCGGACCAAGGCCCTCGCCGCGTGGAGCGCCGTCTCCTCGGCCGGTGCGTCGGCGGGCGCACTCTTCGGCGGCATCCTCACCCAGTTCCTCAACTGGCGGTGGATCCTCTTCGTCAACGTGCCCATCGGCGTCGTGGCGCTGGTGGCGTCGTTGCGCTACGTGCCTGAATCGAGGGCAGACCTCCACCATCGCCACCTCGACCTGTGGGGTGCCGTGACCGTGACCGCCGGGCTCACCGCGATCGTCTACGGCGTCGTGCGGACCGAGACCTACTCTTGGGGCTCAGCCCAAGTTCTTCTGCCGATCGCTCTCGGTGTGCTGCTGATCGGTGTGTTCCTGTTCCTGCAAGCACGGGTGTCGAAAGCGCCGCTGGTTCCCCTCGGCATCTTCCGGTCACGCAATGTCGCCGGTGGGAACATCGTCATGCTGCTCTTGTTCGGGGCGCTGTTCGGATCCTGGTACTTCGAGACGCTCTATATGCAGCACGTGCTCGGCTACAGCCCGCTGCGGGCCGGTCTCGCCTTCCTACCCCAGACGCTGTTGATCGCGGCCGGCGCGCAGGTGACATCGCGCCTCGTGCCTCGCTTCGGCCCGCGCCCGCTCATCGTCCTCGGTTCGCTGGTGGCGGCGGTCGGTATCGGCTGGTTGACGTTCATCACGCCGGACTCGACGTTCCTCACCAACCTCCTGATCCCCTTCGTCCTCATCGGCCTCGGCATGGGGCTGGCGGTGACACCCATCGCTGTGGCGGGAACGGCCGGCGTGCCCCGCGAGCAGGCGGGCCTCGCTTCGGGCTTGTTGAACACCTCGAGGACCGTCGGAGCGTCGCTGGGCCTGGCTGTGTTGGCCACCCTGGCGGCCACGAAGACGACGTCTTCGCTCAAGGGCGTCATCGCGACCCCGGCCCACACCGCTTCGGCGCTGACCGACGGATACACGCTGGCGTTCGCCGTGGCGGCCGGGTTGTTGGTGGTCACGGCGGCCGCGGGTCTGGCGACCGTCCCGTCGTTGCGATCGATCAGGCGGCTGACCCAAAGCCCGGCGACACCCGCGGTGGAGGAGACGGCCGTGGTCGAGCTCGAAGGGGTACTCGAGGCGCCCTGACCCGACCTCCTCAGGCGCCGACCTCTCAGGGTTTCACACGCCGACTCGCACGTCGACCGGGTGGTGTTCAGCTCGGCGCATCCTCGATCTGTTCCATGAACTCGAGCCGGATGCCGCCAGGGGCTTCGACAAAGGCGATGCGTCGGGTGCCGAAGGAACCGCTCACGACGCGCGGACCCCACAGGACCGTATGGCGGGCGAGCTCGGCGTCGAGATCGTCGACGAAGAGGGCGGGATGAAGGAAACCATGGTCAGGGAGCGCGCAGGCATCTTCGTAGATGGCCTGGGTGAACAGCGTCAGCGCGAGGACACCCAGCTGCACGTCGGCACGCCGGCCGTTCTCCCATTGCACCGGCTCCGTCACCGTGGCCCCTGCCGCCTCGTACCAGCTGCACGCCGACTCCAGGTCGGCGTCACGCACCTTCACGGCCAGATTGGCCAGCCCGGTGACCGCCATCAGTGCAGCGGAGTGCCGTAGAGCGAACCAAGCGCCTCGGCGATGAGCTCCAGCCTGACTCCGTCCGGGTCGGAGAAATACAGGCTGACGTCGCTCTCGATCTGTGTGCCCACGCCTGCCGCCTCCAAGCGGGTCTTCGCCGCCTCCCACTGGTCGCGGTCCACCGAGATGGCCAGGTGGTGGAACCCGCCGATCACTTCTGCGTAGGGACCGAGGTCGAGGCCCGGGAAGTCGAAGAAGGCCAGGGTGTTGTCGTGACCAAGGTCGAAGAAGAGATGCGTCGAACCCTGGTAGTCGCGATTCTCGAACAGCTCGGCCAATGGGAAGCCCAGCAGATCCTGGTAGAAGCGGATCGTTCGCTCGACATCGGAGCAGAGAAGAGCCACGTGGTGAACGCCACGGGCGGTCGATGGCGTTCGGGCTGCCGGCTCCTTCAGGTAGGCCGCGCGCAGCCGTTCTCGCTCAGCCGCCCGGGCTTCGAGGTCGATGGTCACAATCCCAGCAGCCACGCCGCGTTGGCACCGAGGAGATTCTCTCGCGCCCGAGCATTGAGTCCGGTCACGGCGCGCTCGGCGGCCATCATCGGATCGGCCACGCCCTCGGCGTGGGGCCAGTCGCTGCCGATCATGAAGGTGTCCTCCCCGACCTTGGGCACGAGGCGATTCGGGAGCTCGTAGGGCAGAGCGGCGACACGGACCTGACGCAGGAAGTACTCCGAGGGACGGGCGGCCAGTTTGCGGAAAGGCTCGCCGTGCCGCTGAGCATAGAAGTCCGAGGCCCCGTCCATGTGCAGGAGGAATTGCGGGACCCAGCCGGCCGTCAGTTCGACCACACCGATGCGCAACTGCGGAAACCGCTCGAGGACACCGTTGAGAATGAGATTGGCCAGGGCGACGGCGGGAGCCAGGGACAAGAAGATGGAGTCGAACAGTTGCTCCCCGTCCTCCAACTCTCCTTCCCGCCAGGCTGGATGCAAGGGGCTCTCGAACTCGGAGACGTGGAAGACGGGAGCGACCCCATGTTCGCTGAACGCAGCCCACACCGGGTCGAAGTCGCCATGGGACAACGGCTTCCCGTTCACCGGTGCCGGAGCGACCATGGCCAGCCTGATGCCCTCCGAGCGGACGCGGGCAATCTCCTCGACGGCCCAAGCCGGATCGTGCAGGAGGACGTGAGCCACCCCGAAGAGCCGGCCCTGCCCCTCGCCACACGACTCGGCGGTGAAGCGGTTGTAGGCCCGTGCATTCGCCCTCTGGGCGACGGGGTCTGAGGACAGGCGCCGCTCCCACAACAGTCCGTAGTTCGGGAACAGCACCGCGGCATCGAGGCCGAACGCGTCGAGCGCATCGAGGCGGGGCCCGGCCAGCCGGTAGGAGTCGGGCACGAGCTCGTCGAACGAAGCCGGCGCTCGCTCACCACGCAACCGGCGCAGCCGGTCATCGCCGATCAGGGAGGACCGCTCCGGAATGGGCACCTCGAGCGGGGTGAGGTGTGCTCCTCGCCATGTGAGCCAGGGCCAACCCTCCGCGTCGTCGGAGATAGCCAGCGCGTCTTGCCGGTGCGCCGGCTCGATGTATTCGGACCAGGTCGTCCTCGACTCGAACAGATGCTGGTCGACGTCGATCGTCAAAAGCGCCATCAGCCCTCCCGGCGCAGAGTACCAGTGACCCTTCCCCGTAGTCTCGCCGGCGTGGGACGCACGGCGCCGGGAGATGGCTTGTGGGCACCGCAACGCCGGGCCCTGACCCTCGGGCTCGTCCTCACCGTGACCTTTGTTGCGTCCGAGGCGCTGGCCGTCGTCACCGTCATGCCCGTGGTGGCCCGCGATCTCCATGGTCTCGCCCTCTACGGCTGGGCGTTCTCCTCCTTTCTGCTGGCCAGCCTGATCGGGATTGTGCTGGCCGGGCGCGACGCGGACCGGCACGGACCGGCACGGCCCTATCTGGCCGGCCTCGTCCTCTTCACGGCCGGGCTCCTGGTCGGCGGTCTCGCTCCTTCCATGTGGGTGCTGGTCGTCGGCCGCTGCCTGCAGGGACTGGGTGCGGGCGCCGTCCCCGCCGTGGCCTACGTGGCCATCGGGCGCAGCCTCCCGCAGGCGCAGCGGGCGCGCATGATGGCGGTGTTGTCGACGGCCTGGGTCGTCCCCGGCATCATCGGACCCGGAGTGGCGGCCGCCGTGAGCCACCTGTTCGGCTGGCGTTGGGTCTTCCTCGGGCTCATCCCGCTCGTCGTCGTGGCGGGACCCCTCGCGCTGCCGGCGCTGCTCCGGCTGGGTCGGCCCGACGTCGCACCGAGCGAGGAACACCGGGTGGTCGACGGCGTCCGTACCGCGGCCGGAGCGGCGCTCGTACTGGGGGCGCTCGGGGGACGGTCGATCTGGGTCGGCGCGCTCTTGGCGGTGGCCGGTGTCGTGGTAGGCCTGGCCCCGTTGCGCCGGCTGCTCCCGGCGGGCACTCTGCGGGCCCGGCGCGGACTTCCGGCGACCATGCTCAGCCGCGGGCTGCTCACCTTCGCCTTCTTCGGTGCGGACGCCTACGTGACCCTCACCATCACGACCGTACGCCACCACAGCACGATCGCCGCGGGGGGAGTCGTGACCGCCTCCACCTTGGCCTGGACCTTGGGATCGTGGATCCAGGCGCGGCTGAACGACCAGTGGGAGGGCGCTCGGATGGTGCGGGTCGGCCTGGTCCTGATCCTCGTCGGGATCGCCGGGATGGCCTGGCAGTTGGGCGACGGTGTTCCCCTCTGGGAGGCCTACGTGGCCTGGTCGGTGGCGGGTCTGGGCATGGGGCTGAGCTACGCGCCCATATCGCTCATGATGCTGCGGGCCGCTCCACCCGGCCGGGAAGGCTGGGCATCCGCGTCGCTCAGCCTGGCCGACGTGCTCGGCACGGCGCTCGGCGTCGGCGTGGGTGGCGCCGCCGTGGCCGCCGTGTCCCGGGCGAGCCGCCCCGTCTCGGGCGGAGTCGTCCTGGCGTTCGCCGCGGCCGCGCTGGCCGCCGTGGTCGCGCTGTTCGTGGCTCGGCGCCTGCCCGGCACACTCGACCGCACGCCGGCAGAGCCCGCTACTCGATGAAGGTGCGGAGGGTGTGCAGCCAGTCGTCGGCGGCCTGCCACGCCGCATCGGCCTGGCGGCGCTGCTGCTCACCGTGCTCCCCCGCGGCAGGGTAGGAGCCGAGGAACTTGACCCCGGCCAGCCCGGCGTGCAGATCGCGCAAGCAGTCGGCGACGACCTCGTCGCCCAGATGGCCGCTGAGGTCGATGACGAAGCAGTAGTCGCCCAGTCCCTGCTTGGTCGGTCGCGACTCGAGTTTGGTCAGGTTGATGTTGCGCGCCGAGAACTGCCCGAGGATGCCGTGCAGGCTTCCGGGGTGATCCGCCCGCTGGAAGCACACGATGCTGGTCTTGTCGTGGCCGGTCGCCCGCGGCACGCGGTCGCGAGCCACCAGCACGAACCGCGTCTGGTTGTCGGGGTGGTCCTCGACGTCCTCGGCCAGGATCACGAGCCCGTAGCGCTCGGCGGCCAGGCGCGGGGCGATGGCCGCTCCCTCCATGGAGTCGGAGCTGCCGAGGACGCGGGCGGCATCGGCGGTCGAGTTGGCCGCTCGCTGCTCGGCGCCGGGCAGCGTTTTGGCCAGGTACTTCTGGCATTGGGCCAGGGCATGGGGGTACGAGGACACGGTGGTCACGTCGGCCAGCTCGACGCCCGGACGCGCCATGAGGTGCAGGTGGATGTCCATGACGACCTCACGCTGCACGTAGAGCTCGACGTCGTGGATGAGCCCGTCGATGGTGGCGCTGACCGTCCCCTCAATGGCGTTCTCGATGGGAACGAAACCCTGGTGGACCTCCCCCTTCGCCACGGCCTCGAGCACCGAGGTGATCGACCCCAGCGGGACCAGCTCGGTGACGGCCAGGTCGGACTGGGTGAGCAGGGCCTCCTGCGTGAAGGTGGCCGGTGGCCCGAAATAGGCCACCGTGGTCGCAGGGGGTTTCACAGTTGGGCAGGATAGAGCAGGTCATGGACAGTTCTTCCCTTCGCTCACTCATCGACGCGGTCGCCGACGGCCGGTGCTCACCGGACGACGCAGTACGCCAACTGCGCCGTTTGCCCTACTCCGATCTCGGCTTCGCCCGGGTCGACCTCCACCGGGACCTGCGTCAGGGCATGCCCGAGGCCGTGTACGGGCCGGGCAAGACGCCCGAGCACTGCGCGGCGGTCGTCGAGGAGCTCCTGACGGCCACGGACGGGCCGGTCCTCTTGACCAGGGCAACCGACGCGCAGGTCAAGGCGGTCTCCGCCGTCGGGGCGTCGCTCGGCCACGGACCGGGCACCGTCTCGGAGAGCGGACCGTTCGCCACGGTGGTGTTCCGTGCCGCGACACACCGACCTGGCACGGTGGCCGTGATCACGGCCGGCACCGCGGACCTGCCGGTGGCCACCGAGTGCGTGGCCGTCCTCGTCGCCCTGGGCTTCGAACCCACGCTGCTCGTGGACTGCGGCGTCGCCGGACTGCACCGTCTCCTCGCCGAGATCGACGTCATCGCCATGGCCGACGCGGTGGTGGTGATCGCCGGGATGGACGGGGCGTTGGCCAGCGTGATCGGGGGGCTGACACCGGCTCCGGTCGTCGCCGTGCCCACCAGCACCGGCTATGGCGCCGCGCTGGAAGGCGTGACGGCGCTCCTCACGATGCTGTCCTCGTGTTCGTCCGGCCTCACGGTCGTGGGCATCGACAACGGCTACGGCGCCGCCTGTGCGATCGCCCGACTCCTGCCATGACAAGCGGGACACCCGAGACCCTCGCCTGGTTCCATTGCTTCGCCGGCGTCGCCGGCGACATGGCGTTGGGTTCGCTCCTCGATGCAGGGGCCGACCTCGGCGAGGTCCGCACCCTCCTCGGTCGCCTCGAGCTGCCCGGCTGGGACCTCCATGTGGAGGAAGGCCTGCGCGGCGGCATTGCCTGTACCCGAGTGGTGGTCGAAGGCGACGATGCGGTCGTGCGCACGCACGCCGCCATCGCCGAATTGATCGAAGACGCCGCATTGCCGCCGCGGGTGACCGAGCGGTCGCTTGGTGTCTTCGGAGCTCTCGCCACGGTCGAAGCAGCCCTGCACCGCCGGCCGGTCGATCAGGTGCACTTCCACGAGGTGGGCGGACACGACGCGATCGTCGACATCGTCGGGACGGCGAGCGCCCTCGAGGTCATGGGGGTCGACGTCGTGGCCGCGTCCGCGGTGGCGACCGGTACCGGTTCGGTGTGGAGCGCGCACGGCTGGCTCCCCAACCCGGCTCCGGCCACCGTGCGCCTGCTCGAAGGTGTGCCCACCTACGGACGCGACGTGACGGTCGAGCTCACGACACCGACCGGCGCGGCACTGGTCTCCACGTTGAGCTCGTCGTTCGGCCCCCTGCCGGACATGACGATCACGGCGTCGGGTTTCGGAGGTGGCGCCAGCGAGCTCGACGATCTCCCGAATTGCACCCAGGTGGTGGTGGGCCGGCGGGCGGCGAGGGTGGTGGGAGCGGGCCAAGACGCCGTGATGCTCGAGACCAACCTGGACGACACCACCGGGGAGCAGCTGGGCTACGCCGTCTCGGCCGCACTCGAAGCAGGGGCCTTCGATGCCTGGGTCAGCCCCGTCACCATGAAGAAGGGACGCCCGGGTCACGTGCTCCACGTCCTCACCGACACCGTCCATGTCGACGTGCTACGCCACGAGATGGAGCGGACGACGGGCACACTGGGGGTCCGGGCCACCGCCGTGGAGCGGTGGCCGGTGGCCCGCACCATGGGCGAGGTCGTCCTCGACGGGATCACCGTGCGCATGAAGGTGACGGCGGGGCGGGCCAAGCCCGAGTTCGACGATGTCGTGTTGGTCGCCGCGAAAACGGGGTCTCCCTTGCACGAGGTCTCGAGCCGGGCCGAAGAAGCCTGGCGCGCAGCGCAGGCGAAGGGATCTGCCTGATGGGCAATGCCATGTTCCATTACGACCCGGCCATGACCGACCTGATCATCGACGCCTGCCGGGAACGCCTCTCCATGGATCCGGTCTCGCTCGACTTCGGCGGCCTCGTGTCCTCGCTCGACGCCGAGCTGGCCGGCCTGATGGGTCCCGAGGGCAACGATCCGGCCCAGGTGCTCAAGCTCTGGACCGACAAGCTGGCCCTGGCCGTGGTCTCGTGCGACAGTCCCCGCTTCCTCTCGTTCATTCCGGCCGCCCCGACGAAGGCGTCGCTCCTCTTCGACATGTTCGTGTCGTGCTCCTCGCTCCACGGCACTTCCTGGCTGGAGGCGGCCGGCGTCGTCGTCGCCGAGAACCAGGCCCTCGGCGTGCTCTCCGAGCAAGCAGGCTTCCCGGAGGGCGCGGGCGGGTGCTTCGTGGCCGGAGGCTCGGCCGGAAACCTCTCGGCGCTCATGGTCGCCCGCGACACCACGGCCCATCGTCGCCGCGCCGAGGCGCCGTCGCGGCCTCTGATCGCCATGAGTGAGGACGCTCATTCTTCGGTCGGCAAGGCCTGCCGCGTCCTCGGCGTCGAGACGTTCCGCGTGCCCGTGCACGGCCATCGCCTCACCGGCGACGCGCTGCGCGCCGCGCTGCACAACGATCCCCGCAGCGCCGACGTGATCGGCGTGGTGGCCACCGCCGGCACGACCAACGCCGGGATCGTCGACGACCTCGACGGCGTGGCCGACGTGGCGGAGGAGCGAGCGCTCTGGTTCCACATCGACGGGGCCTACGGTGGGGCGGCTGCGCTCTTCGCCCCCTCCGTGCGCGGGCAGTTCTCAGGCTTTGGGCGGGCCGATTCGTTCATCGTCGACCCCCACAAGTGGCTCTTCGCCCCCTTTGACTGCGCCGCTCTGATCTATCGGCAACCGAACCTGGCCAAGGCGGTGCACACCCAGGACGCGCAGTATCTCGAGGTGCTGCACAGCGGGAACCCCGAGGAGTGGAACCCGAGCGACTACGCCTTCCACTTGACGCGGCGGGCCCGAGGGCTTCCGCTCTGGTTCTCCATGGCGGTCAGCGGTCTGGACGCCTACCGCGACGCCGTCGAGGCGGGACTCGCCATCGCGCAGCGCGCCGCCGAACGCATCGAGGAGGCGTCACACGTGGAGCTGGTCCGAGAACCGGGACTCTCCATCGTCTTGTTCCGACGCCCCGGCTGGGTCAAGGCCGACTACGAAGCCTGGTCGTCCCGTTTGTTGCACGACCAGGTGGCGTTCGTCACCCCGACCAGTTGGGAGGGCGAAACCGTGGCCCGCTTCGCCTTCTTGCACCCCGATGCCACCGTGGCGATGGTCGACCAGATCCTCGACTCACTGCGCTGAGGCTCGGGCCCAGGCCCGCTCCAGCACGGTCGCCAGCGTTTGCACATCCTGCGCTCCGGGGACGGGCCAACGGCCCCCGACGAGGAAGAATGGCACACCGGTCACCTCGAGCTCCCGGGCCGCCGCCTCGTCGAGACGTACCTCATGGCCGAAGAGCTCGCCTCCCAACACCTTGTCGACGAGAACCTCGTCCAGGCCGGCCGAGCGCGCCACGTCGCGCAACACGTCGTGGTCGGAGAGCAGCCGACCCTCGGTGAAATACGCCGCGAAGAGTCCCGCGATCAGCGCGTGCTCCTGCTCGCTGCCGCGGGCCGCCTGGGCCACTCGGTGGGCATCGAACGTGCTGCCGAGCTGGACGCGCTCGAAGTGAAACGCGAAACCCACCTCGGCACCCATCTCGGTCATTCGAGCGTGGCCCGCCTCGACCTGCTCGGGCCCCATGCCGTACTTACGCCGCAGCACCTCTTCCATCGTGATGTCACGACGGGGCGGGGCCGAGGGGTCGAGCTCGAACGCGCGGTGCACGACGGTGACGTCCTTCGCGTGCTCGAACTGCTCCAGCGCGACGTCGAGGCGGGTGAAGCCGAGCGCACACCACGGACAGGCAAAGTCGGACCAGACCTGGATCTCCATACATCTTTGAGCCTATGTCTGCGCCTCCTCGGCCCATTCCGCCATCGACCAGCCCTCCGCTGCGGCCATCAGCGTCCAGCAGGTGGCGTTGTCGAGGGACTCACGGACGATGTCGGCGTGACCGGCGTGGCGTGCCATCTCTTCGACCAGGTGGAGGAGCACCCATCGCGGCGTCCAGCACAGGCCGGCCGGGATCCAGGGCACGACGTCGGTGGTCGGTGGGAGCGAGGCACCGAGGTCTTCGATCCCCGAGACGACCTTCTCGGTGTCCCCGGCCTGTTCGGCGGCCCGCGCCACGACGTCCTCGAGCGTCTCGCCCGCGACGAGGCCGAACCCGTCGGCGTAGTCGTCGGTGACCGCGAACACGCGGGAGTCGCCTGTCTCGAGAAAGGTCACCCAGGCTCGTTCCACCTGGGACACATGCTTGATGATCCCCGCCACGCTCAGCGCACTCACCGAAGGGCGGCTGTCCGCCTGTTCGTCGGTCAGTCCGTGAGCGGCGAAGCGGAGCGCGTCGCGCTGCTGGCCCAAGAAGGCGAGGAGCATCTCTCGCTCGTCGGTAACGGGCGGAACCAGTCCAGGCATCGGACTTCTCCTTTTCTGCCGGACCGGCCGGCATCTCGGATTTCGATGTCCCGATGATGCGGGCCTAACCTGGCCATCTGTTGGCCACTTTTTGAGGAAAACTGGAATCATGCGTGCGGACAGGCTCGTGGCCACCCTCCTGGTCCTCCAGGCCAGGGGGCGGCTCACCGCCGGCCAGCTGGCCAAGGAGCTCGAGGTGAGCGAGCGCACGGCCCGCCGGGACCTCGAAGCCCTGGCCATGGCGGGAGTCCCGGTGTACTCCCAACCCGGCCGTGGCGGCGGTTGGGAGCTGATCGGCGGGGCCCGGACCGACCTCAGCGGCCTGACGGCGGACGAGGCCCGGGCCCTCTTCCTCATCGCCGGGCCCGCTGACGCCACACCCGACGTACGCACCGCCTTGCGCAAGCTCGTACAGGCCCTTCCGGCCACCTTCCGCGCGCACGCCGAAGCGGCGGCGGCGGCCGTCGTCCGCGATCCCGCGGGCTGGGACCGTCCCGAGCCGGCCACGTTGGACCACCTCGAGTCGATCCAGCACGCCGTGATCGAGGGCGTCCAGCTCGAGCTCGGCTATCGGGGCCGAGACGGGAAGCTCTCGCTGCGTACGGTGCACCCGCTCGGCCTTGTCGTGAAGAACGACACCTGGTATCTGATCGCCGGGACCGAGGCCGGACAGCGCACGTTCAGGGTGAGCCGGGTGCGTTCGGCGGAGCGCACGGACAACCCGGTGGACCGGCCCGAAGACTTCGACCTGGCCGAGGCCTGGAGCTCGATCGTCACGACCGTGGACCGCCAGCGGGCGCCGGTCGAGGTGACGCTGCGGACCGACGGGCAACGGGCGGACGTGTTGCGCTACATCTTCGGCAACCGGATCCACCATGGCGATCCCGACGACGACGGGCAGGTCGAGGTGACGCTGCGGGCGCAGTCGGAATGGCTGGTGGCCCGCCAGCTGGCCGGATTCTCGGACGGCATCGAGGTGGTGGCGCCCGATGCGGTGCGCGCGCACCTGGCCGAGATCGGCCGGGGCCTGGTGCGCCGGCACGCAGGTTGAGTCAGCCGGCGCGCACCGCTTCCTCGACCCGCGCGCCCATGGCCAGGAGCCGCTCCTCACTGCCGGCCGGGCCGACGAGCTGGATGCTCGCCGGCAAGGGACCGCCCGTGGGCACCGGCAGCGAGAGGGCGGGCACGCCCGCCAGGTTGACCGGCAGCGTGCAGCGCGAGACCAACAGGTCGTCGCCCTCCTCGAGCCGGGGCGGGAAGATGCTCAGGGTCGGGGTGACGATGACGTCGACCAGTTCGAAAGCCCGCTGGAGCTCGGCCTGGAACTCGCGCTGCGCGGCCCGGGCGGCCCGCACGGTGGCATCGTCGAAGGACGACCCCATGGTGAGCCGTGACCTGACGTCAGCCCCGATCCCCTCGGGATCGCGGGCCAGGAGCGCCTCGTCCGAAGACCAGGCCTCGACCACGAGGAGGAGTCCGGCCTGCGCCGTGGCCTGGTCCCAGGCCTTGGCAAGCGGGAGTTCGGTGCGCTCCCAGCCGGTGAGGCGCACCGCCCGGTCGATCGCTGCGCTGATGAGCGGGTCGGCCTCCACGGGGACGAGACCCACGCGAAGATCGGCGATGTCGGCCGGCTGCGCCACGGCGAAACCGGGCTCGAGCAGATCCATGCCCGTGACCAGTCCGGCCACGTCGCGGGCCATCGGGCCGACGGTGTCGAAGCTGGGCGACAGCGGCCAGACACCTTCGAGCGGGATGCGGCCCCAGGTCGTCTTGAGTCCGGCCGTACCGCAGCAGGCGGCAGGGATGCGAACCGATCCCCCGGTGTCACTGCCGTAGGCCACGTCGGCCTCCCCGGTCGCCACCGCCACGGCCGAGCCGCTCGAAGAGCCACCGGGAACCAGGGACGGGTCGAGCGGATTGACCGGCGTCCCGAACCACGGGTTGACCCCGGTCACGCCGAGCGCAAGCTCGTGCAGGTTGGTCCGCCCCACGATGCGGGCACCGGCCGCCCGCGCCCCGGCCAGGCACCGCGCGTCCCGCGCCGCCGGATGCGCCACCTTCTCGACGGCGCGGCAGCCGGCCGTGGTCGGTTCACCCGCCATGTCGATGAGGTCCTTCACGGCCAACCGGACGCCGGGGCCCGAGGTGTCGTACCGAGTGATGAAGGTGGTCATGCCCGGGAGTTCTCCTCACCTGACGGTCGGCTCGGAGACGACCGGTTCACTGCGAGATTAGGGCGGCGACGGGCGGACGTCGAAGTCCGGTGGTCGTCCGAGTCGATCGATTCAGGCGGCGATGACGGAGCCGGAAGCGGCCGGGTCATCGGCGGGTGCGACCTCCTGGCGGCCCCGCTTGAGGCCGATCAGGGCCACCAGGGCGGCAAAGGCCATGATGCCGCACATCACGTCGAGGACCGTTGCCGTCGCGCTGGCGAAATCGACCGAGACGTAGTGCGGAATGGAGGTGACGGACCCCTTGCCGTGGGCCGACTGGCTGATCCGATTGGCCACGACGGCGGCATTGGGCACGCCCTTCTTCTGGAGCGTCGTCGTCAGGTGCGAGCGGAAGT
The DNA here is from genome assembly GCA_963809715.1 of uncultured Acidimicrobiaceae bacterium. GTDB lineage: Bacteria > Actinomycetota > Acidimicrobiia > Acidimicrobiales > RAAP-2 > Bog-473. Next base: position 110,572 of record CAWEKO010000005.1, on the reverse strand, counting down.
TGAAGAGCAGGATCGTACCCAACGCGGCCAGGCCCAGGCTCGCGCCGAAGTTCCGGATGGTCTGGGTGATGCCGGTGGCCTCACCGTACGAGAGGTTGCTGGCCCGGTTCACCGCATCGGTGTTGGCCGGTCCCAGCATCATCCCCATCCCGGCCCCGGCCACGATGACCCAAATCTGTTGTTTGCCGAAACTCAGCGTGTCGACCTTGGACGCCCACAGCCCGAAGCCGACCGCGGCAATCACACAGCCGAGCACGACCGCCCGCTTGGCTCCCACGCGGTCGAGAATGCGTCCACCGATCTGCGCGGCGATCACGAAGCCGAGGAAGAAGAAGAGGAGGAAGAGACCGGCCTCCGACGCGGTCTTGTGCAGCGAGATCTGGGCGTACTCGCTGGCGAAGAAGAAGATCGGGATGAAGGCCATCATGGCGATGAACAGGACGATGTTCTCGACCGTGAACGCCTGAATCCGGAAGATCGAGACCTTGATCAGTGGTGACTCTGTGTGCAGCTCGACCAGCACGAAGAGCCCGATGATGAGCAGCCCGGCCACGATGCAGATCCACGTGGCGGCGTTGCTCCAGCCCCAGAGGGCCGACTGCTGGAGACCGAAGATGCTCAAGGCGATCCCTGCGGCGATCAGTACCGCGCCGAGGTAATCGATGGGCGCTCGCTTATAGAGCGTCTTGGGCTTGGAGACGGCGATGAGCACGAGCGCCACGATGGCGACGGGGATGTTGACCCAGAAGATGGCCCGCCAGGTCCACTGGGTCAGGTAGCCGCCGAGGATCGGCCCGATCGCGGTCAGCCCGCCGGCGATGCCGAAGAAGAGGGCCAGGGCCTTGCCCCGCTCGTGGAGCGGGAAGGTGTTCACCACGATGGCCAGGGCGGCCGGGAACATCAAGGCCCCGCCCGCGCCTTGGATCACCCGGAAGGTGACGATCCAGGCCTCCGCGACCGAACCCGTCGGCGTCAGGCCGCACATCGTGGAGGCAACGACGAAGATGATCACGCCGATCACGCACATCTTGCGATGCCCGAAGATGTCGGAGAGGCGCCCGCCGAGGGCGAAGAGTGCGGCCAGCGCGATCAGATAGCCGTTGATCACCCACTGCACACCGGTCGACGACAGGCCGAGTTCCCGCTGGATGTTCGGCACCGCGATCGACACGATGGTCTGGTCGATGAAGGTCATCGACACCGCGAAGATCATCGCGGCCAAGACCCAGTTGCGCCCCTGCATCCCGATCGCTCCCCTCGTCCGTTACCCGGAGCCGTCTCGAGCGGAGATTACCGGTTACCCGGTCACCCCGGCCAGCATCAGCTCCAACGCGGCCTGGTCCGGTCCGACGAAGGCGGGGGCGTCGGGAACCGCGGCGAGGGCGCCGAGCAACCGCTCCACCGACGATCCTCGTGCGGCCGGCAGGTGACTGCTCAAGACCATGGAGGGCTCCAGCGCGCGCACGTGGTCCAACTCCGAGGCGAACACCCTCCGGTCCACCTTGTGCAGCCAGGAGGAGTCCACCGTGGCCCAGAAGACCTGGCCCTGATGCAGTGCCTCGTCGGACACGTCCTCGGCGGATTCGGGCACCTCGTCGAGGAGGGCTCCGAAGCAATCCGAGCTGTAGAAAATGCCTGACCGCTCGTCCTGGAATCCGGTCGTGATGGGGTTGTCGAAGGCGGGAGGCCGCACGGCGCGCAGGTTCCGATCGCCCACGTCCACCGTCTGCCCCGGGTTGACCAGGTACACCCGTTCCATCGGGAGGGGCGCCGACAGGCCCATGATCCCGACCCCGAGGAAGCTGGTGATCACCCGCAGCCGCTCGTTCTCATCGAGCAGGCGCTGCAGCGAACCGATGTGGTCGAAGTCAGTATGGGTCAGCCAAATCCAGCGGAGGTCCACCGGATCGATGACCGACCGCAAGGCGGTCATGAAGTCGTCGCTCTCGACAACGGAGCCGGTGTCGACGAGCACCGGCTCGTCGGCGTGGATCACGAACGCGTTGATGGCGAGTTTGCCGAATCCGGCGATGGTGGCGGTCGACGTCACGACGTCGACATCGGGCGCGGCCTTGTACGTGTGCAGCACGAGGGTCTCCTCAGATCTCGGAACGTCGGTGGTCAGTGGGCGGTCGGCGTCGTCTCAGCGACGCGCTTGAGCTGCTCGAGCGTGTCGCGCATGGTGTCGCGCAGCTCACGGACCCGGTTGGTCGGGACGTCGACGATGCGGGCCCACGCCGGAATCCACGAGACCCGGTAGGACTCGGTGACCACGGTGCCCGCTTCGGTGGGCTCCAGCCGATAGCGCCACTCGACGCCTTCCCGGCCACCCTCCTCGGTCACGAAGGCGAACTCACGGGCGGGCTCGGCGGTGACGACGCGACCCTGGCGGGACCACTTCACCAGGCCGAAAGGCCCGCCCTGGTTGTGGCCGATGAACCGGGCCCCCTCGGCGGGTCCGCTCGACCCGTCGAGCCACTCCACCCGGCGGCACTCGGGACTCCAGTCCCCCATGCGGGTCAGGTCGGCCACCAGTGCGTAGATCCGCTCGGCGGGCGCCTCGACCAACACCGAGTGCGAGTCCTGCCGCAGCCACCATCGGCTGCTCCGATTCGAACTCTGGCTCTCGGTCATCTCCGGCCTGGTCTCCGTTCCCATCGTCTCTCTACCTCCTCGGTCGACCCCGGTAAAGCTAATATCATTAGCTATTGCTGTCAAGCTAGGCATCCGCTATTATTATTCGCAATGGCGAGGACCCAAAGTGAACTTGCTCAGGTCGAGGTCACCGGCGACAGTCCGGCCCGGCCGGACCGCCGGGCCCGGCGGCACCAGGAGACGATCCGCGAGATCCTCGACATCGCCCGCGACGTCATGACCACCGAGGGCGTGAACGGCCTCAGCCTGGCGGAGGTGGCGCGACGCCTGGGCGTGCAGCCGCCGTCGCTCTACAAGTACTTCCCGTCGCTCATGGCGATCTATGACGCGCTGTTCCTCGAGGGGCAACGTGACAACCTCGAAGCGATGCGGCGCGGCACGGACGGGGCCCGGCCCGGGCTGGACGCGCTGATCGCCGGCCTCGAAGCGAGCGGGCGCTGGTGTCTGGTCAACCGCCCCGTCGCCGAGTTGCTCTTCTGGCGTCCGGTGCCGAGCTTCCATCCTTCCCCCGAGGCGTTCGCCGTCAGCAAGGAGATGGTGGAGCTCCAGCGAGGCTGCCTCGCCGACGCGGTGGCGCAGGGCCAGCTCGGTCCGACCGCCAACGAAGAGGGTGCGATCTACGTCGTGTCGGTGATCATCGTCGGCGTGCTCAGCCAGGCCTTCGCCAACGAACCGGACCTCCCTTGGGGCGAAGGGCGTTTCACCTCGATGTTCGCCACGCTGATGCGCCTGTTGCCCGCCGCCTTCCCACCCGGGGAGTAAGGGGGCAGGAGCCCTGGGTTCGACGTCGCGCTCGAGTCGGGTCGCCCGAGGCGAATCAGGCGCCCGGGGCGTACCGGTACACGTTCGTCTCGCGCACCTCGAAGCCCATGCGCTCATACAGGCGGTGGGCCGCCTCGCGATGGGGCCGTGACGTGAGGTCGACCGTGCGCGAACCACGCCGGGCGGCCTCGTCGAGCGCCGCCTGCACGAGCGCGACCGCCGCACCCTGCCCTCGGGCGGCCTCGTCGACCACCACGTCCTCGATCCAGGACCGCACACCGGTCGGGACCTGGAACGAGGCCAGCGTCAGCATGCCGACGATGACGCCCTCGAGGCGGGCGATGAAGAGGGTGGTGGCCTCGCCGGACACCATGCGGCCGAGCACGTCCGCTCCGGGTGCCGGTGCCGAACGCGACAGTTGCGGGATCAGCCCGGCGACCGCGGCGCACAGTTCGTCGTCCACTTCGGTGGCGATCTCGACGGTGATCATCTCGGCGCGTCCGGGTCACCGCGCCACATGGGCTGGCGGACCCGGTCGTAGAGCACCTCGCGCTCCTCGCCCCGCAGCGCCGCGAAGACGTGCTCGCCCCAGCGTTCGGAGCCGACCAGCGGGAAGGGCAGGGTGTCGAGGGTGAACCAGCCGACGTCGCGCGTCTCGAGGGGATGGGGGTTGAGCTCGCCCCCGACGGCGCGGCAATAGAACAGGAGCGAGTACAGCGGGATCCGCGTCATCCCGAGGCGCAGACCGTCGAGCACCGCGATCAGCCGCACCGGCTCGGCGATGATCCCGGTCTCCTCCTCGACCTCCTTGACGACCACCTCGGCCGCCGAGTAGCCGATGTCGCACCAACCGGTCGGATAGAGCCAGATGCCCGAGTCGGCCCGCTGAATGAGCAGCAGCTCGCCGGCCTCGTTGCCTACGGCGGCCCCGACCGCCACCTTGGGCGTGATGTAACCGGGGACGCCCTTGCCGACGGTGTCCATCCACTCCTGGATCAAGCCCCCGGCGTCGTCGGGCTGGTCGGCCTGACCGTCGGCCTCCACCCGGATGTCGGCCGCCACCTTGAGGATCTCCTCGAAGCGCTCCTGCTCGTAGAGGCTCTCGGTGAAGCCCAGCCCGGTGCGGGCGATCCCCGCCAAGGCCTCGCTCCAGCGCAACAGGGTCTTGAGGGGAACGGTGCGATCGTCGCTCTGGTCCACGGGCGGTGACGCTACCGCGGCCCGCCGTTTGGGCCAGAATGGGGTGTGCCCGTCAACGAGGATTGCCGCCACTACGTGATGCGGACCACGCCCGGGGGCGAGCGCCTGGAGCGTTGCAAGGTGGACGCCAACGAGCCCCTGCCCTTCGCCTGCCCCGAGGGGTGTGTCTTCTACGAGCCCCGCAAGGTCTCCCAGGCCGGTTGGCACGTGCCCCGGTCCGACCCGGACCGCTGAGCCGGATCCCCCCGCGGCACCGGCTCAGCCTTCGAGGACGTCCCCCAGCAGGTCGACCGTGATGCGCTCGCCGCGCAGCCACTCGAGCGCCGCCTCCACCTGGCTGGCCTCGCCGTCGATCTCGCAGACGATCCAACCCCGGTGCTCCTCCACGTCGGCCCGCCTGATGTTGGGCTCCACCTCGAACTGACGGACCAGGGTGGCCAGCACGGCCCGGCGCACCTCGGACTCGGGAAACGTCAACTTGACCTTGACCCGGACCTCGCTCATGGCTGCCCTCCCTCCCGGCCGTCGAGACTGCGGTTCAGACTGCCGGACCGGAAGCCTTCCAGGTCGAGGGAGACGAAGCTGAATCCGGCCTCTCGGACGGCGGTGACGACGTCGGCCCGGCGGGACACGACGAGAGCCAGCTCGTCCGCTTCCACTTCGATCCGGGCCGCCTCGCCGTGGTGGCGCACGCGCAGCTGGCCGAAGCCGAGCGCGTGCAACGCCGCCTCCGCCCGCTCGACGGCGGAGAGGCGGCCCAAGGTGACCGGGGTGCCATAGGGCAGGCGCGAGGCCAGGCAGGCGGCGGCCGGCTTGTCCCAGGTGCGCAGGCCCAGCCGGCGCGACCAGGCGCGGATGTCCGCCTTGGTGAACCCGGCCTCCACCAGAGGGAACGCGGCGCCGGCCTCGGCCGCCGCCGCCTGTCCGGGCCGGTGGTCACCCAGGTCGCTCACGTTCACCCCGAGCACCACGGTGGCGCGCTCCTCGGTGGCCAGGGGGCCGAGTGCCGTCATCAGCGCGCTCTTGCAGTGGGCGCAGCGGTCGGCCCCGTTGGCCACGTACGCCGGGTCGTCCATCTCGTGGGTGGGGACGCCGACCCAGCGCAGGTCCCACTCGCCGGCCAGGGCCCGGCAGTCGTCCGTCTCGCTGCCGGCCATCGAGGGGGACAGGGCGGTGGCGCAGAGCACCGCGGCACGCCCGAGCGTGTCGTGGGCCACCTTGGCCAGCAGCGACGAGTCCGCCCCGCCGCTGAAGGCGACGACGACGCGGCCGAGCTCGTGCAGCCGGTCCTTGAGATCGTCGAGGGACGCGCTCACGCGCCCAGCGCGCCCAAGACGTCGTCCAGCGTGCCCACCATGCCCGTGTAGAACGGGCCGAACTCGGCGTAGCGCGACGAGGCCTCGTCGAAGCGCATCTCGTAGACGCAGTCCTTCAGGTCGTCGGGATGAGTGCCGAAGAGCGTCACGCCCCACTCGAAGTCGTCGAGCCCGGTCGATCCCGTGATCACCTGGAGGATGCGTCCGTGAAAGGTGCGGCCCACCTTGCCGTGCCCGAGCATGAGCTCCTTGCGCGCGTCAAAGTCGAGGGCGTACCAGTTGTGGCTCTCGCCCCGCCGCTTGCTCATCGGATAGAAGCAGAACGCCGCCTTGCCCTCCGGCGGCAGTCGGGGGAAGAGGCGGGCCCGGCGGAGCTCCTCGGGCACACCTGCGGCGTACTCGGACACCTCGGTCAGCGACACGTAGGACTCGCTGGGCAACGCGCCGGCCGCGGCCGCCTCGGTCTGGAAGCGGCGCAGGCGCCACACGTCGGCACCCAGCACCATCAGGGCGAGGTCGGCCTTGTGGCCCAACAGGGCGACGGGGACGACCTGGTACCCGTCGTCCTCTGCGGTGGCGATCGCCTTGCGCAGGGCGTCAGCCTCGAAGTCGGGGGCCAGCCGGCAGAAGAGGTGCAGCACGCCCCAGCCGGTCGTCGGGGTCAGGGCCATGGAATCGTCAGTCTAGAGACGCCAGTGCGCCCGGCCTTTCGGCCGGGCGCACTGGGAAGTCTCGTTCGAGGAGGGCGACTAGAAGTCGTCCATGCCGCCGCCGGGCATGGCGGGGGCGTCCTCTTCGGGCTTGTCCACGATGACCGCCTCGGTGGTCAAGAAGAGCGCCGCGATGGAGGCCGCGTTCTGCAGGGCCGAGCGGGTGACCTTGGCTGCGTCGATGACGCCGGCCTTGAAGAGGTCCTCGTACTCGCCGGTGGCGGCGTTGAGGCCGTGCGCACCCTTCAGGTTGCGCACCTTCTCGACGATGACCCCACCCTCGAGACCAGCGTTCACCGCGATCTGCTTCAGCGGCTCTTCCACGGCCTTGCCCACGATGCGGGCGCCGGTGGCCTCGTCGCCCTCGAGCTTCTCCGCACCCTCGTAGATGGCCGTCTGGGCCCGCAGCAGGGCAACGCCTCCGCCGGGGACCACGCCTTCCTCGATGGCGGCCTTGGTCGTGGACACGGCGTCCTCGATGCGGTGCTTCTTTTCCTTCAGCTCGACCTCGGTGGCCGCGCCGACCTTGATGACGGCCACGCCGCCGGACAGCTTGGCCAGGCGCTCCTGGAGCTTCTCCCGGTCGTAGTCCGAGTCGGTGTTCTCGATCTCGGTCTTGATCTGGTTGATGCGACCCTTGATGTCGGAGTCCTTGCCGGCGCCCTCGACCACGGTCGTCTCGTCCTTGGTGATGACCACCTTGCGGGCGGAGCCGAGCAGGTCCAGCGTCACGTTCTCGAGCTTGAGCCCGACCTCTTCGGTGACCACCTGGCCGCCGGTGAGGATGGCGATGTCCTGGAGCATGGCCTTGCGGCGCTCTCCGAAGCCGGGAGCCTTGACGGCCACCGAGCGGAAGGTGCCACGGATCTTGTTCACCACCAGGGTGGCCAGCGCCTCGCCCTCGACGTCCTCGGCGATGATCAGCAGCGGCTTGCCGCCCTGCATGACCTTCTCGAGCACGGGCAGCAGGTCGCGCACGGCCGTGATCTTGGTGCCCACGAGCAGGACGTAGGCGTCCTCGAGGACGGCCTCCATGCGCTCGGGGTCGGTCACGAAGTACGGGGCGATGTAGCCCTTGTCGAAGCGCATGCCCTCGACCAGGTCCATGTCCATGCCGAAGGTCTGCGACTCCTCGACCGTGATGACGCCGTCGCGGCCGACCTTGTCGATGGCCTCGGAGATCATCTCGCCGATCTCGGTGTCGGCCGCCGAAATGGAGGCCACCTGGGCGATCTGGGACTTGGACTCGGTCTCCTTGGCCACGCCGTGGATGGAGCTCACCGCCGTCTCGACGGCGGACTCGATGCCCCGCTTGAGGGACATCGGGTTGGCACCGGCGGCCACGTTGCGCAGGCCCTCGCGGACCATGGCCCAGGCCAGGACGGTGGCCGTGGTGGTGCCGTCACCGGCCACGTCGTCGGTCTTCTTGGCCACTTCCTTGACCAGCTCGGCGCCGATCCTCTCGAAGGGGTCCTCCAGCTCGATCTCCTTGGCGATCGACACACCGTCATTGGTGATGGTGGGGGCTCCCCACTTCTTGTCGAGCACCACGTTGCGGCCCTTCGGGCCGAGGGTGACGCGCACGGCGTCCGCCAGCTTGTTCATGCCGGTCTCCAGGCCGCGGCGGGCCTCGGAGTCGAAGGCGATGATCTTGGCCATTCCGGTTTACTCCTTCATTAGCACTCTCGTCGTGTGAGTGCTAACAGGTAACCACCTTAGGCGGCCGCGTGCAAGAGCGAGCGCGCCGGAGTGGAGCCGGGCGGCTCCGGGACGGCGCTGCTCAGCCCCCGGCCACCGCCGGGACGATCGAGAGGGTCTGCCCCGGGGTGACCGCCGTGGCCAGCCCGTCGAGGAAGCGCACGTCCTCGTCGGCCAGGAACACGTTGACGAACCGGCGCAGGTTGCCCGACTCGTCGAAGAGGCGGTCGCCCAGGCCCGGGTGGGCCGCGTCGAGCGCCTTGAGCACCTCGCCCACCGAGGCGCCCTCGGTTTCGACCTCGCCGGCGCCGCCGGTCAGGGTGCGGAGTTGGGTGGGGATGCGGACGGTGACGCTCATCGGGGGGTCTCCCATTCGTCGGCGACGGCCGCGTCGAAGGCGGCCAGGGTGGGGGCGATGGTGGCGGTCGGGCCGGTGCCGGAACGATTGGTCAGAGCCTCGACCGTCTTCAGCCCGTGCCCGGTGACGAGGGCCACCACCCGCTCGTCGGGCCGGACGGCGCCCGAGGCCGCCAGCTTGCACAGGGTGGCGATCGTGACGCCGCCCGCCGTCTCGGCGAAGATGCCCTCGGTGCGGGCCAACAGCCCGATGGCCTCGATCACCTCGTCATCGGTCACCGCGGCACAGGATCCGCCCGTCTTGCGCATCACGTCGAGGGCGTACCAGCCGTCGGCCGGGTTGCCGATGGCCAGCGACTTGGCGATGGTCTTGGGCTTGACCGGCCGGATGGCGTCGGTCCCCTGCAAGAAGGCGGTGGCCACCGGGGAGCAACCCTCGGCCTGGGCGCCCGAGACCCGCACCGCGGGCTCCTCGGGCAGCAGCCCCACCTTGCCCAACTCGCTGAAGCCCTTGGCCACCTTGGTCAGCTGGCTGCCCGACCCGATCGGCACCACCACGTGGTCCGGGGCCCGCCAGCCCAGCTGCTCGGCGATCTCGAAGGCCAGGGTCTTGGAGCCCTCGGCGTAGTAGGTGCGCACGTTGACGTTGACGAAGGCCCAGCTCGGGCGCTCGCTCGTCAGCTCGGCGCACAACCGGTTGACGTCGTCGTAGGTGCCCTCGACGGCAATGACCGTGCCGCCGTAGACGGTGGTCATGGTGACCTTGGCCGCCTCGAGGTCGTGCGGGATGAGCACCACCGAGTCGAGGCCGGCCCGGGCCGCGTGCGCGGCCACCGAGTTGGCCAGGTTCCCCGTCGAGGCGCAGGCCGCCACCTTGAAACCGAGCTGGCGCGCCTTGGTCAGGGCGACCGAGACCACGCGGTCCTTGAACGAGCCGGTCGGGTTGGCCGTGTCGTCCTTGATCCACAGCTCGCCCAGACCGAGCTCGGCGGCCAAGCGGTCCGCCCGCACCAGCGGGGTGAAGCCGGCCCCGAGGTCGACGGGCGTCTCGTCGTGGACCGGGAGCAGATCGCGGTAGCGCCAGATGGTGCGCGGCCCCGCCTCGATGCGCTCCCGGCTGACCGAGGCGGCGATCGCCTCGTAGTCGTAGGCCACCTCGAGCGGCCCGAAGCAGTAGTCGCACACGTGCAGTGCCTCGGCGGGGAATTCCCGCGCACACTCACGACAGCGCAAGCCGGTGACGAAATCGACCATGGGACCCTCCTCATCGATCGGGCATTGGCACCAGGTGCGCCCCCGCCAGGGGAAGCACTGGTTGCCGCGACTTCATCGGGCCCGTCCCTCAGTCGCTCTGGATGATGGACACCATGGTAGCCGCCCCGGGACAGCCGGCTCAACGCGCCGGGCCTGCTTGAATCTGATACGTGGCGCACACCTTCCACCACGGGGACTTCCCGACCCGCCTCGTGCTCGACGCCAAGGCCCGCAAGGGCCGCAGCGTCTCGGTGTGCATCCCCGCCCGCGACGAGGGCTCGACGGTCGGCTCGGTCGTACGGGCCGTGGTGCAGCCCTTCCTGATCGGCCACGGGGGCAGCGGCCTGGTCGACGAGGTCATCGTGCTCGACGACGGCTCGCTCGACGACACGGCCGTCCAGGCCCGCGACGCGGGCGCCCGGGTCGTGGCCGGCCCGGGTGGACCGGGTGGCAAGGGCCGGGCCATGGCGGCCGCCCTCGACGCCTCGGCGGGCGACGTCGTGGTCTTCCTCGACGCCGACGTGGCCAACACCACGCCGGCCTTCGTCACCAGCCTGCTCGGGCCGCTGCTCACCACGGACGACATCGCACTGGTGAAGGGCTTCTACACGCGGCCCCTCCACGGCCAGCCGACCGGCGGGGGCCGGGTCACCGAGCTGATGGCCCGCCCCGTGCTCGAATTGCTCTTCCCCGAGTTGTCCTGGGTGCGCCAGCCCCTGGCCGGCGAGACCGCCGCCCACCGCTGGGTCTTCGAGAAGCTCGGCTTCGCCGACGGCTACGGCGTGGAGCTCGGTCTCCTCATCGACGTGGCCCAGTCACTCGGGACGGACCGCCTGGCCCAGGTGGACCTCGGGGAGCGCATCCACCGCAACCGCCCGCTCGAGGAGCTGCGCCCCCAGGCCGTCGACGTGCTGCGGGCGGCGCTCGAGCGGGTCTCGCCCCCCACGTTGCCCCGTCCCTCCTGAGCGCGCCGATGAGCGCCACCGTCGTCGTCTCCAACCGCGGGCCGCTCACCTTCCGCGCCGGCTCCGACGGCGAGCTGATCGCGGTCCCGGCCGGGGGCGGTCTGGCGTCGTCCCTGCACCGGATCCTGGCCGGCAGCGGCACGACGTGGGCCTCCATGACCATGGGGAGGGCCGATCGCGAGGCGGTGGCCCAAGGGCGCATGCACGAGGACGGGCTCGACCTGGTCCCGGTGACGGTCGACGACGACACCTACCGCATGGCCTACGACGTCGTGGCCAACTCGACCCTCTGGTACTGCCACCACCACATGTGGGACCTGCCGCTGCGGCCCCGCTTCGACCGCCACTGGCGGCGGGCCTGGGACGGTTACCGGGCCTACAACCAGGCCATGGCCGACGCCGTGGTGGCCCGGGCCGACCGGAACGGAACCGTGCTCGTGCAGGACTACCACTTCTCGCTGCTGGGCCGGATGCTGGCCGAGCGGCGGCCCGACCTGCGGGTCGTGCACTTCTTGCACACCCCCTTCGCCGATCCGGCCATCCTCGGCGTACTGCCCGACGACGTGCGGGCCGAACTGCTCGACGGCATGGCGGGCTACGCCGCCTGCGGTTTTCACTGCCACAAGTGGGAGGCCGGCTTTCGCTCCTGCTACGAGGCGGCGGGGCTGGCCGCGCCGGTCACCTTCGTGGCCCCGCTCGGCCCCGAGGCCGAGGTCCTCGAGGAGGAGGCGGCCGCGCCGGGGTGCGCCGCCGCGCTCGAGGCCCTGCGGGTCGAGGTGGGCGGGCGGCGCATGGTCGTGCGCTCGGACCGCCTCGAGCCCTCCAAGAACATCGTGCGCGGCATGCTGGCCTTCGAGGAGTTGCTCCTGGCCCATCCCGAGTGGCGGGGCGAGGTGGTGCACGTCGCCCTGACCTACCCGAGCCGGCAGGGGCTGGCCGAGTATCTCGCCTACGGGGCCGACGTCGAGCACACGGCCGAGCGCATCAACCACGCCCACGGCACGGCGTCGTGGACGCCCATCGTGCTCTCGGTGCGCGACGACTGGGCCCGGTCGCTGGCCGCGCTGTCCGCCTCCGACGTGTTGCTGGTCAACCCGGTGCGCGACGGGCTCAACCTGGTGGCCAAGGAGGGCCCGCTGCTCAACGGCATCGACGGGGTGCTCGTGCTGTCCGCCGAGGCCGGCGCCTACGAGGAGCTCTCGGTGGCCGGCGCAGTGGGGATCAACCCCTTCGACGTCTCGGGGACGGCCGAGGCGCTGCACGTCGCCCTCACCATGCCGGCCGACGAGCGGGCCCGGCGGGCTTCGTCGCTGCGGGCGGCGGTGCGGGCCCGCAGCGCCGCCGACTGGTGGGACGATCAGCTCGCCGCGGCCGCCACTTAGCGCGGGTCGGCACCGGCTACATCGGCCAGGTCCCGCAGCAACGCCACCGCTCCCGCTGCGCCACGCACGTCGAGATCTGCCGCCTCGGCCACCGCCTCGGGGCTCTCGGCGTCGACCACCGCCACCCGCGTCGCGGCCACCGGCGTCGCCGGCGTGCCCAGGCGTCGCACCTCCTCGAAGGCAGGCAGATCGCCGAGGTCGTCGCCGAACACGGCGACCTGACGCAGCCGCCCGCCCTGCTCGTCGGCCAGCTGGCGCACCACCGTCCCCTTGTCCACCTGAACCGGCGGGCGCAGTTCGAGTTCCATCCGCCCCGAGTGCACCGCGAGGCCGTGGGTGGAGGCCGCCCGCGTCACGAACGCCTCCACCCAGCCACGGGCTTCGGGAGCATGGCGCCAGTGCAGCGTGACCGTCAGGCCCTTGGGTTCCACGTAGACCCCCGTGGGTGCGCCGGCGCGTGCCTCCGCCACCACTGCATCCGTCACCGCAGCCCACTTCCCGGCGTCGCCCGAAGCACCGAGAGCACGCTCGAGCCCGTAGAGGCCGACCAGCTCGACGCCGACGGGCGCGTCGAGTACGTCACCCAAGAACGCGGTGGGACGGCCCGAGATCACCGCCACCAAGGCGAACACGGCGGCCAACTCTGCGAGCAACGCGGGCACACCGGGGAGCGGTCGCGCCCCGACCGGATCGTCCACGATGGTCGACAGCGTGCCGTCGAAGTCGAGGAAGAGCGCGCTGTGCGCGGCATCGGCGGCCAGGTCGTAGAGCGGCGTGGGCATCGCCCGCACCATCGCGGTGGCTCAGCCCGACTTCGCGGCGATGTCCTGTCCCACCACCACCACGACGTCGGTGTTGGGCGGATAGGTCACGGGCGTGGCGCTGGTCAACGGCAGGACGGCGGTCGGGGCCACGCCGATGGTGGTGGCGATGGAGGCCGCGGCCTGCTGCTGTCCCGCCGCGTAGTACACGGCCGAGGTGGCTTCGGTGGTGTTGGCGTCCAGCGGCGTCTGCATGGCCCAGCCGCCCGCCCCGATGGTGGCCGACGTCTTGGCGGCCAGGCCGGTGGTGCTGGTGCCGTTGGCCACGACCACGCTCACGCTGCTGTGGGGGACGGTCGTGGTCGTCGTGGTGGCGCCCTTGCGGCCGTGGCCCGAGTGCGTCGTCGTCGTCGTGGACGGCTTCGTCGTGGTAGTGGTGGTCGCACCGGCCGCGGCACCGCCGGCGGCGGTCGTGGTGGTGCCGCCGGGCAGGGTGGTCGTGGTGGACGGCGCCGTCGTCGGCGCGCCGATCACGGCCGGGCGCGTACCCACGCCGACGAGGATCAGGGTGGCGACGACGAAGAAGACGAGGACCAGGGCCGCCCGCAAGGGGGAGAAGGAACCCGAATGCGAGCTGGATCTGGCGCTGGACGGCCCCACCGGCGGTTGCTCGTCAGCCATTGAGGGTCCAGCCTGCCCCGCCACCCGCGCCGTTGCAAGCCTTTGCGGGGGTCGGGCCGGGAGCGACCCCGGCCGGACGGTAATCTGAGGCGCAGGCCCGAGTAGCTCAGTTGGTAGAGCACTTCACTTGTAATGAAGATGTCGCGGGTTCGATTCCTGCCTCGGGCTCTCAGGCGGAGGAAGAGAGCAGGAAAGGGGCGGTGCGGTGCTGAGCGACTTCAAGAAATTCGTCCTGCGGGGCAACGTCGTCGACCTGGCGGTGGCGGTCGTGATCGGCGCCGCCTTCACTGCGGTGATCACCGCGTTCGTGAAGGACTTCATCACGCCGCTCATCGCGGCCGTCTTCGGCAAGCAGGACTTCAGCAACCTCTTCTTCACCGTGAACCACTCGCGGTTCGACTACGGCGCGTTCATCAACGCACTGTTGTCGTTCCTCATCGTGGCCACGGTCGTCTTCTTCGCCGTGGTGCTCCCGCTCAACGCGCTGATGAAGCGGTTGGACCTGCAGCCCAAGGATGAACCCGAGCCCGAGACGCGGGAGTGTCCCGAGTGCCTGAGCGACATTCCGGTGGCGGCCCGCCGTTGCGCCTTCTGCACCTCCGAGGTCGCGCCGGCCGCGTAGGTGAGGTCAGGGTAGGTCAGGTCAGCCGGCGCCGCGGCGCGCCCGCGCGCTGGCGGGCCACCTCGAAGCAGGCCACCGCACCGGCCACGCCGACGTTGAGCGAGGGCAACGCGCCGTGCTGGGGGATGGCCACCACCGCATCGCAGCGCCGGCGCACCAAGGGGGCCAGCCCCTTCTCCTCGCTGCCGACGACGAGCGCCACCGGTCCAACGCCGAGCGGAAGGTCGTAGAGCGACTGGTCCGCCTCACCGGCCAGGCCGATCGACCACACCCCGAGCTCGCGCATGGTGGCCAGTGCGGCGGGAATGCCGCCGACGGCCGCGAAGGGCAGGTGTTCGAGGGCGCCGGCCGCCGTCTTGGCCACCGTGGGCGACAGGCGGGCCGAGCGGTGCCGGGGCAGCACGACGCCGGTGACCCCGGCGCACTCAGCGCTGCGCAACAGGGCGCCCAGATTGCGCGGATCGGTGATGCCGGCGGCCACCAGGACGAAGGGCTCCACGCCGCGGCGGGCCGCGCAGAGGTCCTCGAGGGGCACCGGTTCGACCGGTGAGGCCAGGGCCAAGACGCCCTGGGGCGCCTCCGTCCGGGCCTGGGCATCGAGCCGGGAGCGGGGCACGGTCTCGACCGGGATCCGCAGGCGGGCGGCCAGCTCCTCGATGCGGTCCAGCTGGGGCGACGGGTCCTGGTCCTCGGCCAGCATGATGCGCCGGACGGGCCGGCGGCCGACGCTGAGCAGCTCGAGCACGGCCCGGCGCCCCTCGACCTGGTCTCCCCCGAGCGCGCTCAGGTCCTCGGGCCGGGGCCGCTTGCGCGGGTCGGGGCGGCTCCGCGGCCCCTGGCGCCGGTCCGACGGTCGCCGGGGCGGGCTCACACGGGCTCCAGCAGGACGACGGCCAGGCAGGCGATGCCCTCGGCCCGGCCCAATGCGCCCAGGCCTTCGGCCCGGGTGGCCTTGACCGACACCGGCGCGCCGAGCACGGCGCACAGCCGCTCCACCATGGCCGGCGTGTACGGGGCCAGGCGCGGCGTGTCGGCCACCACGGTGCAGTCGGCGTTGGCACAGCGGTAGCCCTCGCCCCCCGCCATGCGGACCACCTCGGTCAAGAGCGTCAGGCTGTCGGCCCCCTCCCACACCGGGTCGGTGTCGGGGAAGTGCCGGCCCAGGTCGCCCAGCCCGACCGCGCCCAGCACGGCGTCGGCCAGCGCGTGGCACACCGCGTCGGCGTCGCTGTGCCCGGCCAGGCCGCGGGCGCCCTCGATGACGACGCCCCCCAGCACCAGCGGGCGGTGGGGATCCTCCGAGAAGCGGTGGACGTCGATGCCCTGGCCGATGCGCACCGCTCAGCGCCCACCGGGCGGGCCGGCCAGCAGCCGCTCGGCCAGGGCCAGGTCGTCGAGCGTCGTGATCTTGAGGTTGCCCGGGTCGCCGGGCACCACCCGGACCCGGCCCCCGGTCGCCTCCACGAGCGCGGCGTCGTCGGTGGCCCCGTCGGTCCCGTCGGCGGCGTGCGCCCGACGCAGGGCGGCGGCCCGGAACCCCTGCGGCGTCTGCACGGCCACGAGTGTGGCGCGGTCGAGGGTGGCCGTGACGGTCTGGAAGCTGTCCACCTGCTTGATCGTGTCATGCACGGGCACCCCGGGGACGACTGCGTCCACGCCGTCCTCGGCCAAGGCCCCCAGCACGGCCTCGAAGATGGCCGGCGTGGTCAGGGGGCGGGCGGCGTCGTGGACGAGGACCACCTCGGCCCCCTCGGGCACGGCGGCCAGCCCCAGGCCGACGGACGCCGCCCGGCTGTCCCCGCCCGCCACCACGATGTCGGCACCGTGCCGCGGCCCGTCGGAGCGGGCGGCAACGGAGGGCAGCACCAGGACGACCCCGGCCGAGTGGGCCCGGCAGGCCTGGACCGCCCATTCGAGGACCGGGCGGCCGCCCAGCGGGGAGAACTGCTTCAACTGACCGAAGCGGCGGCCCGAGCCGCCGGCCACCACGATCGACCACACGTGCGCCGGGGCGGTGGTGGGACCCGGCCGGCTGCTCAGGTCAGGGCCTCGTTCAGGCGCACCTCGGCCGTCTCCTCGTCCACGTTGAGCGCGAAGGTGAGCTCGGACACCAGGATCTGACGGGCCCGCTGCAGCATGCGCTTCTCACCCGCGGACAGGCCCTTGTCCTTGTCGCGGATGGAGAGGTTCCGGACCACCTCGGCCACCTGGTAGATGTCGCCCGAGCGCAGCTTCTCGGAGTGGTTCTTGTAGCGGCGGGACCAGTTCGTCGGCATGCGCGCTTCCTTCTTGCGCAGCACGGCGAAGACTTCCTCGACCTCCTCGTCGTTGATGACCTCGCGCAGGCCGACCCCTTCGGTGTTGTCCGCCGGCACGTTGAGGATGAGATCGCCGTAGGCCAGGCGCAGCACGAGGTACTCGCGCTTCTCGCCGAAGGCGACCTTGGTCTCGCGCTTCTCGATCACGGCAGCCCCGTGATGGGGGTAGACGACTTTGTCTCCGACCTTGAAGGACACAGGGCTCCCTTGGATGATTCAGGCGCACGGGCACGCTGATGTGCCGGTGGCGCAGTGCAGAGGTGGGTCAGAGCGGTGCACACCCGCCCGAAGTGACCTTCTATTTTACCAGACCGGCTTCGATCACTCGTATCGCTCGAAGATGCTCGCTTCGACCAGGCGGGCCAGCCCGTCGCGCACGTGGCGGGCCGTGGCCGCGCCGATGCCCTCCACCGACTCCAGCTCGGCCGCCGAGGCCGAGAGGATGTCGGGCAGCGAGCCGAATTTGTCGACCAGACGGTCGATGATCGTGTCTGAGAGCTGGGACAGCCGGTGCAGCATGCGGTAGCCGCGGGGAGCCAGCTCGGCGTGCAGCTGGTCGCCCGAGGCCGGCAGGGTGAGTGCGGCCACCACCTTGGGCAGGTCCATGAGGGAGTCGGGCGACAGGGAACGCAGGTGGTTCACGCCCCGTTGGTCGGTGTAGTCCCGCAGCACCAGGCCCATCGTGGCGTCCAGGCCGGCGCGCAGCTCCTCGGTCTGGAGGTGGATGAGGCGGCCGTCCGATCCCAGCTCGACCAGGTGTCCCTCGATCTCCTCGGCGATGCGCCGGACCATCTCACCGGGCTGGAGCACTGCCACCACGTCGCGCACCGAGACGGCGTCCTCCATCTCGAGGCGGGTCAGTGCGCTGAGCGCGTCGTCGAAACGCGAGCGGAAGCGCTGGAGGGTGGCCAGGGCCTGGCTCGAGCGGTCGATCAGCCAGCCGGCCGACTGCGTGGTGTGCTTCTCGTCGTTGCGGTAGACGGCGATGGTGGCCATGGCCTCGGAGACCGCGATGACGGGGACGTCGATGGAGCGGGCCACCCGCTCGGCCGTGCGGTGACGGGTGCCCGTCTCCGTCGTGGCGATGGTGGCTTTGGGCACCAGGTGCACGTTGGCCCGGGCGATGCGCGAAGCATCGGCGGCGAGAATGATGGCGCCGTCCATCTTGGCCAGCTCGGAGAGCCGCTGGGGGCTGTACTCGGCATCGAGCAGGAACCCACCGGTGCAGACCGAGAGCACGGCCGGATTGTCCCCCACGATGATCAGCGCCCCGTGTTTCGCCTGGAGGATCCGGTCGAGACCCTCTCGCAGCGCAGTGCCCGGTGCGACCAGGGCCAGCGCGTCGTGCAGTGGCTGGCTGGCGCCGTCACCGTCGACCACGGGGCAAATCGTACCCGGCGGCCCTGTCGAGGGCGTCCGGCCGCCCGCAGATGAGAGGCTCGGTGCCGTGCCCACGACCGTCGACATCAGACCGGCGGGTCCGGGGGACGAGGCCGCCATCCTGGCCGTCGTCGAGGTCGCCTTCGCCGACGAGACCCGGGACGCGAGCGACGAACTCGACATCGTGCGGGGCACGTGGGCCGTGTGCGGCGAGACCCTCCGCATCGAGTTCGTGGCCGTGGGCGCCGACGGCCGGGTCCTCGGCCACGTCCTCGCCGCGATGGGCGACCTCGACGGCCAGCCCGCCGCCGGCGTGGCCCCGCTCTGCGTGCTCCCGTCGCACCAGCGCGCCGGGGTGGGCACAGCCCTCATGGCCGCGCTCGATCGACGAGGCGGAGTGGCGCGGCTGGCCGCTCCTGCTTCTGTTGGGCGATCCCGCCTACTACGGGCGCTTCGGGTTCGTGGCGGCCGCCACCCACGGCATCCACTACGCGCCGGCCGGACACGACAGCCCGCATTTCCTGGCGCGCCCGGTCGGGGATGCAGGCGCGCCGCTGCTGCGCGGCGAGTACCGCTACTGCTGGGAGCCCTGAAGCCTGGCAGCTCCGAAGCGGAGCTCTTGGGCTATTCGGGGTCGGCGCCGGCGCCGGCCAACTCGAGCGGCGGCGGCTCGATGCCCTCGATGGCGCGGAAGCTCAGCTGCGGCCCCTCGCCGTCGATGGGCGACTCCTCGACGTCGACGACGATCGTCTCGCCGACCCGGAACTCCTTCCACAAGATGCGCTCCGACAGCGGGTCTTCGACCAGCTGCTGGATGGCCCGGCGCAACGGCCTGGCCCCCAGCTGGGGGTCGTAACCCTTGTCGGCCAGGAAGGCGCGGGCGGCCGGCGTGAGCTCCATGCCGATGCCCTGTTCCGAGAGCTGCTTGACCGTGCGGGACATGAGCAGGTCCACGATTTCGGTGACCTCGGCCCGCGAGAGCTCGTGGAACACGATGACCTCGTCGATCCGGTTGAGGAACTCGGGACGGAAGTGCGCCTTGAGCGCATCGTCCACCTTGGCCTTCATCCGCTCGTAGGTCACGGCCTCCGACGTCTTGGCAAAGCCCATGTTGGACTTGCGCAGGTCGGCTGTCCCGAGGTTCGACGTCATGATCAGCACGGTGTTCTTGAAGTCCACCGAACGACCCTGGGCGTCGGTCAGGCGGCCGTCCTCGAGGATCTGGAGCAGCGCGTTGAACACGTCGGGGTGTGCCTTCTCGACTTCGTCGAAGAGCACGACCGAGAACGGCTTGCGCCGCACGGCCTCGGTCAGCTGGCCACCCTCTTCGTAGCCGACGTAGCCCGGAGGTGAGCCGACGAGCCGGCTGACCGTGTGCTTCTCCATGTACTCGGACATGTCGAGCTGAATGAGCGCATCCTCGTCGTCGAAGAGGAACTCGGCCAGCGTCTTGGCCAACTCCGTCTTCCCGACGCCGGTCGGGCCGAGGAAGATGAACGAGCCGCTCGGGCGCTTGGGGTCCTTGAGGCCGGCCCGGGTGCGCCGGATGGCCCGCGAGAGGGCCTTGAGCGCCTCCTCCTGGCCGATGACCCGCTTGTGGAGCTCTTCCTCCATGCGCAGGAGCTTGGCCGTCTCCTCCTCGGTGAGGCGGTAGACGGGAATGCCCGTCCAGGCGGCCAGCACCTCGGCGATGACTTCCTCGTCGACCACGTCGAAGAGGTCCACGCCTTCGGCCCGCAGCTCGGCCTCTTGGCTCTCCTTGCGGTCCAGGCGCTCCTTCTCCTGCTCGGCCAACTTCTTGGCCTGCTCGAAGGCGCCCTTCTCGATGGCGGCTTCCTTGTCGGCGCGCAGCCGGGCGATCTCCTCGTCCAGCTTCTTGGCGCTCGGCGGCGTGTTCATGCGGCGGATGCGCAGGCGGCTGCCCGCCTCGTCGATGAGGTCGATCGCCTTGTCCGGCAGGTAGCGGTCGGCCAGGTAGCGGTCGGCCAGATTGGCGGCAGCCACCAGGGCCTGGTCGGTGATGTTCACGGCGTGGTGCGACTCGTAACGGTCGCGCAGGCCCTTGAGGATGTCGATGGTGAGCGCCACGGAGGGCTGCTCCACCTTGACCGGCTGGAAGCGCCGCTCGAGGGCGGCGTCCTTCTCGAGGTGCTTGCGGTACTCGTCGATGGTGGTGGCACCGACGGTCTGGAGCTCACCGCGGGCCAGCATCGGCTTGAGGATGGAGGCGGCGTCGATGGCACCTTCGGCCGCGCCGGCACCCACCAGCGTGTGGATCTCGTCGATGAAGAGGACGATGTCGCCCCGCGTGCGGATCTCCTTGAGGACCTTCTTCAACCGCTCCTCGAAGTCACCGCGGTAGCGGCTGCCCGCCACCAGCGCGCCGAGGTCGAGCGTGTAGAGCTGCTTGCCCGTCAGCGTTTCTGGGACCTCGTTGGCCACGATGCGCTGGGCCAGCCCCTCGACGATGGCCGTCTTGCCGACACCGGGCTCGCCGATGAGGACGGGGTTGTTCTTGGTCCGGCGCGACAGCACCTGCATGACGCGTTCGATCTCTTTAGCACGTCCGATGACCGGGTCGAGCTTGCCGTCACGGGCGAGCTGGGTCAGGTTGCGGCCGAACTGGTCGAGCACGGGGGACCCCGAAGGGTTGTCGCCGCCGGCGGCGCCCTGGGCCGCGCCCACGGACTCCTTGCCCTGGTTGCCCGACATGAGCTGGATCACCTGCTGGCGCACGCGCCCGAGGTCGGCCCCCAGGCTGACCAGCACGGTGGCGGCGACGCCCTCGCCCTCACGCACCAGCCCGAGCAGCATGTGCTCCGTGCCGATGTAGCTGTGGCCGAGTTGCAGGGCCTCGCGCAGTGAGAGCTCGAGCACCTTCTTGGCCCGCGGCGTGAAGGGCGGTGAGCCGCTCGGTGCGGTCCCGGCCATGCCGATCGTCTCTTCCACCTTCTCGCGCACTGCCTCGAGGGAGATCCCGAGTGACTCCAAAGCCTTGGCGGCGACGCCTTCGCCCTCGTGAATCAGACCCAAGAGGATGTGCTCGGTCCCGATGAAGGAGTGGTTGAGTAGGCGCGCTTCCTCTTGCGCCAGCACCAACACCCTCCGTGCCCGGTCGGTGAAACGTTCGAACACCCTGACCGCCTCTCTCCTGTTTCTCAAAGTTTCTCGGTTCAGTGTACCTGTGGCCTTCGTCGGAACGGACCTCGGGGGTCAAGAGCCGAACCTGGTCGAAGAACCTCCCAAACTGGGAATTCCGGTGGCCCTGCGACCAGGCGGTTGTCAGGTTTGGCGGGCGTTGACCTAACGTTTCGGTCAGTGAACCCGACCGAGGCCCTCGGCCTGCCTCACCTGCAAGAGGGACTGCAGCGTCTGGAGCCCCTTCTCAACGCCTCGGTCGTGACCGGGGACGATTTCCTCGATGACGTGGCCACCCACCTCATCGCCGCAGGTGGCAAGCGTTTACGACCCCTCCTGGCCCTGGCCACGGCCACCGGGGGCCGGCGCGAAGCGACCGGGGACGACCTCTTGGGCGGCGTCTCGGTCGAGCTCGTGCACCTGGCGTCGCTGTACCACGACGATGTCATCGACGAAGCAACCATCCGGCGCAACGTCGAGAGCGTGAACAGCCGCTTCGGCAACCTGGTGGCCATCGTCGCCGGCGACTACCTGCTGGCCCGCTCCGCCGCCATCGCCGCCGAGCTCGGTGTCGAGGCAGCCAAGTTGCTGGCCGAAACCCTGGGGCGCCTGTGCCAGGGCCAGGTCACCGAGGTGCGCTCCGCGTTCCAAATCGAGCGGAGCCGCGAGGAGTACTTCGGGACCATCAGCGGCAAGACGGCCGCCCTCTTCGCCGCGTCGTGCCGTATCGGGGCGTTGACCGGCGGGCTGGACGCCGCCGAAGTCGAGGCCTGCACCGAGTACGGGCGCTGCTTCGGCATGGTCTTCCAGATCCGCGACGACATCCTCGACGTCACGGCCACCGACGGCCAGCTGCTCAAGCCGGCGGGCCAGGACCTGGCCGAGGGCGTCTACACCCTGCCGGCGCTGCTGGCCCTGGCCGACCCCGACGCCGGGCCCGACCTGCGCGCCCTGCTCGGCCAACCGCTGGCCCAACCCGAACGGGACAAGGCGCGCTCCATCGTCATGGGGACCGGGGCCATCGCGGCATCGGTCGAGGAGGCGGCGCGTTGGGTGACCGACGCGCAAGCGGCCACCGCCGGAATCAGCCGGCCCGAGCTCGGGGCAGGGCTGTCCCGGCTGGTGGCCGAGTTGCTGAGCGACTTGCCCTGAATCAGGCGCCGGCCGAGCCGCTCGTCGTGGGCGAACCCGACGGCGTGGGGCAGGTGGTCTGCAGCTTGTTCAGGCGGTTCTTGATCTTGTCCTGACGGCTCTGCGCCCGCTTGATCTGCGCCGCCGCCTTCTTGGCCGCCTTGGCGTGGCCGCCTTGCGCATTCAGCTTCTTCGCACGGGCCTCGGCCTTGGCCAGGTGGGTGCTCGCCTTCTTCTCCCGGGTGGCCGCGTGCGCCTGGATCTTCGCCAGCTTGGCGCAACCCTTGGGCGTGGACGCACCCGGACCGCTGGTCTTCGACGGCGCAGTGGTGGGCGTGCTGGCAGTGGTGGGGGTCGTGCCGGAGCTCGACGGAGCAGTGGTCGGCACGCTGGCGGTGGTCGGGGTCGTGCCGGAACTCGACGGAGCAGTGGTCGGCACGCTGGCGGTGGTGGGGGTGCTCGACGGCGCATCGGTCGGCGTGCTGGTGGAGGCGGGCGTCGTGGGCGTCGTGGCCCCGGCCAGGCCGGCCATGCCGAACGTCACTGCCCCGGCCAATGCGGCCCCTGCGATCACTTTGCGAACCATCTGGTGAGTGTCCTCCCTGACGCACCGTGCCCTGCACACGGGATGCCGCCCTCGACGGCACCCCGACACTTTGACCGACGGATGTGAAGGAGGTGTAAAGGGACGGTGGACAGTTCCTAAGAATGTCGAGAACCTGGCCCGACCGTCTGCACTCTCACTGCACAATTGTCGAGCGGCAACCGCAGTGACCGGCAGTCGGCGACCCGAAGTCGGCGACCCGGAAGCCGGCGACCCGGCAGTCGGCGAACCTCAGGCCCGCTCGGGCCGCAGCGTCGGGAAGGCGATGACTTCACGGATGTTGGGCACGTCGCCCAGCAACATGAGGAGGCGGTCCACCCCGAGGCCGAAGCCCGAGGTCGGGGGCAACCCGTACTCGAGGGCGCGCAGGTAGTCCTCGTCGACCACGGCGGACTCCTCGTCGTCGCCGGCCCGGGCCCTGGCCGCCTGCTCCTCGAAGCGGGCCCGTTGGTCGTCGGGGTCGATCAGCTCGGTGAAGCCGTTGCCCAACTCACGCCCCGCCAGCACCGGCTCGTAGCGCTCGACCAGCTCGGGCCCGTCACGGTGGCGACGGGCCAGCGGCGAGACCTCGGCCGGGTAGTCGGTCACGAAGACCGGACCCCAGAGCGTGGGCTCGGTCGTCTTCTCGTAGATCTCGAGCAGGAGCTTGCCCGGCCCCCAGGCCGGATCGGGCTCGAGACCGACCTCGGCCGCCACCCGGACCAGCTCGTCGCGGGGCGAGCGGGCGTCGAGGACGAAACCGGTCGCCTCGGCCACCAGCTCGGCCATCGGCGCCCGGCGCCACGGCGTGGTGAGGTCGAGGGCGCGCCCGCCGTAGCTCAGCTCGGTCGTCCCGCACACGTCGCGCGCCAGCCCGGACACCAGATCCTCGAAGACGACCATGGTGTCTCGATAGTCCGCGTACGCCTGGTACAGCTCGAGCGTCGTGAACTCGGGGTTGTGCCGCGGCGAGATGCCCTCGTTGCGAAAGCTGCGCCCGATCTCGAACACCTTGTCGAATCCGCCGACCACGAGGCGCTTGAGGTAGAGCTCGGGCGCCACGCGCAGGTACAGGTCCATGTCGAGCGCGTTGTGGTGGGTGACGAACGGGCGCGCCGTGGCCCCGCCGGCGATCGGGTGCAGCAGCGGCGTCTCCACCTCGACGAAACCCTGGTCCCACAGGCGCTGGCGCATGCGGCGCACCACGTCGCTCCGCAGCTGGAGCAGGGCCCGGCTGCGCTCGTTGGCCCACAGGTCGACCTCGCGCTGACGGTAGCGCGTCTCGGTGTCGCTCACCCCGTGCCACTTGTCGCCGAAGTTGCGCCGGGCCTCGGCCAGCAATTCCCAGTTCGCCACCTTCACCGAGAGCTCGCCCCGCTTCGTGCGCACGACCTCGCCCCTGGCCCCGACCCAGTCACCCAGGCTGAGGCGGGTGAACTCGTCGAAGCGCTCGGTCAGCGAGGCCAGCGCGAAGAGCTGCACGGCGCCCGAGTTGTCGCGCAGCTCCGCGAAGGCGAGCTTGCCCTGGGGCCGGGAGAGCATGATGCGGCCGGCCACCCCGACGACGACGCCGGACTCCTCCCCGGGGGCGAGCGACGACCAGGCGTCGACCACGGCCGCGGCATCGTGGGTGCGGTCGAACCGGTAGGGAATGCGCCCCTCGGTGTCGCTCATCCGTTGACGTTGCGCTCGTAGACGATGCGCAGGCCGTGCAGGGTCAACCAGGGCTCGACGTGCTCGATGGTCTCGGAGTAGCGGCGCGATGAGCGAGCTGAAGCCACCGGTGGCCACGACGGTGGAGGGCCCGAGCTCGTCCATGAAGCGCCGCGCCAGCCCGTCGACCAGCCCGGCGAAGCCGTAGAGCGTCCCCGACTCGATGGACTCGACGGTGGAGCGGCCGATGACGCTGCGGGGCTCGACCATCTCGACCCGGCGCAGCGCGGCCGCTTGTTGGTAGAGGGCTTCGAGGCTGATGGCCACGCCCGGCGTGATGGCGCCGCCCATGTACTCGCCCTTGGCGCTGATGGCCTCGACCGTGGTGGCCGTGCCCATGTCGACCACGACACACGGGCCGCCGTAGAGGTCGTAGGCGCCCGACCGCGTCGGCGATGCGGTCGGCCCCGACCTCCTTGGGGTTGTCGTAGAGGATGGGCATGCCGCTCTTGGTGCCCGGGCCGAGGACCACGCAGGGCACCTCGTGGAACCAGCGCGACGCCATCTGGCGCAGCTCGGCCGTGACGTTGGGCACCGACGAGCTGATGGCCATGCCGCTCACCGAGGTGGCGATGTCGAGGCCCTCGAGGTCGAGCAGCTGGGTCAGGAGCACGGCGTGCTCGTCGGGCGTGCGGCTGGGCACGGTGGAGAGCCGCCAGTGATGGGTGAGGCCGCGTCGGCGCGGTCGGGTCGTGCTCGGTGCCGATGCCCACGCCGACGCTCTCGTCGACCACGGGCACCGAGTCGGTGTCGTTGCGGGAGTAGAGACCGATCACCGTCTCGGTGTTGCCGACGTCGATGACCAGCAGCACGGTCAGCCGTTCCCTTTCGCGTTGGCGTCGCCGGTGCCCGCGACGCGTCGCGCCCCGTCGCCGTCGTCCGTCCAGATGAGATCGAGCCCGAGGTCGAGCACGGAGGCCGAGTGCGTCAGGGCCCCGACCGAGATTCGGTCCGGCCCGGCCGCGGCGTAGGCCCCGATGGTCGCCAGGGTCACGCCGCCGGAGACCTCGGTGAGGATGGGTCCCGGCGCGTCGAGGTCGGCCACCCCGATGGCCTCGACCACGCCGGCCCGGGTCCATGTTGTCGAGCAGCACCGCATCGGCCCCGGCCCGGGCCGCCTCGGCCACCTGGTCGAGCGAGTCGCACTCGATCTCGACCTCCGTCCGGGCCACAGGGCGCGGGCGCCGGCGACCGCCTCGGTGATGCTGATGCCGGCCAGGTGGTTGTCCTTGACCAGGACGGCGTCGGAGAGACCGACGCGGTGGTTGGTGCCGCCGCCGGCCCGCACGGCCGCCTTCTCGAGCGCCGCAGTCCCGGCGTGGTCTTGCGCGTATCGAGCACCTGCGACCGACGGATTGCCGACGTGGGCCGCCGCCACGAACTGCGCGGTGAGGGTGGCGACGCCCGAGAGGTGGCCGAGGAAGTTCAGCGCGGTGCGCTCCGCCGTGAGGATGGGCCGCAGCGGGCCGGTGACCTCCATCACGGTGCTCGCCGGGCTCGAGCGCGTCGCCGTCCTCGGCCAGCCAACTGAGCGCCAGCCCGGGCCCGAGCCGGCGGAACGTCTCGGTCGGCGCGGCGCCCGGCCGGCCAGCACCCCGGCCTGGCGGGCCCGGAGCGCGAATTGTGCCGTGGCCGTCTCGGGCACGAGCGCCGCGGTCAGGTCGCCGTCGGGACCGAGGTCCTCGGCCAGGGCCCGGCTGACCGCCTCTCGACCGCGGCCCGGCGTACGACCCGGCAGCGCCGTACGCGCCGGCGGCGCTCGTGCCGCGGTCGCGCTCGATCGCGCCGTGCACCAGGCGGCGTCGCCACGACGGGTCGGTGTCGGGGTACTCGGCGCGGGCGTGGGCGCCGCGGCTCTCGGTGCGCGCCGTGGCCGAGACCAGCAGGGCGTCGGCCAGCTGGAGCAGGTTGGCCAGCTCGCCGGCGGCCACCGTCGTCGCGCGGCCGGCCCAGGACCGACACGACCTCGGCCAGGCGCGGCGCGGGCCCGGGCCAGCGAGGCCTCGGAGCGGACGACGCCGGCGCCGCGGGTCATGGCCCGCTGGAGCGTGTCGCGCAACTTGGTGACGTCGGGCGCGTCCAGGGCGTCGGACTGTCGGTCGGGCCGAAGAGCGGGGCGCGTGCGGGCAGCGGCGTGCAGGCGATGCCGTCGAAGGGCTCGTCGCCCAGCACGCCGCGCAGGGCGCCGCTCGCCTCGGGGCCGGGTCCGCCGGCGGCGATGCGCTCGGCCAGGCGGGCCCCGAAGACCATGCCCTCGAGCAACGAGTTGGAGGCGAGGCGGTTGGCCCCGTGCACGCCGGTGCAGGCGACCTCGCCCACCGCCCACAGGCCCGGCAGCGCCGTGGCTCCCCACAGGTCGGTGACGACGCCGCCCGAGAGGTGGTGGGCGGCCGGTGCGATGGGCAGCCAGTCGCGCTCGGGATCGAGCCCGATGCCGCTGAGCGAGGCGGCGATGGTCGGGAAGCGCTGGCGCGAAGCGCTCGAGGCCGGTCGCATCGAGCCAGAGGTGGTCGACCCCCTGCTCGGCCATGCGCGCCGCCATGGCCCGGCTGACCACGTCGCGCGAGGCGAGCTCGTCGACGAAGCGCTCGCCGTCGCCGTCACGCAGCAGCGCGCCGTGGCCGCGCAGCGCCTCGGAGAGCAGCGGCCGGGGCATGGCCGGGTGGTGCAGCGCGGTCGGGTGGAACTGCACGAACTCGACGTCGGCCGTCGGCCACGCCGGCTCGCAGCGCCATCGCCACCCCGTCGCCGGTGGACTCGGGTGGGTTGGTGGTCACCCCGAACAGCTGGCCGGCCCCGCCCGTGGCCAGCACGACGTGGTCGGCCCGCACCTCGACCGGCCGGCGAGCTTCGCCGCTCCGGGGGTGGCAGTGCGGTCACCCCGACGCAGCGGCCACCCTCGACGAGGAGGTCGAGGGCGAACCAACCCTCGAGCACGGCGCTGGCCGACCGGAAGGTGGCGTCGACCAGAGCCCGCTCGACCTCGGCCCCGGTGGCGGCGCCGCCGGCGTGCACCACCCGCGGCCGCGAGTGTCCGCCCTCGCGGGCCAGGGCGAGCGAGCCCGTCGCTTCACGGTCGAACTCGACCCCGAGC
The DNA here is from genome assembly GCA_963809715.1 of uncultured Acidimicrobiaceae bacterium. GTDB lineage: Bacteria > Actinomycetota > Acidimicrobiia > Acidimicrobiales > RAAP-2 > Bog-473. The sequence goes on along the minus strand of CAWEKO010000005.1, from coordinate 82,852 downwards.
GCGATCAGCTCGTGCACCCGCCCGGGGCCCTCGTCGACCAGGATGCGCACCGCTTCCTCGTCGCACAGGCCGGCGCCGGCGGCCAGGGTGTCGGCCAGGTGCAGGTCGGTCGAGTCCTCGTCGCCGCCCAGCACCGCGGCAACCCCGCCCTGGGCCCAGCGGGTGGCCGACTGCGACAGCGCGCCCTTGGTCAGCACGCCGAGCGAGAGGGCGGTGCCCGGCCCGGCCAGCCGGACGGCGGCCGACAGTCCGGCGACCCCGCTGCCCAGGACCAGGACGTCGAAGGGTCCCGGCCAGGACGGCGAACTCACGCCGGGTCGGACAGGGGGACCGACAGCTCGGCGTCGAGGTGAGCCGAGACCTCGTCGATGACCCGGTTCCGCCCGTCCACGTGCACGACGCGGGGCACGTACTCGTCGAGCTCGGCCCGCTCGTACTCGGCGTAGGTGATGAGGATCACCTTGTCCCCGGGTGCGACCAGGCGGGCCGCCGCGCCGTTGAGGCAGATCTGCCCGGGCTCGCCCTCGATGGCGTAGGTCTCGAAGCGGGCCCCGTTGTCGATGTCGAGGACGGCCACCTGCTCGTAGGGGAGGATGTCGGCCAGCGCCATCAACTCGGTGTCGATCGACACCGAGCCCACGTAGTGCAGGTTGGCCCCGGTCACGGTGGCCCGGTGGATCTTGGACTTCATCATGCGGCGGCGCATCGCTCAGGCGATCCTTTCCAGTTGGCGGTGGCGGACCTCTTCGGTCGCGTGCGGACGGGCGGACAGGGTGGCTTGCTCTGCCCGGTGGCCGGCGGCCAGCGCGGCGCAGTTGTCGATGAGGCGCACCGGCCCGACACGCGCCGCCACGAGCAGGCGGGTGCGGGCCGGGTCGGACACGGTCTCGCGCTCGACCAGCGACGCGCCGTCCACCGCAACGGCGTAGTCCAGCTCGACCAGGGGCTCGGTGGCGACCCGCGCCGCCATGACGGCGTGCAGCGCGGCGGCCGAGCGTTCGCCCCGCTCGACGGCGGCCCGGCCGTCGGCGAGGGCCCCCGACAGCACGGTGGCCGCCGCCCGCTCGTCCGGGGCCAGGCGCACGTTGCGGCTCGAGAGGGCGAGCCCGTCGGCCTCGCGCACGATCGGGCAGCCGACGACCTCGACGGGTGCGGAGAGGTCGAGCGCCATGCGCCGCACCACGGCCAACTGCTGGAAGTCCTTGAGGCCGAAGTAGGCCCGGCAGGGTCCGGCGATGGCGAACAGCTTGGCCACCACGGTGGCCACGCCGTCGAAGTGACCCGGCCTCGACGCGCCCTCCCAGGCGTCGCTCACCCCCTGCACCGAGACGGTGGTCGAGGGGGGCTCGGGCCAGGTCGGGTACATCTCGCCCACCGTGGGCACGAAGACCAGGTCGGCCCCGGCCCCGGCACAGGCCGGCAGGTCGCGCTCGAGCGTGCGCGGGTAGTTGGCGATGTCATCGGGGTCGCCGAACTGGAGCGGGTTGACGAAGATGCTCACCGCCACCACGTCGCACTCCGCCCGGGCCCGCGCCATGAGCGACACGTGCCCTTCGTGGAGCGCCCCCATGGTGGGCACGAGGCCGACGGTCCGGCCGATGGCCCGGGCCGCATCGAGCCGGGTCCGCCAGGCTGCCCTCGTCTCGACGACGTCCATCGCCGCTACACCGCCGCCGGTACGGCCGATCCGGCCAGCCGGGTCGCCAGCGCGGCGCCGGCCTGGTAGCCGGCCCGCTCCCCTTCCGGCAGGGCATCGAGGTGACGGCTCAGCGTGGCCCAGTCGCCCCGTCGGGCCGGCCCGGTGAGGGCGGCCGTCGCGCCCAGCGCGTCGACGTCGTCCACGGCGGCCCGGGTCAGGGGAAGGAAGGACTCGAGGTCGAGTCCGACCGAGGCGGCCACCCGCTCGACCTGGCCGAGCAGGGCCACCACGTGGTTGGCCGCGATGCACGCGGCGGCGTGGTACGCCGCCCGGTCTCCGTCGGTCACCTCGACCAGCCGGCCCCCGAGGGCCTCGACGATGGCGTGGGCGACCGGGGCCCCGGCCACGGCGAAGGTGACGCCCGAACACAGTCGGGCCGCACCCACCTCGTCGTTGGGCAGGGGCACCAACGGGTGCACCGCCGCCCGCAGGGGATGGGGGTCCAGGGCGTCGAGCCCGAGGGAGCCCGAGAGATGGACCACGGTCGTGGTCCGCACGGGCGCCACGGTGGCGGCCACCTCGGCGATGGCGTCGTCGGGGGTGGCGAGCACCAGCACGTCGACGCCGCGGGCGGCCGCGGACAGGTCGTCATGGCGTCCCAGGAAGCCGGCGAAGGCCCAGCCGCGCGCCGAGAGCGCAGCGGCCAGAGAGGTGCCGGCCCGACCGGGACCGACGATACGGAAACTGAGCATCTGACCTCCTTCGGCGTTCCAGCCCCGTGCGGGTGCCGTTCGCCTACAGACGATGCAAAAAATGTCGGCTACAGACTACCCACACGGACGACCTCGCCACCAGCAGCCCCCATCTGGGCCGGGGTCACCAGGTCGGGGGCCAGATCGGCCAGCGGGGCCAGGACGAAGCGGCGCTCCCACAGGCGCGGGTGGGGCACGGTCAGGTCCTCCTCGTCGACCGCCTCGCCCTCGACGTAGAGGACGTCGGCATCGAGGGTGCGCGGACCCCAGCGCTCTTCCCGCACCCGGCCGGCCGTCGCCTCCAGGTCGTGGCAGCGCTCGAGGAGACGCCTGGGTGGATCGGCCGTGAACAGCTCGACCACGAGGTTGAGGTAGGGGCCCGAGTCGGCGGGCCCCCCCACCGGCTCGGTCTCGTAGAGGGGTGAGACGGCGACCACGTCACCACCGCGGCGAAGCCCGGCCACCGCCGCGGCCAGGAAGGCCCGACGGTCCCCGAGGTTGGAGCCCAGACCGATGAAGGCCCGCCGCCCCGGCGCCGCCATCAGCGGGAGCCGATCAACGGGGACCCATCAGCGGTTCCGGCGCACCCGCACCCCGGTGGAGCCGACGTCGAGCGCGAGCGGCGGGTGCAGCTTGCGCACGGTGACCTCCACCGCCTCGATCCGGGCGTCGACGATGAGGAGGGCGCTGGCCAGCCGCCCGGCCAGCGTCTCGAGCAGCTGGTAGGAGCGGCCGCCCACCACGTCGGCCGCCGTCCGGGCCAGGGCGCCGTAGTCGACGGTGTCGGCCAGCTCGTCGCTCAGCTGGGCCGCCTCCAGGTCCACCCAGGCCACCACGTCGACCGAGAAGGGCTGGGCCCGGTCGCGCTCTTCGGGCAGGACCCCGTGCACCCCGGTCACCCGGAGGTCACGGATCTCGATGCGGTCGCTCACGCCGACTGGCTGCGGGTGGGCATGCCTTCGAGCTCGGAGAGCAGCTCGCGGCCGGGCCCACCCATGGCGTGGCCCACGAAGTGCTCGACCAGGGCCACCGCCTGGGGCTGGTTGGGGACGCGGTCCGACCAGACCAGGTAGCCGGCCACCACGCCCATGAGCCGGTCCCCCAGCTCGTCCTGGTGCACCAGGATGCACAGGCCGGCGGCCAGGGAGGCGTCGATGTCGTGGTAGCAGGAGGACAGCACCGGGCGGGGGTCGCCGGTCCGCTCCAGCGGGTAGTGGCCCCAGGCCAGGCCCTCGTCGTCGTAGGCCGCCAGGTTGTGCGGCGACACCAGCAGCGAGATGATCCGCCCGAAGCCCTGGACGCGCAGCCAGATGATCTCCTCCTGGCGCCGCACCCGCCGGTGGTTCACCCCGAACCCGCCGGGACGCTCGCTCACGGCCAGGTGATCCTTGATGATCCAGGTGAAGTTGCGAGGCGGAATGCCGGCCGCCCACTTTCCCTTCATGCGGCTGGACCATACAGCCGTGCCACCTGCACCGTGGCCGCCACGTCGTGGACCCGCACCATGGCGGCGCCGGCCACCAGGGCGGCGGCCGCCGTGGCCAGCGAGCCCTCCAGTCGGTCGGCCACGGGCACAGGCGCTCTGCCCTCATCCTCGGCACCGCCCGCGGCCAGCACCCCGAGGAAGCGCTTGCGGCTGGTGCCCACCAGCACCCCGGCGCAGCCGGCGCCGTCCGCCCCCTCGACCAGCTCGGACAGGTGATGCAGCAGCGTGAGGTTGTGCACGGTCGTCTTGCCGAAGCCGATGCCGGGATCGACCCAGACCTCGCCCACGCCGGCGGCCCGGGCCCGGGCCGCCCGCTCCAGCACGAACGCGTGCACCTCGGCCACCACGTCGTCGTAGTGCGGGTCGGCCTGCATGGTGCGGGGCTCCCCCTGCATGTGCACGGCCACCCAGCCGGCGCCGGTCTCCGCCGCCACCTCCCACAGGGCGGCCGAGATGTCGTTGACCAGTGTCGCCCCGGCCGCCACCGCCGCCCGGGCCACCGCGGCCTTGATGGTGTCGACCGAGACGCGGGCGCCCGCGGCGGCCAGCGCCTCGACGACCGGCACCACCCGGGCCAGCTCCTCGTCGAGGGACACCGGGTCGGCCCCGGGGCGGGAGGACTCACCCCCGACGTCGATCACATCGGCCCCCTGGGCGGCCAGCTCGAGGCCGTGCGCCACGGCGCGCGCGGTGGTGGCGTAGAGGCCGCCGTCGGAGAAGGAATCGGGGGTCACGTTGAGCACTCCCATGACGAGCGGCCGCCCCGCCCGTGCCGGCACCGGGTCAGTGGCCCCGGATGAACTGCATGGCCTCGGCCCGGGTGGCCACGTCGGAGCGGAACAGGCCGCGCACCGACGAGGTCACCGTCACCGTGCCGGGCTTCTTCACGCCGCGCATGGACATGCAGAGGTGCTCGGCCTCGATCACCACCAGGACACCGCGGGGCCGGAGCACCTCGGCGATGGCGTCGGCGATCTGCGTCGTCATGCGCTCTTGGACCTGGAGGCGCCGGGCGTAGCCGTCGACCAGGCGGGCCAGTTTGGAGAGCCCGGTGATGCGCCCGTCCTCGGCCGGGATGTAGGCCACATGGGCCTTGCCCAAGAAGGGCACGAGGTGGTGCTCGCACAGCGAGGCGAACGGGATGTCGCGCACCATGACCATCTCGTCGTGCTCGGCGGCGAAGGTCACCTCGAGGTGGCGGGCCGGGTCGTCGTGCAGACCCGAGAACAGCTCCTCGTACATGGCGGCCACCCGCCGCGGCGTGGCGACCAGTCCGTCGCGTTCGGGGTCCTCCCCGATGGCGTTGAGCAGTTCGGACACGGCGGCCTGGACCCGCTCGACGTCGACGCTCACTGATCTCCTCCCTTGTAGCGATGGACACCGGACAGGTTGCGGTAGCGCTCGTTGACGTCGAGGCCGTAGCCCACGACGAAGTCGGGCGGGATGGTGAAGCCGATGTACTTGAGGTCGAGCTCCACCCGCTGCTCGCCCTCCTTGACCAGCAGCGCGCACACCTCGACGCTCTTGGGCGTGCGGGCGTGCAGGTAGCGGCGCAGGTAGTTCAGCGTGAGGCCACTGTCGATGATGTCCTCGACCACCAGCACGTGGCGGCCCTCGAGCTCGGAGTCGAGGTCCTTGACGATGCGCACCACGCCCGAGGTCTTGGTGGCGCTGCCGTAGGAGGAGACGGCCATGAAGTCGACGTCGACGGGCAAGGCGATGGCCCGGCACAGGTCGCTCATGAAGAGCATGGCCCCCTTGAGCACGGCGACGAGGAGCGGCGGCTCGTCCGCGTAGTCGGCCGTGATCATCGCTCCGAGTTCGCGCACCCGGGTGGCCAGTCGCCCGGCGTCGACCAGCACCGGCCCCACGTCGGCCTCGGCCCAGGACGGGACCCCAGCACCGGCCTCCTCCAGGGTCACCGGCGTGAGACTAATACCGGTGCTCGCCGCGTCGGCCCGCTCGACCCGGAGGCGGCCGGCGCGACGGCGCACCCGGCGGCCGCCGGCCAGCTCGGTCCCGACCGCCTCGCCCCGGGCCACGGCCAGGGTGCGCTCCACCTCGGCCAACGAGGGGGGGTGCCCCCCACCTCCCGCAGCGCGCAGCCAGGCCCGCAGGGCACGCCGGGCCAGCACGGGGTCGGCGGCGGCCACGGCCCGGGCGTCCGCGGGGTCGGGCAGCGCGGCCGCGGCCAGTGCCTCGAGCAGCCCCACCTCGTCGCGCAGCAGGCCGGCCTGGCGGGCCAGGAGCGGCACCGGGTCGCGCCCGGCCACCTCGGCGCACAGCGGGAGGAGCTCGTGGCGGACGCGGTTGCGGGTGAACGCGGCGTCCTCGTTGCTCGGATCGCGCACCGGCTCGAGGCCGGCGCCCCGGCACAGCGCGTGGGTCTCGGCCCGGCGCAGCGCGAGCAGCGGGTGGCGCGGCCCCGGGGCCATGCCGGCCAGGCCGTCGGCCGCGGCGCCCCGCAGCACATGCAGCAGCACCGTCTCGGCCTGGTCGTCCATGGTGTGGCCCGTGGCCACGCCGGCGGGCAGGGCGGCGAAGCGGGCGGCCCGGGCCCGGGCCTCGAGGTTGGGCCCCGGCGCCACGGCCACGGTGCGCGCCTCGAAGCGGGCCCCGAGGTCAGCCGCCACCTTGGCCACCACCTCGGCCTCCGCCGCCGAATCGGGTCGCAGCCCGTGGTCCACGTGGTAGGCGGTGACCGCGCAGCCGGCCGCGGTCGCCAGCAGCAACAGGGCGAGCGAATCGGGCCCCCCCGAAACGGCACAGGCCAGCTCGGCCCCGGGCGGCGGGAAGGTGCACCGGGTCAGCAGGTCGGCGGGGAGTGGGGCGGTCGCTCCCTCAGCCACCGGCCCGGGCCACCCAGAGGGCGGGGTCACGGATCTCCTCGAGGGTGGGCAGCCACTCGGGCCCCTCCCAGACGCGGGCCATCAGCACCGGTCCGCCGGCCGCCTCGACCGACTGCACGAAGCGCTCGCCCTCGGCGTACTGGCGCATTTTGGCGTCGAGTCCGAGCAGTTTGGACATCAGCCGGGTCAGTCCCTTGGCGTTGGTCCGCCGCTCGTGGAGCACCTGGGAGAAGTGGGCGGCCCCCGGCACCTCGCCCGCGCCGGCCCGATCCATGGTGACGTCCCCGTGCCCCTCGAGCAGGCTCATCATCCCCGAGATCTTGGAGAGGGCGAGCCGCTGCTCGGGCGTGGCCAGCATGGTCAGGACCCCCCCGTCGCCGGCCGGATTGCGTCCGGCCCGCACCTCGGTGGTCACCCGTTTGACCATTTCGACGAAGTTGGAGGGGTCGCCCGAGAGGGGCCCGAGCAGCTCGGTGATCTGGCCGACGAAGTGGTCGCGCAGCCAGGGCACCGCGGTGAACTGCATGCGGTGGGTCACCTCGTGCAGAGCCAGCCAGAGCCGGAACTGGTTGGGGGCGAACTGGTACTGCTCCTCGACGGCCATGATGTTCGGCCCCACGTAGGAGACCAGGTCCTGGTCCTCTGGCGTTTCGTCGTTGATGAGGAGGTCGTACTGGCCGAGCACACGCGTCGCCATGTAGGCCAGCATCAGGCCGAGCTGGGTGCCGGCCACGGTGCGCCCCACCACGAGTGAGGGCCCGCCGAGCAGGGCGCCGCGGGCCCGCTGGAGCTCGAGCAGCGCCGGGCCGACCAGGCGCTGCATGGAGCGCACGTTGGCCGCGGCCCAGCCGGGCCGGTCGGTCACCTTGGCCCGGGCCGACCCGTGCCGCGAGTGCAGGCCGGTGGCCTCGCTCACCAGCGTCTCGGCCCGGGCGGTCAGGTCGTCGAACTGTCCCTGGAGGGCAGAAGACCGGTAGGTGGCCGGCGAGGGCTTGAGGAGCAGCGCGCCCGCCGCCACGCGCTCGGCCATAGCCCAGTCCACCATGGCGGGAACGGCCGGCGGGTCCGGGACGGGGACCGCCGGAGAGAGCTCAGAGCTTGTCGTCGTGCTGTCGACTTTCCTCGTCGATGGCCGCAGCCACCCGCTCCCTCAGACTCTGGGGCACCCGGTCCTTGCAGCGATTGGCGATGACCCGGCGCAGCTCGGCCTCGAACACGGCCGCGCCGCCGCAGGGTCCGCAGTAGTCGAGATGGACCCGGATCACCTCGCGCCGCTCGTCGGTCAGCTCGCCGTCGAGATAGTGGTACAGCTCGTGCACCGCCTCCTCGCAGTTCAGGGTCGGCCCGAACAGACCTGATGTGTCGTTGCTCTTATCCATGTTCCCGCATCCATGTTCCCGCATCCGTGTTCCCGACATCCGTGTTCCCGATCCATGTTCCCGGTCACTCCCTCGTCCCCCCAGGCACGCTGCCCACCAGACCGCGCGCCTCCGCCACATCGTGCAACGCCTTCTGGAGCGCCCTTCTTCCCCGGTGGATGCGGCTCATGACCGTGCCGATGGGCACTTCGGTGATCTCAGAGATCTCCTTGTAGCTGAATCCCTCGACGTCGGCCAGGAGGACGGCCATCCGAAAAGCCTCGGGCAGCGCCTCGAGTGCCGCCTTGACGTCCTCGTCGGTGAAGCGGTCGAGCGCCTCGTCCTCGGCCGAGCGCCCCTGCTCGCTGTTCCCCGAACCGGCCAGACGCTTGTAGAGGTAGAGGTCCTCGACGTCCTCGACGTCGGTCGTCTCGGGGCGGCGCTGGGCCGCCCGGTACGAGTTGATGTAGGTGTTGGTGAGGATCCGGTAGAGCCAGGCCCGCAGGTTGGTGCCCTCGGTGAAGGAGCCGTAGGCGCGGTAGGCCTTCAGGTAGGTCTCCTGGACCAGGTCCTCGGCGTCGGCCGGGTTGCGCGTCATGCGCAGCGCCGCCGAGTAGAGCCCGGGCATGAATTCCATGGCGACGTCGGTGAAGGTCGCCTGGTCTGCCATGGGTCAACCCTACCCACCCGGGGATATCGTCTCCGCCGTGACCACCAGCGCCCCCACCTCACTCGGCATCGACCTGATGGACGGCCAGTTCTACGGCCGGGAACCCCACGACGCCTATGCCTGGATGCGGGCCCACGCGCCGCTCTACTACGACGAGGGCAACGACCTGTGGGCTGCCGCGAGCTACGCCGCGGTCAAGGCGGTCTCGGTCGACACCGAGGCCTTCTCGAACGCCCAGGGCATCCGGCCCAAGTACCCGGCGCTGCCGATGATGATCGACTTCGACGCACCCGAGCACGTGCGCCGGCGCCGCCTGGTCTCCGAGGGCTTCACCCCCAAGCGGGTGCGCGCGATGGAGGAGCAGGTCCGCCTGTCCTGCGACGCCATCCTCGACCTCGTGTGCGAGCAGGGACGGTGCGACTTCGTGGCCGACATCGCGGCGCCGCTGCCCATCGCGGTGATCGGCGACATGCTCGGCGTCGCCCCGGCCGACCGGGTCGAGCTGCTCGAGTGGTCCGACGTGATGCTCAAGGCCCAGGGCTCGCCCGACCCCGAGGCCATGGTCGGGGCCATGCACGCCTTCGAGGGCTACACGTCCTACATCACCCCCGTCCTGGCCGATCGCTTGGCCACGGGCAGCACGGCCGACCTCGTCGGTGTCCTGTGCCAGGCCGAGATCGACGGTGACTCGCTCGACGAGGCCTCGCTCATCCACGAGACGCTGCTCATCCTGATCGGCGGGGACGAGACGACGCGCCACGTCATCAGCGGCGGCATGGAGGAGCTGCTGGCCCGGCCCGAGCAGCTGACCCGCCTGGCCGCCGATCCCGGCGGTCTGCTGCCCACCGCGGTCGAGGAGATGTTGCGCTGGGTGTCGCCCATCAAGAACATGGCCCGCACGGCCACCCGCGACGTCCAGCTGGGCGACGCCACGATCAAGGAGGGCCAGGAGCTGCTCCTCCTCTATCCCTCGGCCAACCGCGACGAGGCGGTCTTCGACGAGCCCGACACCTTCGACATCGCACGCAGCCCCAACCCGCACCTGGCCTTCGGCTTCGGCGCCCACTTCTGCCTGGGCAACCAGCTGGCCCGCCTGGAGCTCAAGGTCATGTTCGAACGCCTCCTGGCCCGCATGCCCGACCTCCACCTGGCTGTCGAGCGCACGGCGCTCCCGCGCCGGCCGGCCAACTTCATCTCGGGCTTCGAGGCGATGCCGGTCGAGTTCACCCCCTCTGCGCCGCTGGGCGACGCCACCCGCTGATGGCGGAGACCACCCGGACCGGCATCGCCGGCCATTCCATTCTGGTCACCGGCGGGGGCAGCGGCATCGGCCTCGGGACGGCCGAGCGGCTGGCGGCCGACGGCGCCCACGTCACCATCTGCGGGCGCACCGAGCAGAAGCTGATCGACGCCGCCGCGCAGATCCGCGGGAACGGCGTGGCCGGCACGACGGTGCGCTCCATCGTGGCCGACGTCACGGTCGAGGACCAGATCGCCGCCGCAGTGGCGCTGACCCAGGAGGAGACCGGCCGCATCGACGGGCTGTTCGCGTGCGCCGGCGGCTCGACGCACATCGGCTCCATCCTGAGCGCCGACATGGACGCGGTGCGCAGCACGGTCGACCTCAACCTGGTCGGGTCGACCATCTGCGTGAAGCAGGGCGCGCTGGCCATGCAGGCCCAGGGCGGAGCCGGGGCCATCGTGCTGATGTCCTCGGGGGCGGGGCGCTTCCCCCACCAGTTCCTGTGGGCCTACGGCATGGCCAAGGCCGGCATCGTCTTCCTGGCCAAGACGGCGGGCGAGGAATTGGGACCGCTCGGCATCCGGGTCAACGCGGTGGCGCCGGGCATCGTCGACGACGAGCTGATGAGCTTCATCACCGCCGGGGGGCCGCTCCTCGACCACTACCTCTCCCAGATGCCGCTCGGCCGCGTCGGCACGGTGGAGGACGTGGCGGCAGCCGTGCGCTACCTCATCGGACCCGAATCCTCCTGGGTCACGGGCGAGACCATCAGCGTGGACGGCGGCCATCACCTGCGCCGGGGGGCCGACTACTCCCTCCTCTTCGGAGGCTGAGGGCCGACCATCCGGATTCTCCCTCCAGAGGGGCTTGCGTCCTGCTATCCGAAATGATTACCGTTATGGTTAGGATGATCGCCCCCAAAGCCGCCCGCTGTGTGCTCCCGGCCCTGGTCGGCCTGGCCCTGGGCGTCACGCTCCCCGCGGCCCTGGCCGCGCCGGCGTCCGCCGTGAAGGCCCCCGTCCGGGTGGTGGCGGCCGAGAACTTCTGGGGCAACATCACGGCGCAGATCGGCGGGCGCGACGTCGCCGTCACCTCCCTCATCACGAACCCCAACGCCGATCCCCATCTCTTCGAGACCGATGCGCAGGACGCAGCCGACCTGGCCCGGGCCCAGGTGGTCGTCGAGAACGGTGCGGGCTACGACACCTTCATGCGCTCCCTGCTCGGCGCCGACGCCGGGCACCGCACCGTGGTCACGGCGGCCACCGTGCTCCACCTGACGGGCAGCGACCCCAACCCGCACCTCTGGTACGACATCCCCAAGGTGCCAAAGGTCGCCGCCGCCATTGCCGCCGCCCTGACCAAGGCCGCCCCGGCCGACGCCGCCACCTTCAAGGCCAACCTGGCCACCTTCGACGCCTCGCTCGCCCCGCTGAACGCGACACTGGCCACCATCCGGTCCCATTTCCACGGTGTCGGGGTGGCCTATACCGAGCGCGTGCCCGGCGACGCGCTCGCCGTGGCCGGTCTCGTCGTCAAGACGCCGCCCGGCTTCGCCCGGGCCATCGAGGACGGGGTCGACCCGGGCCCGGCCGACACGGTCGCCATGCGGCAAATCCTCGACGACCACGATGTGAACGTGCTCCTCTACAACTCCCAGACGGTGACGCCGGTGACGACCGAGATGCGCGCCCTGGCCCGCCAGCACGACATCCCCGTCGTCGGCGTCTCCGAGACGATGCCGGCGGGCGTCGCCACCTACCAGCAGTGGCAGCAGCGTCAGCTCAGCGCGCTCGTGCGCGCGCTCGAACACAGCCGCAGCCCGTGACCCCGGCCGACGACGGCGGCACGGCGACCACCGCCGGCGGTCCGACCACCCCGCCGCCCATCGAGCTGCGCCAGGCCGCGGTGCAACTCGGCGGGCGCACGTTGTGGTCCGGCCTCGACCTCGACGTCGGGCCGGGCGAGTTCCTCGCCGTGCTGGGGCCGAACGGCACCGGCAAGACGACCTTGCTCAAGGTGTTGTTGGGCCTGGTGCCGCTCTCGGCGGGCACGGTGCGCGTGCACGGGCGCGCACCGCGCCGCGGCGACCCCGAGCTCGGCTACGTGCCCCAGCAGCGCGCCTTCGAGCAGAGCCTGCCCATCCGCGGACGTGACCTGGTCCGTTTCGGGGCCGACGGTGGGCGCTGGGGCGTGCCGCTGCGCACCAACCGCGCCACCCGGGCCCGGGTGGACGAGCTCATCGAGGCCGTGGGCGCGGGCGCCTACGCGCAGGCGCCGGTCGGGACCCTCTCGGGCGGCGAGCAGCAGCGCCTGCGCATCGCCCAGGCCCTCCTCGGTGACCCGACCGTGCTGCTGTGCGACGAGCCCCTCCTGGCCCTCGACCTGGCCAGCCAGCGCACCGTGACCCACCTCATCGACGAGCGCCGGCGCGCCGCAAAGACCCCCGTCGTCTTCGTGACCCACGAGGTGAACCCCGTCCTGCCCTATGTCGACCGCATTCTCTACCTGGTCAACGGGCGCTGGGCCGCGGGCACCCCCAGCGAGATCCTGACCAGCGAGCGCCTCACCGACCTCTACGGCATCGAGGTCGACGTGGTGAAGGTGCGGAACCGTTACCTGGTGGTGAGCGCAGAGGACACCCTCGCCACCGAGCCGCACGGCCACGCCCACCACCACCATCACCACCACCCGCACCACGAAGACCGGGGCGGCCACTGATGGGCCGCAACTGATGGGCGGCCACTGATGGGTATTGGCTACTTCCTCCAGTTCGGCTTCGCCCAGCACGCACTCGAGGCGGCGGCACTCGTCGCGCTCAGCTGCGGGCTGCTCGGCCCGTTCGTCATCACCCGCTCCATGGCCTTCGCCGTGCACGGCACGAGCGAGCTGGCCTTCACCGGCGCGGTGGCCGGCCTGCTCGTGGCCAACAACGCGCTGGTCGGCGCGCTGATCGGCGCGTTGGTCGTGGCCACCCTCATCGGCGCGCTGGGCCAGAAGCAGGCGGAGCGCGACTCGAGCATCGGCGTGATCCTGGCCGGCGGGCTCGGGCTCGGCGTGTTCCTGCTCGGCTACTACCACGGCTACGCCAGCGAGGCGCTGAACATCCTCTTCGGCAACATCTTCGGCATCAGCACGGGACAGATCGTCCTGCTCGGCATCATCGCGGTGGTCGTCGTCGCCGTCCTGGTCGCCGTCTGGCGGCCGCTGCTCTTCTCGTCGGTCGACCCCGACGTGGCCCGCGCCCGCGGCGTGCGCACCGGCCTGCTCGGCATCCTGTTCCTCTACGTGCTGGCCGTGACCGTGACCGAGGCGGCGCAGGTGGTGGGCACCCTCCTCGTCCTCAGCCTGGCCATCACGCCGGCCGCGGCGGCCCAGCGCCTGAGCGCGAGTCCCTTCGTCGTCACCCTGCTCTCCATCGCCATGGCCGTCGTGGCGGCGGACGGCGGCCTCCTGCTGAGCTTCCAGTTCCCGACGGTCAAGCCGAGTGTGCTCATCGTCGCCCTCAGCTTCGCCTTCTACGTGCTGGCCCGCCTCGCCGGACCCCTGTTGACCGGACGCCGGAGGCACCGGACGGTGCCGCCGGACCTGGCAGAGTTGACCCATGGCTGAGCGCGTGCGCCAGACCCGGCAGGGACAGGCCGTCCTCGATGTCGTGGCCGGCTCGGACAACTTCCGTAGCGCGCAGGACATTCACGCCGAGCTTCGCGCCGCCGGGGAGACGGTCGGGCTGACCACCGTCTACCGCCACCTGTCCCTCCTCACCGACGAGGGCCGGCTCGACGCGCTGCAGACCGCCGACGGCGAACTCGTCTACCGGCGCTGCCATTCCGAGCAGCACCACCATCACGTGGTCTGTCGCCATTGCGGGCGCGGCACCGAGGTGGAGTTGCCCGACCTGGAGCGCTGGGCCGAGACCACGGCCAAGGACCTGGGCTACAGCGACCTCACGCACACCGTCGAGATCTTCGGCGTGTGCGCGGAGTGCCGCTCCTGATCCCCGCGTCAGCCCGCCGCGGTCCGGGGCGCATCCGGGGCGGCCAGGCCCCGCCGCAGGAGCTGGCGGATCTGCTCGGGCCCGAACTCGGCCAACAGCGTGGCCAGCTCCGCGTCCTCGACGGTGGCCGAGCGCCCCCCGACCCTGATTTCGAACCAGCGGGGCGTGCCGGTGGCGTCGCTGGTGCCCTGCACCGGCACCTCGCGCAGCGCGGCCGCCAACGCATCCTGGGACACCCCGGCGCGCTCGAGCACCTTGGCGCCCTGTGAATCGGCATCGGCCGCGATGGCCACCAGGAGTTGACCCGTGGTCACCGCGTCGTCGCCCGCCTCACCCTGGGCCCGGCCCAGCGCGGTGTGCAACGCGGGCGAGCGCCGGTTCCGCTCGCCCGGCGTGCCGGCGGCCAGTTGGACCACCCGCGTTCGGAGCTGCTCGCCGTCGACGTGGTACAGCTCGGCGGCTATTCGCTCGTCGAGGCGCAGCAACCCCAACAGCTGGTGCTCGGTCCCGATGTAGCTGTGCTTGAGGCGCAACGCCTCGCGCAGCGAGAGCTCGAGGGCCTTCTTGGCCTCGGGCGTGAAGGGCAGCCGCTCACCGGCTCTGACCGCGCTCTGGGGCAGGGCCGCGACCAGCCGTTCGCGGACTCCGGCGTGCGTCACCCCGAACTCCTCGAGGGCCTGCCCGGCCAGACCCTCGCTCCTGGTCAGCCCCAGGGCCAGGTGTTCGGGCCCGATGAGGGGGTGCCCCAGGTCCCGGGCCTCGTCCTGGGCCACGACGATGACCCGCCGCGCCCTGTCGGTGAATCGCTCGAACATGTCTCGATGATACGAACCCTGTCAAGACGGTGTCAGATAGTACAGTGAACCACCATGGCAGCCGAGCAGGCCGAACACTCCGGCCAGCTGAGCGACGTCGATTGGGACGAGCTGCTCGGACACCTGCCCGAGCAGCCCGCCGGTGACGGGTGGCTCACACTGGATGAAGCCTCCGCCGCGGCGGGCGTGGCCCGGTCCACCCTGCGCTCTTGGTATCGGGCGGGGCACATCCCCTCGCGCATGGTGCTCGGTGCGCACGGGCCCCAGCGGCTGGTGCCCCTCGACGCGGTGCTCGACCGAGCCCTGCGCTCCTCGCGGCTGCGGCGCCAGATCGAACAGGGCCGCTCGCTGGCAGCGGAGGTCGACCGGCTCCGTCAGCGGGTCGAGGTCATGGAGCGGTTGCTCGGGTTGCGTTGACCGGCTGTTCGGCGGCGCCGGCTCAAACCAGCTGGAAGAGTCCCGAGTCGATCACGGTGTCGCCCCGCTGGGTCGCGGTGCGGAAGCGGAAGAAGCCCTCGGCCTCGGCGCCGATGTCCCACACCGACACCGTGAGCGCGTCCCCTGGCAACGTGGGCTTGGAGAAGCGGGCCCGCATGGCGCCGAAACGCGCCGGGTCCGAGCCGCACACCAAGTGCAGCAGGGCGCGCCCGGTGAAGCCATAGGTGCACAGCCCGTGCAGGATCGGCGTGTCGAAGCCGCCCCGCTTGGCGAACGTCGGATCGGAGTGGAGCGGGTTGCGGTCACCGCTCAGCCGGTAGAGCAGCGCCTGGTCGGGGCGCGTCGTATAGGTCACCGTCTCGTCGGGCTCACGGGCCGGGAGCGGCAACGCGGCCAGCTCGCTCTCCGTGTCGCCCTCGGGGTTACGCGGGCCACCCCAGCCACCCTCGCCGCGGATGAACATCGTCGTACGCGTCGTGAAGGCGGGGGTGCCGTCTTCGTAATGCGACACCGTCTCGAGCACCACCAGCCCCGCCTTGCCCTTGTCGTACATCCCGGCCACCGTCGTCACGTTCGACACGGACCCCGTGGTCGGGATCTCGCCGTGCAGCGCGATCGACTGCTCGGCGTGGACGAGCATGGCCGGGTCGTAGTCGCCGATGGAGGTCCGCCCCCCGCCGCCCTGGCCGACGATGGTCGTGAACGTGGGCAGCACCCGTTGGGTCACGCCGTCCGAGTTCTCGGTGGTCAGATCGAGCTCGAAGCCCGTCGGATCCGTCGCACCGGCTCCGACCCCCAGGGCGTACAGCAGAGCGTCCTTTTGATCCCACGACCTCTTGACCGGGTCCGACGTCGACCCCACCGCATCCGGGTTCAGCGGCATGTCCGCCACCTCGCTTTCGTTCGTATTCGACAGTGTTTGATGTTACATAAATTCATGTCATACTTGTCAAATGCCGGCCGGCCCGACCCTGACCATCGACCAGCTGGCCGCGGCCACCGGCACCACGTCCCGGCGCATCCGGTCCTTCCAGACGCTGGGCCTGCTCCCCCGTCCCGAGCTGCGCGGTCGTACCGGCCTCTACGGGGACGGCCACATCAGCCGGGTGTCCGCCATTGTGCGCCTCCAAGATCGCGGGTTCTCACTCGAGTCCCTGGTCGTGCTCTTCGCCGGACTCGAAGCGGCACACTCACTGGCTGAGGTGCTGGGCGTGGCGGCGCCGCTCGCCATGGCCGGTCCCGCCCCGACCCGCCCGTCCGCACGGCACGACGAGGCGGAGCTCTACGGCTTCAGCGAGCTGGAGACGGGCCGCTCCTCGGGCTCGCGCTCGGGTCGGCCGCTGCTCTCCATCGTGCCCACCACGATGTGGGGTGAGAGCGAAGCCTCATAGCCTCGGTCCCGTGCCCGAGACCCCGCGCCTGTTGTCGTGGGAGAGCGCAGGAACGCACGGAGCGAGGGTGGCCGTCACGACGCGGTCCGGCGGCGTCTCCGCCCCTCCGTACGACACCTTGAACCTCGGCCTGCACGTGGGCGACGACCCCGATTGCGTCCAGACCAACCGGACCCGGGCCGCCACGGCGTTCGGCGTCGACCTCGGGTCCATGGTCTACGCCCGCCAGGTGCACGGCACGGCCGCCGTCGCGGTCGGACCCGGCGACGCCGGTCGCGGCACGCGACATGAGGAGGACGCCATCGCCGATGCCGACATTCTCGTCACCCGATCGCCCGCAGTGACGTTGGCCATCCTGGTGGCCGACTGCGTTCCCATCGCTCTCGTCGATCCTGAGGTGCGCGTCCTGGCCGCGGTGCACGCCGGCTGGCGGGGCACGGCCCGAGGCGCCGTGTCCTGCGCCCTCGACGCCATGGCCACGTTCGGGACCCGGGCCGAACGGGTACAGGCGTACCTCGGTCCCGCCGTCGCACCGGGTCACTATCAGGTGACCGACGAGGTGCGCGCCGCGCTCGGCCGCGCCCTGGGAGCCGACGACCTCGACCCGGAGGTGGCCCGGCCCGACGGCCCCGGCCACTGGCTGGTCGACCTGGTGGCGGCGAACGCGCAGCAACTGTGCCGGGCCGGAGTCCCGGCCGGGTCGATCAGCCGGGCTCCGGTGGACACCGGGGACCCGGCGCTCTTCAGCGACCGGGCCGCCCGTCCCTGCGGTCGTTTCGCCCTGTTCGCCCGCCTGTTGCCCTGACCGACGCCGGAGCGAGCGGCCCGTAGCATGGTGCGGGCCTCGACGGGGCACCTCTTCCGATGTCAGCTCCCGACCAATTCCGCTACGACGGCTTCGTCATCGAACCCGGCGCCGGGACCATCGACTGCTCGTATTCGACGCCGACCCACTCTTTCACCGAGTCGTTCGGTTTCGGACCCGACGGCGACTGGGACAGCCCGGCGCTTTCCGCCGCGGCCCGACTCCTCTTCTTCTTGGCCGGTGTCTCCTATTACAAGACGACCGCGGCACCCGTCATCGACCTCGGCCCGCACCCCACGACCGCAGCGGAGCGCGCCTTCCTGCACCGCTACTACGAGCACGGGCTCGGGGAGTTCGCCTACCGCAACGGTCTCGACCTGGCCCACCTCGAGATTTTCGGTCCCGACGGCGGCCCCAGCGCACCCGCCACGTACGACCCTGTTCCGGGCCGCCCGCTCGTCCCCTTCGGCGGCGGCATCGACTCCATCGTCACCGTCGACGCCATCGCCCGGGACCATCCCGACGCCGCGCTGTGCGTCGTCCACCCACCGGGACAGCGATTCGCCGCCATTGAGGATGCGGCGGCGCTCACCGGCCTCCCGGTGCGCCGCGTCGGACGTCGAATCGATCCGCTGGTGCGGCGCTCGGTCGAGCTCGGGTTCCTGAACGGGCACGTCCCGGTCACCGCGATCGTCACGGCGGCGGCGATCGTCACGGCCGTGCTCGACGGGCGTGACGCGGTCGTCCTGGCCAACGAGTGGTCGGCCTCCGTGCCCACACTGCTGGTCGACGGCCGTTCGGTGAACCATCAATGGTCCAAGGGCGAAGCCTTTGAACAAGACCTCGGGGACCTGGTGACCTCGATCCTTGGTCCGGGCCTCGAGGTCTTCTCCTACCTTCGACCCCGCACCGAGCTCTGGGTCGGGCGTCGTTTTGCGGCGCTCACCGCCTTCCATCGCACCTTCCGCAGTTGCAACCGCGCCTTTCACCAGGATCCCGCGCAGCGGCTCGACCATTGGTGCGGCGTCTGTGACAAGTGCTGCTTCATCGACCTGATCCTGGCGCCCTTCATGTCCGCCGCGGAGCTGGCCACCGTCTTCGGCGGCTCCGAGCCCCTGGACAATCCGGCCAACGAGCCGCGCTTTCGTTCACTGCTCGGGTTCGAGGCGGACACCAAGCCTTTCGAGTGCGTCGGCGACGCGGACGAGTGCAGGGCCGCGCTCCGTCTGACCGCCCGACGCGACGACCGCGCCGAGGCTGCCTTGGTCCAGCGCCTGTGGGCAGACCTCGATGCGAGATTCCCTGCCGTCGGTTCCGACGACGCGTTGCTCGAACCACGTGGTCCCCACCGGATCCCCGATCGCTATGCCCCGACTGATCTCCTGGTCCGCGCTCGCTGACGCGTCGGGGCGGGTCGGCGTCTGGGGCCTGGGTGTCGAGGGCGGAGCCAGCCTGCGTCGCCTCCGGGCCATGGGCCACGTCCCCGTCCTGGTCGACGACAGACCCGGCGCGCCCACCCTCGATGGGTTCGAGGTGCTCGCCACCGACCGGGGTGGACTCGACGCACTGATGGGCTGCGAGGTCGTGGTGAAGAGCCCGGGCATCAGCCGCTACCGGCCCGAGGTGGCCGAGCTCGAGGCCGCGGCGGTCGCGGTGTGTGGCGGACTGGGCCTCTTCATGGCCGAGGCCGACCCCGACCGCGTCGTCTGCGTCACGGGCACCAAGGGCAAGAGCACCACGACCGTCTTGGCCGTTCACCTCCTGCGCGCCCTCGGCGTGAAAGCAGAGGCGGGCGGCAACATCGGCCGGCCGCCCTGGGACCTCTCGGACGAACCGGATCCCGACTACTGGGTGATCGAGACGTCGAGCTTCCAGGTCCCGGACCTCCCGGCGGCGTCCCACGTGATCGCCGTGACGTCGTTGGCGCCCGACCACCTCGACTGGCACGGGACGGTGGAGCGCTACTACGCCGACAAGCTCTCGCTCTGCACCAAAGCGGGCGTCGAGCTGGTGCTGGCCAACGGATCCGATGAACGCCTGCGGGCCGAGGCGTCTCGCATGGGTCCACACGTCCGCTGGGTCTCCGATGCCGACGGTGACCACGACGCGGTGTGGTCGGACGCGCTCGGCCTGCGAGGCCGTCACAACGCGCGCAACGCCACACTGGCCCGCCAGATCCTGCTGGCCCTCGGGATCCCGGGTGCCGACGACGACCAGAGGCTGCGCCAGGCCGCCGCCGGGTTCGCCGGGCTGCCCAGCCGCTGCCGGTCGGTGGGCACCGTCGGTCCGGTCGAGTTCGTCGACGACAGCCTCTCGACCAACGTCCTCCCGACCGAAGCGGCTCTCGACGCCTTCGACCGGGTGCCGGTGGCGCTCCTGGTGGGCGGGCACGACCGCGGCGTCGACTACGCGCCGCTCGGGTGGGCGGTGGCTCGGCGAGACATGCCGACCCTCGTGGTCACCATGCCCGACAACGGGCCTCGCATCGGCGCCGCCGTCCGCGCCGCGGCGACCGCCGAGGTGATCGACGCGGGCAGCCTCGAGGAGGCCGTGGCCACCGCCTACCGCTGGGCAGTCCGGGCACTACCGGCCCAGGGCCGCGACGGATCACCGGCGTCGACCGAGGGCGAGGCCGTGGTGCTGCTGTCCCCTGCAGCCCCGAGCTTCGGCCGCTTCAGCGACTACCGCGAGCGGGCCGCCGCCTTCACCGACGCCGCCGCCCGTTGCGGACGACTCGAAGGCGGAGCGTGATCAACCGCCGGTCCTGGCCGGAGCCAGCTCTTCACGCTCACTGAGGAACAACCACCAGGAGTCGGCCGACACGGTCGCGGCGGCCTGCACGATGTCGGGGTCAGCCCCCAACTCGGCCAGGGCCTCGACGGACCAGTCGGCGTGCTCGGCCTCCTGGGTGCGGTGGACGTCCCAGAACCGAGTGGCCTCATCGTCGAGCCCGTAGTGGCGCAGCAGCCCGTCGGACTTGGAGGCCGCGATATCCGAGGCCTGGACCTCGTAGGCGGCCACCATGGCCAGAGCCAGCGCCGGATCGGTCACTGCCGCGGTGCGCACCAGGGCCAGTAACGCCGCGGTCGACGGCGTGGCCCGGACGTCGTCCGCCGCGCCAGCGGCGCAGGCAAAGGACTCGAAAAGCTCGATGTGCGGCGCGGGCGTGCCGAGCTCGTCGGCCAGGTTGGCCTCGACGAGGTCGCGAGCCCGGCCCTGGGGCAAGGCCGACGCAATGGCTTCGAGGGTCACCGGCAGCTCGCGTTCGATGTGCCGGTACTGCTCCGCGTAGGCGGCCAGCTCACCCTCCGACAGGGTCCCGGCCTCCCAACGACGGTAGAAGGGGTGCGTAAGCAAATGACGTCCGACAATCGCCTCCGCTAGCACCTCACGAATCCGCTGAGTGTGCATGAGGCGCACTGTATCGTCCGGCCGCGCCGGCCATCTTCTGGTGACAAAGCTCCAGCAAGGCACAATGCTGGCCGTGCTCAGCCTGGTCTGTTTCATCGCGGGAGGGATCCTCGGCTGGGCCACGGCGCAGGGCGGACCGGCGGTGCAGCGGGTGTGGCCGGTGGTCCTGCGGGCCCAAATCCTGGCCACCTCGGCCACGCTGTCACTGGTCGCGGTGTGGCGGCTGACGTCGATCGGTCAACTCCTGGGCCCACTCGGCCTGGCCGCGGGGCTCTGGGTGATGTTCCTGTGCTCGCAGGCGACGCGCGGGCGACGCAGCGCCGGCGAGGGCGCGCTCGAGGCCTGGGCGGCCAGCCCGAACAGCGGGTACTGGGTGGTCCCGGCCGCCGCGGCCTTCGCCGGCGCCGCCGGAACGCAGATCGCCGTGCTGGCCAACGTGATCAACACCGCCTGGTCGGCCGTCAGTGTCCACCTGATGCGCAGCGACGCCCCGATCCGCCAGCGCAGGGCCACGTCGTGGGTCGACCAGTCGCCGATCCTGGCCTCGCTGGCCGGGCTCGTTCTTCTGGCCATCGAGCCGGCTCCGGCGTGGAGCTCCGACGTGCTCATCCTGGCCGGACCCCTCCTCGCCTTCTCGGGCGCCGCACTCTTCACGGGCTCGGTCATCCATCCGCACAACGTGGCCGTGGCCAGGACCGAGCACGGGCTGCGCCGCTGGACCTGGCTCAGCGCCGTCCGGGTGGCCTACTACCTGGCGCTCGTCGGCGTCGCGGCACTGGCGTCCTCCACTGCGCTCGCCGTGGTCGCCGTCTTGAGCGGCCTGAGCGCACCCTCGTTCCAGCCGATCCAGCAGGCCGTCCTCTACGGCTACCGCTGCGAGGTCGTCATTGCGGCCGTCCGCTGGGGCTGGGTCCTGGTCCCGTTCGGACTCGGGTTGGCGGCGCTGGTCCGGTAGTCGCCTCGCCCTCCACCCAAAGAACGCCACCGCGCCGCAAGGACGGATCGCACCGACCCAGGGCTCAGTGGTCGACCGCCCGTTCGAGTTCTGTCTTGGTCATCTTCGAGCGGCCTTCGACACCTTTGCGCCGTGCTTCTTCGTAGAGCTGCGCCTTCGTGCGCCCGCCGGATCCCTTGTGTGATCGCAAGCCTCCCCGGCGCCCCGAGGAGATATCACGAATCGAAGCCGCGCTGGCCTGCTCGCTTTCGCCCGCTCGGGCACGCTCCTTGTTCACGGTGCGCGCCGCAATCTCCGACGCCAGGTCTTCCGAATTGCCCCGTTCCTCGAGGCCGTCCTTGATGTGTTCATACTGACGCTCGCGCTTGGCATTCCATGCTCGCTGTGGCATTGAATCTCCTCCTTCTGCGCGCTCCGGGCGTCGCGTTGCGCCGTTCGCCCGGCGCCGCCAGAGAACGCGTACCCTCACGACAACTCGCGAAACGGGAAGACACGGTCACTGAGTCAGAGCAATGCTTCGCCGCCTGCATCGTGCGTGTGTGCTCGACTTCGCTTGATGCGCTGTGATGCGGGTATCTCTTTAACCAGACAACGAAGGAGAATCCATGACAGCGGAGAACAAGGTGAAGAACGCGGCGGACTCAGCAAAGGGCGCCGCGAAGGATCTTGCGGGGCGGATCAAGGACGACAAGTCGCTCGAGGCAGAAGGAAAGACGGACCGCGCCAAGGCCGACCTGAAGCAGGCGGGTGAAAAAGTGAAGGACGCGTTCAAGCACTAATCGCGTTTCGCGGAGGGAGGGCGTCTTACCATCGGGACCACATTCGGGTTCGGTCCGGATTCCCGGCGGCGAGCTCTGCGGCGCTGTGCGCTCACTGGATCTCACCTCGTAGGTGACCATTGCAACGCCCGAGGGTGTTTTGAACGTCCCGAACTCTCCCTTGTGGCGTCGGCGGTCGGGTCATTCACGCGCCCCGCGAACCAAATCCGCACAGAAACGGCGGTAGAAGGGGTGGGTACCACGAAACAAGGTTTCCGTGCGCTGAGCCGGGGGTAGCCCAATTGTCGAAACCCAGACCGATGGAAACATGCGAGGTGAAATGACATGGCGGCCGAAACGATGACTCGGGGCGATGCGCTCGACCTGCTCGAGGATGCGGATCTTGAGCTCCGTCGGCTCTTCACACAACTGCGGATCATGCAGGGAGCGTCCGTCGCCGAGTGGTCCGAGTATGGCGACCTGACCAGGACAACGATCCAGCATCTCGTCACCCGAGAAGCAGCCATCACCGAGGTGGTGGACGTGGTCACCGACGCCCCTGAGCTGGCGGACGTGGTCTCCCGGATCGAGGCGGATAGCGGCGTCCGACGCCCGCTGATCAACCGGGTGGAAAAGATGTCGCGGGGCGTTCCCCCTATGAGGCTCAATCAGGGGCAGGACTTCGACGGCGCGCTGCGCGACATCATTCAAGAGGTCGGCACGGAGATTGAATGGGATCTCGAGGTCGCGGTCCCGGCCATGAAGGCGGTGATCCGTGGCAACGACCGCTCGGCCGAGCTGAAAAGCGCAACTCACGTGGCGCGGCATGCACCCACGAACTCGCACGCGAAGCGGCCCCGCTGGTTCGAGCATGCGCCCGTGATCTCGCGTCTCCTGACCATCTACGAACTCACGAGGATTACCCCCGAGCGGACCACGGTTCGTAGCAACGGGTCCGATTAGCCGTCACGACAAAGCCGCGCGCCTCGCACGAAGGTTGCGGTTCTTGATCTTGTTGCCACACGACGCCATATCGCACCAGGCACCACGGCCTGCATGAGAGCGGTCGTAGAAGGCCCACAGGCATTCGTCGTTGCGACAGGCCTTCAGCCGGTCCCAACTGCCGTCACGCTGCGCGTCACGGACGACGAGCAAGAGACTCCCCCAGCGAATCGGGTCTGCCTCCCCGTCTGCGTCTAGGTCGACGTGCCCGTCGTCGCCGACCGTTGGCTGAAGGGGTGAGGCCGCGCCCACAGCGGCTAAAGGCTCCAGCTGGGCCGGGCTCGGCGCGTCACCACCTGCGTTGTGAACCAGCAGAGCCCGCAGGCTTTCACGCACTTGACGGGCCCGCTCCAGTTCGGCACGCGTGACGGAATTCCGGGCCAACAGCCCCGCTTCCCTGAGCCACGGAAGCCCCGTATCCAGATCCGCCAGGAGATCCAGATCTGTGTCCGCTTCGTAGGTATTGACGAAGGACTGGACCACGAGCAGCGGCATGGGGGCTGGCTTCGTTTCGATGTCAGGGACCCAGGAGGGGAGCGCCACGTAAAGAGTCTAGTCGGCCATGACTGGTAAAGGGGCTTGACTGGTCATGCCATGACCGGCATAATGGGTTTCATGGTCATGGCTGGCGGCAGCCTTACTCGGACCCAGAGAGCACCGGCGGTCGTACTGCTCGAGGAGCACAATGCGCTTGGCCTTCGGCCAGTCCACGTTCGAGACCGAATCCTGGCTCGTGTGCGGACGATGAGCCTGGACGAGCAACTGGCGGCAGGAACGTCACCCGAATCGAACGTCCTGCTCGCTCTCCATGCGGCACGTCTCTGTCAACCGGATCAGCGACGGCGCCTGGCCGACAGCCTGCGTGCGGTAGCGCTGGCGGCTCAACAGTCGCGGCGCACGAGGGTGCCGATCGACCGGGAAGGTGTCCGGCTCGTGCTGGGCGAGCTCGAGGCGGTCGCCACACGACTCGACACCAACGAACCGATCGACGTCAGCGGCATCGCACGAGTGCGTACGCTCCTCGGGAACGGAGGCGGCCCGCTTTATCGTCGATCCCGGGCGGGTCTTCTACACCGAGAGCTTGTGTCGGCTTTGGATGCGCTCGACACGCCGGCGTAACCGTCCTCCGGGCTCCCGAGCGGTCGGCTACGCCAGCACGTCCGCCCGCGCGGCCAGAATTGCTTGCAGGCGGTCCTCGACCTGTTTCGTGCTGTGATCGTCCGTAAACACATAGGGGCGTTCGCGCCGCATAGCGTCGAGCACGTTCCGCGCCACGGTGGAAGGCTCGACCAGCCCGACCGGGTTCATTCCCGTTCGGATCATGCCCGGCATGACGACGCTGACGCCGACCGGTGCGCTCATCGCCTTCAGCTCGGACCGCAGGACGTCGCTCAGCCCGAGAACTCCGTGCTTGGCCACTGTGTAAGGGCCGATACCCGGGAGTGCGAGGACGGCCGCCATCGAGGACGTGTTGACGACATGACCCTCCTCACCTGAGGCCAGGATCCGTGGGACGAAGGCCCGCACGCCGTGGATGACGCCCCAGAGATTCGTGTCGAGAACGCGGTGCCACTCCTCCAGCGACAGCTCCCATGAATTCCCGCCATTCACGATGCCGGCATTGTTCACCGCGACGTGGAGGGCTCCGAACCTTTCGATCGCCAGGTTCGCCGCCTGTTCGACTGACTTCTGATCGCGCACGTCGAGGACCACGGGCACC
The DNA here is from genome assembly GCA_963809715.1 of uncultured Acidimicrobiaceae bacterium. Lineage (GTDB taxonomy): Bacteria > Actinomycetota > Acidimicrobiia > Acidimicrobiales > RAAP-2 > Bog-473. Next base: position 57,563 of record CAWEKO010000005.1, on the reverse strand, counting down.
ACGGCGGGGCCAATCCGCTGCGACTCCACGTCGAGCGACGCTTCGTCGATATCGGCCATGACCACCCGCATTTCCTCGGCGACGAATGCCTCGACCAGGGCGAGCCCGATTCCACTCGCCGCGCCGGTCACGACAGCAACCCGATCACGGAACACACGCATGATCCGATTTTGTCACGACGTTCCCGACCGACCGACGCCCTCACCCCCGGAGCACTCAGCGAAGAAATGGACGGCCGAGCGCACGTCCCCTTCGGCCTCTGCACCCTGACCCGGTACTGAACTTCGATCGGTTGATCGGGTCCTCCCGGTACAACTGTCAGTGTGGCCGGTTCTCCGAGCGCTCCGTCTATGGCCTGGCAACCCTCGTTGTGGGCGGACCAGCAAACCTTGGTCGACGCGTCCTTCCCTGGCCTGGAGCGAACCCAACTCGACGGGGATTCTTGGGTGGATTACTGCCCGCAGTGGATGTCCGGCTCTGACGCGGCATTCGAAGAGTTGCTACGGAGCGTGCCCTGGAGCCAGAGGCGGCGTCGGATGTACGACCGGGTTGTAGACGAACCACGGCTGACCTCCTGGCAGAGGTTCGACGAGCACGCAGTCGTCGACTCTCACTGGCTCGAGGAGCTTCGCGCGTCGCTATCCGAGCGGTACGAAGTTCGGTTCGACTCCATGGGGATCAATCTCTATCGTGACGGCGGCGATAGCGTCGCCTGGCACCGTGACCGTATACCTCCCGAGATCATTGATCCCGTGGTTGCTCTGGTGTCGCTCGGTGAACCACGCACGTTCTTGCTACGCCCGCACGGAGGTGGGAAGTCGTGCTCCTTCAGGCTCGGTCATGGCGACCTCCTCGTCACGGGTGGTCAGACCCAGCGCCGCTTTGAGCACAGCGTCCCCAAGGTGAAAGCGTCGGGCCCTCGGATGAGCATTGCGTTCAGACACGGCGTGGGTTGACCGAAGGTGATCATTCGATGATCGACTTGCTATGACGACGCCAGGGGATTGGGGCGTTCGACTCGCCGTGTTCGGTCATGAAGGTGCCGGTAGTGATACCCGATCAAGGGGCGGAAGCCGGAAGACCTCTCCCGCGAGTCAGAACACGGCAGTGCCCGCAGGGATCTCGACCCCATTGGCGCTCAGCTCCCGACGTCTGCTGTCATGTTCGACGGAGCCGTACGCGTCGAGGAGTACGACGCCAGCGCACATACCAACGAAACCGAGTGCGGCCAGCGTCAGCTTGACGGCGTCGTCAGTGAAATGCTCGGCGTAGAGCTGCACGCTGAGGTAGATGCTCAGGACCGGGTCCACGATCACGAGGAGCGGCTGGGAGATCCGCAGTGGGCCCACATGGATTGCCGCCTGCACGAGCACGGTACCGACGATGCCTCCGACAACAAGTGCGTACACCGGCCACCGCGTCAGCATTCCGGTAAGGCCGAACTGAGTGAGTGTGTCGGTGGTGGCCTTGATCACGGTGGCCACAAAGGCCCACACCGTCGCCGCCGCTACTGCATAGCAGCCGGCCCTTCGTCCGGGCGGGCCCCATTGGGCCAGCACCGTCATGAGACCAGCAAGGACGCCGCAGACCAGGAACGCCGCCCACCACGCGTGTGACGTCGGCGTCGGGTTCCCTCCCTGGGGCTCACCCATGGCGACGAACAAGGCGACGCCGAGACAAGTCAGCCCGGCTGAGGCCCAAGCGAGCGGGCTGATCCGTTGGTGGATCCATAGGCGCCGCAGGATCAGACCGAAGACGAGCTCGGTCACGAGCAGAGTTTGGACCACAGAGAGCTGGCCGTTATGCAGGGCAATGGCCTGAAACACGAACGCGCCGATGAGGAAGACCCAGCCCAGCAGCCAGAGGGGATTGCGAAAGAGATAGACGATGAACCGCCAACCTTTGGACTGCGCGGGGTCGCTGACGCTGGCGATGTGCTGGGCCATGACGTTAAGCGCATTGGCCAGTGCGGCCAGCAGCGCGAAGACGCTACTCATGCGGCGAAGGCACGTCGCAAGAATATGCCATTTGGGTGCGTGTCACCGGTCCTGCCATGCGCGAACGCTATCCCGGCATACCGGCCAGAAGCATCGGTAAGACCGCCTGACCACCTCAACCTTGTCCGAATCGCCTTTGACGAGCGCGAGCAGACGCTCTGCCCACAAGCCCGATCTGGTTCGGCAACGAGACAGCTTGCTGGCGGCGACTTAGGTCTCTTCTGGGCTTGACACTGCTACAACCCAAGTCTGAGGAAAGTGAAAGCCATCTCAACTTGATCGGCGCTTCAGCGAGCTTCTTCCAGACGGCCTGAGTCCAGGTGATAAATGAAGCCACCCACGGGAAGGTCGCTCAAGTACGGGGACGAGCGGATCTTTTGGACGTCCTGAAGCAGGGACTTTCGCAGGTCGCCGGTCGTCATGAACGACAAGCTCCTCGTGTCCGGACCACCCGCATCAGCAACGGCGCGGTGAACGGCGTCCTCGTCTTCGACCGTCATCCGGCAGTCAGTATGCGGCACGATCATGACTCGGGTGACGCCGAGCAAGTAGGTAGCGAGCACGAGTGTTCGCAGCACGTCATCAGTAACCCGGGCGCCTGCATTCCGGAGGATTTTGGCGTCGCCAGGCGACAGACCCAACATTCCGAGTGGATCGATACGAGAGTCCATGCAGGTCAGAACGGCCAGACCTCTCAGGGCGCGACCCTTGAGCTCGCCGTAGCGGAAAGTGGCGCTGTAGGCCTGGTTGGCGGACAACACATCTGAAAACGGTCCCTCGATCTCCACAGTGACACCTCCTTGGGCCATTTTTGCCGACTCCTACCGGGTGTCGTCCAATTGCGACGTGGCGAGAATCGTTGACGAAGGACAAGGTCCTACTGCGGTCGAGGAGGCTGAATCGTGGGCGCGGTTTCTCCTCGTTCGAATGAAGGGCATCCTCAGCCAAGTGGGTCCCAGGCACGCGCTGTCTCGGGCCAGAAGGTGACCCGCACGAGGGCCTGAAACAGCGCTACCGAGTGATCACGACCTTCAGCCCGTCCGCATCGAGACGACGCCATCAGGATCGCCATCGAAGCCGGTCTCGACGAGACGGCCGTTGAGTGGATGGTGATGGACGGGGATCCGTGCTCGACGCTGCTCCGACTGGCCGATCCACGGACACTGGTTGACCTCTTGGTCGCTAGTTCTCGTGGCAGTGGACAGCATGCCGGGACTCTCCTGGGAAGCACCAGCCTCGAGCTGGTCGAGCACGCAACCATCCCCGTGGCCGTGGTCCCAACTTCGTCTACGGCAACCGTTGCCCGGCCGCCCGCGGGATCGCGATGGGCTCCGGGCCCTTGATGTCGTAGCCTTTGGCATTCTCGGCGTTGGTGACTGGCGGTATCGACGGCCAATCGTGGCGAACTCCCGGCGAAGGATCCGTCCAGCCGACGGTCGAGATCTGAAGCAGTAGCGACACTCGAACCAGGATCAGGGGACGATTATGGATCTGAAGCAACGACCAGCCCCGGCGGCACACGCCTCCTCGCACCTCACCGTCGAGGAGCGCGTCAAGCTCGGCAAGGAGGCCCGCGCTCGGGCTCCGCGGTCGTCTCAGGCGGATTTCAGTCCTGCGGCGGACCGCCCGGACCCGGTCAGCCTCCTCGAGCGGCAGGCCACCACCCGGGTGCCCGAACTGGTTCCGATCCGCTACGGGCGGATGCTGGTCTCGCCATTCACCTTCTTCCGTGGAGCCGCGCTCATCATGGCGTCAGATCTGGCGACCACACCCCAGTCGGGCCTCAAAGCTCAGATCTGCGGCGATGCCCACCTATCCAACTTCGGACTGTTCGCCTCGCCCGAGCGCAAGCTGATGTTCGATGTCAACGACTTCGACGAGACGCTGCCGGGGCCATGGGAGTGGGATCTCAAGCGGCTCGCCGCCAGCGTGGTGATCGCCGCCCGCGACCGTGACTTCACCGACAAGGAGGCTCGGGCCGCCGCCCTCGAGGTGGGAGCTCGCTACCGCCAGGAGATAGTCCGCCTGGCGGGGTTGTCCACTCTCGACGTCTGGTATTCCCACATCGACGTCGCCGGTCTGCTCGCCGGGCTCGAGGCGACGGCAGGCAAGACGGGGTCAAAGGCCGACAAGCACATGGCGGCGCGCACCGCCCAGATCGTCTCCAAGGCCCGTACTCGAGACAGCCTCCAGGCCCTGAGCAAGCTCACCACCGTCACTGACGGCCGGCTCCGCATCGTGAGTGATCCGCCGCTCATCGTGCCGACCGAGGAGCTGTTCCCCAAGGAAACGAGTGACGCGCTCCACGATTCGTTCCACGAGCTCGTGCGCGGCTACCGACGGAGCCTCCAGTCCGATCGCCGCCACCTCCTCGAGGAGTTCCAGTTCGTCCAGATCGCCCGCAAGGTGGTGGGCGTGGGGAGCGTGGGCACCCGGGCCTGGATCCTGCTGATGGTCGGCCTCGGGAACGAGGACCCACTCATCCTCCAAGCCAAAGAGGCGGAGGCGTCCGTCCTCGAGGAGTTCGTTGGCAAGAGCAGCCACGCCAACCATGGAGCGCGGGTGGTGGCCGGCCAACATCTGATGCAGGCGGCCAGCGACATATTCCTCGGCTACCAATCCGTCGAGGGTCCTGACGGTGTGAAACGGGACTTTTACATTCGCCAACTCCGGGACTGGAAGGGCAGCTTCGAAATCGAAGGGGCGATCCCCCAGGGCCTCACCAAGTACGTCGGGGTGTGCGCCCAGGCCTTGGCCCGCGCGCACGCCCGTTCGGGTGACCGCGTCGCCATTGCCAGCTATCTGGGGAACGGATCAACATTCGACGGGGCTCTGGCGGAGTTTGCCGACACGTATGCCGAACAGAACCAGCGTGATTACGAGGCCCTCCAGCACGCTGCGTCCACGGGGCGGATCACGGTCGAATCAGGTTTGTAGTTCCACGGCACACACCCTTTTCCACCACTGTGGCGGTGGGCTGGTTGCTGTGGGCACACGAACGTACCTTCGGAGCCGATGGCCCAGGTTCTAGTCTGCCGGCTGCGTCACGTGTTCCCGCGCTTTTGAATGGTCTCCTCTCCGGCGGGCGCCGCGAAGCGACTTCCTTGTTTAGGCGTTTCCCTGCGGCGTTCGACGAATCAGCGGATGGTGGATCGACGGAGGCGGTCCCGGCGGCGCGCGACGTGCACGCACAGGAACGCGAGCAGCACGAGTGCCGACAGCACATGCCACCCGATGTCGCGAAACGGAATACCGACGCCGCGCGGGTGGAGGATCACCTGATCGCCCGAAAGCAGGTCGTAGGTCCCCGAGACGAGCACGTTGAGCGTCAACAGAGCCAGGACCACGTCCGACCACGCCAGCCGCCCCCGGCGGCGGAACCAGGTGCGGGCGCGGCCCAGGTTCGCGACCAGCCGCACCACCGTGTGGCGACGTTGCACCACGTGCACGACCACAAGGGCCACGAACACCGACCCAACGGCCAGGTGCGGCCACCCCTCGGCGATCAACGTCACCGTCGCCAGCGAGGCGGCGAACGTCACCAGGAGGAGGAGGTGGACGGCGAACCGGGCCTCCATGCGGTGACCCTGGGCCACCGCAGCGCCCGGTGACGGCGAGGGGGACTCGCTCGCCACAGGGCCGGTGTCGCTGCGGATGGTCACGGCGGCCTACTCCACCGGCCGGGTGGCGATGCCCCTCGGTTCTCGTCCCGCCAACACCCAGCCGATGAGTACGGCGACGGCCGGCATGGCGATCAAGATGAAGAAGAGGTTGTTCCACGGGACGTGATTGGTGATGTCCGACACGCCGCCTTCCAGCGCATTCGAGCGGAAGAAGCCAAGCAGGCCGACGTAAGCCGCCACCGTCCCCAGCAGCGCGCCCAGGAAGGCGAGCCCACCGGCGGTGACGGCCGTCAGGGCGCGTCGGGTGCGCGAGCTCGCACCGGTGGCGGTGAGCGTGCGCAGCTCGCTCGCCGTCTCGCTACGGATAAGTCCCACGCTCATGGCGAGGACACCCAGGGCCAGCGCGATGCCGAAGACGGTCGCCCAGTTGACGATCTCCGCCGACGTCGGTTCGTCGTTCTTCGACTCGATGCTCAGGCTGTTGCTGGCCGCCAGCGAGCGCGCGCTCGTGAGCTGCGCTGAGGTGATCGCTTTGTTGGACAGGATCATCCAGCCGTCGAGGCTGTTCTGGTCCGCAACGTGCAGCCGCTGCAGCGCACTTTCGGTGATCACCGTGTTCGGGGCCGACGTGCCCATAGGCAGCTGGCTCTGTTCCTGAATGACCGGGTGGGCCAGGCAAGAGCCGGGCGAACACGAATTCACGTTATTCCCGCCGGGTCCCAGGTTTACCGGGCCACCACCACCCCCGCCCTTGCCGCCACCGCCGTAGGTGAGCTGGGCGCCCGAGCCGGCCAGCCCGGGCCGCGAGCTGAGAATGTCCACGTCGGACGGGATGGACGACGGGTTGATGCCGTAGGCCCGCAGGAGGGCCGGCGTCGCTACATAGATCGGGCCGTTCCATTGCCGCCCGTTCTGGCTCGGGTTCTGGAGGCCGGCCCCCGGGTTGTCGAGCTCGACGACGTCCGACCCGCTGACCGCGGTGGCGATGGCATGGACGGTGGCCAATTGCGACGAGATGCTCGGCGTCGGCCCCGTGTTCTGCTGTTGACCGTTCGGCCCGAAGGTTGGTCCGCTTGGCGGGGTGTACACGTTTATCGTGTTCGCCGCCATGTTGGGGCCGACGTAGTCGAAGACGTTGGAGAATCGGGCCACGGCGGCAGCACAGATGATCACCGCGATCATGATGCTGAGGCTGATGGCCGAGAGAGCCGAGCCGGAGCGGGCCCGGTAGCGCGCCATGTCGCGCAAGGGCAGGCGGATGGCGATGGGCGACCTGCCTCCGATCCGGGCGAGCAGGGCCAGGAAGAACGGGGAGACGAGGATGATCCCCACGATCAGGGCGATGAGTCCGGGGATCAGCCAGATCACTCCCCCGCCGTGGCCCGAAGCGCCCGAGATGGAGAAGAAGACGAATCCCACGACGAGTGCGATGACACCGGGCACCAGCGAGCGTCGGATCTGGCGCGGCGGCGCGGGGCGCCCCGCCAGGGCGCTGACCACCGGCACCCGGGTGATGGCGCGGGCGGGATAGCCGGCGGCGAAGAAGGTCGCGATGACCGCGAGCACCATGGCCGGCACGATCACGTTCCACGGCAGCGCGAAGGTGGAAATGATGTGGTGCGCGCTCTGCTCGTTGTGCGGCCGGTAGGCCAGCCAGAGCACCAGGCCCAGCACGAACCCCAAGATGGCCCCCACGACCCCGACGATGACGCCGTTGGCCTCGAGGACCAGTCGGACGTTGCGGTCGGTCGCCCCCATCGACTCGAGCATTCCGAGGGAGCGCATGCGGCGCTGGGCCAGCACCGTGAAGCCGCCGATCGACACCAGGGCGATGAGGAGCATGCCCACGGTCGCCAACGCCAGGATGATGGTGGACGGGTTGACCAGGTTGCTGTTGGTGGCGCCCGGCGTCGTGATGTAGGAGGACAGGGAATTGAGGGACGAGTGGAGCGCGTTGGGCGATGCGTCGAAGAGGGCGCTCACCTGCGTCGGATGCGTCACCTGGCCGGGAGGGACGAGCGCGAATTCGTCGAGCAGGCTCTGGGGGTTCTGCACGACGCCGACGACGGTCTTGCCACCCTGGGACCAGGTGTCGCCCACGCGCAGGTTGAGCGCGGACGCCACGCCCGGCGTGAGGGCGATCTCGTTCGGCCCGTTCGGGTAGTGCCCCGAGAGCAGCTGCAACATCGCCCCCCCATAGGGGCCATCGGGGTCCTGGGATCGGAGCTGGTATGTCTGCGTCGAGCCGGGCACGGTGAACGTCTCATTGGCGATGACCTGCACGGTGCCGACGGCGTGCTCGATCTGGGCGATCTGCGCCGCCACGTGGGCCACGCTGTCCGACGACGCCTTACTCGTCGGCGTCAAGTTGAAGGTCGCGAGGTCGTGGGCAGTACCGAATCCCGCGGTGGCCGCCGGTGGCGTGTTGACAGCAACGGCCGAACCGACCACGACGGCGGCCACCGCGACGATGATGAGCAGCACGATCAGGGACTGCTGGCGCCACTCGCGCTTGAAGAGGCGCCAGGACCAACGGACCATGGCTCGGCGGGCGGCAACGCCGCCGGAGCTCGATTCGGAGGTCGACTCGGTGGTCGGCCGTTCGAGGACGCCGACGCTCATTGGTTCCGAAGGTCGGCGAGAAGCGCTTCCGGACTCTCTGCGGGCAACGTCTGGTCGACGACACGGCCGTCGCGCAGGAAGATGACACGGTCGGCCCACGAGGCGAGCTGGGCGTCGTGGGTCACCACGACGGCCGCCATGCCGCGATGGCAGGCGGCGTGGATCAGCCGCATGACGGCCTCGGCGTTGATGGAGTCGAGCGCGCCGGAGGGCTCGTCGGCCAGGAGCAGTTGTCGCCCCCCGACCACGGCCCGGGCGATGGCGACCCGTTGGCGCTCGCCACCTGACAACTGGTCGGGGTAGTGCGACGCCCTGTCCGTCAGACCGAAACCCTCCAGCGACTCAAATGCTGCCTCCTGGGCCTTGCGAGCGGACACGCCATCGAGCTCGAGTGGCAACGACACGTTCTCCGCCGCGCTCAGCCCGGCGAGCAGGTTGAAGTCCTGGAAGACGTATCCGATGGCCTGGCGGCGCAGGCGCGCCTTGCCGTTGCGTGAAAGCGAGGACAGCGCCCGGCCGCCGACGTAGACCTCACCGCTGGTGGGGTCTTCGAGGCTGCCCGCGATCGTCAACAGCGTGCTCTTGCCCGACCCACTGGCGCCCATGACGGCCACGAGAGACCCGGCGTCGACGGAGAGATCGACGCGCTGGAGGGCGTGAACCTCCGCGGCGCCTTCGCCATAGACCTTGGAAATGTCGCGTAATTCGAGGTAACTCATCGACGGGCTCCTACCTTGCGCCGGGCCTTTGGAAGGGGGAACGACTGCGGAGCTGGCGCGTCCGCGCCCACGGCTGCTCGCTTCAGACGGCCGTCGGCCATGTCCAGCCACCTGATCAGCGAGTCGAGCCGGAAGAGCTCGGCGTCGACGACCAGGGCAAAACTGAGATCGAGCCGGGTCTCGTCCTCCTTCAGACGCGTCCACTGCTGCATGAGCTCGACCAGGTAGCGCCGGTGCACCTGCACCACCTCATGCACGTCCACCCCCGGTAGTTCGAGTGCGACGAGGACCTTGATGACGAGCTCGTCGCGGGGTGGCGAGGAGAAGTCGGGCGGGGTGCGCAACCACTCGCCCAGCTCGACCGCGCCGTCCTCGGTGATGTGGAAGCTCTTTTGGGGGCCCTCATCGGCGGCGTCATCCGACTCCACCAGCCCGTCGCGCTCGAGGCGCTGCAGCGTGGTGTACACCTGCCCGACGTTGAGGGGCCACACCTCGCCGGTGCGGGCCTCGAACTCCTGGCGCAGCTGGAGGCCGTACTTGGGCCCCTCGCTGAGTAGGGCCAACAGGGCGTGCCGGATGCTCATACGTCTCGCTTTCGAAGTAGCATACTAAGTATCCTACGCCGAAGTGGAGACAGACGCAAGGGGAAACCGGTTATCCAAGCAGATCAAAATATGCTCCCAAGCTGGAGCCTGAGAGGAGATTCGAACTCCTGACCTGCGCACTACGAGGGAAGCCGCTTGATCCGGTCGCCTCTCGATGCGTCCCGATCGGTACCACTCCGTTCTGGTCAGATGGCTTGGCCGGCAAGAGACTCCTCCGAGAACCAGAGGAACCCAGTGGGACGGAGTGGGAGCACTTGTTGGGGAAAAGGTTGGGACTCTCTCTCGTCGGACCGCCGCCCGAGACCTCATGGTTGGCGTCGCCCGCATCCATTCTCAAACAGGCACTACCGGGATATGAACCCCAGCGGCTGTGTCAAAATCTTCTCGGTGCCTGCGCGACCCACGACGCAGTACGCGAGAACACAGGACGGAAGCCAAATCGCCCGGGGCCAGCGATGAGTGCGACGAGACGCCCACCGGTGACGAATACCGCCGGATCGGACCGCTCTGATTGGGCGCCGATGGCGCCGCCGTTTGCCTCAGCGTGGAGGCGGGCGCACCTCAACGATGAGGAACGGGTCGCCCGCGGCAAAGCGGCGCGTGCGGAGACGCCCAGGTCGACCCATGGTTGGTGGGAGCGCCCGGCTGATCGACCGGACCCGATCGTGTTGCTCGAGGAGCAGGCTGAGAGCCGTGTCCCTGAACTTGTCCCTATCCGCTATGGGCGGATGCTGCTCTCACCGTTCACCTTCTACCGGGGCTCGGCGCTGATCATGAGCGCCGATCTGGCGGCCACGCCCCGGTCGGGTATCACGGTGCAGCTCTGCGGTGACGCTCACTTGTCGAATTTCGGTGTGTTCGGCACCCCCGAGCGCCAGATGGTCTTCGACGTCAACGACTTCGATGAGACGCTTCCCGGTCCCTGGGAATGGGATGTCAAGCGGCTGGCGGCCAGTTTCGAGGTCGGAGGACGCGATCGAGGTTTCGCAGCGGCCGATCGGCGGGCAATCGTGATGGCGGGTGTCAACGAATATCGACTGCGGATGCGTCGATCGGCGGGGATGCGGACCCTCGACGCTTGGTACGAGCACCTCGAGGTCGGGACACTCCTCGATCAGGTCCGCGCCGAGCAACGCCGCGAGCGTGTGGGCAAACGCGAGCTGCGACGTGCGGAGCGCATCGTGGCCGAAGCAAGGGCCCGCGACAGTGTTCGGGTGTTATCCAAGCGGGCCGCCAGGAGAGGCGGGGAGCTGCGCTTCCGGGCCGACCCGCCGCTGATCGTTCCGATCGAGGATCTGGCCGTGCCTGGTTCGGAATGGGAGCACGCCGAGCCCCTTATTAAGAAGCTGCTCGACTCCTACCGGCGAACTCTGGGGCAGGAACATCATCCCATCGAGGAGTTCCGCTACGTTCACGCGGCTCGTAAGGTGGTCGGGGTCGGCAGTGTCGGGACGCGCTGCTACATCCTCCTGCTGGTCGGTCGCGACGACCGTGATCCCCTGATCCTCCAAGTGAAAGAGGCTCAGGAGTCAGTCCTGGAACGGTTTCTGGGCAAAAGCCAGTATTCGCATCACGGCCAGCGCGTGGTGGCGGGCCAACGTCTGATGCAGGTGGCCGGGGACATCTTCTTGGGCTGGCAGCGGATCAAGGGGTTCGACGGCGTGACCCGCGACTATTACGTTCGCCAGCTCCACGACTGGAAGGGCAGCGTCGACGTGGACAGGCTGCGGGTGCAGGGCGCGACCTTCTACTCCCGCATCTGCGGTGCGACCCTGGCCCGAGCGCACGCCAGGTGGGGGGACCGCATCGCAATAGCCGCCTACTTGGGCAGCAGCGACGGCTTCGACCGGGCCATCGCCGACTTCTCGGTCGCCTATGCCGACCAGAACGAACGGGACTACGAAGCCTTCGTCGACGCGGTGACCTCCGGACGGCTAGACGCACAGACCGGTTTGTAGGCGTCGCTGCTCCGCGAGGCCCCCGTGACGGAGCCAAGACTCTCGTCGCGTCTCAGCATCCAGAAAGTTACCGTCCCGGACTTACCCGGTTCGACAACTGATTGGTGCGCAAGAGCGCCCCTGACGCCGTACATCAGGACGGGGTGCACTCGAGCCGGGAAGCGGTGTCGGGTGTAAACCTGGGGCAGTGTCAGGGATTCGAATCTTTGCCGTCGCTGCTGTTGCTGCAATGGGACTGAGTGTGGCGGCCTGTGGTCTTAGGGACAGACCACAGGTCTCGGGCCATGGGTCAACGTCTCCAATTGCCACTACTCGTGGGGCCGCCGCAGCTGTTGCGACGAACCTCCCGCAGGCCGGTTACCGAGGTGTCGAAAGCTTCTGCGCCTCGGCGCCGCTGTCGGGGCACGTCCTCTACGACGGGTCGGCAGGGCAACTTGTGCCCAGCGTGCTGACCATCGCAATCGGCGGCTTGCCTCCAGACAGCGGGGTCTACGTCGATTGGTCGAACGACCACATCCGCGGCTACATCATCGCCTCCTTTTCGACCGACTCCACGGGGACGCCGAATGCGTCCTCCGCGAGCATGGGCCGTCTCGCCGAGGTGCGAGGCGTCGAGATGGTTCTCGAAAGTGTGACTATCCCGCCTACGGTCTTCGGTCGGCTCCAACCCTGCTGAGGTTGCTCAATGTCCCGCACGCCGGCTTGGAGACCATCGCGGCCGATGGTCAGTTCGTTGGCCGCCACGGTTTGATCCACCCGTCTCCGGGCCATCCCTCTGCTGCTGCCATGAGTGGACCACTCAGTGCTCCGTCGAGAGCCTCGCGGATGATGTCGGCATGCCCAGCATGTCGTGCGGTTTCTTCGATGAGGTGGAGCAGGATCCATCGGACTGTGCAGTCCTCGGGATCAGGAAACCAAGGTGCCTCGGGAAGCGGTACGCGACGCCCCAAGTCGCCGATTTCACTGATCACAGTATCGGTTTGTGCACACGTCTCTCCGTACTGCACGAGGACTGCAGCCAACGTCTCATCCTCTAAGAGGACAAAACTTGCCATGTAGTCCTCGAAAGCCGTGTCACTTGGCGGTACGCCCAGGATGCGATCGACCCAGCCGTGTTCTGCATCCGTGAGGTGCTTCACGAGCCCTCCGAGGCTCAGCCCACTCGGTGTTGGCTGGAGGCGTGCTTGATCCTCATGCAATCCGAATGTGGCATTGCGAACTGCTTCACGCTGGTGTTCGAGGAAGGCAAGCAGGCCTTCGTGTTCACTTTGGATCAGAGGAGCGTTTAGCGGCATGGATCGAGTATCGCATCGAAAGAGGCCGGAACCTGCCAGTTCAGCGGAGGCTGCCTCGCCCCGCACGCCGGCAACAGGCGCACCGTCGGGCGTTCCAGATATTCTCCGCGCATGCCTGTCAAATGCGAATGGCGCGGGTCCTTTGAGAATGCCGAGGTCAACGGACTCCACGCCGAAGCCTTCGAGATTCGGGCGTACTCCGACGACCAATGGAACTGGAATGACCTCCTCGCTAAGCACAGTCTCGGTTGGGTCGTTGCACGAGATGACAGACGCCTCGTCGGATTTGTCAATGTCGTGTGGGATGGGTTTAAACATTCTTGGATTCAAGACACGATGGTTGCCAATACGGACCGCAGCCGGGGCATCGGTACTCAGATGATTGAGATCGTGCGGTCCGAATGCCAGAGATCAGGCTGTGAGTGGCTGCATGTTGACTTCGACGAGGAACTCGGGAAGTTCTATTTCCAATCGTGTGGCTTCACGCCAACTTCGGCTGGGCTCATTCAACTCATCTGAACGAAAGATGCCGCCTCAGGGTGTGCCCCCATTCGCCGGGCCGGGCCGGGCCGTAGGTGACTTACAACAGGGTTCGCGTCTTCTTGTGACGGTCTATTTGCAAGTCGGCAATATTCAGCCGTCAACAATGACACCTCACGATGGTTCCGAGGACGGCATGATGAAGAAATGGAGGGATTGGATCTTCCCACCGACGGCTCCGTCGTCGCATTCACTGCAGAAGAGCGGCCCGATCTCTGGGAGGACGCCCGCTCATCGTTTCTAGACGTGTGGCCGGAATACAACAACCACGGAAACGACAGTGGCACATACTTCGGTGCCTTGTTCCCCCGGTACGCACACCTCCAGATTCTGTTCTTCGATCGCAACATTGAGCAGGTGGTGGCTCGAGGAAGGACAATCCCATTTCGGTGGGACGGTTCGCTTGACGACCTCCCGCATGGGATCGACGACGTAGGGCTACGGGCAGTCGATGGTCTCGGAGGGCCGACCGCCCTTTCAGCACTGGCGGCCGAAGTAACCACCGACCACCAAGGACGGGGCCTGAGTCGGCCAGTGCTTCAAGCGATGGCAGAGGTGGCCCGTCGAGCAGAGCTATTTCCTCTCGTCGCCCCGGTCCGCCCTAGCTGGAAGGATCGGTACCCGCTCATTCCGATCGAGCGGTACGCCTATTGGGAGCGAAGCGACGCTCTGCCTTTCGACTCTTGGCTACGGGTGCATGCCCGATTGGGTGCGACCATCCTGCGGCCGGCACCCAAGTCCATGCGGATCGAATGGCCAGTGGACGATTGGGAGCGCTGGACCGACATGACTTTTCCGGAGGATGGCGAGTACGTCTTTCCCTCGGGGCTCGCACCGCTCCAGGTCCACGATGGTGTGGGTTCATATTGGGAACCGAACGTCTGGATGCTCCACGAAGTGTGATCCAGTCGCCCGGTCCACTCGCAGCGAGCCGATACCGTAAAGGCGGGGAGTGACCCAGTACGCTGCCGGCATAGCGCCACCCTGCGGCACTTCGGGCTAGCCACGAAAGATGGCGGTCAACTCGATTACTTGCTCGGCGGCGTCAAGACAATCGATTGAACGAGCTTCTTCAGGAGGATCAGATTCGCGGTCGTATGACCATGCGCACTGGCAACGTAGCGGATCCCGTGAGCCTCCCATTCGAGTGCGAGGTGACCAACATAATCACCCTCTCCATGCCGAGCTTCCCGCTGGGCTCGCAGGCTGTCATTTGAACAGACGAACTCGGTGGTCATCCAGGCCGCGAGCCGTGCGGTTCCGATGCGTTCACCGCCGATACAAGGCAGGTTCAGTGGATCATCGGCCAATTGGTGGGCTTCGAGACGCACTTGGCCAACTGGTTTGCCGTCCACTCCGGAATAGTGGTTGGGCACATCGAACCCGGAGAACGAGAGGTAGAAGATCGGATAGGCGGTTAATCCTTCCCGCCCCACACACGGAGTAGATGTGGCTGCGCCAACTGACGCAGGGCACGACATCGCACGACCCGACAGCGAAGGCACGAGCCCCGGACAAGGCACCGCGAACCCCAATCGAGTGGCCGCTACGGCACATTCTTGTCGAAGCAAACTTGACGCTGAAACCAGGGCCGGTACCGCTTGCGAAATCCGTAGCTCAGTCGTTCGAAGGCTCTGAGGGGAACCGGCGGACGCAACTGCGTTCGAAACTCCCGTCGCGATGAAGATGACGCTGAGAACAACCAACGTGGCCATCGCCGCTGTGCCATGACCCGAACGACCGGTCCAGCGATACCGCGTAATGACCACGTTTGCCGAGACTAATGAACGCAGACGCTCCAAGGAAGGGCAACCAGGGCCGCACCGTGCTGGCACCTGCCCCCGAACAGTGACCGGCTCTGGGTGTCACCCTGCGGCGCGTCAGGTACAGGCGGGCCTCGCCCGGCGGAATGGCCCTCTCGGAGCGGGGTAGGCGCGCGATCGTACGAGTGGTCGATCTCGTGCGAACCTGTTAGTTCGAGAATCGATTGTCGGGAGGCAGCCATGTCCCAGGTTCGTGTTCACAACTTCTCGATCTCCTTAGACGGGTTCGGGACCGGCGCCGGCATCAGGTTCGATGCCCCGTTCGGTCATGCCGGGAACCGCCTGCACGAGTGGATGTTCGCCACCCGATTCTGGTGCTCGATGGTCGGCAAGCCCGGTGGCACCTTGGGTGTCGACAACTCGTTCGCCGAACGCCATGGCCTCGGCATTGGTGCCGAGATCATGGGCCGGGGCAAGTTCGGTGTGCAGACCGGCCCCTGGGTCGATGTCGGCTCTGAGGACGAGTGGCGCGGCTGGTGGGGGCCGAACCCGCCGTTTCACACGCCGGTGTTCGTGCTCACTCATCACCAGCGCCCGTCGATCGAAATGGAGGGCGGCACCGTCTTCCACTTCGTCGACGCCAGCCCGCAGGAAGCGCTCGACCTCGCCCGGGAGGCTGCCGGGGACCTCGACGTGCGCATCGGCGGTGGCCCCACGGTCGTCCGCGACTTCCTCGCCGCCGACCTCATTGACACGCTCCACGTAGTGCAGGTGCCGATCCTGTTGGGCCGTGGCGTCCGCCTGTGGGACGGCGTCGGGAGCGTCGACGAGCGCTACGACATCGAGGCGGTCTCGTCACCGAGCGGCGTCACCCACTTGACTCTCGCGCGTCGATGACCGATCCTACGACCTGCGCATTACGAGGGGGTTCGACAGCATCTCGCTGCGTCCCAGCAGGTTCCTCCGAATCCCAGTCCGTCCAAGCACTGTGAGGGTCGGCGATCGATGGGAGATCCACCGGCACGCAGCGGGACGCTCCGGGACCCAATTGTTGGGACGAAGTTGGGACACCGCTGGGCCGTTGAATGGCGCCATAGCACAACCTGAAGTCCAGTAGTGATGGCATGCTGTCCCATCTCGGCCCACACTCGGACGAGGGCGCGCCCATTGAACTCGAGGGAATTTCTCGACTCCAGGTGTCGAATTCCAAGCGACCCGTTCGTCGTCACGGAGTGACGCAGCACACCTCGGGGCAGAAGAAAGGCCGTGGCGCGAACTTGGGCTGGTCCGCTCGCCTTCTCATTACCTGGTGGACGCCTCTTCGAGCTCGATCATGCTGAGACTGTCTCGGCAGCGGCCAACACTCCATAATCTGTCTCGACAAGGGGCTCTGCGTCTGGCGGTCTTCGATGACCGAATCCCGCCAACAAGCCCGAGATGGATGGCTGAGCGACGGGAGGAAGCATGACAAGTGACTCGCGCAAATGGTTCGCCTTGGCGGTCATCTGTGTGGCCCAGTTCATGGTAATTCTCGATGTCTCGATCGTGAACGTCGCGCTGCCTTCGATTCAGCGCGGCCTACGTTTCTCCGAGCAGAACCTGCTGTGGGTCTTGAATGCCTACGCATTGTTTTTCGGTGGTTTTTTGATGCTCGGCGGACGGGTGGCCGACAAGCTGGGAAGGCGCCGGGTCTTCGTGACGGGCGTGGTCGTCTTCACCACGGCCTCCCTCTTTTGCGGACTTGCGACATCGAGCGGCTGGTTGGTGACTGCCCGTGCCGTGCAGGGGCTCGGGGCCGCGCTCTTGTCTCCCGCGGCACTTTCCATCCTGACCGTGACGTTCGTCGAGGGTCGGGAGCGGAACACGGCCCTGAGCATTTGGGGTGCGATCGCCGGGGCCGGCGGCGCATTTGGCGTCCTGCTCGGCGGCGTCCTCACGCAGGAGTTCGGCTGGCAATGGATCTTCTACGTGAATGTCCCAATCGGCGCGGTCGTCGTGCTCGCGAGCTTCTTCTTCCTCACACACTCCCTCGCTGAGGACGAGAACCGGGGATTCGACTTCCCAGGCGCAATCACACTGACCGCCGGCCTCGTCTTGATGGTCTTTGCCCTAGTGAAGAGCACCAGCTGGGGCTGGGGCTCTGCCAAGACCCTCGGAATTCTTGCCGCGTCTCTCGTCCTGATCGCGTTGTTCGTCGTCATCGAACGCCGGACGAAATCCGCTCTAGTTCCCTTGTCTATCTTTGGCAATCGGAGCCTGAGTGTGTCCAACCTGGTTTCGCTTACGCTCGGAGCCTCAATCTTCTCGATGTTTTATTTCCTGTCCCTCTATATGCAACAGGTCCTTGGATATTCAGCACTCAAGACGGGTGTCGGTTATCTGGCGATCGCCGGAGCGATCATCGTCGCGGCCGGGGCCGCTCAATCGTTGGTCGCAAAGATCGGCGTTCGACTCGTGATGACCGTGGGCATGGCTCTTGCAGCGGGCGGCCTAATCTACTTCGCCCAGATTTCGCCACAGGGCACATACCTCGGCACCTTGCTTCCCGGATTTCTCTTGGCCGGTGTCGGCCTTGGGCTCTCGTTCGTACCGGTAACCATCGGAGCGGTGAGCGGCGTTGCCCCGAATGAGGCTGGCGTCGCATCAGGGTTGATAACCACGACGCAACAGATTGGCGGGGCTCTCGGGGTAGCCGTCCTCTCTTCGCTCGCGGTTGCAGCGACGACCAGGTTCATCGGCTCACATGGGCATGGGCCGTCCACCATGGCGGACGCACTCACGCACGGCTTCTCAATCGCGTTTTGGTTCGGCGCGGCCTTTGCCGGGGTCGGTTGCCTCATCGCCTTCTTCGGTATGGACCGCACCCCAATTACGCCCGCCTTGGACTCGGCGGTCGGGGAGCTGCCGACCGAGTTTGCGCCAGCAACCGCTAAGAAGTGACCGTTATGTGGAACAAGGATTACGGTCAGCTGGTGATCATCAAGGCGGGTGTGCCTGGCTAACGCGCCCGAGAATATCGCCGACTTCCACCAGTCGAACTGGAAATTTCCTTGCGATCCCACGCTGGGCCAGTTGTATTCCGCCGACCGCTTCGACGCCTATAAGGCCCTCGGGGCGTTCGCTGCGGGTGAGGCCCTGCGCGAGTGAGCGACGAGTTCTTGGCCGGTGGAGCAGAACTCGACAGGTCCGCCGGCACCTCCAGATCGCTGAGTGGACATCGCACCGCTGGCTAGCGCAATACGGAGGGATGAAGGCGAGTCACGCTAAACGGTTCAAAGAGCTCGAGGCCAAGAACACCCGGCTGAAGAAGCTCCTGGCCGAATCCGAGCTCGACGCGTATTTTCGCTGTTCGCCCGAAATGGTTGGACCGGGTGTAGGGACGGGCGCACCTGAAAGATGAGCCGGCTCTGCGACTGCTGCGAGGGTCCGTCAGGTAGATCAATGGAAACCCACCCGGTCCCACTGGGTCCCGTAATGCCCCTCTCCGTCCTCGTCGGAAGCCCGTCTCGTGGCTTGGCTTGTACTCACCGGGACTAGACGGGACGGACTGGGACTCAATTGCTAGGACAGTGTTGGGACGGCAAACACCACGAGAAGGCCGCTGAAGGTACCGAGTGTTGCCGGGTGTTGTGTCAGCATCACGTCCGACGGCAACGGTCGCATGGTCCACTATCCATGTCAGGTCACTCGGCCGTTCGCAGGAGGTCGCGCGGCTTGGAGCGTGTCGCCACGAGCGCGGGAGCCAGAGCGATGAGATTGGCTCCGACCAGGACCGCCGCGATCAGGGCGCCGATGAGCCCGACCGGCACCACGGAGACGGGAACGGCGCCCAGGTTGTTGGCGAACATCAGCCACACTGCCCGACCGACCACGATCCCCACGGGGACGCCGATCACAATGCCGACCACGGCGAGTGACGTTGCCTGCCATGCCACGGTCGAGGCGACCTGGCGGTTCACAAACCCCACCACCTTGAGGAGCCCCACCTCTCGTCGACGGCGCGAGATGCTGACGACCAGCAGGTGGAGCAGCGTCGCCGCTCCAAAGAGCGCCAACATGGCGCCGAAGATCAAGGGAAAGTTGACTGCCTCCCCGAAGTTGATGAGCGAGGTCGGGGTGAGAGCGAGGGTGGTGATCGACCGGTACTGGTCGAGATAGCGGTTGACGGCTGCCTGCCCGCGCGGGCCACGCACGAAACTGGCCAAGATACCGCCATTCGTCGACCGCGCCACTTCCTCTCGGCAGGAGACTCGCGCCGGACCCGGCGCGCACGCGGCGTCCTCGTAGCCCGCCATCGTGAACACCGCTCCGTTACCCAACGCGACCGCGTTGCCGACCACGGGGAGCGACATCTGACCGACCACTCGGAACGGCGCCGTCCTCTTGCCCCCCGAAGGCAGCGACACGGTGACGTCGACGACCGAGCCGACCCGGGCGCCCACCGCGTGCATGGTGGTCCCGCCGAGGCCCACCTCTCCCTTGGCGTCGGGCGAGTGGCCGTCAACCGTGGACATGAGGAGCGATCCCCGGACGGCCGTTCCGGCCAGGGCCCCGACCACGACCTTGCCGATCGTGATGGCGGGGAGAGCGATCCCCTGCGTGAGGCCGGTGACTGCTCGGTCGTGCTCAAGGTTCCGCAATACATTGGGGTCGGGGATGCCGCCGTTCGGGTTCGAAATGTTGAGCTGGTATGGATCTCCGTACAGCTTCGGCGTCGCGGTGAGGTGCGTGAGGCTGGCGCCGAACACGGCCGTCCCGCAGAGCGCCACCACGGCCAACACCGTGCCGAGCAGCGCACTGCCCACCGGTACATTGGACCCGCCGCTCCTCCGCTCGAGCGCGTTGCGGACACCGATCTCCATGCTTGGCGGTGCGCCCATCGATCCCAGAAGACCGGGCAGCTTCGAAGGCTTCGCATCGACGATCGAGTTGCTCGCGTGCGCGGTCCGACTCGCCCGCACGGCAGGCCAGATGCCGAGCGCGACCGCAATTGCGACCGTCACGAGCGCGCCGAGCGTCAGGACTAGCGCATCGAAGGTGATTCCGGTCGAAGTCTCGGCGGCACGCGCCTCGCCGAGCGGAGCGATCGGGGAGAGCAGGGTGGCAATGGCCACAGCGCCCACGGCGCCCGCGAGCCCCACCGCCAGACTGCGTGCGACGCCCAGCGCGACCAACTGTCGGCGCTCCAGGCCTAGTGCGACCAACGTCGGGTATTCCTCGCTCTCGGCGATGCTCTGACGCCCTAATGCCTGCCCAACGACCGCGAGTCCGACGAGGGCGGCCAGCGCTGCCAGCAGCCACCAGCCGATCGCCTGGGGGTGCACGGACGCTTCGACCGATGCGACCTGGCCGTCCACGTTCTGGACGAAGATCGTGTGCGGGCCTAGCGCACTCGCAGCAGCATCGAAGCGAGGGAGATCGGCCGCCCCATGCCTGAGACGCACGAAGTAAATGTGACTGGCCCCGACTCGGGGAAGAACCTCGCGCGTGAATGCGGGGGAGGCCCACAAGAGGTAGTCGGGGGCCGCGCCAGAAGGAAAGTCGAACTCCGTCGCCTCGAACCCGACCACCGTAAGGGCAACCGTCGGGCCCGTTGGTGGAGGCGGAGTCCCGGTGGCATTGTTCACGGCCGAGGCTTGAGACCGACTGTAGAACGGCACGCTGATGATGCTCCCGAGCTGCACCCCCTCGTCGTGCTGGAGCGTGTACGAAGCTACGACCTCGTTGGGGTTCGAAGGATCCGGCAGTCGGCCCGACACCAGATTGAAGACCGCCCTCCCTCCGGTCTTGAGCGCGGCCACTCCGAAGTTGGACAGAGCGATCGGATGCGTGCAGGCGCACTTCGGCGGGCCGTTGTCGGGGCCGATCACGGGCGTGGCCGACGCGACCTCGGGCAGTCGGGCGATCCCCGGGGCGGGCAGGCTTGAGTAGACCTCTGCGTCGAAGCCGTGGGCTGCCACGAACCTCGGGATGGCCGAATCAGTGCGCTGCCCAGCGGCAATGGCAGCCATGACCACGCCGCCAACCAAGCTGATCAAGATCGTGATTGCGAGCCACGAACGCCATCGGTGCCGCAGCTGTGCTTCGAACACCATCCCGACGGACGTCAAGAGCCCTCCTCCCCGATCGTGGTGCCAACGTCGCAGAATGGGGGCCGCCCGCCAAGGTGGCTAGCCCGCACGACGGTCTCGTGCTGGCACCACTTCCCCACAGTACCTAGACCCGGTCGTCGAACGACGCCGGGAGCTATCCGTCGCCCGACCCATGGGGTGCGGCATTGGTGGGCCGCTCGTCCAAGTGGGGACGCCCGAGCCAGACGGCGAGCAACCCGAGGAGAACGGCCAAACCGGTGGTGGCCGCGGGCGACGACGCGCCTCCACCCGCCGTCAGCGTGATGGTCGGCGCCCGTCGAGGAACTGCCGGAAAACGCACGGGCGTCGAAGGCTGCGGCCAGCAAGCTGGCAGTCCGGAGCAAGCCCCGGTCGGCCTGAGGACGTGACCAGAAGCTTGCCCTAACGCCGCAAAATCATTGCAAACGGTGACCAGCGTGACTAGGTGACTTGGACCGCTGGTCAGGGAGAATACGGCCTCTCTTACTGCGAGCCTGAGAGGAGATTCGAACTCCTGACCTGCGCATTACGAGGTACGTCAACGGGATCTCTCCACGTCCCGACTACTCCCGTCCCTCCCCATGCGTCCTGGTCAACGAAGGATCAGAACTCTCGGTGACACGCGGCGGGCCAGAGCGGAACTCGCTGGGACCGAATTGTGGGACGATGTTGGGACGAGCGAGACGCGGACCGACTCTACGAGCAGTTGGACACTGATATCCGAACTCGGATCAAGGATTCAGGTCGGGAACACCGTCACAGACTGGCCGTCGCCGTTCGCCACCCAGACGTCTGTCCCGTCCGAGGAGATCGAAGCGGGAGCGT
Organism: uncultured Acidimicrobiaceae bacterium; assembly: GCA_963809715.1. GTDB lineage: Bacteria > Actinomycetota > Acidimicrobiia > Acidimicrobiales > RAAP-2 > Bog-473. The sequence goes on along the minus strand of CAWEKO010000005.1, from coordinate 35,506 downwards.
TGAAGCCGTAGTTGGAGCCCGAGATGACCTGGACTAGGGCGCCCGTCGACACACTCAGCTCAGTCACCGAGTTGCCGCCGCCGTTCGTCACCCAGACGTGGGTTCCGTCGGAGGAGAGGGCGAGCGGTAGATCGAACCCGTAGCTCGAACTGGAGATGACCTGGACCAGAGCGCCCGTCGAAGCGCTCAGCTCGGTCAACGAGTTGCTGCCGGACCCGTCGGTGTCGTTGGCCACCCAGACGTGTGCCCCGTCGGATGAGATGGAAACGGGAACGTTGAACCCGTAGCTCGAGCTGGAGATGACCTGGACCAGAGCGCCCGTCGAAGCGCTCAACTCGGTCACCGAGTTACCGTAGGCGTCCGCCACCCAGACGTGCGTCCCATCGGAGGAGACGGCGAGCGGGAAATCGAACCCGTCGCTCGAGCCCCTGATCACCTGGACCAGAGCGCCCGTCGAAGCGCTCAGCTCGGTCACCGAGCTGAAGGTTGAGTTCGCCACCCAGACATGCGTCCCATCGGAGGATATGCCATTGGGATCGCCGAACCCGTAGCTCGAGCCCTTGATCACCTGGACCAGGGCGCCCGTCGAAGCATTCAGCTCGGTGACCGAGTTGCCCGGGTCGTTCGCCACCCAGACGTGCATCCCGTCCGAGGAGATGGAATCTGGACCTTTGAACCCGTAGCTCGAGCCCTTGATCACCTGGACCAGGGCGCCGGTCGACGTGCTCAGCTCGGTCACCGACTTGCCAGTGTTGTTCGCCACCCAGACGTGGGTCCCGTCGGAGGAGACGGCGTTGGGACTGTTGAACCCGTAGCTCGAGCCCGAGATGACCTGGACCAGGGCGCCCGTCGACGCGCTCAGCTCGGTCACCGAGTTGCCCTCGTAGTTGGACGCCCAGACGTGGGTCCCGTCCGAGGAGACGGCGTCGGGGTATTTGAACCCGTGGCCCGAGCCCTTGATTATCTGGACCAGGGCGCCCGTCGAGGCGCTCAGCTCGGTCACCGAGTTGCCGCTGGCGTTCGCCACCCAGACGTGAGTGGCGTCAGAGGCGATCGCGCCGGGACCGTTGAACCCGTAGCTCGAGCCCGAGATGACCTTGACCAGGGCGCCCGTCGAGGCGCTCAGCTCGGTCACCGAGTTGCCCTCGTCGTTGGACGCCCAGACGTGGGTCCCGTCGGAGGAGACGGCGTCGGGATATTTGAACTGATAGTTCGATCCCGAGATGACCTGCACCAGGGCGCCCGTCGACGCGCTCAGCTCCGTGACCGACTTGCCGCGGGGGTTCGCCACCCAGACGTGGGTCCCGTCAGAGGAGACGGCGGATGGATGCTTGAACCCGTAGCTCGAGGCCGAGATGACCTGGACCAGGGCGCCTGTCGACGCGCTCAGCTCGGTCACCGAGTTGCCGTCGTAGTTCGCCACCCAGACGTGGGTGCCGTCAGATGTGATGCCGTCTGCGTCATCGAACCCGTAGCTCGAGCCCGAGATGACCCCGACCAGGGCGCCCGTCGACGCCTTCAGCTCAGTCACTGATTGACCGGGGTCGTTCGCCACCCAGACGTGGGTCCCGTCGGATGAGATGGCGGAAGGGTATTGGAACCCGTAGCTCGGGCCCGAGATCGCGTGGACCAGGCTGCCCGTCGACGCGTTCAGCTCGGTCACCGAGTGTCCGTTGTGGTTCGCCACCCAGACGTGGGTACCGTCCGAGGAGACGGCCTCGGGAACGTCGAATCCCCACCCCAATACCTGCACACCGCTGACCGCAGCGTCCGCCGACGCCTGACTGATCAATCCTCCGAGCAGCGATCCTCCAATCAGTGATCCACTGGTCAGGGCCAAGACGGCAAAGAAACGGCATGCCCCCAAGGACGAATTTACCGGCCTCGACACGACGCACCGCCTCCTCGTGTTGGTTCGATCGGGTAAGACGATCCAACCGAGTCTGTCACGGTACGCTTCATCGCGGGATTTCCCCTGGGTGTCAGCGGGCTGGCCGGCATCCAACTAGCCACCTCGGCGTGTATGCCGACCTGCGCCAGGGTCCTGTTCACGACCGTCGCATGACCAGTGCGCCTCTGACCTGGAGCCTGAGAGGAGATTCGAACTCCTGACCTGCGCATTACGAGGGAGATCCACAAAATCTCGTCCGGTCCCGGTGCGTCCCGCCCAGTACCAATTCCGCTGCTCATCGGACTCTCTCTTCCCTGAGGGTGAGACTGATTGGGACTTTGCGGGACGGGCCGGGACCCAATTGTTGGGACAAAGTTGGGACAGTTTCGTTTAGTCAGAGAGACCTAAACAATGGGCTTTCTGGGCAGGCCGAGCGCTTCCTAGCTGTCCCAACAAGATGACTTGCCGCGCGTCGCCGCGGCCATCTGTTGGCTGTAGCGAGAGATGGTGTTTGCTCTCGCACGACAGGGGCACTTGCTTTCGAGCTGACCAACACGCCTCGAGGTTCGCCAGGATGGTCAAGGCCGGCCGAAGGCCGGTCAAGGGCGGCCGGAGGCCGACGCAGTGAACCCTTGACGCTCGCCGAGGTGCATACGGAGCCAGCAACCATGTGATGGGCCCCGGCACCGCCGGGGCCTCTTCGCGAAAGGACGCGGCACGCGTCGCCCTCGTAGTTTCGGATGCGACCAGGCAAACCGAGCTACCTGGGAGAACGCGTGCGCGTCACCACTTCATTCAACAAGATGCTGGCCCTCGTCGGGGCTTCGGTGGCCAGTGTGACCTTTGCCCCAGATGGGATCGTGGTCGGACTGCGCCGGCGCCGGTCCAAGCACCGCTGTCCGTGCGGGTGGGCAACCTGGGCGAGCTACGACCGTTCGGTGCGCCGGTGGCGCCACCTGGACCTCGGGCGGCCCGGTGCTTCCTCGAAGCCGACATCTGCTGGATCGCCTGTCGGCGCTGTCAGCGGGTGCGCACCGAGGAGGTCCCCTGGGCGCGCCCCGGGGCCCGGCACGCCGGGACTTCCAAGACGTCGTGGCCTGGCTGGCCCAGCACGTCGAGAAGACCACGATCACCAAGCTGCTCCGGGTCAGCTGGGAGGCGGTGGCCAAGATCGTGATCGACGTGGTGACCAAGGCGATTGATGACACCCGCCTCGAGAACCTCTACCGGATCGGCGTCGACGAGGTCTCCTATCGCAAGGGACACCGCTTCTTGACCGTCGTCGCCGACCACGATCGCGAGGGTGCGGTCGTCTGGGCGGCCGAGGGCAGGGACCACTCGGTCCTCGAGGCCTTCTACGACGAATTGGGCGACGAGCGGGTGGCGCGCATCGAGGTGATCAGCTTGGACATGGGTGGGCCTACAAGTCCGCCACCGACGCCAAGGCGCCCCACGTGACCCAGTGCGTGGACCCGTTCCATCTCGTGATAGCTGGCCAACGAGGCGGTCGACAAGGCCAGGCGGTGGGCATGGAACGAGGAGCGCAAGCTCCGCCCGCACACGCCCCGTCAACGCGGCAGGCCCCGCGCTGACGCGCCCGAGCTGCGTCGCAACGAGACCCGATGGGTCAAGCAAACCCGCTGGGCGCTGCTCAAGGAGCACGACGACCTCAAGCCCTCCCAGCTCGACGTCCTCCACGAGCTGCGCCGGTCGCGTTCGGTCCTGTATCGCTGTTGGCAGGTCAAGGAAGGGATCCGTGATCTCTACCGCCTGTCGCGTGCCTCTGACGCCGCCTACCACCTCGACTGGTGGTTGGCGTGGGCGTGCCGATGCCGGATCCCCGCGTTCGTCACGCTGTCAAAGACTGTGCGCAACAACCGCGAGCGCATTCTCGCCGCGGTGGAGCTCGGACTTTCTAATTCCAAGCTGGAAGGCCTCAACTCGAAGATCCGCCTCATCAACCACCGCGGTTATGGCCATCACTCCGCCGCCGCCCTGAACGCAATGATCTACCTCTGCTGTGGCGACATCACCGTCGAGCTCCCCACCCAGCGGGTTCTTCTCGCCTCGAATTGACCCACGGAAACCCGAGGAGAACCTGTAATTACATGGTATTTGTCAGTTACGGGGTGTCGACGTATACCAGTTCGTTGCCGGCCACCGAGTCGTAGTTGTGATCGCCCGAGTACTGCGCATGCACCTCGTAGGGGCTGTCACCCGCCGAGATGTCGGCGGCCCGGACGGTGCAGACCGCACGGCCCTGATTCGAGGACGTGGTGCTGATGGTGATGACGTTCGAGCCCGAGTTGCAGGTGACGGTGTCGCCGCCGGCACCGGTGACGGTGAACGTCACCGTGCCCTGAGGGGCACCGAGGCTATCGCTGGTCGCCGGATCGGCCACCACAGCAGCCTTGATTTGCATGTTGCTCCCCTCCAGCAACGGGTTGTGCCCCACCACGATGTGCATGCTGGTCGGGGCTTTGTGGACCAGAATGAACTTGGTTGGCGCGGAACTTGCCCCGTAGTTGGAGTTGCCCGAGAAGTTCGCGTTCAAGGTGTAGAGGCCGGTCGGCATTCCGCCTGGAACCGAGTACGTAACGATCTGCTCGTGGTGCGCGATGTCCTTCGCCGTCGGCTTCGGCATGAGGAACGTCCCACCGGGCAGACCCGAGCACGTGGTCGCGTTTCGAACGCACACGGCCCACTCGAGATTGCCCGTGGGCACGGTTCCACTCGGACTGTTCGACTGGATCGTGACTGTGAAGGTGAAGCCCTGCGAAGCAAGCACCGATCCCCCTGCGGGCAATCCGCTCACGGTCGTCGTTGTCGACGCCTTGTTCACGGGTTGCACCAGCGAGGCCGCCGGGGATGACGTGAAGTTCGGGTCCTTGAGCGTAGCCGTCACCGTGTAGGTGATCGGGACGGCGACCAGACCACCCGCGAAGTTGCAGATCGCGCTGCCACCCGAAAGCGGCTGCGTGTTCCCACCATCACAGGTCTCGGAAAAGCCTGGCTGACCGGGCAGCACGTTGTTTCCCTGCACGAGGAACACGATGTTGCCGCTCGGCGTGCCGGACCCCGGCGGTGTCACCGAGGTGATGCTCGCCGTGAAGCTGATCAGCTGGCCCGTGACGGCCGACGCAGCGGAACTCGTCAGACCGACGGTCACCGCCGCCTTGGAGACGGCTTGGCTCACGTTGCCGGTGCTCGGCTTGTAGTTCGGGTCACCGGAGTAGCTGGCGCTGACCGAGTACGGACTGAGCTGTGCGGACAAACCCGCAGAGATGGTGCAAGAAGCAGAACCACCACTCAGCGACACCGTGTCGCCGGTGATGTCGCAGACGGTACCGCTGATGGCAAAGGTAACCGATCCCGTAGGAGACCCGGTAGCAGGACTCGTCGGGGCAACGGTCGCCGTGTAAGTCACCGGCTGTCCGGAGACCGTCGGGTTCGACGACGAGATGAGCGCCGTGCTGGTTGCACCCCGGTTGATGTTGGCGCTGAGCATGCCGCTGCTCGCGTTGAAGGTGCCGTCACCGCTGTAATCGGCCGTGACCTGATAGCTGGAGTCGCTCGCCTGGAGGCCGCCGGCGAAGCTGCAGGTGGCCACCGAGCCCGGGCCGCTTCCGTTGGGCGACAGGGTCGCGGTATTTCCGCCGTCGCAGGTGAAAGGCGCTGCGTCCATGCCCGTGACCATGAACACGACCGTCCCGGTCGGGACCGCGGACGCCCCATGGGTCACTGTTGCCGTGAAGGTAACCGGAGCACCGGTCACCGCTCCCGACGACTCCGTCACTGCGGTGCTCGTTGCAGTGGCTGCGCTTGCCGGCGCTGCCAACAACGCCATCCCGGCCAGGACCAGAGCTGATCCGACACCCAGCCGAAGGGGCCCCGCGCCAAATTTTCTCGCCGTATGTCTCATTCGTCTCGATGCCTCCGTAGTCCCGAACCCGGCACCTTTCGAGTGCCGTGCTCCCCCATTTGTGTCGGAATTCCGATGTCGTCAAGACGGAATGAAGTTCGCTAGACCGCCCGCACCAACTATGGGTCGCCGTCAACCGCCAATGCAAACGGTCGTTGGACAGATTGTTGACAACTTTCAGCTTGGAACATCAGCGCTAGCGCACCCTCTCTCTCGCCGGGCGGAGCGAGATCGCGTATTTCGCTGTTCTCCCGAAATTGTTGGGACGCGTGTTTGGACAGAGCGTGTCCGAAAGGTTTGTCAGGGCAAATATTGCCTCTGACCTGGAGCCTGAGAGGAGATTCGAACTCCTGACCTGCGCATTACGAGTGCGCTGCTCTACCGACTGAGCTACCCAGGCGAAAACTTGGATTTGCGGCTGACTTACAGGACTTTCGGTGCCCTTTTCTACGGTTTCACGAATTATCACCGTGAGCGATGCTTGTTGGCGTTGGATGGTCGTTGGAGATTTTCAGCTCCAGCGCCCAGCAGCAAGCTGCACGTGGCAATACGTCACAATTACCCGATTAAGGGTAACCGGCCTGACAGAGACCCCCGGAGTCGCGCCGAGGACGTCGGAGACCCTGAGCGACGGCCGCTCCGTAGTGCCGCCGAACAATCGCCCTGAAGGTCGCCCGTGCCGCCGCACTGCGGGCGGACCTGACCAGGCCTGACATGGCCGTGACCGACCGACTCGGGCAAACAGACCCCCTCGGCTTTCCTGACCGGCTCCGGCCCGACCCCGGCGAGAGGTCCGTTCAGGCGGCGAGTGCGGCCAGCCGGACGAAGAGCGACTGGAGCAGCAGGGTCTCGTTCGGGTTGCGGGGCAGCGCCTGGGTCACCTCCGTGATGAGATCGACCGCCGCGGCGGCGGCCTGCACGTCCTGGTCACCCACTCCGGCGGCTCCCCCGCGCACGGCCCCGGCGACCTGGGACCGGTAGGTCCGGGCCAGAACGCCCAGCCCTGCCCGCAGTGCGTCCACCCTGAAGCGGCGCTCCTCACGCTGGTACTGGTCCACAATTTCCTTGCGACCCGGCAGCGAGCGCTCGCCCATCTCCTTGGCCGCCTCGGTCAGCGTCTCGAGCTCACGCTGGTGCGCCACCCGAAGCGGCTCGACGGCGCGGTCAGCCGACTCGATCACGTGCCGGACCAGCAAGGCCGCCGTGGTGCCGGAGCCGGTCAGGGCGTCGGGTACCGACGACCACAACGCCACCCGGGCCGCCACGTCGGAGTCCTCCACCATCACCCGGGCCCGTTCCGGGTTGCCCCCGCTGCTGTCGGTCACCGCCGCGGCCAACTCGGGTGCGACGCCGGCATCCTCGAGCCAGTGCAGCAAAGCGTCGCGCGGCACCTGCGGGAAGGGCACCGTGACGCAGCGACTGGCGATCGTCACCAGGTCGCTGTTCATCTCGTCGGCCAGGAGGACGAACACGGTCTCGCCCGGCGGCTCCTCGAGCGCCTTGAGCAGGACCGGCGCCCGGTCAAGCACCAGATGCATGTCGCGCACCACGATCACCTGGCGTGCCGACACCAGCGGGCGGTGGTGTGCCAACGTCACCACCTGGCGCATCATCTCCTTCGACACGGTGGCACCGCTGCGCCGTATGACGTGGAGGTCGGGCGCCGTTCCGGCCAGAGCCGCCTGGCAGGTGGCACAGGTTCCGCATCCCCCGTCGGGACAGAGCAGCGCGGCGGCGAAGCCCGAGGCGGCGGCCAGTCCCCCGTTGCCCGAAGGGCCGACGAAGAGATAGGCGTGCACCGGATTGATCGCGGCGGCGAGCAGCGAAGCCACCGCCTCCTCCTGGCCCATCACGCCGGAGAACAGGGACGGTGCGGGTCGTTCTTCGCTCACGGGGTCGTGGCCGGCGGGTCGCCCAGTCGATCGTGCACGGCCGCGACGATATGCGCCGTCAGCGCGGCCACGTCCTCCGTGCCGTCGACCACGACCCAATGCTCGGGGTCGGCCACGGCCTGGGTCAAGAACCCCTCGCGGACCCGGGACGCGAAGTCGGTGCCCAAGCGCTCGAGGCGGTCCCCCTTGCCGGCGGCCGCCAGCCGCGCCGCCGCCACCTCGACCTCCACGTCGACCAGGATCGAGAGGTCGGCGGACAGCCCGCCCGCGGCAAAGGCCACCAGGGTCGCCAGCTCGTCGGCGGGCAGACCCCGGCCGTAGCCCTGGTAGGCGATGGTCGAGCCCGAGTAGCGGTCGCTCACCACCCAGGAACCGGCGGCCAGCGCGGGCTCCACCACGGCGGCCACGTGCTGGGCCCGGTCGGCCGCCATGAGGAGCGCCTCGGTGCGCAGTGCCAGAGCTGGTTCCTCAGGGTCGAGCACGAGCCGGCGCAGGGTCCGGCCGACCGGCGTCGCCCCCGGCTCATGGGTCAACAGGGCGCCGAGTGTCTCGGCCAGCGCCCGGGCCTGGGTCGACTTGCCGCTCCCGTCGATGCCCTCGAGCGCGAGGAGGCGTCCTCGGGCCGGCATGTCAGAACGGTTCGCTCAGTGGGGCCTTCATGCTGGGGGACTCGTCCGCATCGGCCGTCGCACCCGCCTTCTTGGCGGCGGACGCCTTCTTGGCCGTCGTCTTCTTCGCCGTGCTCTTCTTGGCGGTGGCCTTCTTCGCCGTCGCCTTCTTCTTGGCCGGCGCCTTCTTGGCCGCAGACTTCTTCTTGCGGGTGGACGGACCGGCGGCCCGGCGTTCGGCCAGGAGCTCGGAGGCCCGGTCCATGTCGATCGTCTCCACCACGTCCCCCTTGCGCAGGCTGGCGTTGGTGGTGCCATCCGTCACGTAGGGACCGAAGCGACCCTCTTTCACCACGACGGGCAGATTGGTCGTCGGGTCGGGGCCGAGCTCGCGCAGCGGCGCGGCGGCGGCCCGGCCTCGCCGCTGCTTGGGCTGCGCGAAGAGGGCGCGGGCCTCGTCCAGCGTGACCGTGAGCAATTGCTCCTCGCTGGTCAGGCTGCGCGTGTCGGTGCCCCGCTTGAGGTAGGGCCCGAAGCGGCCGTTGTGCGCAACGACATCCTCGCCGGTTTCGGGATCGGTCCCGACCGTCCGCGGGATGCGCAGCAGCTCCAGGGCCTGCTCGAAGGTCAACGTGGCCGGGTCCATGGTGGAGAACAGTGACGCCGTCCGTGGCTTCTCCCCGCCCTCGGTCAGGTCGCCCACCTGCACATAGGGACCGAAACGCCCGGCCTTCACCTGCACGTCGAGCCCGTTCTCAGGGTCGGTGCCGAGGACACGGTCGTTCGAGGGTGCGGCCAGGATCTCCTCGGCTCGCTCGACGGTCAGCTCGTCCGGTGCCACGTCGTCGGGGATCGAGGCCCGGTCCTCCCCGCGCTGCAGATAGGGCCCGTAGCGCCCGACCCGGGCCACGATCTGCTCGCCGTCGCTGCCCTCGCCCAGCGGGATCGAGTTGACCTCACGGGCATCGATCTCGCTCAGGTGGGCCGCCACCGTGGCCTTCAGGCCGAGGTCCACCGCCGAGCCGTCGCTCGTCATCGCGCCCGGGGCCCCGCTGCCGAAGTAGAAGCGGGTCAGCCAGGGCAGGGCCTCCCCGCTGCCCGATGCGATCCCGTCGAGGTCGTCCTCCATGGACGCGGTGAACCCGTAGTCGACCAGGTTGGTGAAGTAGCGCTCGAGCAGCCCGACCACCGCGAAGGCGGTGAAGCTTGGTACGAGCGCCGTCCCCTTCTTCCACACGTAGCCGCGGTCGAGGATGGTCGAGATGACACTGGCGTACGTGGAGGGTCGCCCCACGCCGAGCTCTTCCATGGCCTTGACCAACGAGGCTTCCGTGTAGCGCGCCGGTGGCTGGGTGGAGTGCGAGCCCGGGACGAAGTCGGTGCCGTTGACCCGGTCACCCTCGCGCAGCGCGGGCAGCACCATCTCGTCCGCGCTGTCGGTGTCGGGGTCGTCCTCGTCGCGGCCCTCCTGGTACGCACGGAGGAAGCCGGCGAAGGTGATCACCCGGCCGCTGGCCGAGAACTCGGCCTGCTGGCCCACGGCGAGGCCCGAGGGAACGTCGGCCACCAGTCGCAACTGTGCGCTGGTCCCGGTGGCGTCGTTCATCTGCGAGGCCACGGTGCGCATCCAGATCAACTCGTAGAGGCGGAGCTCGTCCCCCGACAGGGCGCGCCCGACCTGACTGGGGGTGCGGAAGGTCTCACCAGACGGACGAATTGCCTCGTGGGCCTCCTGGGCGTTCTTGACCTTGCGCTCGTAGCGCCGCGGCGCGTCGGGCACGAAGGCGTCCCCGTACATCTCGCGGGCCTGGTTGCGGGCCGCGGTGAGCGCCTCGTCGGACAACGTGGTCGAGTCGGTGCGCATGTAGGTGATGTAGCCCTGCTCGTAGAGGCGCTGGGCCACCTGCATGGCCCGCTGCGCGCTGAAGCGGAGCTTGCGCCCGGCCTCCTGCTGCAGCGTCGAAGTCATGAAGGGGGGTGCCGGCGAGCGCCGGAAGGGGCGCTCGGTCACCGAGCTCACGGTGAAGGTCTGCCCGGCCAGCGCGCCGGCCACCGAGGTGGCCTCCTCCTCGCCCAGGACCCGGACCTCGCTCTTGCCCGTCTGGGCTCCCTGCTCGTCGAAGTCCTTGCCGGTCGCGACGGCCGTGCCGCCCAGGCTGACCAGTGCGGCACCGAAGCCGGCCGGGGCGGCCGCGTTGGCGAACGTGCCGTCGATGCCCCACCAGGTGGCGGAGCGGAATCGCATGCGGGCTCGCTCGCGCTCGACCACCATCCGCGTGGCCACGCTCTGCACCCGGCCGGCGGACAGGCGGGGCATCACCTTGCGCCAGAGCACCGGTGAGACCTCGTAGCCGTAGAGGCGGTCGAGGATGCGCCGCGCCTCTTGGGCATCGACAAGGCGGCGGTCGAGATCGCGCCACTCCTCGACGGCGCGGGCGATCGCGGTCGGCGTGATCTCGTGGAACACCATCCGCTTCACCGGGACGGTCGGCGACAGCACCTCGGACAGGTGCCAGGCGATCGACTCCCCCTCGCGGTCTTCGTCGGTGGCCAGGTAGAGCTCGTCGGCTCCCTTGAGGAGCTTCTTCAGGTTGGCCACGACCGACTTCTTCGGCGCAGACACGACGTAGAGAGGCTTGAAGCCGTTGTCGACGTCGACGCCCAGACGTGCCCACGACTCGCCCTTGTAGGCGGCCGGGACCTCGTCGGCACCGCGGGGCAGATCGCGGATGTGCCCGACCGAGGACTCGACGATGAAGTCGGGGCCGAGCATCCCGCCGATCGTGCGCGCCTTGGCCGGCGACTCGACGATGACGAGTGCCTTACCCATGGCTCACCCCGTGGAGGGCAGGTCGGAGCGGGAAATCAGAGGGCATGATGAGCCACAGAGTGCGGGCATCCCATCCGCCTGTCAAGAGCGCCCGAATGCGACGACCCCGTCGAGGTGCGCCTTACTGGGCCCCTGACCAGGTCAATCGACCGAGGCAACCGGCGCCGCCACGGCCACTGTCGAATCGACTCCCGCATCCGAGTCCATGGCCTCGCCGGCCCGCTTCGAGAACGCCAGCGCCGCCAACAGGATGACCAGCGACACCCCGGCGATGGCCAGGCGGGCACCGGTGTTGTGGCGCAGCGTGATCACGGCGGGGAGAATCAGCAACGACACCAGGTTCATGACCTTGATCATCGGGTTGAGCGCCGGACCGGCGGTGTCCTTGAAGGGGTCACCCACGGTGTCGCCGATCACCGCGGCCTTGTGCGCCTCCGAGCCCTTGCCGCCCTCGTTGCCGTCCTCGATGAACTTCTTGGCGTTGTCCCAGGCGCCACCCGAGTTCGACAACGTGTTGGCCATGAGCTGTCCCGTCAGGATGGTGCCGGCCAAGAAGGCCCCGAGCGCCAGATAGTTGATGCCGAAGCCCACGATGACCGGGGTCAGGATGGCCAGCAGGGCCGGTGTGGCCAACTCGCGCTGGGCCGCCGCCGTGCAGATGCTGATCACCCGCCCGTACTCCGGCTTCTCTGTGTAATCCATGATCCCCGGGTGCTCACGGAACTGGCGACGCACCTCGAGCACGACCGTCCCCGCCGAGCGGCCCACGGCCCGGATGGCCAGCGACGAGAAGAGGAAGGCGATGGAGCCGCCGATCAGGAGCCCGATGAACGTGGTCGGATTGGCCACATTGATCTGAATCACACTGAAGAGCTTGGATCCCGTGGCGTGGAGGCTGGGAATCTGTTGGCCGATCGTTTCGATGAACGACGCGAAAAGGGCCACCGACGCAATCACGGCCGAACCGATGGCCACACCCTTGGTGATGGCCTTGGTCGTGTTGCCCACGGCATCGAGGCTCACCATGATCCGCTCGGCGTCACCGGTGAACTCGCCCGACATCTCGGCGATACCCGCCGCGTTGTCCGACACCGGTCCGAAGCTGTCCTCTGACACCACCATGCCGGCCGTGGCCAGCAGACCGATGCCGATGAGGGCAATCAAGTAGAAGGTCAGTTCGATGTTGCCGTCGCCCAGGCCGATGGCCACGCCGATGGCGATGGCGATGGCGACGATGGCCCACACCGACGACTCGAGTCCGATGTAGATGCCCGCGAGCACCGTGGTGGCCGGACCGGTGCGAGCCGAGGCGGCGATCTCCTTCACGGGCCCGCGCTCGGTGGAGGTGAACTGCTCGGTGATCTGACTGGCCACCAGCGAGAGGACCACCCCCGTCAGGACGGCCCAGAAGACCTTGAGGTCGTGCACGTAGTACTGCGCCACCAGGAAGGCGCCGATCACCGTCAGCGCAGCGGAGAGCCAGAACCCCCGGTTGATCGCGGCGAGCGCCGTCTTGTCGCCGTTGCGGTAGCGCACGACCACGATGCCGATCACCGAAGCGAAAATGCCGATGGCCGGCACAATGAGGGGATAGAGGACTGCGGCCGTGGGGTTGTGACCGATCGTCCGGAAGGCCGAGTAGCCGAGGATCAACGACGAGATGATGGTGATCTCGTAGGACTCGAAGAGGTCCGCCGCCATGCCGGCGCAGTCGCCCACGTTGTCGCCCACGTTGTCGGCGATGGTCGCCGCATTGCGCGGGTCGTCCTCGGGGATGCCCGCTTCCACCTTGCCCACCAGGTCGGCGCCGACGTCGGCCGCCTTGGTGAAGATGCCGCCGCCGACACGCATGAAGAGCGCGAGCAACGAGGCGCCGAACGCGAACCCGATCAGGACCGCGGTGGCCGAGTTCTGGAAGATCAGGACGATGGCGGTGGCGCCGGCGAGGCCCAGCCCCACGCAGAGCATGCCGGTGACGGCGCCGGTGCGGAAGGCCACCCGGAGGGCGGCGGCCATGCCACCGCCCTTGGAGGCAGCGGCGGCGGTGCGGACGTTGCCCCGCACGGCGATGCTCATGCCGATGAAGCCCGTGAGACCGGAGAAGGCGGCCCCGAAGAGGAAGCAGATGACCCGGTACAGGCCGTCCTGCTGGAAACTGAGCGCGATACCGCCGTCGGGCTTCACCACCTTGGTGGCCGTGAAGAAGATGAGGATGGCCAGCGGGATGATGATCATCACGATGGCCCGGAACTGGCGGGCCAGGAACGCCTCGGCGCCCTCCTGGATCGCCGTGGCGATCTCCCTCATCTTCAGTGTGCCTTGGTCGGCCGCGAGGACGTTGCGCGCCAGCAGCAGACCCGAGGCGATGCCCACGATCCCAGCGGCCAGGCAGATGTAGAGCCAGGTCTTGTCAGTCCCGCCGAGGTGGAAGGCCTGATAGCCACCGTCGGCTGCGAGGAGATTGATCATTCCCGGTGTGCCCTTTCTTCGTCTTCAGGTTCTGCGGGGTGGGGGCGGAGCCGCCGTCCTCCCCCGGTGCGGCAGCGGCCGGCACCGTGTTGGTCGATGTCGTAAGTCCGGTCGGGGAGCGCGCCAACCCGGCGCACCCGTTTCCGGGCCGTGGGGACGTTAGCGACTGGGCGCCCCCAGGGGCAATTTCATTCGGATTTCCTGCGCCGGAGGGGCCTGGAGCGCCGTCAACCCTCGGCCGGATCGACCGGCGCCCCCTGGACCAGCTCGAAGGAGGGGTTGAGCATGGCCGGCCGCCGACCCCAGGTCCCGACCATGCCCTCGGCCACCAGCCGGGCCCCGGGTTCGATACCCGCGATCTTGGGCCGGCCCTGGAAGACGAGCAGCAAGCCCCCCGAGCCGTCGCTCAGCACGCACTCGAGATTCTGCGTCCCGGCCCGGGGCTGCACCCGGACCGACTTCACCCGGCCGGCCACCCGCACCCGCTGGCGCGGCACGACCGCGGCGATCGGTGTCGTGGCGCCCGCCCGCCGTGCCAACGTCTGGTCGGCGGCCAGCAGCGCGGCCCGCCGCTTCGGCCCGTCGCGCCGGCCCTGGCGGTCGAGGCCGGTGCGACCCTCGGCGTCGATGGTCTCACCATCGAATTCACCCCGACGCGCCCGCTCCTGGACCGAACGGCCGTAGCGACGGACCTGGTCGCCGTAGTGGCCGGCCACGTTGAAGGGCACGATCGTGGCGCTCACGTGCGGCACCTGTCCGAGGACGGCGGCGATCTTGTCGGCCGTGCGGTCGTGCAGGAAGCGCTGCCAGCCCCGGGCGAAGGCCCGCCGGGGCAGGAGCACCGTGCATTCGGTGTCGCCGTCGAGCGTGGCGTCGGCCACCAACTCGACCGCGGCCCGGCCCAGTCGCCGGTCTGGGCACTCGATGATGTCGAGCGGAAGGCGCGACAGGCCGAGCCGTCCCCACTCCTCCTCGAGCTCACGGGCTGCCTTGGTGTCGATGTCGAAGTGCACCGCCCTCAGGTCGTCAGGGGCGAGGGTGCGGGCGTACTGCAGTGCCCGGGCGGTGGCGGCGTCGAGACGGTCCACGAGGACCACGACGACATGGCGCCGCAGGATCGGGGTCTCGGACACCTCGACCACGCCGGTCTCGAGCAGCTCGGCCTCCTCCCCGTACTGGTGGTGCAACCGGATGAGGCCGATGTAGAGGAGCGGCCCGACGACCACGATGAGCCACGCGCCCTCCGTGAACTTGGCCACGGCGAAGATCAGGACGACGCTGAAAGAGAGGAACGCCGAGAAGCCGTTGACGGCGATGCTGCGTCGCCAATGCCCCTCGCGGGCCACAAGGTGGTGTTTGACCATGCCCGAGCCGGCCATGGTGAACCCGGTGAAGACGCCGATGGCGTAGAGGGCGACCAGCCCGTTGAGCGAGGCCCGGTAGACGAGGATGAGGGCCAGGGCCACCCCCGTGAGCACCAGGATCCCGTTCGAGAAGGCCAGGCGGTGCCCGCGGCGGGTCAGCTGGCGAGGTAAGAAGGCGTCGCCGGCCACGAAGCTGGCCAGGTACGGGAACCCGTTGAAGCTCGTGTTCCCGCCCGTGTAGAGGATCAACATGGTGGCCAGCTGCACCACGTAGAAGCCGAGGTGGCCGAGCGGGCTCGTGCCGAAGACCGCCTTGACCTCCTGGGACACCACCGTAGGGCTTCCGACCTGGTACGGGACGGCGTGCGTCCACTTGGCCAGCATTGTCACCCCGAGGACCAGGATCCCCAGCGTCGTACTCATCACGACCAGGGTCTGGCGGGCGTTCTTGGCCTCGGGCCGCCGGAAGCTGCTCACCCCGTTGGAGATGGCCTCGAGGCCGGTGAGCGACGAGCCACCGTTGGCGAAGGAGCGCAGCAGCGAAATGAAGGCGAGGCCCATGAGCCAGCCCGAACCGGGTGTCCCGATCTTTCCCCCGAACACCTGGTTCGACGGGGGCAGCGGAATCTGGTGCAGCTGGCCCAGTGCCTCCTTGACGAAGCCGACGATGATCACCGAAGCGAGCGAGAAGATGAAGAAGTAGGTGGGGATGGCGAAGAAGCTGCCCGCCTCCCGGATGCCGCGCAGGTTGCCGTAGAGCAGGACGAGGACGACGGCGACGGTGATGACGACGGTGTCGAGAGTGTTGGCCAGGCTGGGCACCGCGCTGGTCAGCGCGGCCGTGCCGGCCGAGGTCTGCACGGCGACGGTCACCGTGTAGTCGATGAGGAGCGCCACCGCGGCGATCTGCGCGACCCGCGGACCGAAGTTGTCCCGGGCCACCACGTAGGAACCGCCCGCCTTCGTGTAGAGCTGGATCACCTCGAGGTACGAGAGGGTGACGAAGAACAGGACGCCGAGGATGGCCAGGGTGATCGGCACCACGAGCGTGAAGGCGGCCAGGCCGACGTAGGGCACCAGCTGCGTCAGCATCTGCTCGGTGCCGTAGGCCGAGGACGAAATGCAGTCGGGCGAGAGCACGCCGAGGGCGATCGGCTTGCTCAGGCGTTCCGAGGCCAGCTGCTCGGTCACGAGCGGCGGTCCGAGCAGACGGTTCTTCAGCCGGTAGCGGCGCGACTCGGGGATCTCGGCCGCGGCCGGTCCGGGCAGCGGCATCGTGGGCCGGTGTGAGGCCGGCGCGGCGCCCGCCTCGCGATCGTCAGCGGGCGACGAGGTCGGCGCCGTCGGGGTGGCCACCGCCACACAGTAGAAGCAAACCTGTGCCCAGCCTGGACTGCCTTTGCGCGACGCGGGCGGGCGTGTTGCACTGTGGCCGTGCACGTCGTCGTCGTCGGTTGCGGCCGGGTGGGTTCGGGCCTGGCCGTCCTCCTGAGCAAAGAGGGCCACTCCGTGGCGGTCCTGGACAGGTCACCGCGGGCCTTCCGGCGCCTGAAGGACTGGGACGGCCCCTGCATCGTCGGTTCGGGCTTCGACCGCGACGACCTCGAGAAGGCGGGGGCGCTCGAGGCCGGGGCGCTGGCCGCCGTGACGAGCGGCGACAACACCAACATCCTGACCGTGCGCATCGCCCGGGAGACCTACAAGATCCCTCACGTCGTGGCCCGTATCTACGACCCGCGACGGGCCGAGATCTACCAGCGGCTCGGCATCCCGACCGTGGCCACGGTGACGTGGACCATCGATCAGGTCCGCCGGCGCTTGCTCCCGGAGGAGACGACCGGCGACTGGTCCGACGCCAGCGGGCGGCTCTCCCTCCTCGACCGCTCGCTCCCCGACGCCTGGGCCGGCCGGCCGCTGCGCGACATCGAGGTCCCCGGTCACGTCTCGCTCATCGCCGTCACCCGCTCCGGAGCACCGCGCCTCGACGCCCGCGAGCTCGTCGGCCAGGAGGGCGATGTGTTGCACCTCGCCGTGCTCGACGACGCCCGCAAGGAACTCGACTGGACGCTGTCCGGCGCTGTCGGGCACCACAACGACGCGGCCTCGTGAGGGTCGCCATCGCCGGCGCCGGCAGCGTCGGCACCGCCATCGCCGCCGACCTCATGCACAGCGGACACGACGTGCTGGTGCTCGAGCAGGATCCCGATCTCGTCGAGCGCCTGCGGCCGACCCTCGACATCACCTGGATCGCCGCCGACGCCTGTGAGGTCTCCTCACTCGATGCGGCGGGGTTGGCCACGGTCGACGTGGTCGTGGCGGCGACCGGCGATGACGAGGACAACCTCGTCATCTCGCTCCTGTCCAAGCAGGAGTTCGCCGTGCCCCGGGTGGTGGCCCGGGTCAACCACCCGAAGAACCAGTGGCTCTTCAACGAGAGCTGGGGGGTGGACGTCTCGGTCTCGACGCCCCAGCTGCTGACCGCGCTGGTGGAGGAGGCCGTCTCGGTGGGCGCGCTCGTCCGCCTCCTCCAGTTCCAGGGGGGCGCCGCCCACCTGGTCGAGATCACGCTGGCCGAAGACTCCCCGGCCAACGACACCGCCATCGCCGATCTCGAGTTCCCGCGCGACGCCGTCGTCGTGGCGGTGGTCCGGGGCGACCGTCTCGTCGTGCCCCGGGGCGACACCACGCTCCAGTCCGGCGACGAGGTGCTCGTGCTCGTCACGGCCGACGCCGAGGACGCCGTGCACGCGGCCTTCATCGCGTCCGGGCTCTAGGCAACCTTTCCGCAACCGCCGAACGGCCCAATTCACGGGCCCCGTGTGTTCGCGCCCGGGACGACCAACCGTCACGGTGGCTCAAGCCGGGGTGCCCTCCGCCCGTACCATGTGAGACATGGAGGCGGCCTTCTTCGATCTCGACAAGACGGTCATCGATCGCGCCTCCATCGCCGCCTTCGGTCGGCCCTTCATGAAAGGCGGCCTCATCAACCGGCGCCTGGTGGCCCGGGCCGCCGTGTCGCAGCTCATCTACCTCTACTTCGGGGCCGACGAGGACCGCCTGGTACGGGTGCGCGAATCCATGCTGGCCATCACCCGGGGCTGGGACAGGGCCCAGGTGCGCCAGATCGTGCGCGAGACGATGCTGCAGACGATCGAGCCGATCATGTACGCCGAGGCGCTCGAGCTGATGGAGCTGCACCGGGCCGCGGGCCACCGCGTCTATCTGGTGTCGGCATCGCCCGAGGAGATCGTGCTGCCCCTGGCCGACCTGCTCGGCGTGGACGGGGCCATCTGCTCACGCGGCGAGGTGGACGAGCAGGGGCGTTACACCGGGCGGATGGCCTTCTACGCCTACGGCGAGGCCAAGGCGTGCGCCATACGCGAGTTGGCCGAGCGCACCGGCCTCGATCTTTCGGCCAGCAGCGCGTACTCGGACTCGGCCACCGATCTCCCCATGCTCGAGGCGGTCGGCCGTCCCGTGGCGGTGAATCCCGACCGCGCCCTGGCCAAGGTGGCCCGCGAGCGCGGCTGGGAGATGCGGAACTTCACCAAGCCGATCCGCCTGCGCGACCGCGTCGGCCGCACCACGCCGGTGGTGACGACGAGCCTCGCACTAGCCGGTGCCGCCCTCATCCTGTGGCGCCGCGGAATGAAGGGCCGCCACCTGGCCGGCCCGACGGGACGGCGCGCCGCGTAACGTCCGCGTCGCTCTTGATGAAGAGCCCGGGCCGGCGCCCGGACGCTTGTCTACGCCTCGCGCAGACGACGAGCGGCGACGACGCCGATGGCAACCAGGATGGCGAGGATCAGCAGCTTCTTCATGGAGCCGATCCTAGGCGGGCGCCGCGGGCGTGTTTGACGCAGCGGCCCCGGTACCCGAGCGCTCAGACGGTGAGCAGGTCCCGGGCGCCGGTGTCCGAGGACGGGTGGCGAAGCTTGGACATCGCCCTCGCCTCAATCTGACGGATGCGCTCCCGGGTCAGGTTGAAGTGCTCGCCGACCTCCTCGAGCGTCCGGGGCTCACCCCGGTCCAGTCCGAAGCGCAGGCGCAGGATCTCGCGCTCACGCTCGTCGAGCGGTGAGAGCAGCCGGCCGATCTCGTCGGGCAGCAAGGAGACCGCCGCCACTTCGAAGGGCGACTCGGCGGAGCGGTCCTCGACCACGTCGCCCAGCTCGGCGTCCCCGTCCTCGCGGAGGGGTTCGGAGAGCGACAGCGGCTCGGCGCGGAAACGGAGGGCCTCGACCAGCTTGTCCTCGGGCATCTCGACCTCGACGCCGAGCTCGGCCAGCGTGGCCGGGCGGCCCAGCTTGAGCTCGAGACGGGCCTGTGCCTTCTGCACCCGGGCCAGCGTGTCACCGGCGTGCACGGGCAGGCGGATGGTGCGCCCGGTGTTGGCGATGCCTCGGGTGATGGCCTGGCGGATCCACCACGTGGCGTAGGTGGAGAACTTGAAGCCCTTGCGCCAGTCGAACTTCTCGACGGCGTGCATCAGGCCGAGGTTGCCCTCCTGGATCAGGTCGAGCAGGGGCAGGCCCGACGCCTGGTACTTCTTGGCGATCGACACGACCAGACGGAGGTTCGACTGCACGAACGTCTGCTGAGCCTGCTCGCCTTCCATGACGGCCCGGCGCAGCTCGCGCTTCTTGGCCGTGGTCAGGCCCTTGGGCGCCTTGGCGACGTCGCCCTCGGCGGCCCGTCCGGCCTCGATGGCCTGGGCGAGCCGGACCTCGTCGTCCTTGGTCAGCAATGGGTACTGACCGATGTCTGTCAGATAGAGGCGTACGAGGTCTTCGTCGTCGCGCTCAATTCGTTCCTTCGCCAAGTTGGTTGCCTCTATCCTTCCAAAAGGGCCCAGGCGTGGAGACTCGCCGGCCGTGTTCGCGCTCGTTTGAGGCAGCTGGCGCCCGTCTTGGCGTTTCTCGGCTGCGCAGACAGTGTAATGGAGTTGTCAAGATCAACGCACAGCAGGGAAAACGCAGACGTTGTCGAAGACCTGTTCGAAAACCGTCACCAGATCCGCCGCCCGCGCAGCAGGTTCGGCCCCGACACCCAAATTGCGCACAACGGAACGCCCGGACCGGGTCTCCCCGACGGCATTTCGGCGGGATTCCACCAGAACCTCGGCCACCGGGGCCTCGCGCACCGGCGAGGCCGTTTCCAGATGGGCCCGGTAGATCTCTCCCAGCCAGGGCAACACGGCTGACACCAGGACGCTCAGGGCCGCCCCGGCATCGTCGAGCTCACCGAGGCGTTCCAGCGCGGCGTCCAACTGTGACGACGGAGCCCGGACCAGCGCGCCGGCGTCGACCCCCGCCCGCACGGGAAGGCGTTCGGCCCAGCGGGTGGCCAGGTCCCCGTGGCGGCGCGCCGTGGCGGCGCACCACACCGCGAACTCGGCCTCCCCGCCCGGGCGAGCTGCCCAGACCCCGGTCAGCTCGAAGAGGCGCCATTCGAGCCAGCCGTAGTGCCCGACCAGCGCGGCCAGCGCGTCGATCCCACGCCAGCCCGCCGGCTCGTCCTCAGCCACCACCGGACTCCTCGAGCGCCGAGGAGCGGTAGCGGTTCGTGATCGGCATCCGGCGGTCCTTGCCGAAGGCCTTCGTCGTGATGCGCACGCCCGGCGGGTTCTGGCGCCGCTTGTACTCGGCGCCGTCGACCAGTCGCACCACCTGGTCGACCACGGCCGGGTCGAACCCCTCGGCCACGAGTTCGGCCGCCGTGCGGTCGCGCTCGACGTAGCCCTGGAGCACGGGGTCGAGCTCCTCGTAGGGCGGGAGCGACTGGTCGTCGCGCTGGTCCGGCCGCAGCTCGGCCGACGGCGGCTTGTCCAGCACGCTGTCGGGGATGGGTCCGGGCAGTCCTTCGAGCACGGCCTGCGTGTTGCGGTACCGGCACAGTTCGTAGACAAGCGTCTTGGGCACGTCCTTGATCACGGCGAACCCGCCCGCGGAGTCACCGTAGAGCGTCGAGTAGCCGGTCGCCATCTCGCTCTTGTTGCCTGTGGTGAGCACGATCCACCCCTTGGCGTTCGACACCGCCATGAGGAGCACGCCGCGCAGGCGCGACTGGAGGTTCTCGTCGGTGAGCCCGAAGGGTTCGCGCCCGAGCACCGGCGCCAGCATCGAGGAGAACGCCACGTGGGCCTCCTCGATCGGCACGACCTTGAGATCGATGCCCAGGCGTTGGGCCAGGCCCTCGGCGTCCTGGCGCGACCCGTCGCTCGAGTACCGCGAGGGCATGGCGATGCCGTGCACCCGGGCCGGGCCCAGTGCGTCCACCGCCACGGTGGCCACCAGCGAGGAGTCGATCCCGCCCGACAGGCCGATCACCGCCTCGGAGAAACCGTTCTTGGACAGGTAGTCGTGGGTGCCCAGGACGAGGGCGGCGTAGACCTCGGCCTGGTCGCTCAGCGCCGGGCGGACGGGCGGCGGCGCCCACGTGGGTCGGTCGGTCTCGCGCTCGTCGGTGACGTGCACCCGGGGGAGGAGCTCGGTCACCGTCCGGGTGCGCCGCGGCCCGAGCGGCAGGTCGACGACGACGAAGTCGGTGGCGAACTGCGCGCCCGAGGCGACCAGGGTGCCGTCGGCCCCGACGACGAGCGAGTCGCCGTCGAAGACGAGCTCGTCCTGGCCGCCGACCTGGTTGACATAGGCGATGGCGCAGCCGGCCTCGGCCACCCGCGCCTCGAGCATGGCCAGGCGCTCGCGGCGCCGGCCTCGGTTGTAGGGCGAGGCGTTGAGGTTCACCACCACGTCGGCTCCGGCCCGGCCGGCGTGGGCCACCGGTCCGTCCTCGAACCACACGTCCTCGCAGATCGAGACGCCCACCCAGGCCCCGGCCACCTGGAAGAGCGTCGGCGGCTCGGTCCCGGGCTCGAAGTAGCGCTGCTCGTCGAACACGCCGTAGTTGGGAAGGCACTGCTTGCGGTACACGCCGGCCACCCGGCCCCGGGCGCAGACCGCGGCCGCGTTGGCCAGCCCCTGTCCGCCGGGTGCGGCCGCCACGAACCCGACCACGATGGCGCAGTCACCGGTGGCCGCGGCCACCTTCTCGAGGGCGGCCACGTTGTCGGCCACGAAGCCCGGCTTGAGGAGGAGGTCCTCGGGCGGATAGCCGGGGATGGCGAGCTCGGGCACCACGCAGAGGTCGGCCCCGGCCGCCTCCGCCGCTGCGAGGGCGTCGAGCACCCGCTCCACGTTCCCCGCCAGATCGCCCACGACGGTATTGAGCTGCGCGGCGGCCAGGCGCAGATCTGCCATCTCCCCAGAGTACCGGGGCCTTCCGTCGCCCCGATGGTGGCGACCCACGGCGGCCTGTCCCGACGGCCCCGAGGTCAGCCGGGAAAAGCAGGGGTGTCACGGCATGCGAAACTCATGCGGTGCAAAGCCAGCGCGACTACGTGCTCCGGACCGTCGAGGAGCGGGGCATCCGCTTCGTCCAGTTGTGGTTCACCGACGTGCTGGGGACCCCCAAGGGGTTCAACATCACCTCGACCGAGCTCGAGGACGCCCTCGACGAGGGGATGACCTTCGACGGCTCGGCCATCGACGGGTTCAGTCGGGTCCAAGAAGCCGACGTGCTCGCCCGCCCCGACCCGAAGACCTTTCAGCTGCTGCCCTGGCACCACGACGACGCCCAGGTGGCCCGCGTCTTCTGCGACATCGCCAACCTCGACGGGACCCCGTTCGAGGGCGATCCCCGGCACGCCCTCCGGAGGACGCTGGAGAAGGCCCGGGCGGCCGGCTACACCTTCTTCGCCTCGCCCGAGGTCGAGTTCTTCTACTTCGCGGACGCCGATCCCGCCCGGGGCCCCCTCATCCTCGACTCGGGTTCCTACTTCGACCTCACCGTGGCCGACCTGACGAGCGACCTGCGCCGGCGTTCGGTTTTGATGCTCGAGGAGATGGGCATCCCGGTCGAGCACACCCAGCACGAGGACGCGCGCAGCCAGCACGAGATCGACCTGCGCTACACCGACGCGCTGACGATGGCCGACACGGTCATGACGACGCGCATGGTGATCAAGGAGATGGCCCGCCAGGAAGGCGTGTTCGCCTCTTTCATGCCCAAGCCGATGGGCGGGGTGCAGGGCTCGGGCATGCACACGCACATCTCCTTGTGGGAGGGCGAGCACAACGCGTTCGTCGACGAGAGCGACCGCTACGGGCTCTCCGATGTGGCCCGGCGCTTCATCGCGGGGCTGCTGCACCACGCCCGCGAGATCACCGCGGTGAGCAACCAGTGGGTCAACTCCTACAAGCGACTCATCGGGGGCTACGAGGCCCCGGTCCACGTGAGCTGGGCCCGCAACAACCGCTCGGCCCTGGTGCGTGTCCCCGTCGTCAAGATGGGCAAGTCCGAGTCGACCCGCCTCGAGTACCGGGCCCCCGACAGCGCCTGCAACCCCTACCTGACCTTCGCGGTGATCTTGGCCGCCGGGCTGCGCGGGTTGACCGAGGACTACCCGCTCCCCCCCGAGGCGGACGACAACCTCTTCACCCTCACCCCCAAGGAGCTGGCCAAGAAGGGCATCGAGCGGCTGCCGTCGAGCCTGCACGATGCCGTGAACGAAATGGAGGGCTCCGAGCTCCTGGCCGAGACGCTCGGGGACCACGTCTTCGAATGGTTCATCCGCAACAAGCGTGAGGAGTGGGAGGCCTACCAGGCCGAAGTGACCCAGTTCGAACTCGATCGCTACCTCCCCCTGCTCTAGCCCGCTGCCGATGGACCCGCTTCTCTGCTTCCCCGCCGACCTGCCCGCCGAGGTGACCCTCGCCCTTCAGAACGCGGGGCTCGGCCATCAGGGAGTGACCGGCCCCGACGAGGTGGCGGCGCCCGGCCCCGACGGCTACACCAGGGGCTACTCGGGTGCGCTCGTGGTGGCGGGCGGCGACATGACCGCGGCCGTGGCCTTCTGCCGGCACCTGCGCCTGCGCGAGGTACCCCTGACCCCGCTTCTCTTCTGCATCGGGCAGGAGCAGGTGGGCGAGCTCCTCTTGCGCGACGACCTCTACGACGACTTCTGCGTGCTGCCGGCCCGGCCCGAGGAGCTGGTGGCGCGCCTGCAGCACCTCTTCTGGCGCACGGGCCAGAGCATGCGTCCCGACATCATCGAGTACGGGCCGCTCATGTTGAACCTCGAGACCTACCAGGCCGCGGTGGCCGGGCGCGTCCTCGACCTCACCTTCATGGAGTACGAGCTCCTGCGCTTCCTGGCCGGCCATCCGGCCAAGGTCTTCACCCGCGAGACCTTGCTCAGCCGGGTCTGGGGCTACGAGTACTACGGCGGGGCCCGCACCGTCGACGTGCACATCCGCCGCCTGCGGGCCAAGCTCGGCGAAGAGCACGCCCACCTGATCCAGACCGTGCGCTCGGTCGGCTACCGCTTCGGGCAGGTGGCCTGGCACCCGGGTGCGGCGGCCCAGCGCAACGGCGCCGGGGCCGGGGCCGCCAGGACCGAGCCCTCACCGGCCGCGACGGTGGCGCCGGCGGCGCCGGCGGCGCCTCAGCCCAGCGGGGCGTAGGCCCAGGCCTCGACCTCGACCCGGGCTCCGACCGGCAACGCCGCCACGGCCACGGCGGACCGGGTGGGCCGGTTCTCGGTGAAGTACTCGACCCAGACCTCGTTCACCGCGGCGAACTCCCCCATGTCGAGCAGGTAGAGGGTCGTCTTCACCACGTCGGGCAGGGTGGCGCCCTCGACGGCCAGCACCTCGGCCACGTTCTGGAGGGCCTGGCGCAGTTCGGCCAACGTCCCCCCCGGGACCAGCGCGGCCCGGCCGTCCTCGTCGGTGGACATCCCGACCTGACCCGACGTGATCACCCAGTCGCCGACGCGGCGGACGGGTGCATACGGACCGACGGCTGGACTCATGACGGCTCCTTTCCTCCGAACGATGCTGGCACGTCGCGCTCGAGGCGCCCGCACGGCGGCCCGGCGGGTGGGCCAGCTCGGCGGCCGTCCTTCGGCCGACCAGGCTGCGGCGAGGGTGGCGACGAACACGGCGTCGGACCCGTTGACCGGCCAGCGGTCCTCTTCGTGCACCGTGACGTTGACCTCGGGCATGTCCTTGGCGGCCAGGATCCCGAAGGACCGGATGGTGAGGTCCACCGGTTCGCCCGCATCGTCGACCGCGATGCCCTCGCTCCACACCAACCCGAGCGCCTGGTGCACGGCCCCGAACACGTACGAACGCAGGGTCACCGCACAGAGCACCTCGCCCGCCCACACCTCGACGTCGACGCGTCCCCGGGTCCCCGCCCCGCTCCGCACCGCGACCCGGGCTCGGCCGGCGCCGGGCCAGGTGACCTCGGATACTCCGCTGCCCTCGAATGGACTGCCCTCGCCCGGCGGCCCCGCGGCAGGCGACACCGCCGCCCGCGCCGCCAACACCTCGGCCCACACCGCGCCACGCAGCTCGGGCGACACCGGTGGTCCGGTCACCTCCACCTGCTCCACCTCGATCCCGGGACACAGGGCGCGCACCCGTTCCAGGGCGGGCGCCAGGTCGGCCGACCCCGGGCTGCGGCCGACACGGACCACGCCCGTCCCGTCGGGGCGCAGGGCCACGGCCAGCGGGGGCCGCTTGGGGCCGCGACGCACGACGTCCTCGCGGCGCCACAGGACGCGGGCCGGGTCCCCGGTCTCGTCGGCCCGGGCTCGGGCGAGCCCGGGCACCGGGCTGTGCCGCTTGCCCCCGAAGGCACCCCCGTTGGCCAGCGGGGAGGCCGGCCGGCCGCCCGGGCGGCACCAGCTGGCATCGGGCTCCACGTAGGCCGGCTCGACCCAGGTCGTCTGCAGCGTGAGGGACCAGTCGCCTTCGGGGACCGGCACCGGGGCGGTCAGCGGCACCGTGCTGTTGCGTCCCTGCACCCGGCCGGTGGCGGCCCGGGCCGACCGCAGGTCCGCGGCGAGCGGGGCGTCGGCACCGAGCTGGACCGCGGCCCCCGGAGGCGCCCCGTCGTCGGCGAACCCGCCGCCGCCCAACACCACGTCGGCGCCCGAGGTCTGGAAGGCGGGCCCTTCGAGCTGGGCCCGCCAGGCGGCGAGCAACGGATCGCGGGCCGGCGCGGGCGTCCCCGGCGCCTCGGCAGACCCGTCCGCCGGGCCGAGGGCGCGCTCGGCCGCCTCGAGGATGGACTGCCAACCCGTGCAGCGGCACAGGTGGGCCCGCAGCGCTCCCTCGACGTCGCGCCGCGACGCCGAACGACCCGGGCCGGCCGCCTCGAGCGCGGCCAGGCGCAGCACGATGCCCGGTGTGCAGAACCCGCACTGGCTGGCCCCGGTGGCCACGAAGGCGTCGGCCCAGCGGTCCCGCTGTGCCGCGGGCATCCCCTCGATCGTGGTCACCTCCCGCCCGGCCACCCGGCGCACCGGGGTCACGCAGGCCACCCGGGGCAGCCCGTCGACCCAGACGGTGCAACAGCCACACTGACCCTGCGGGCTGCAGCCGTCCTTGACGGAACGGCACCCCAGGTCCTCACGCAGCGCGTCGAGGAGCGAGATGCCGTCGGCGACGGCGACCTCGCGTCCGTTCAGGACGAAGGAGACGAGGGAGTCGGGAGTGGTGCTGCTCAGGGGACGCGACGCCCGGACGGGCGGGGGCTCAGCTGAAGGAGGAGCCGCAGCCGCAGGTGCGGGTGGCGTTGGGGTTCGTGATGTGGAAGCCGGCGCCCTGGAGGCCGTCGCTGAAGTCGAGTGTGGAACCGGTCAGCAGCTCGGCACTCGCCGCGTCGACCACGACCCTTACCGCACCGAACTCGCGCACCACGTCGTCGGTCATGACCTCGGTGTCGAAGAACATCTCGTAGCTGTAACCCGAGCAGCCGCCCGGCTTGACCGCCACGCGCAGGGCGAGGTCGTCCCCGTCCTCCTGGGCCAGCAGCTCGGCCACCTTGGACGCGGCCTCGTCGCTGAGGGTGACCGGGGCCGGCTTCTTTCCGATGTTCACCGACGTGGACATGGTCGTCACTGGATCCTCCTCGTTGCGCTGCCTGCCCTGGCCGGGTCGCTCCGGCGCGGTGCTGCGTTCGGGCACCATGCTACCGGGGCGCTCGACGATGCGGCCACAGGGGCCGGCCAACCTTGAATTCGGCGCCACGCAGGTAAATTGTCGCCATGACCCCCGACTCCGACCACGCGGCCCCGGCCCCGGACCCGGCCCCATTGCCGGTGGGCTCGCCCCGTGAGGAGGAGGTGCGCGACCGCCTGCGCGAGGTGGTGGACCCCGAGCTCGGCGACACCATCGTCGACCTGGGCATGGTGCGCTCGATCCACGAGGAGGCGGGCCGGGTCACCGTCGACGTGGCGCTGACCATCGCCGCCTGCCCCTTGCGCACGCAGATCGAGAAGGACGTCGTCAGCCATACCCGGGCCCTCGACTGGGTGACCTCGGTGGAGGTGCGCGTGGCCGCCATGGACGCCGACGAGCGGGCGGCCGTGATGGCCCGGGCGCGCTGGAAGGCCCGCGAGGACGCACCGCAGACCGAGGTCCCGCCGAGCGCCCGTGTGCTGGCCATCGCCTCGGGCAAGGGTGGCGTCGGCAAGTCGTCGGTCACCGTGAACCTGGCCGTCGCCCTGGCCGCCCGCGGTCACGTGGTCGGCGTGCTCGATGCCGACATCTGGGGCTTCTCCGTCCCCCGCCTCCTCGGCATGGAGGGTGACGTCGAGGCCCGCGCCGGCAAGATGGTCCCGCTCGAGCGCCGGGTCGGCGCCGGCACCCTGCGTGTCCTGTCCATGGGCTTCCTGGCCGGCGAGGAGCAGGCCATCATGTGGCGCGGCCTGGTGCTCAACCGGGCGGTGCAGCAGTTCCTCCAGGACGCCCACTGGGGCGACCTCGACTACCTGCTGATCGACCTGCCGCCGGGGACGGGCGACATCCAGATGGGACTGGCCCGGCTGCTGCCGCGCACCGAGCTCCTGGTGGTGACCACGCCGCCGGTGGCCGCGCAGAAGGTGGCGGCCCGGGCGGCGGACATGGCCCGGCGCGGCTACCTGCGGGTGGCCGGCGTGGTCGAGAACATGAGCGACTTCACGTGCGAGCACGGCACCACTTACGCCCTCTTCGGCTCGGGCGGCGGCCGGCGCCTGGCGCAGAGCCTGGGTGTGCCGCTGGTCGGCTCCATCCCGCTGCACCCCGACCTGGCCGCCGCCGGCGACGCCGGGGTCCCGGTCGCCCTGGCCGTGGACAGCGAGCTCGGCGCCGTCTTCGCCGAGCTGGCCCGGGTCGTGAGCGAGGAAGTGGCCCCGCTCGTCGAGGCCGAGGGCTGCACGGCCCGAATGCTCGAGCGGGTCGAGGCCGCCGTGGCGCAGGGAGACGCCCGAGGCGTCTGACGCCCACCGGCGTCCCTCCAAGGGGGCGCCCTCAGGAGGACTCCCTCAGGAGGACTCCCTCAGGCGGTGTCCCCTCAGGCGGCGTCCCTCAGGCGGCGGCCCAGGTGGTCTCGATGGTGTCCTCCCCCGCCGGCACGCCGGACGCCCGGGCCCGGCCCTCCTCGGCCAGAGCCCGCAGGTGGGCCCAGAGCGAGAAGCGGGCGACCGGGAGCTGGCGCTCGGTCACGTCGCCGTAGACCTCGCCGAGCAACTGGTCGACCGTGCCCGCGCTGCGCCGTGACAGCACGGCGGCCACCCGCTCGTGACGGCCCATCCGGTGGGCGATCAGCCCGTCGATCACCTCGGGCACGTGGTCCATGAGCCGGCCGTGGCCCGGGCCGAGGGTGCGCACCGCGGGGCGCTCGTCCCGGACGCGAGCCAGGCTGGCGAGATACTGGTGCAGGTCCCCGTCGGGCGGCCGGATGACGACGGTCGAGCCGTGCATGACGTGGTCGCCCGTGAGGAGCAGCGCGTGCTCCTCGATCAACCAGCACAGGTGATCGGACGCGTGCCCCGGCGTGTGCAGGGCGCGCAGGGTGAGATCACCCGAAGGGGCCGGGCAACGCAACGTCCACCCCTCGCCCACCCGCTCGTCGGGCGCGAAGTCCTCGGCCGGCCCGAAGCCGACGACGCGGGCACCGGTCGCCCCGGCCAGCGCGGCGGCGCCCGGCGCGTGGTCGAGGTGGGTGTGGGTGACCACGATGGTGTGGATGGAGCCGAGCGGTGCGGCGGCGGCCGTGATGGCGGCGGTGTGCGTCTCGTCCGCCGGACCCGGGTCGACCACGACGGGATCGACCCGCCCGACCAGATAGGTGTTGGTGCCGGGCCCGGTCATCAACCCGGGATTCGGCGCGGTGAGCCGGAGCACGCCCGGTGCCACCTCGTCCACCCGGCCCGGCTCCGGTGCCGGGCCCAGCCCGAAGTCGGGCACGGTCGGGAGCGTCATCCGTTCGATCGGGTTTCTGGCGGTCGGGTTTCTGGCGGTCGGGTTTCTGGCGGTCGGGGCCCCGGTGCGGCGTCGGGTCCCTCCACGTTGGCCTGCATCGAGACGGCGCGGACGGCCTCGTTGAAGTCACCCAGCGAACCTCCGTCCCCGGGGTCGGCCACCGGGCCGCGCTCGTAGGCGGGATCGCCGGGCAACACGATGCGCATGCCGGTGCCGTCGGGGACGACCCGGGGCTCGATGGCGGGAACCGCGCTCGAGGCCTCGGCCGCCGTGTCGAGCAACGCCGTGCTGGTCGAGAAGCGGCCGATCGCCTGCAGGTTGCGGATGGTCGGGAAGATGATCTCGATGTCGCCGGCGCGGTGACGGGCCAGCGCCTCCTCGGGGGTGATCCACACCTCGGCGATCGTCTCGCCGGCGTCGTGGGCGGCGTGCTGCCCGGGCGGGGCGGCGGCCACGAAGAACCGGGTGTCGTAGCGGCGGGGAGCGCCGCGCGGGGTGATCCAATGGGCGAAGTAGTGGATCTTGTCCACCGAGAGGCGCAGTCCCTCCTCGCGGCACAGGTCGAGGAAGCGCAGGCTGCCGTCGTTCACCCGCATGCGGGCCGCGGCCAGTCGGGTCTCCTCGCCGGCGGCCCCGGCCAGCAGAGCGGGGCCGTCCTCCCGGCGGGCCAGCAAGAGGCCGGCCTCCTCGAAGGTCTCGCGCACGACCGCCACCCAGTAGGCCAGCCCGCCCGAGGGGAAGCCGAGCAGGGCACTGGCCTCGGCGTCGCTGCGCCCGGCGCACAGGGCCTCGGCTTCGACCCCGCCGTCGGCCAGGTCGACCGCCCCGCCGGGGAAGACGTAGGCCCCGCCGACGAAGTCCGACTTGAGGTTGCGCCGCACCATGAGGACCTCGAGCACGGTCCCGGCGGCCGCTCCGGCGGGGGCAGGGGCGTCGCGCACCAGCATGACGGTGGCGGCGGGACGGATCTCGACCGATGGAGGCACGCCGGAAGAGGGTACCGCCGCGTTCGGGCGGCGCCCCCGGAACGGGGGCGTCCATTGCTACCCTGACCCATTCTGTGAGCGAGACCCTTCACGAGCCCACGCCGGCGCCCGTCCCGCGCCAGATCCCGCGCCGCTACATCGCTCTGGGTCTGATCGTGGTGGCCATCTGCCTGCTGGGGGCGCTGGTGATCGTCCGCGACACCGCGAAGCCGTCCAGCTCGTCGACCACCGAGACGTTCAGCGCGGCGCCGTCGTCGCTCCTCTCGGCCATGGCCTCGGTGCCCACCGCGGTCTACGACGCCGTCGGCGTGGCCTCGCCCACGATCCCGCTGACCTCACCCCAGCCGACGGGGAGCGCCGAGTCCTGGCTGGCCTCGGTGCAGGGCCGCCCGCCCAAAACGGTCGTGTTCTTCTACGGCGCCGAGTTCGCGCCGTACGCGGCAGCCGAGCGCTGGCCGCTGGTGCTGGCCCTGTCGCGCTTCGGCACCTTCGACCAACTCGGCCTCATGCAATCGAGCCCGACCACCGCGTTCGCCAACCTGAACACCTTCACCCTGTGGCAGGCCCGCTATTCGAGCAAGTACCTCACCCTCGAGCACGTCGAGCGCTACAGCGCGCTCAACCCGACCGGCGGCCGCTACCTCAGACTCGAGAAGCCCGACGCCCGGCAGGCCGCCGCGGTCTCGAGCTACTCGAGCAGCCGGACCAACTTCGCGCTGCTCGACGTGGGCAACCGCTGGGTCCTCAACGGGAGCAGCTTCGCGCCCCCGGCGTTGGCGGGGATGACCCAGAGCCAGGTGGCCGCCGTCCTGACGTCACCGACGAGCCCACTCACCCAGGCCGTCATCGGATCGGCCAACGAGATCAGCGCGGCCATCTGCAGCGCCGACGGCCAGGCGCCGGCGTCGGTGTGCGACTCGAAGGGCGTGGTGGCCGCGGACCAGGCGATGAAGATCGTGCCGCCGGCGGGAGCCGCGTCGCACTGCATCGTTGTCGCGATCAGGTTGTCGCGATCAGGTTGTCGCGATCCGGCGCCCACGTTCGGGCGCCCGGGCGGCTCGGCTCAGCTGGCCCGGCGATCGAGCATCAGCTTGCGCTCGACCTCGTTGAGCCCGCCCCAGATCCCGTGTGGCTCGCGGATCCTGATGGCGTAGTCCAGGCAGTCCCCCCGCACGTGACACTGGTCGCAGATCTCTTTGGCCCGGACCTCCCGCGTGGCCTTTTCTTCCTTGCGTTCGGCGTGTGAAGGCGGAAAGAAGACCGCTGCTTGCGGCCCCCGGCACGCTGCCTTCAACTGCCACATATCTGATCCCTGGCGCATCGAACCCCCCGATAGGGCGAAATCAACTTCCCCCCGGTCATCAACCTACCGCTCGGGAATCGACGCGTTCAAGGGTCCTGACCTGGGATCATGAGGAGCCTGGGCTGGGCGGCGCGACCCGTGCAACTACGCTCCCCGCCAGTGGACGTGGCGACTTTCTGCGCACAGAGCCACGTCCTCGTCGTCGCCGGCAAGGGTGGCGTGGGCAAGACCACGATGGCGGCAGCGCTGGCCCGGATGGCTGCTCAGGCGGGACTTTCCGTGCTCATCGTCGAGCTCGAAGGCAAGTCCGGCATCGCCGGCGCCTTCGGGCGGACGGGCGACCTCGGGTACGAGGAGACGATCCTGTGGGGGGATCCGGCCCGCCGGGGCCAGGGCTCGGTACGGGGGCGGCGGATCACACCCGATGACGCGCTGGTCGAATATCTCGAGGGTCACGGCCTGGGACGGGTGTCGCGGCGGCTGGCCCGGACGGGCGTGCTCGACGTGGTGGCCACCGCCATTCCCGGCATCCGCGACGTGCTGGTGCTGGGCAAGGTGAAGCAGCTCGAGCAAGGAGGCGCGGCCGACCTGATCGTGGTCGACGCGCCGGCCACGGGCCACGCCATCACCTTCTTGACCTCGGCTGCCGGCATGATGGACGCCGCCCGGGGCGGGCCCCTGCGCACCCAGGCCCAGGACGTGGTCGACCTGCTCTCGGACCCGGCCCGTTGCCGGGTCGTGCTGGTCACCCTGCCCGAGGAACTGCCGGTCTCGGAGACGATCGAGTCCGCCTACACCCTCGAGGACAAGGCGGGCGTGCAGCTGGGGCCGGTCATCGTCAACGCCTGTGATCCCGAACCGTCGGGCCTGGACCGGCCGGCGGCCGAGGCGGTGGCCGCAGCCGGCGTCACCGTGACGCCCGACCACGTGGCCGCCCTCGAGGAGGCCCGCCGCTTCCGGCTGGCCCGCCACGCGGTGTCGGCCGAACAGGTGGAACGACTGGCCCGCGAGCTCCCTCTTCCCCACCTCGTGGTGCCGGCCCTCGACGCTCCGGCCATCGGCCCGGCCGAGACGGCGGCGCTGGCGAAGGCGTTGGCCAACGCGGTGGCCGGACTGGTCGAGGAGGTGGCACCGTGAGCGGGACCGGACCGGAGGCGACGGCGACGGCGACGGCGAGCGCGCCCGAAACGCTGCCCTCGCTGGTGGCGGAGCGCTCGGTCGTCGTGTGCTGCGGTTCCGGCGGCGTCGGCAAGACGACCGTGTCGGCCACCTTCGCTCTGGCCGCGGCGCGGGCCGGCCGGCGGGCCTGCGTGGTCACGGTGGATCCGGCCCGGCGCCTGGCCGATGCGCTCGGCGTGGAGTCACTGCCCAACCAACCGACCGAGGTGGCGGGCAACTGGCCGGGGCACCTCCATGCGCTCATGCTCGACTCCAAGGGCACCTTCGACGACCTGGTCGGGCGCTACGCCCGCACGCCCGAGCAGGCCGAGAGCATTCTGGCCAACCGGCTGTACCAGAACCTGGCCGGCGCGCTCAGCGGCACGCAGGAGTACATGGCCATGGAGAAGCTCTACGAGCTCGTGCAGTCCGACGAGTTCGACATCGTCGTGGTCGACACGCCCCCGACGCGCAACGCGTTGGACCTGCTCGATGCACCGCGGCGCCTGACGCGGTTCCTCGAGAACCGGCTCTTCCGGGCGTTGTTGGTGCCCACGCGCATGTCGCTGCGGGCGGTGAGCGTGGCCACGCAGGCGCTGTTGCGGACGATCTCGAAGGTGGCCGGGGCCGAGATCGTGCAGGACGCGGTGGGGTTCTTCCAGGCCTTCGAGGGCATGGAGGACGGGTTTCGCACCCGGGCCTCGGCCGTGCACGAACTGCTGGTCGACCCGGCGACGGCCTACGTGCTGGTGACGTCGGCCCGCGCCGACGCCGTGGCCGAGGCGGGCTTCTTCGCGGAGAAGCTGGCCGAGCGCGAGCGGCGGGTGGCTGCCCTCGTCGTCAATCGGCTGGCCCCGTCGTTCGGCGACGGCGAGGGCGAGGGCCATCCGGTTCCGCCGTCGACCGCGGCGTCGGGGGCGGACGCCGGCACGGCGGGATCGAGCGGCGGCTCCCTGGAGGCACTCGAGGCCCTGGACGCGTTGGAGGCGAACCTGGCCGCGCTGAACGCGGTGGCGGCGCGCGAGGCATCGGCCTTCGCCGGCCTGGCCGCCCAGGTGGCGCCGGCACCCGTGGGGCGCATCCCGCTCTTTGCCCAGGACGTGCACGAAGTGGCCGGTCTCGAGCGCGCCGCCGACCAACTCTTCGCGTAGGGCTGCCCGGTTTCCGGGCTCGGACCCTGTTCCGATAGTGTCGCCGCGGTGCAGACCATCCTGGTCGCCAGCGACGCCCCGACGCTCCGGCGTGAGATCGAAGCCGTCATCAGCGGGCCCGACCGCGAGGTGGAGTCCGTCACCACCGGACCCGAAGTGATCAGCGCAGTCACCAAGGCGTCCCCCGACCTGGTGATCGTCGACATGCAGATGGGCAACATGGGCGGCATGGCGGTCACCCTCGAGCTGCGCCTCCAGGAGTCCTACGACGCGCTGGACCACATCCCGGTGCTGATGATCCTCGACCGCCGCCCCGACGTGTTCTTGGCCCGGCGCTCGGGTGCCGAGGGCTGGCTGGTCAAGCCACTCGATCCGCTGCGCCTGCGGCGGGCGGTCAACATCCTCCTCGACGACGGGACCTTCGCCGACGACTCGTTCACCCCGGTGCCCGTCCTGGTGGGGTCCGAACCCCAGCTCCAGCCGGGACCAGAGCCCAGTACCTGAGCCGCCCGACCGTGGCGCGCCGCCGGGAGGCAACGTCGGAACCGACCGCCAAACGGTCCCGCATGCCTTGGCGCCGCGAGGAAGGCGGGGCGACCGGCGGGCGGGGTTCCCTCGGGTCCGAAGCATCCGAGCAGGAACGGATCATCATCGAGGCGCTGTCGGACCTGCGTGACATGGACGTGCGCGAAGTCATGACACCGCGCACGGACGTCACATACCTGACCATCCCGGTGCACGCCGACGACATCGCCCAGGCCGTGCGCACGTCGGGGCACAGCTGCTTCCCGGTGGTGGTGGACGACCTGGACGATCTGGTGGGCATCCTCTTCGTCAACGACATCTTCCGCACCGGGCGCCCCCGTGCGAACGGTGAAGAGAGTGGCCGCGAGCGCGATGCCACCGACCCCAGCCCGCTCGAGATCTCCCGCAAGGTGCGTCAGCCGTATCTCGTCCCCGAGTCACTCGGGATCCTCGAGGCACTCGCCGACATGCGCAAGCACCGGCGGGCGGTCGCCGTCGTGGTCGACGAGTACGGCGGCGTGGCCGGCTTGCTGACGGTCAAGGATCTCCTCGAACCCTTGGTGGGCGACCTGCACGACGAATTCGACGAGGACGAGGAGGCGGCGATCGTGCGGGTGGACAACACCCGCTGGCTGATCGACGGGCAAACCAATGTCGACGACGTCCGCGAACGCATCGGCATAGACATCCCCGATGGTGAGTACGTGACCCTGGGGGGACTGTTGTTCGAGGAGTTCGGTCACATTCCCGTCGAAGGCGAGGCGATCCGCGTGGGCGACTGGGATCTCCGGGTCATCGAGATGGACAAGCGGCGGGTGGCGCAGGTCGTCGCCACCTTCGCGGGAACCGGGGATGGGCCACCCGAATCGACGCCCGGGGACGACGGGGAGTCCGACGAGGGGACCGGCTCCGCGCCGTCAGCGGCCCGAGAAGCCGGCGGCTGAGCCGGGGTAAGGTGGTCATCGCTTCCCTCGGGGGGCGAACGGGCTGTGGCGCAGCTTGGTTAGCGCGCTGCGTTCGGGACGCAGAGGTCCCCGGTTCAAATCCGGGCAGCCCGACTCGACAGTCCCTGGTCAGGGTGGTGGCGGC
>CAWEKO010000004.1:0-432416 GCA_963809715.1 uncultured Acidimicrobiaceae bacterium | reverse complement strand
GTCTCGGGTGGAAGAAGCACCGGATGCGCTGTCCGAACCCACGCTGCACCAAGCGTTCCTGGGTGCTGAGCGACCACCGCATCGCAGCCAAGAACTGTCTCCTGACGACGCCGTCGCCAAGTGGGCGACCACCCAGGTGGGCACCGGACGGACGGTCAAAGAGGTGGCCGAGGAGCTCGCCTGCGACTGGCACACGGTCAACGACGCCGTCACCATCTATGGCAAGGCCCTGCTCGAGGCGGACCGCAAGCGCTTGAACCAGACGACCGCCATCGGACTCGACGAAACCTCCTTCGTGCGCCTCGACTCGCGCCACACCGAGTACGTCACCACCGTGGCCGACGTGGAGAACCACCAGCTCATCGAGATCCTGCCCACCCGCAAATACGTCGATGTGGCGGGCTGGCTCGACCGACACGCCCAAGCCTGGAAAGAGCGCATCGAATACGGAGCCCTCGACATGAGGACCACCTATGCCGCCGTCTACTCAGTCGTACTTCCCAGGCGCCGAACAGGTCGGTCGACCCCGTCCACGTCATCGCCGTGGCCAACCGCAGCCTCGACGCCATCCGCCGGCGCGTCCAGATCGAACAGCTGGGCCATCGGGCCGACGCGACGATCCGCTCTATCGAGCCCGGCGTCTCTTGCTCGTGGGCGAAGAGAAGCTCAAGGTCGAAGCCTCAGAGCGCCTGGCCTCGCTCCTCGAGCTGGGCGATCCCGGCGCCGAGGTGGCCATTGCCTACCGGGTCAAGGAGCGCCTGCGTGACTTCTATCGGACCGTCGATCCCGACGCGGCCCACGCGATGCTGAGCGAGCTGCAGGCGCACTGCCTCAAGAACGCAATGCCGCCCGAGATCCAGCGCCTCGGGCGCACCATCAAGCACTCGTTCGACAAGATCGCCAACTTCCACTGGCCCGGGTGTCCAACGGTACGACCGAAGCGCTCAACAACCTGATCAAACGGATCAAGCGCATCGGCTTCGGCTTCCGCAACTTCGAGAACTACCGCATCCGAGCCCTGCTCTATGCCGGCAAACCGAACTGGCGGGTCCTCCGTTCGATCGTCGTTCGGTCGAGCAGGCAGACCCCGCCAGAATCCGATGAACCGGTGAAGTCTTCGGAACCCTCTGAGCAATTGGCGCGGAAATGGCGCGGAAACTTTTTAGGTTCTCCGGTTTCAGTCTGAGTGGCTGTTGCGGTTCTCGCCGAAGAAGCGCCGGCCGAGAATGTCTGCGGCCGCCCGGTCGACCGACGCCGGCGCAGAGGCGTAGATCGACAGGGTGACCCTGGGATCGGCGTGGCCGAGCCGAGTCTGCGCCGTCTTCACATCGATCCCTCCGACGACGAGCGTGGTGGCATTCAGCCGCCGCAGGTCGTGGAAGCCGGCGCCGGTACAACCGGCTGCGGTGACGGCCGGTACCGCCAGTTCGAGTAACGCAACGCGCCACCCTCGTCGTCCATGAACACGAGTGCATCGCCGTCTGCTTCTGGGAGCTCGAGTCGCTCGAGGTGCTCCCTCAACATGGTGACGATCGCCGCCGGCATGAACATGGTGCGTCGACCCGCCTTCGACTTGGGCGAGCCGAAGACGTTGCGGCCGCCGGTCCCCCTCACGAGCGCCTCAGCCACGGCGAGGCGGCCCGCCGACAGATCGATCCGGCCTACCCGCAGACCGGCTACCTCGAACCAGCGCAGTCCCAGCACCGCGCCGAGCCAGACCATGGGCCGGTACTCGATTGCCACCTGGGCGGCGATGCCGACGAACGCCCGTCATTTGCTCGAGAGCCTGAAGCAGGGTCGCCGCCGTCAACAATGGAAGGACGGATGACTACATTGTAGTCATGGTGACTCCGGTGTCCATCCGTTTCCGACGACCCCAGCTCCTCGAGCGACTGAAGGCCGAGGCAGGGGCCCGCAACGTCTCGACCTCGGCCCTCGCCGAAGAGCTCATCGAGGAGGGCCTGCGTGCGCGGCGCCACCCGATGATCGTCTTCCGGGACGGTGCGTCTGGTCGTCGGGCCGGACTCATCGGTGGACCGGACGTCTGGGAAGTGGTCGGCGGACTCGTCGGCGGGGACGTGCCCCCCGAGGACCGCATCAGCCGTGCGGCCGAGCACCTGGGCCTGTCCCTCCAACAGACCAACGCAGTGTTGGACTACTACGCCGACTTCACCACCGAGATCGACGAGGAGATCGCCGAGAACGTGGCCGCAGCCGACGAGCTCGAAGCGGCGTGGCTGCGGCGCCAGGGCCTTTTGGCGGGGTGAAGCTCATCCTCGATGTGCACCACTCGCGAATCGCGGCTGCACGGCTTCGCCAAAACGGCCACGACGTCGTAGCGGCTGCCGACGACCCACGCTTGGCGGAGTTGGCCGATGTTGAACTTCTCCGACACGCCGCAGCGGAGGGTCGAGCACTGGTCAGTGAGGACGCCAAGGACCTCGACCGCATCGTCCGACAGTGGGCGGCCACCGGCGAGCACCACGCCGGACTGGTTCTGACATCGACCTGGCGATTCCACCGTGGAAGCGCTGCCTACCCGGGAAACCTCATTGCGTCGTTGACTCGGCTGTTGGAGTCGCCTCCAGAAGGGAAGCACGACTGGTTGCATTGGCTCCAGTGACGACCTTGTATGTATTTTGCGGGTGCTGTGTTACAGGGCCCGCACCCGCACAAAGAGTGGCCCAATTGCGCATCCAGGCCGGCCGCTGGGCGCCCGACCAAATCCATTGTGGGACGTCGAGTGGAGCCACTACGCAGCCGTCAAGGGTTCGCTCCGCGAGCCTTCGGCTGCCCCTGACTGCCGCTTGTTATCGGCTCGAGGCCCCAGTCCCCTAACCGCGGATCACCCGTGTAACGCTGCCCACGTACGGCACTTTCGGGCTAGGGCTAAGCCGCACCGATGGCCTGGGCGATCAGGACCACCCCGAAGATCAGGAATAGAACCGACATGACTGATGCATTGTTCTGGCCGAGCCAGGCTTTCCATCCGTCCAGAACCTCGTGCGACCGATCTCCGAGGAAGATTGTCACCAGAATCGGAGCCGCCACCCCCAGTGTGGCGACGAAGACGTAAATGGCGACCGCTCCAATCTGTTGACCGCTTGAGAGCGAAACGGCTGCGATCGTCGCTGCGGCGGCGAGACCCACGACCGCATTCTTTGGATTGCCTGCTCCCAGCGCCAGACCCGCGCCCAACGACTTTCCGGGGCTAAACGCGGCAATCCCGTCCATCCACTTCGGCATCGCTCCTTCCTCACCAGCTCGAGGCCGACCCCGGAACTTTCGGACTGCCGCCACCACGAGGTACACGCCGAGAACCAGCTTGAGTACGGCTACCCAGGTCGAGTGGCCAGAGCCAGGAGAAAGGTTGACCGCCTCTGCGATTGCGATGCATGCAACCAGCACGGCAGCAACACCTGCAATGAATCCGGCCAGGAAACTTGACGCATTGACCAGTGGTCTCTTCGTAAACAGCAGGAGGATGACGGGAATGACGTTGATCGGCGAGATGGTCACCACTAACGCCAGCGGGAGTATCTCCGCTACGACGACCTTCACCGATTGCTCCCCTAAAGTCCGTGCGATGCGAAGCTAATCGCCAGAGGACTCCACGGGAGGCCAATCCCTAATTCGCCAAATGTCCCCGAACAGTGATGTGCACCGCCCCCTGACCGGCCCGCCGATATTGGCCAGGAGGCAACCAACGACGGTGGGGTGCACCTCGGCGTAAAGAGTCCTCTTCGGCATACTGGAGGTATGTCGACTTCACCTCCCGCCCACAAATGGCCTGCACATTTGCGTGTCGGCTCCATGCGAGTCGTTCGCTTAAGCGCCCACTACGAGGCGACGATCGCTTTCTACCGAGATCTCGTTGGATTACCTGTCATTGATCGGTTCCAAGCGAGCTATGGGGAAGATGGCACGATTTTTGGGCTACCTAGCTGGCCAACTCATCTGGAGATCGTGCGTTCCCGAGATGGCGAGACGCCGGTAGCCGAGTTTGATCAACTTGTCTTCTACCTAGAAGACGCTGAAGCTGTCGAAGCGGCGACCCGACCGCTGCTCGCCAACGGGATCAGACCTGTCCAGAAACAGCATCCGTACTGGGACGACAACGGTGGCGTGACATTCCTCGATCCCGATGGACGGGGAATCGTCTACGTGTCATGGATCTACGGACCGTGGCTAGAGGCTTAACGATGCACTATCTAGTCGCTGGTGCAGCCTGTCACCGTGCGACGGATTGTCATCGTGATTGGGCCCCTTGTTGCTGTCGCTGGGACGACCACGGGCTGCTGGGGCACGCACGTGAGCACATGGGCCATCTCCGCCTGACGGTTCAGCTCTTCGACGCTGCCTTCAACCCCCAATCTTGACGCAAGCGATGGACCCGACTGCCTGCCCCCTATCAGTCGCCGGGTCTGTGCGCCACATTCGGGAGCCGACAGAATGGACAACATGGAATGGGTCCCGCCGAAGCCGCGACTGCAAGGTGGTGGTGTAGTCATCCGTCCGTTCCGGATGAGCGATGCTGCCGCAGTCGCCTCAGCATGTCGGGACCCGGACATCCTCCGATTCACGTTCATGAAGGATGGCCTCACTGAGGGAGAGGCCAGCGAGTGGATTGACAGCGGCAATGAGCGGTGGCCTATGGGCCATCCTCGTTTCGCCGTCGTCGATGCACACGACGATCATCTCCTAGGGCAGGTAGGACTGAACTTCAATCCTCGACACGTGAGCGCCGAGGCGTACTACTGGGTTGTTGCCTCAGAGCGTCGCCGAGGCGTTGCCTCTCGAGCACTCAGCCTCCTCATTGACTGGGGGTTCTCTAAAGGCATTGAGCGCGCCTTCTTGGTAATCCACCCCGAGAACAAAGCATCGAACCGCCTGGCGGCAAGGCTGGGGTTCACGCGAGAAGGGGTATTGCGGTCCTATGAACCGATCAAGGATGACCGTCCAGACCTCGTGTCGTGGTCGCTTCTTCCGAGTGACCCGCGCCCTTGGAAGTAGGCCGAGCCAGTGCCTCCCACAGAGCGGAATGTGCCGACATCGAGCACACTCCATCGGTGGTTTGGGGTATCACAGAACGCCGGCTCGCGGGCGGTCATGGGCGTAGCGTGAACTGGCATGCGCAGGTCAGTCGGCGTTGTGCACAACTGGCAGCTCGTTGATGTAGATGGCGATGCGGCCGTGATGAACGCTGCATCGCTCGTGAAGCAGGTCATCGCGCATCTGGCGCTGGATTTCATCGAGGACCTCGATGAGCCCGTCTGCGGCGACATCACCGTACGCCACGTGCTCACCCACACCACTGGGCTTCCGAATTGGCGCCCAGATGGACAACCTCTCGAGCCGCTACGCCCGCCTGGCCAGCGCTGGGGCTACTCCGGCGAAGGATTCGTCCTGCTCCAAGCGCACCTGGAACGACACACCGGTATGCCGATCGCCACGCTTGCCAGAGACCGGGTCTTCGGACCCCTCCGCATGGATCAAAGCCGGCTCGCGGATCCTGAACCCGGCTTCCACGGCTACCGGCCGCTTTTGACCACCACCGCCGATTACGGGCGTTTCTTAGCCCATGTTCTCCGGCTCAACGATGCGCGCTGGCAGCCGCTCTGGCGCATCGATGACGAGCTCGCCTGGGGCGCCGGCTGGGGCATCGAACTCGGTCCACCTGCTCACGGATGGCAATGGGGGCTGAACGGAGAGGCGAGCAACTTCGTCATCGGTTGCCCGTCGACGGGCAACGGCGTCGTCGTTCTAACAGACGATCCCGAGGGCCGGATCTACTACCGAGCCGTGGTTCAGCGCGAGCTTCCCGGTGATCACGCGTCCCTCCGCGTCGAGCAGAACCAAACGTGGATCGAACTGACCAGGTAGAGGAGTCGTGCCCCCGTACACCGGGACGGTGGCGTTGACCCGGCCGAGCAGCCAGAATCGCTCCATGGATGCGACGTGCGACTTCGAATACATAGCCCCCGTGATCCCGGTGCGCGATCTGGACGCCGCTCTTGCCCGCTATCGGTCCTTGGGCTTCGCCGCTGAGCCGTACGTGGGTGAGGAGCGCTACGCCTTCGTCGAGAGAGGCGGAATCCACCTTCATCTCCTCGAACGGAAGGACCATGACCCTAGATCAACCGCTGCTCATGTATACCTCTACGTGTCCGACGCCGATGCTCTTCATGCCGAATGGGCGGCGGCAGGCGATGTGGGAAACCTCAGCGAGGCCTTCGACACGCCGTATGGACTACGCGAGTTCTCACTCGTCGACCCCGAGGGAACGCTGCACCGGGTTGGATCCCCCCTCTCTGGCTAACTACGAGTCCAACCCTGGCGTATCCCCGTTCGCCTAATACACGCCGGGTAGAGGGCATCACCGAGTCAGACGGTCTCAGGATTCATCTGGGTGCCGTTGGGTTGTACGCCAGCGGTAGTACGACATCATGAAGATGTTTCCAGCAACGAAATACGACACTGCAAACCAGACCACGGCTCCGAGCCCGGGCTTGCCTTGGCCTGCAAGATAGAGCACGGCAGTCAGCAGCGCGGTTGTAGGGGCGACGAATATCAGGGACCCCAAAAACCAGTGTCTGTCGGAGTAAAGGCGCAACCATCTGGCCATGGGCGTCTCAAGACCCTTTGCCTCCACCTTCCCCTGCAAGCGGTCAAGCGGTGCGTACAGCCCGTCGAGTATCGACACACGGCGATTTTGGCAGGAATTGCCTGTGGCCCAGTTTGCCGGCTTGGGGCGCTACCTAAAGGTCGGAGAGGACGGCCGGTCTACCCTCGTCCCATGAACCCGATGCCCCAACCCGGCGAGCCGTGCCCTGGCTTCATCGCGAGCCCAGCCGGTGCTGGCAGATGGTCTACAGCCACCAGCTCCAGACGACAGCACTGCGCCGAGCCGCCGTCTCGGACCGAGAGATGGTTCTCAGCCCGTGGCGATAGCCGCTCCTAGCGGGTGTGGGCCTGTCGGGACCAGTTGGACGGGCTGACGGGGCTGCGAGAGTTCGGCCGGGCGAAGTGGCTATCAGTCCGCTGTGGAAACTGGCGTCCCCCAACCCCTAACGGCACCTAGGTTCGGGTAGGTCATCGAGCCAAACGGAAGACGGTCGGCATGAGTGAGTATCACGTTGTCAGGGAGTACCCAGAACCTCTCTCGATCGTCTGGAAGGCATTGACCGACCCAGCGCTCGTCCCGCTCTGGACCTCGACCGGGCAGGGCGGCCGGCCCGAAGGCTTCAAACCCGAGGTCGGCGCCACGTTCCGGTTCATCGGCAAGCCGTTCCCGGGCTGGGACGGCATCGTCCGCTGCCGCGGGTGAAGAGCGAGAAGAGGTCATGTCCAGCATCTGGAGTGCCCAGTCCCTCTGGAGGGCGGGTCACTTCCGTGAAGAAGTTCATTGAGTCGGTGCCGCCATCTAACGAAGTTGAATCCGGTAATGCCTGACCCCGAGACAAGCGCCCAGGACGACTCCACGGATCAATTCACCGAAATGGCCTGGATCAAGTTCTTGGGCATCGAACCGATTGACGCCGGCGAAGGTCGCGCGGTGATCCGACTTGATCCTCAGCCGGTCCACCTCAACCACAACGGCACGGTGAATGCCCCAATCCTCTACGCCGTCGCCGAAGTTGCAGGCGCAGGAGCCGTCGTAGCGGGCATGTTGGAACTTGCGGCACGTTCCTACACGGTGGTCAAGCGGGCGTCGATCGAGTACCTGGCGCCTGCTCGTGGACCGATCACTGCAACCGGCGAAATACCCTTTGATACCTTCGTAGCCGCGCGTTCGTTGGTGGAGGCAGGCAGCGCTGCTGAGGTCGAAGTAGTGGTTGAAGTGTCTGACTCGTCGGGATCAGTGGCAACTCGTTGCGTCCTGGTGGTGTCGGTACGACCTCGACGTCGGTAGACGACCCGGTCACGGGATCAATGGCCATTCAATCGGGCGGCCGATAGCCCAATCCCCTATCCCCCGTGGAGCGGATGAGTCGATGGGGCCGAACGATCCGGCAGGGACTACATCCAGGTGGCCTCCACAACGAGAAGGCCTCTCAGCGCCGGACACGCTGATTGTGGTACGGATTGAGTTCGGCCCACCTGAGCTTCCTGATTGGAGTGCCGATGCGAAACCGTTGGTGGCTCGTCCCAGTGGCGTTGCTGAGCGTCCTGTTCACCGTATCGAGCCAGGCTCTGGAGCCCCTCGTCGCGACGGCGGTCGAGAGCGGCGGAGCGGTGTCGATTCCGGCGTACGGGATGGACGGACCGCGGGATGTGACCACCGGCCCGGACGGGGCGTTGTGGTTCACCAACTCCTACAACAACACCATCGGGAGAATCACCACCACTGGGGTGGTCACGAACTACACCGGCAACGGAATCGACACTCCGCAGTCGATCACCACCGGGCCCGATGGGGCGCTGTGGTTCACCAATGCGGCGAACAACTCGATTGGGCGGAT
Organism: uncultured Acidimicrobiaceae bacterium; assembly: GCA_963809715.1. Classification (GTDB taxonomy): domain Bacteria; phylum Actinomycetota; class Acidimicrobiia; order Acidimicrobiales; family RAAP-2; genus Bog-473. The sequence goes on along the minus strand of CAWEKO010000004.1, from coordinate 423,954 downwards.
CACCACCGCCGGGTTGGTGACCAACTACACCGGCACCGGCATCGACGCTCCGCAGTCGATCACCAGCGGGCCCGACGGGGCGCTGTGGTTCACCAACGACAGCTCCATCGGGAAGATCACGACCGCCGGAGCCGTCTCGATCCTCACCGACCCCAGCATCACCAATCCAGTGTCGATCGCCAACGGGCCCGACGGGGCGCTCTGGTTCACCAACCAGGGGAGCAACTCGATCGAACGGATCACCACCTCCGGGGCAGTGACCAGCTACACAGGCACCGGGATCGGCGCTCCGCAGTCGATCACCAGCGGCCCCGACGGGGCGCTGTGGTTCACCAATGTGGCGAACAACTCGATCGGACGGATCACGACCGCCGGGGTGGTGACCAACTACACCGGCACCGGCATCGGCTCTCCAGGGTCGATCACCGCCGGGTCCGACGGAGCACTCTGGTTCACCAACCTCAACCCCAAATCGATCGGACGCATCACGACCGCGGGGGTGGTGTCCAACTTCAGCGGCACCGGCATCGATCAGGCAGAGGGTATCTCCACTGGTCCCGACGGAGCCTTGTGGTTCGGCAATTTCTCGAGCAATTCGATAGGCAGGATCACCACCTCCGGGGTGGTGTCCAACTTCAGCGGCAACGGCATCGACGAACCCTTCGGGATCACCACCGGGCCCGACGGGGCGCTGTGGTTCACCAATGCGACGAACAACTCGATCGGGAGGATTACCACCGCCGGTTCGGTCTCCAACTACACCGATCCGAGCATCGACGGACCAATCGGGATCACCACCGGACCCGACGGGGCGCTGTGGTTCACCAATGCGTCGAGCAACACCATCGGGCGGATAACGACGGCCGGGGTGGTCACCAACTACACCGGCACCGGCATCGACGCTCCGCAGTCGATCACCACCGGGCCCGATGGGGCGCTGTGGTTCACCAATGCGGACAACAACTCGATTGGGCGGATCTCCAGCGCAGGGGTCGTGGCGAACTACACGTCCGCCCGTATCGGCTCACCCCGAGACATCACCTCAGGACCTGATGGGGCATTGTGGTTCACCAACTACTTTCACGCCCTGGGGACCGGCCCTCACGGATCGATTGGGAGGATCACCACCTCCGGAAGGGTGTCCGACTTCAAGGACCTCGCTATCAGACATCCGGACATGATCACCAGTGGACCCGACGGGGCGCTGTGGTTCACCAATGACACCAAGAATAGGAACACCAACTCGATTGCGCGAATCACCACCTCCGGCACCATCTCCAACTTCACCAGCCGCGCCATCGACGGTCCGGGATCGATCACCACCGGACCTGACGGTGCGCTCTGGTTCGACAACGGGGTCGAAATCGGGAGGATCACCACCGCCGGACTCGTCTCCACTTTCTCTGGCCCAGGCGTCCAACCAGAGGGCATCACCACGGGCCCTGACGGGGCACTGTGGTTCACGAATGACGACAACGCCATCGGAAGGGTGACCGTCCCGGCCCCCGAGCTGACAGATTTCAGCCCGACCTCGGGTGCGGTGGGCACACTCGTCACCGTGACCGGAACTGCGCTCGAGGGCGCCACCTCGGTGACGATCGGCGGGGTCGTGGCAGCGATCAGCAAGGACACCGCCACCAAGATCAAGTTCACCGTCCCGTCTGGAGCTACGAGCGGCACGATCGAGGTCACGACCCCAAGTGGCACCGGAATCAGCGCCACGACATTCACGGTCCTGACCTGATGCGTGGGGGGCGCCCCAACCCGCGACCCTGGCTGCGCCATGAGCAAAGTGGCTCTCTTCGGGCGGCAGTGGTCCCCGATTCAAAGCTGGGCAGCCCGACTCACATGTGCCTGTGAAAGGTGGGTGCAGATGCACCCTTCGTTCCCTGAGTCCCGCGCCCCAGATCGGCTCTCGCCATCGCACGATTTGGGGCCGTGTGCAGCGCCTCAACCGTCGGCGCGCGGCCGATTCCGAAGCACTCTTCTCGCCTCGAGCAGCGCGATGAAGGCGGCGCCCAGGGCGGCGACGCGATCGGCCCACCACCATCCGAGGTAGCGATTCGCGAGGAGACCGACCAAGGCGAGAAGGCCGAGGAAGGCTCCGATACCGCTGAGAGTTCCGTCACCCCTCATTGCACTGCTCGACAGTGCGGTCCCTACCCTGCGCTTCGCAATCGCCAGCGGAGCCAAGACGAGTGCGGACAACACCGCCGAAAGCATCGCCGAGAGTGAGCTGTCAGGAGCCGTACCTCTCACCAGGGCTCCGACCGATGCCACCGTCAAGACTGTCGCCGTGACGAGGAGAGCGGCACCCACCACGACCGAGGCCCGTGCCTCTGCCCGGTCGGCGTCATTCGAGCCGGAACGCTCGAGTCCGAAGCGCCAGACGAGGCTGACGGAGCCGGCCACGTCGGCGAGAAGATCCAGTCCGAGGCCGAGAACGCCGAGACTTCCGGCTAGGAGCCCTGCCGTGATCGACCAAGTGCCAGCTCCGAGTCCCCAGACGACCGAGGCAACCGAGAGAAGGAGTGCCTTGTGCACCAGGGCGTGACGATCACCCAACTGGGATCCCCCGTCTGGCACGGGCAGAGTCTTTCAGTTGTCGATGTTGCCCACCCTTTGCTTATTGGTAGAGGGTCATCCCACGTTGAAGGTCGGCCACCCGACCGAGGCGATAGGAAGCGGATCACATAGGGCGGCGGTCAGACAACAGATGGAGCGGCTGCCCTCGGCTGTCGTAGCGTGGCTAAGCGCATGAGAACAAGGACCCGTACGGCCCACCAGCCCGGGTCGATCTCCCCCCGGGCCATCGCCATACGACCGGACGTCGTGGCCGCGTGGTGGTTGTTGTGGAGACCTTCACCGGCGACCAGCCAGGCCAGCCATTGATTGTTCGTGGCCAGATTGTCGTGTGGCCGCTTCCCCCACTTGTGCCCGATGGCATTGATGGCGCCCCCGCCAAGGATGTACGCCGTCGCGTGGACCCCGGCCGCTATCAAGCCGACTTCCCACCCGAACAGTCCCACCAAGAGCGCAATGCCGACGCCAAGGCCCAACAGAGCGTGATCGAAGAGCAACCTGTCCCAGCGATCGCCGGGGAGATCACGCGCGTAGCGGGCCACTTGTTCGGGATTGCGGGCCACCCGCCGGTACAGAACGGCGTTGCCGAACTGGACCGCCGAGTAGCCGAAGACGGCCGGCGAGTGGGGATCGCCGTCTTTGTCGGTAAAGGCGTGGTGCTTCCGGTGCACCGCCACCCATTGGCGGGGCCTCGTCCCCGTGGCCATCCAGATCACGACTCGACAAGCAAAGGCCACCGGGGGCTTCAGCTTGACAGCCCGATGAGCGAGCGAACGGTGGAGGTACACCGTGGTGACGACAAAGGCCACCTGTGTCGTCACTAGGCCGATGATCACGGCCTCCAAGACCGCGGGCACGAGCTACATACTACGCAATGGCGGAGGCGCCCCTCGCACACCCGCCAGTGGCGCGGCTCGATCAGGACAAGGGGCCCGATCCGGTAGCTGTCCACACGCCTGCGATTCATCCCATTGGCTCGCACGACCTCGAATTGGCGTCACCAAAGCGGACCCCAACATTCTGGGCCGCCACCCGGGCATCTTGATCGGCCCAGACGGTCATCCGCCGGAATTAGGCCGCAACCCTGGATGGACGATTGCTCCTCAGGTGTAAGGGACGCGACAAGATGAGAGTCGCATTCGAGATCGCGACATTGATTCCACCCGCGGTGAAACCGGTGGCCATGCAACTGGTGGGGGCATGCGAACACCCAATCCCGTTGAGGTAGTGAAGCGGGCGTCTCCCGGGCCCGAAATTCGGTCGGGGTTTCCGTTCGAGACGGTCGCGATCGCGGCGGCGCACCGAACGGGCCTTCGATTTCTCGAGCACTCCAGGCACGCCGTGTCACTGCAGCCATGGTCACCTGTCGTTCAATGCGGAACTGCGAAGCGTCCGGAGACTGAGCGACGTGACCCCGCTGTCAACGTTGACACAGCGGAGACCACATGGACCAGGGGCAGGTCAGAAGTGGTCCTGCCGGCTGGCTGAACCGGACCGCCAGGACCGGCGGCCCGCCGGCGTCAGCCTGCGGGGCGCGACCCGTCTTCCAGCATTTTGACTGCGGCCTCCCTGTCGGGGACGCCGAGCTTTTTGAGGATCGTCGATACGTGGCTTCTCACTGTGGTCGGCGAAATGAACAAACGCTCTGAGATGTCCGCAGTGGACGCACCGGTACGCATGAGTTCGAGCACGTCCCACTCTCGTCCGGTCAGGCGAGCCGGGGCGCCCCGCGGTACGGCGACACGCCGGTGCTCGCGATCTCTGAATTCCTCGACCAGGCGGGCGACCAGGCTCCCCGGGAGCGGTGACTCACCCCTCAGGACCCGGTGCAGCGCATCGCCGAGCGCCTCCTCGTCCATTCCTTTGAGCAGATACCCGGACGCCCCCGCCCGCAGGGCGTCGAAGAGGTCGTCGTCCTGCCGCGACACCGTAAGCATCACCACGGCCGTCTCAGGCAAGGCGGCCGTGATCCGGGCCGCCGCGGCGATGCCACTTCCGGGCATATTGATGTCGAGCAGGCAGACGTCGGGGTGCTGAATCAACGCAGCGGCGATCGCCGTCGGCGTGTCGTGCGCCTCGGCACAGACTCGGAACTCACCACTGTGCTCGAGCGCCAGCCGGACCAGCGCCCGTGTGCGCGCGTGGTCGTCGGCAATCAAGACGCTGATGGCGTCGCTCACGGGAGCGCGAGCTCGATCCGCGTGCCCAATGAAGGCGCAGAGGCGACGGCAAAACCGGCACCGATGGCATCGGCCCGCTCGCGCATGCTCACCAGTCCGAAGCCGGACCGGGCTCCGAGTTCAGGATCGAACCCGCACCCGTCGTCCTCGATGACCACGCGCACGCCGTCGTCTCTGCGCACGGTGACGGTGACGACGGTCGGGCCGCCATGCGTGGCGGCATTGGTGATGGCCTCGCGCACGATGCGCAGGACGTGCTCGGTCACGTCGGGTGGCGCGTCGATGTCGTCGGCTACATCGAGGCGGACGGCGACGCCGAGGCGGGCTCCCAGATCCTCGGCGGTCTGGGCCACCGCAGCGGCGAGCGACTGCGGCGCGGCAGTCGAGAGCACTGTGATGGCCCGCCGGGCCTCGTCCAAGGCACGATCGGCCGCGCTGGAGAGCTCCTGGACGTCGGCATCCATCCAAGGCCGCCACGAGCTCCGGGCCATGCTGGCGATGTAAGCCAACTCGTGGGCCAGGCCATCATGAAGATCACGTGCGATCCGCCGGCGCTCTTCCGCCCGACCCGCCTGCTCGAGCTGCTCGTGGGCCGCCCAGTTCGACAGGGCAAGCTCAAGGAGATGCCCGAGTGCGATGGATCGCTCCAGCGAATCGTCCGTGAACGCTCCGTTCGGGCTCACGATCTCGAGAACGCCGTCGAGACAGCCGCCCGGAGCGACGGGCACCAAAAGATTGCAGCGAGCGAGACCGGTCGAACCCGCCTCGTCCTGGCGCGGTGTCCCGACCATCTGCGACGCCGGCCTGAGATCACGGATCACCCCCGCGAGCTGCGAGCGCTCTTCCAGCCGCCACGAGTTCTCTCCGAAAATTGGCCCGAAGCGGGCTTCCACCCTGACCATGCCCCGGTCGATCCGAAGATAGCGGGCTGCGGCGGCAGAACCACCTGGGAGTGACGCGGTCTGCGCCGCCAGCTCTGCGCCCAGAGCGGCGATGGCGGATGGATCGAGCAGCGCAGAGAGCTGGCGCGCCGCTGCGTTGATCGATTCGGCCTGATGGAGCAATCGCTCGGTGTGCTTCTTGGATTCCGTGAGCCGCAGGCGCAGCGCATGGATCGAAACCGAGATCAAGCAGCTGACGCCGGCGAGCAGACCTAGCCGGCGGGCGGTGGCCACTGCGGCATCGCCACCTTTGATGGACACGACCAAGAGCCCGAACAGAACCAGAGCCACGATGACGGAGGAGTCGCGCCGGGTCCCGTAGAGGGCCATGCCGACGACACCGATCAAGTAGAGCGGCCCGAACCCGCTGCCCACGCCACCCGTGGCCAGAACAAGGATGGTGACCGACACGACGTCCAGGGCGGCCGCGAGAAGCAACGGACTCACGCCGGCCGGGAGACGAACGAGGAGGAGCAGTGCCGCCAGCACGAGCAGGGCGGTGCTCAGCCAGAAGAGCCAGATATTGCCGGGACCGGGCGGCCAGATCGCACTGATCTGACCTGCGGCGGCGATGGCGGCAAAGGGCCATGTACGGGCCAGACGGCCACGGTCGATCTGGGCGACAACGAAACGAGTCACCTGAACCCTCCAAGTGTTGGGACAGATTCTGTCACGTCGCCCGTCGATTTTCCGAGGTGAGGGGTCCGGAGATGAAGTCGTGGCAAGGAGCGCCTGCGCAACTATCTGACGAGCCGGCGGCCCTGTCGACCACGGAGGCGTCTTTGTTTCCAACGACCCTGCACCCCAGACCGGGTTATGGACGCGCGGTCGACGGGATGGTCCCCTCAGCCCCTGATCGTTGGTCGCTCCCCATGGAGCTGCACGGTGATGACGTAGGTGGCCGACCCCCGGCGTCGGCCGCCGTGACGCTGCCGCCGTCGCCCGCCCCGATCGAGAAGCCCGTCGTCGAAACGAAACCCATTTGAGCCGGATTGGGCCGGAGCCGACTGGCTGTTCGAGTTGGCCGCCGTGGTCTGAAACAGGCGCGAGTGGTGGTGGCGTCGATCAGCCCGAGCATTGCCACGGACCACGAGCGACCACCGGGCCGTCGATGACATCGCGTCTCCATTTCCGGCGCGCCGCTCCCCAGCCGTCGTCGGGCCGTTGCTGTCTTCTCGGAGAGTTCAGGCCTCTCGGAGAGTTCAGGCCTTTGGAGGTTTCAGGCGGGTGGTCGAGGAATTCGTCGGAGCGGCTCCGGCGGCGAATTCCCCGTTCGGGGCTCAGATTCGGTCGCCGCCGGGGGGAGTCCGGCAGATCAGGGCGGTGGGCCTTCCGAAGGCTTCTTTGGCTCACGGTTGGTGAGCGCCTGGAGCAGGCGCTCGAGAAAGGGGGCCTGGGCTGGGAGGATCTTGCTGGAAGCCCGCTCGAGAGGCATCCATTCCACTCGATCCACCTCGGGGAACTCCGCCGTCCGGCCCGATCCCCGGGGCCACTCCATCTCGAACGTGTTGCTGGAGGCACCGGTGAGGTCGAGATCCCCCTCGAGAGCCCAAGCCGTGACCCGCTTGCCGCCACGCTGAGTCACCTCGCCCAGGGGCCACGGCTCGCCGGCGGGAATGGCCAGGCCGGTCTCCTCAGCAAACTCACGCCGGGCCGCAGCCAGGGCCACGGCCCCCTCTTCGTATTCCCCTTTCGGTATGGACCAGACCCCCTCGTCCTTCCGTGCCCAAAAGGGCCCACCGGGGTGGGCCAAGAGCACCTCGATGCCGGCGGAGGTGAACCGGTAGAGCAGGAGTCCGGCGCTACGGGCGGGCATACGGCGATGCTGCCGTCCAGCGGGGCCCTCGGCAATGCCGGCGGCAAAAGCCCAGGCCAGCGCCGACTGCCCTCCACGGAGGCCCCTCGGTAGGATGACCCGACCGCGAGGCCGCCCAAGACGCCCGCGGCGCGACCGGCCCCGCAGACCAGCGATCAGGCCCGATCACCCCCGCGCCACCAACCACTATGAGCCCACCGAACGCCGCGAACGATCCCGTCCACAAGGGTCTCCAGCGGCTAGGCAGCGAGGTCGACCAGGCCTCACCGCCGCCGGAACCGGCCGACAACCCGGTCGAACGGGGCCTGCACGAGCTGGGCCGCCAGATCGACGGCGCACGACGGCGCGCCAAGGGGGGACGCCGCAAGGGGGCACACGCCGCACCCAAGCAGCGGTCGCGACGCCGGACCGTGGGCTACGTCGTGGGCACGCTCGGGCTGGTGATCGCCCTGCTGGCCGGGGGCACCGCCGGGTACGCCTGGTACCTCAACCATGAGATCCACCGGATCGACCTCCACAACCTGACCTCGTCCCCGGTCAAGGGCGAGGACGCCGGCACGGAGAACATCTTGATGATCGGCTCCACGTCGCGCTGCGCCCTGACCGTGCAGAACCCGGCCTACGGGCTCTGCTCGCAAGGTGTCAACGGTGTCAACAGCGACGTGGTGATGATCCTCCACCTCAACCCGACCACCCACACGGTCTCCATCCTTTCCATTCCCCGCGACCTGTTCGTCCCCAACGCGCGGTCGGACGGCGCCAACAAGATCGACGCGGCACTCTTCCAGGGGCCGGACCAACTCATCGACGCCATCGAAGAGGACTACGGCATTCCTATCCAGCACTTCGTGGAGCTGAACTTCGACAGCTTCATCAACGTGGTGAACGCACTGGGCGGGATCAAGATGTACTTCCCCGAGCCCGTCTATGACGCGTATTCCGGGCTGAACATCCAGACGACGGGTTGCATCTCACTCAACGGGACCCAAGCCCTCCAGGTGGTCCGGGCCCGGCACGTGCAGTACAAGGGTCCGGGCGTCACCACCGGCAACCCCAAGTACTGGCCCCAGGAGGCGCAGAGCGACATCGCCCGGATCCGGCGCGACCACGAGTTCCTGCGCGTGCTCGCCACCGCGGTCAAGGCGAAGGGGCTCAGCAATCCGCTGACCGACCAGAAGCTGGTGTCGGGTGTGGCGGGCCAGCTCACCGTGGACTCGAGCTTCTCCGCTTCGGCGATGATCGACTTGGTGCTGGGGTACCACGACGTGGACGTGAACTCCGCCCCGCAGCTGACGCTGCCGGTCGCCGTGGACCAGTTCGGGAGCTACACCTACCAGGGCGGCAGCTACGGCGACGTCGAGTTTCCGGCCGAGCCCCAGGACCACAACGCCGTCGACCAGTTCCTGGGACTGAAGAGCAACGAGGACACCTATTCGGGCGGGACGCTGCCGGCGCCGTCGACGGTGACGGTCTCCGTCATGAACGGCTCGGAGGCGTACAACCAAGCGACCGACACGGCATCCAGCCTGGCGGCACTCGGGTTCAAGACCGGGACGATCGGTGACACGACGCCGGTCGGGCACGAGGCGGAGACGGTCGTGTACTACTCGTCCAAGTCGCCGGCCGAGCTGGCGGCGGCCCAGCTCGTCGCCAATTCCCTGTCGGGCGCGGTGATCATGGCCGATGACGCCTCCCAGGTGCGGCCGGGGTCGCAGGTGACGGTGGTCACGGGGACGGACTTCAGCGTCAACGCGCCGCGACGCCGGCGACTGCGTCGACGCCGAGCTCGGCGGGGTCGGCTTCTTCCGGAACTTCGGACACGAGCACGACGACGACCACCGGCCCTGGCCCGTCGGGGGACACCGGCAACAGCGGGGCCTTCGCCGCACCGACCACCACCGTCGAACAGCTGGCGCCGTGGGATCCCCGCTCGTGCACGCCGAGCGGGGGCGAGGGTTCCTGAGACCGGCCACGGCGACGGCCACGGCAGCGCCAACGGCCACGGCCACGGTTCAGGCGAAGATCTCGCCCCCGTTGGTGTCGAGCGCCTGCCCCGTCATAGCCCGGGACAGGTCGGAGGCCAGGTAGACGATTGAGCCGGCCACGTCCTCGTCGCTGGGGATCCGCCCCAGCGGCACCCGGGCGTTGAGCTCGTCGACGACCACCTGCGCCGGCACGCCGCGGCCGGTCGAGGTCATGTCGATGTAGATGTCGACCGAGGGGCCCGCCATCCAGCCGGGGACGACGGCATTCACCCGCACGTTCGAGGGCCCGAGCTCGAAGGCGAGCACCCGGGTCGCCGTCAACAGCGCACCCTTGGAGATGGCGTAGCCGCCCTGCACGGGCTGGGGCTGACGGGCCACCATCGAGGCGACCATGACCACCGAGCCGCCGCCGCGGGCCCGCATGTAGGGAAGGGCGGCGCGGGTCATCTGGAGCGAGCCGAAGAGGTTGGTGTCCATGATCTTGCGCCAGATGGCCAAGTCGACCTCTTCGAAGCTCTGGAAGGCGTCGAAGCGGAAGGCGTTGTTCACCAAGACGTCGACCCCGCCGAACGCCTCGGCGGCCGCCTCCATCAAGGCCGCGCAGGCCTCGGGATCGGTGATGTCGGTCGGGACGGTCATGCAGCGGGTACCCATGTCACTCAGCTCGCCCGCCACCTCGTCGAGTGTCGACTGGCGGCGGGCCGCCAGCACCAGATTGGCCCCGTGGGCGGCCAAGGCCCGGGCCGCCTGCCGACCCAGGCCTGGTCCCACGCCCGACACGATGCACACCTTCTCCGCAAGCAGTCCCGCGGCCGCGGCCTGACCCCGTTCACCCTCTGTCGTCGTCATGGGCGCAGCGTAGGGCAGACGGTGTTGCCGGGTCCCGAGCCATCCGCGCCGCCGTCGCACCGGCCTGAGATGATCGACGGAGCGTTGAGCAAAAGGAGGGTCATGGCCATTTGTTCGCAATGCGGCGGCGAGATGACCGACGGGATCAGCTGCCTGACCGATCCCCTGATCATCGGCAGCAGGGCCTACGCTCCCGTCCGCTGGGGCCAGGAGCTACGACCCCGGCACCGCTACGAGCCCGAGGAGTGCCGTGACTGCGGGACCCCCCTCGGGGGCGTGCACCATCCCGGGTGTTGCATCGAACGCTGCCCGGCCTGTCACGGTCAGGCGATCTCGTGCGGCTGCTTCAGGGAGCCCGACTGCGAGTATGCGAGCCCGCGCGACGCCGCGGTGCCGCTCACACGTGCTGCGCCGGGTGGGCTGGCGCTGACCTGGGCCGCTCGGTGCAGCCCGTGCTCCTCAGCGGATGGTGCCTGCGCCGGCGATGAGGGGGAGGTCGAGCGGGGTGACCCATCCGGGTCCGAGGTCGTTGACCGCCGGAACGGCGTTCAGGGCGCGTAGGCCCGTGGCGAGGCAGCCGGCTGCGGCGGCGTCCCGCCCGCTGCCGTCGGTGAAGCGAAAAGCCGTCTCCTGGACGATCGACGGCGACCCCTCGATCTCCACGCGGTAGACGTCGTCCTGCGTGCCGCGGGGCCAGTCGGGGGCGGCGTCCGTGCCCACCCGGTTGACGTGCTCGAGCGCGATGCGGGTCTCCCCTTCCAGAATCCCGTTGATGGTGAAGTGAATGGCGGCGACCTCGCCGGGATTGATGACGCCCTTCGCCGTCTTGATCGGGGCGGGGGTGACCCACTTGTCCCAGGTGGTGGTGATGCGATCGAGCTCGATGCCTGCGGCGTGCGCCATCATCGGCACGGTCGCGCCCCAGGACATCACGAGGATGTCCTGGTGTTCGAGCAGCGGTGTGAATTCGGGCGAGCGGCCGATGCCCATCTCCGCCTCGTAGTCGCCCGTGTAGTTGATGTAGTCGAGGATCTCGAGCGCTTTGACGGAGCGGACTTCGGCACAGAGGCCCATCAGCGTCATGGGGAACAGGTCGTTGGCGAAGCCGGGGTCGATGCCCGTGGTGAAGCAGGAGGCCCCGCCCTGCTCGCAGGCCTCGGTGATGGGATCGATCCACGAGGGCGGGTTCTGGGTCATGGTGGGCCAGACCCAGGGCGTCATGGCGGTGGAGCACACGTCGATGCCGCGACGGAGGAACGCGCCCATGAGGCGGATGTTGTCGTCGGCGTGGGCGGCGGTCGGGCCGTAGTGGACCAGCGCATCGGGGTTCAGGGCGATGAGTTGATCGACATCGTCGGTCGCTTCGAGCCCGATGGGGTCGATGCCGCAGATGTCCCCGACGTCCCGGCCGACCTTGTCCGGTGCCGATACGCCGACCCCGACGAGCTCAAAGCGTGGATGCCGCAACACCTCCGGGATCACCATCTTCCCGACGAAGCCGGTTCCCCACACCACGATGCGCTTTCGGTCCTGTGCCATCGGCCAAACCTAGCCAGGACCCGGGCGCGGGACGGAGAGCGTCGGGTGGCCGCCCGCCGTCAGCGCCTTCGGAACGCAATCCCGACCGGGCCGCAGGACGTCGGTGTGACACGACGTCCTTGGCAACAGTCCAAAGGTCGGATGCATCGATGAAAATCACGGAGCAGGGGCCGTCGCTCCGCACAGGCGTCGTCGCAACCTCAGTCACGGGGGTGGCAGCCCTGATACCAGGAGGGTCAGCCCGCACTGGCAGCAGGAGGCGGAAAGGGTGCCACGAGGTCTGCGACGATCTTCGGCGCGGGCGGAATACGATCGGCGGCCGATGCTCCCCCGGAGGAGATGAACCTCTCGATCGCGATGGGAGATGGACGTGGCGAAGTTGATCTATGCGGCGATTGCATCGCTCGACGGATACGTCGAGGACGCACAAGGCGGGTTCGACTGGGCGGAGCCTGACGAAGAGGTCCACGCATTCGTCAATGAGCTCGAACGGCCGATCGGCACGTACCTCTACGGGCGGCGTATGTACGAGACGATGGTGTATTGGGAGACCGCTGGCGGCGATGGACGTTCCCCGGTGAGCGACGACTTCGCGGAGATCTGGCGCGGGGCGGAGAAGGTGGTCTACTCCCGCACCCTGTCCACGGTTTCGAGCCAGCGGACGAAGATCGAGCCCGAGTTCGACCCTGCCAGCATCAGACGACTCAAGGAGAACTCGGCGCGCGACCTGACCGTGGGTGGCGCCGAACTCGCAGCCCAGGCGATGGCTGCCGGACTGGTCGACGAGTGCCATCTCTTCCTCCATCCGGTCCTTGTGGGTGGTGGAAAGAACGCGCTTCCCGAAGGCGTTCAGGCCAGACTCGAGTTGTTGGGCGAGCGGCGCTTCGGGAGCGGGGTCGTCCACCTCCACTACGGGGTGGTTCAGAGCTGATCGGTGCTCACGCACTGCGCCATGCGCCATGCGCAGGTTCAGGCTCGGAGACCGGCAGGGTGCCTGGCGGGCGCGATCGCAGGCGTCGGAAACGGTCGTGCGCGGATGGTGCCAAGGATCCAGTGGAGGTGAAGGGACTCGAACCCTCGACCTACGGCTTGCAAAGCCGCCGCTCTTCCAGCTGAGCTACACCCCCGGAACGGCATGCGACCAACTGCCGGGAGAGGCAATTGTAGGCGTCCTGACCCTGCGGCCCCGAATCTGCTGGGCAAGGAGTACGGGCGGGCTGCGTATTGCCAGGCATGGCGCGGCTCCCAGTAGGGTGCGGCCTCAGTGGACGCAAGGACATTCCTCGGGATGGAGCCCGACGGCGACGAACTGCACTGGCGCATGGATGTCGTTCCCCAGCTCACGACGCCGGGCAACTTCCTCTTCGGCGGATGCGGACTGGGTGCGGCGCTTGTGGCATTGGAGGCTGCCTCGGGACGACCGACCGTATGGGCCACGGCGCAATACCTCTCCTACGCCCTCAGGGGAGCAGAGCTGCGCTGGGAGGTCACCCTCGCGGCCGTCGGTGGGCACGTCACCCAGGGCCGAGCCGTCGGCCGCGTCGACGGAGAGGAGATCCTGACCGTCAATGCCGCACTGGGAGCGGCCGAGCTCGAGATCTCCGGGATCTGGGTGGAGCCGCCCTCGGTACCCCCGCCGGACGAATGTCCGGGCCGGTTCCTCCCTGACTTCTTCCGCAACACGATCATGGACAGCATCGAGGTGCGCTCTGCTGTCGGCAGGTCCTTCGAAGAGATGGATGGGACGACGGGCCGCCCCGAGTCGGCGCTCTGGGCTCGGGTGCCGGGGCACCTGAGCCCCTCGGCAGCGACGCTCGCCATCGTCGGCGACTACGTCTCGGGCGCGGTATCGCAACCGATTGGCCGCCGGGCCATGGGCCGAAGCCTCGACAACACCCTCCGTATGGTGCAGCTGAAGCCGACCGAGTGGATCCTGTGCGACATCCGCATCCACGCCCTCGTCGGCGGATACGCGCAGGGCATCGCGTTTCTGTGGTCACAAGACGGTGACCTTCTGGCCACAGCGAGCCAATCAATCGGGGTTCGTCTGTGGCCCGAAGACGCGGTTCTGCCTGGTTGAGACCCCAAAATGGGGGGTGACCGGACTTCTCGGACTCGTGGCAGCGACAATTCGCTAAATGGCACGTGTCGGCGGCGCCACCCGAAAATCAGCTCGAAGCGTCCCTTTGGTTCTCTGCTTCCTCCTCGGGGCGTTGGCCATCGGCGCGGCTGCGGTGGCTTCGCGCTCGTCTTCTTCGACACCGACCTCATCCGTGGGCGCTGCCGTGACGCCGGGGACTGCGAACGTCAGGGCGGCCAATCCGTCGATCAGCACGTCCACCACGGCGCCAACCTCCACGACCACATCGCTCCCGGTCGCCGCGGGGTTCGTGGCGGGTCGCGTCACTGCGGTCGGCGACTCGGTGATGCTCGACTACCAAGATCCGCTGCAGACCGACATCCCGGGCGTGAGCGTTGACGCCTCGGTGAGCCGGCAGTGGTCCCAGGGCGAGTCAATTCTTCGGGAACTGAAAGCCTCCGGACAGCTCGGATCCGAAGTGATCGTCGCCCTCGGCACCAACGGACCGATCAGCGACGCCGACTTCGACACCATGATGGAGATCCTCGCCGGCGCCAGCCGGGTCGTCTTCGTGAACGTCCACGTCGACCGCCCGTGGCAGGACGAGAACAATGCGACGATCGCCGCCGGCGCCGCCCGCTATCCCAATGTGTCGGTGGCCGACTGGGCCACGCTGGCCGCCCAAAACCCACAGTGGTTCGGCGCTGACGGTACCCATCCGGCGATCAACGGGGCCGGCGCCGATGCACTCGCGAGTCTGGTGACATCCACCCTGAACAACGGATGAGCAGCGAGAGCACGGAGAGCACCGGATCGAATGTGGGCGTCTCTGGGCGATGGGGATAGTCGGGAATTCCCACGGGGCGAGAGCTCAGCCGGTTAGGGCACAGCACTGATAGGTCTCACCGACGCCGCCGGCATGCTACGAACCCCCTCCTGACTTCATGGACGGTTCGGGTCCTATCTCTTGGAAGCAGCGTGACGGGGACGGCGCCTGTGCCAGCGCGCCGCGACCAACAGAGTGGCCCCGACGACCACGGCGAGGACGGCGGCCGCCCACTCCTGTGACAAGAGCGCACCCGTAAACGCGACCACGGGCGCCACAGGCGTAGAAGTTGCCTTCGGGACGATCGGCGGGACGGCGGGGTGGTCGACGGGGCCGAGACGGTGGTGCCGACCGAGTCGGTCGGGCAGGTCGTGGCCGCAGACGGCCCGCAGCTCGGCCCGCTCCAGGTGGCCGTGTTGGTGATCGTCTCGTTCGTGTGCGACGCGTCCGCCGTCACCGAGAAGGTGAGGGTGTAGGAGGCCCCGGCGACGACGCCCGCCGGGATCGTCCAGGTGATCGTCGAGCCGTTCAGCTCCACGGCGCAGGCCGGCGGGACCACCAGTACACAGCGGCGATCCGGACACCAAGGACGTGCCTGCAGGTGGCGCGTCGGTCACGACGACGGGCTCGGTCGTCGCGGCAGTACCGACGTTGGTCACCTGCAGGGTGTAGACGATCGGGGTCGAGGTCCCGGCCACGACACCGCCCGATTGATTGGCCGATTTGACCACGCTGATGTGGGTCACCTCGACGGTGACCGGGCTCGACGTCACAGTCGTCGTGCCACCCGACGGCGGGGTGCCCGTCGTCGTCGCCGTGTCCGCCATGGAGCCGTGGGCGAAGTCCGCTGCCGTGACGGTGTAGGTGCCGGTGAACGTGGCGCTCTGGCCGGGCACGAGCGTCGTCGACGCGCCCGAGCAAGTGCCCGCCGGGGAACTGAGGCTCACGCACGTGGGCGTGACCGCGCCGGCGGGACCGGTGGGATGGTCGGTGACGCCCACGTCGATGAGGGTCACGTTGCCGGTGTTGACCTCCGTGAAGGTGTAGTCGATCGTCTGCCCGGCCATCGTCACCGTGGTGGGGCTGGCCGACTTGGTGATCGAGAGAGCCGGGGATTGAGTCACGTCGATCGTGACGGGGTCCGAGGTCCCCGTGACCGTGGCGTCGTTAGGAGTGGTGCCAGTTGCCGTTGCCGTGTCGGCGATCGTGCCATGGTCGACGTCGGCCTGTGTGACGGCGTAGGTCGCGGTGAAGATGGCCATCTGGCCGGGTTCGAGGCTCGTGGTGGCGCCCGAACACGGGCCGGAGGGCGAACTCAGGCTTTGGCAAGTGGGGCTGACCCCGCCGGCCGGGCTCACCGGGTTGTCCGTCACGCCGACGTCGGTGAGTGTCTCGTTACCGGTGTTGGTCACGGTGAAGGTGTAGGTGATGCCCTCCCCCTCGGTCGTCACCGTCGTCAGGTTGGCCGATTTGGAGATGGCGACGGACGGCGCGTCGGGGGCGTTGATCGTCACCGTGTTGGAGCCCGCGGTTACGTCGGGTCCGGTGGGCGGCGTCCCGGTGGCAGTCGAGGTGTCGACGATCGAGCCATGGTCGATGTCGGTCTGTTTCACGTCATAGGTGCCGCTGAAGGTGGCGATCTGTCCCGGCACGAGCGTGGTCGTCGCACCCGAGCAGGTGTCCGCCGGGCTCGTCAGGAACTGGCAGGTCGCGGTGACGCCGCCGGCGGGTGCGACTGGCATGTCAGTGACTCCCACGTTGGTCAGGGTCATGTTCCCAGTGTTGGTGACCGTGAAGGTGTAGGTGATCGTCTGCTCGAAGGCCGTCACGATGCTCAGGTTGGCCGACTTCTCGATTGAGAGCGATGGCGACCGGGTCACGACAACGGTGACGATGTTCGAAGTGGCATTGACGGTGCCACCGGTCGGGGTGGTGCCCTGGGTGGTGGCGTGGTCCACCACGGAGCCGTTGTCGATGTCGGCCTGGCTGACGGTGTAGACGGCGGTGTAGACGGCGGTCTCGCCGGGCAACAGTGAGGTGCGTAGCGCCGGAGCACGTTCCCGGCGGGTTGGCCAGCGTGTTGCAGACGGGGTTGACCCCGCCGGCTGGTGCGGTCGGCACGTCGGTCACGCTCACGTCGGTCAGGGTCGAGTTCCCCGTGTTCTCGACGGTGAAGGTGTAGGCGATCGTCTGGCCGGCCGCGGTCACGATCGTGGGATCGGCCGCCTTGGAGATGGAGAGCGAGGGCGACTGGGTCACGTCGACCGTGACAGGGTTGGAGCCGGCGCTGATCGTGCCGCCTGAGGGTGAAGTGCCCGCGGCCGTCGCCGTGTCGGCGATGGATCCGTTGTCGATGTCGGCCTGGGTGACCGTGTACGTGCCGGTAAAGATCGCCGTCTGGTCCGGCAGCAAGGTAGTGGTCGCGCCAGAACAGGTACCCGTCGGTGTGCTGAGGCTCTGACACGTTGCGATCGATCCCGCCGGCGGGCGCGGTCGGAATGTCGGTGACTCCCACGCTGGTGAGGGTCACGTTTCCGGTGTTGGTGACCGTGAAGGTGTAGGCGATCGTCTGGCCGGCAGCGGTCACGGTCGTCGGGTTGGCTGACTTGGAGATGAAGAGCGACGACGACTGGGTCACGGCCACGGTCACCGTGTTGGAGCTGGCGTTGACCGGGCCGTTCGAGGGGGTCGTGCCGTGAGTCGTGGCGTGGTCGACGACCGAGCCTTGGTCGACGTCGGCCTGCGTCACGGAGTAGGTGCCGGTGAAGATCGCCGTCTGGCCCGGCTCGAGCGTGGTTGTCGGTCCCGAACATAGGCCCGCGGGAGAGGTCAGGCTCTGGCACGTCGGGGTGACGCCGGCGGCGGGCGCGGTCGGCACGTCAGTCACGCCCACCGACGTCAGCGTGAGGTTGCCCGTATTGGTGACCGTGAAGGTGTAGCCGATCGGCTGGCCGGACGCGGTGACGGTCGTGGGTGAGGCGGATTTGGTGATGGAGAGCGATCCTGTCTGGGTCACGTCGACGGAGACGGGGTTGGAGTCGGCGGTGACCGGCCCGCCCGAGGGCGTCGTCCCCTCGGCCATCGCGCTGTCGCCGATGGAGCCGTGGTCGACGTCGCCCTGGGTCACCGTGTAGATGCCGGTGAAGACCGCACTCTGGCCCGGCATCGAGGGTGGTGGTCGGTCCCGAACATAGGCCCGCGGGAGAGCTCAGGCTCAGGCACGTCGGGGTGACGCCGCCGGCGGGCGCGGTCGGGACGTCAGTCACGCCCACCGACGTCAGCGTGAGGTTGCCCGTGTTGGTGACCGTGAAGGTGTAGGTCACGCTCTGGCCCGCCGCGGTGACGGTGGTCGGGTCGGCCGACTTGACGATGGAGAGCGACGGCGACTGGGTCACGTCGACCGAGACGGGGTCCGAGTCGGCGGTGACCGGCGTGTCCGAGGGGGTCGTCCCCGCGGCCATCGCGCTGTCGCCAAGGGACCCGTGGTCGATGTCGACCTGGGTCACGGTGTAGATGCCGCTGAAGGTGGCGATCTGTCCGGGATCCAGGCTTGTCGTCGCGCCCGAACACGTGCCGACCGGGTTGGACAGGTTCTGGCACGTGGCTGTGACCCCGCCGGCCGGCGCGGTCGGGAGATCGGTCACCCCGACCCCGCTGAGGGTCACGTTGCCGGTGTTGGTGACCGTGAACGTGTAGGTGACAATCTGGTCCGCGGCGGTGACGGTGGTCGGGTTGGCCGACTTGACGATGGAGAGCGACGGCGACTGGGTCACGTCGACCGTGACCGTGTCGGAGGTGGCACTCGTCGTGCCGCCCGAGGGGGTGGTGCCCTGGGTCGTGGCGTCGTCGACGATCGAGCCGTGGTCGATGTCGGCCTGGGTCACCGTGTAGGTGCCGCTGAAGGTGGCGATCTGGCCGGGCACCAGCGTCGTCGTCGCGCCAGAGCACGTGCCGACGGGGTTCGTCAGGCTCTGGCATGTGGCGGTGACTCCGCCGGCGGGCGCGGTCGGCACGTCGGTCACCCCCACGCCGGTCAGGGTCACGTTGCCGGTGTCCACCACGCTGAAGGTGTAGGTCACGTTCTCACCGGCGGTCGTCACCGTGGTGGGGGACGCCGACTTGGCGACGGAGATGGAGGGCGACGGGGTCGCGGTGACGGTGACCGAGTTGGAGTTGGCGCTCGCCGTACCGCCCGAGGGGGTGGTGCCCTGGGTCGTGGCGTCGTCGACGATCGAGCCGTGGTCGATGTCGGCCTGGGTCACCGTGTAGGTGCCGCTGAAGGAGGCAATCTGTCCGGGAGCCAGCGTCGTCGTCGCGCCTGAACAGGTGCCGGCCGGGTTCGACCGGCTCTGGCACGTCGGTGTCACCCCGCCGGACGGGCTGACCGGGTTATCGGTCACGCCGACGGCGGTGAGGGTCACGTTCCCAGTGTTGGTGACCGTGAAGGTATACGTAACGCTCTGGCCGGCCGCCGTCACGTCTGTCGGGATGGCCGACTTGGCGATGGAGAGGGTCTCGGTTTGGGCCACGTCGACCCTGACCGGATTCGAGTCGGCCGTGACGGGCGTGTCCGAGGGGGTGGTGCCCGTGGCCACGGCGCTGTCCGCGATGGAGCCGTTGTCGATGTCGGCCTGGGACACCGTGTAAGTACCGGTGAAGGTGGCGATCTGGCCCGGCACCAGGGTCGTCGTCGCACCCGAGCACGTGCCGGTGGGCGTGCTCAGGCTTTCGCAGGTCGGACTGACGCCTCCGGCGGGTGACGTCGGAAGGTCGGTGACGCCCACGTTGGTGAGCGTCTCGTTGCCAGCGTTGGTGACCGTGAAGGTGTAGGTCACGCTCGCGCCCGCAGCCGTCACGCTGGTGGTGGACGCCGACTTGACGAGGGTGAGCCCGGGATTTTCGATCACGTCGATCGTCACGAAGTCGGAGGTCGCCGTGACGTCGCGGCCCGAGGGCGGGGTGCCAGTCGCCGTCGCCGTATCGAAGATGGCGCCACCGTCAATGTCGGCCTGGGTCACCGTGTAGGTGCCGCTGAAGGTGGCGATCTGTCCGGGGGCCAGGGTCGTGCTCGCTCCCGAACAGGTGCCGAGCGGGTTGCCCAGGCTCTGGCACGTCGGCGTCACTCCGCCGGCGGGGCTGACCGGATTGTCGACCACGCCGACGTCGGTGAGGGTCACGTTCCCGGTGTTGGTGACCGTGAAGGTGTAGGTGACGATCTGGCCGGCCGACATCACCGTAGTGGGGCTCGCGCTCTTGACGATCGAGAGCGATTCGGTCTGAGTCACGACCACCACGACGTCACGGTTGGAGATCGCAGACACCGGAGGGCCTGAGGGCGGGGTTCCCGTGGCCGTGGCCCTGTCCACGATCTTGCCGTGGTCGATGTCGGCCTGGGTCACCGTGTAGGTGCCGGTGAAGACGGCGATCTGGCCCGGGACCAAGGGCGTGGTCGCGCCCGTGCAGGTGCCGCTCGGGTCCGCGAGACTCTGGCAGGTTGCCGTGATGGTTCCGGCGGGCGGCGTGGGGTTGTCGGTCACACCGACATCGGTCAGGGTCACGTTCCCGGTGTTGGTGACCGTGAAGGTGTAGGTGACGATCTGGCCGGCCGCCGTCACCGTGGTGGGGGACGCGGTCTTGTCGATGGCGATGGAGGCCGACTGGGTCACGGTCACCGTGACCGTGTTGGACGTGGCCGTGACCGCGGTTCCGGTAGGCGGTGTCCCCGTCGCGGTGGCGTCGTCGACGACCTCGCCGTGGTTGACGTCGGCTTGGGTGACGGTGTACGGGCCGCTGAAGATGGCCGTCTGGCCCGGTAGCAAGGTGGTCGTTGCGCCCGAGCAGGTGTCGGCCGGCGTGCTGAGGCTCCGGCACGTGGCCGCGACGGTCCCAGCAGGCGGCGTCGGGTTGTCGGTCACACCGACGTCGGTCAGGGTCACGTTCCCGGTGTTGGTGACCGTGAAGGTGTACGTCACGCTCTGGCCGGCGGCCGTCACCGTCGTCGGGTCGGCCGCCTTGGCGATGGAGAGCGACGGCAACCGGGGCACGTCGACGGTGACGGGGTTCGAGGCGGCCGTGACGGGCGTGTCCGCCGGGGAGGTACCCGCGGCCATGGCGCTATCCGCGATGGAGCCGTGGTCGACGTCGACCTGGGTGACCGTGTAGGTGCCGGTGAACGTGGCGATCTGGCCGGGAACCAGCGTCGTGGTGGCGCCCGAGCAGGTGCCGGTCGGGTTCGACAGGCTCTGGCACGTGACGGTCACCCCGCCAGCGGGCGAGGACGGGAGGTCGGTGACTCCGACGCCGGTAAGGGTCACGTTGCCGGTGTTCACGACCGTGAAGGTGTAGGCCACGCTCTCGCCGGCAGCCGTCACGGTCGTCGGGGTGGCCGACTTCGCGATGGAGAGCGACGGCGACCGTGTTGCCGTGACCGTCACCGTGTTGGAGCTGTTGTTGACCGAGCCGTTCGCAGGCGTGGTGCCCTGGGTCGTCGCGTGGTCGACGACCGAGCCGTGGTTGATGTCGGCCTGAGTCACCCCGTAGGTGCCGGTGAACGTGGCCATCTGGCCCGGCACGAGCGTCGTGGTGGCGCCCGAACAGGTGCCCGCGGGTGAGCTGAGGCTCTGGCATGTGGGGGTGACCCCACCGGCCGGGGCCGTCGGGACGTCGGTCACTCCCACGGAGGTCAAGGTCACATTGCCGGTGTTGATGACTGTGAAGGTGTACGTCACGCTCTGGCCGACGGCCGTCACCGTGGTCGGAGACGCCGACTTGAGGATGGAGAGGTCCGGCGACGGCGTCGCGGTCACCGTCACCGTGTTGGACGTGCCGTCGACCGTGCCGCCTGACGGAGACAATCCCGTGGCTGTTGCCCTGTCGACCACCTTGCCGTGGTCGACGTCGGCCTGGGTCACCGTGTAGGTGGCGGTGAAGATGGCTCCCTGACCGGGAAGCAGTGAGGTGGTCGGCCCCGAGCACGTGCCCACGGGGTTCGACAGGCTCTGGCAGGTCGGGCCGGTGGTGAGCGCGCCGGCCGGAGGCGCCGGGTTGTCGGTCACGCCGACGCCCGTCAGGTCGACGTTGCCGTTGTTAGTGACGTCGAAGGTGTAGGTGATCGACTCCCCCGCGTGCGTCAGCGTCGTCGGGGTGGCCGTCTTGGCAATGGAGAGCGAAGGCGACTGGGTCACGTTGACCGTGACCGTGTTGGAGGAGGCGTTGACCGTGCCGTTCGCGGGGGTCGTGCCCTGGGTCGTGGCGTGGTCGACGATCGAGCCGTGGTTGACGTCGGCCTGGGTCACCGTGTAGGTCCCGGTGAAGATGGCCGTTTGGCCCGGCACCAAGGTTGTGGTCGCCCCCGAGCACGTGTCCGTCGGGTTCGGTCAGGCTCTGACAGGTCGCAGTGACGCCGCCGGCGGGCGCGGTCGGGACGTCGGTGACCCCCACCGAGGTGAGCGTCAGGTTGCCCGTGTTGATGACCGTAAACGTGTAGTTGATCGGCTGGCCGACGGCAGTGACCGTGGTCGGGGTGGCCGTCTTGGCGATGAAGAGCGAAGGCGACTGGGTCACGTTGACCGTGACCGTGTTGGAGGTGGCGTTGACCGTGCCGTTCGAGGGGGTCGTGCCCTGGGTGGTGGCGTGGTCGACGATCGAGCCGTGGTTGACGTCGGCCTGGGTCACCGTGTAGGTCCCGGTGAAGATGGCCGTCTGGCCCGGCACCAAGGTGGTCGTCGCCCCCGAGCACGTGTCCGACGGGTTCGGTCAGGCTCTGACAGGTCGCAGTGACGCCGCCGGCGGGCGCGGTCGGGACGTCGGTGACCCCCACCGAGGTGAGCGTCAGGTTGCCGGTGTTGATGACCGTAAAGGTGTAGTTGACGCGGCTGGCCGGCGGCGCTGACCGTGGTCGGGGTGGCCGTCTTGGCGATGGAGAGCGAAGGCGACTGGGTCACGTTGACCGTGACCGTGTTGGAGGAGGCGTTGACCGTGCCGTTCGAGGGGGTCGTGCCCTGGGTCGTGGCGTGGTCGACGATCGAGCCGTGGTTGACGTCGGCCTGCGTCACCGTATAGGTGCCGCTGAAGATGGCCGTCTGGCCCGGCACCAAGGTGGTCGTCGCCCCCGAGCACGTATCCGACGGGTTCGTCAGGCTCTGACAGGTGGCAGTGACGACGCCGGCGGGCGCGGTCGGGACGTCGGTGACCCCCACCGAGGTGAGAGTCAGGTTGCCCGTGTTGATGACCGTAAAGGTGTAGTTGATCGGCTGGCCGGCGGCACTGACCGTGGTCGGCGTGGCCGTCTTGGCGATGGAGAGCGAAGGCGACTGGGTCACGTTGACCGTGACCTGACTCGATGTCGCGGTCACCGGGGTGTTCGAGGGCGACGTACCGGTGGCGACGGCCGTGTCCTGGATGCGGCCGTGGTTGATGTCGGCCTGGGTCACCGCGTAGGTGCCGGTGAACAGGGCCGTTTGGCCCGGCGACCAGCGGCGTCGTCAGGCCCGAGCACCCACCGGCGGGCGAGGTCAGGACGACGCACGTTGGAGTCACCCCGCCCGCGGGGTTCACCGGTACGTCGCCGACTCCGACGCCCGTGAGATCAACGTTGCCCGAGTTCGTGACCGAGAACGTGTAGGCCACGTTCTGTCCGGCCGCGGTAACGGTGGTCGGGTTGGCCGACTTGCCGATAGAGAGCGACGGCAACTCGACACCGGTGATCGTGACCGGGTTCGACGTATCGAATACCGGTGGTCCAGCGGGCGGAACGCCCTTGGCGACGGCCGTGTCCCGGATGCTGCCGTGGTCGATGTCGCCCTGCCTCACCGTGTAGGTGCCGGTGAAGGTCGCGATCTGTCCCACACGCAGGGTGGTCGTCGGCCCCGAGCACGTGCCCGTGGGCGAGCTCAGGGACTGGCAAATCGGGGTGACGCCCCCCGCAGGCGCCTGCGGAATGTCATCGACGCCGACGATCAACGTCACGTTCCCCGTGTTCACGACCGTGTAGGTGTACGTCACAATCTGGCCGGCGGCAGTGACGGAGGTCGGGCTGGCCGCCTTGGTGACGGCGATCCCAGGAGCAGAGCTCTCGTCCACAGTGACCGTGTTGGATGTGCCCGTGACCGGCGGTCCCGACGGCGGAGTGCCCGTCGCCGTGGCGTTGTCCACCACGGTGCCGTTGTCGAAGTCGGTCTGGGTCACCGTGTAGGTGCCGCTGAACGTCGCCCGCTGGTTGGGCGCGAGGGTGGTGGTCGAGCCCGAACAGGACCCGGCGGGGTTGGACAGGCTCTGACAGGTCGGGCCGGTCGTCAGGGGGCCCGCAGGCGGCGTCGGATGGTCCGTCACGTTCACGTTGCTGAGCGACGTGTTCCCCGTGTTCGTCACCTCGAAGGTGTAGGTAATGGTCTGGCCAGCTGCGGTGAGGATGGTCGGGCTGGCCGACTTCACGATGGAGATCGACGAGGTCTGGCTGGCCGTCACCGAAGCCGTCGCACTGGCCGAGACCGGCGTCCCCGACGGCGCGTGACCGGTGGCGGTCGCCGAGTCGGCGACCGAGCCGTGGTTCATGTCCGCTTGAGAGACGGTGTAGGTCGCCGTGAAATTGGCCCTCTGGCCCGTGGCCAAGGTGGCGACGGTGGATCCGGAGCACGAGCCGGCCGGAATGCTCAGGCTCACGCAGGTGGGCCCACTGGTGAGTGCACCGGCCGGAGGCGTCTGGGTGTCGGCGAGCGTCACGCCGGTCAGGGGCAGCGGCCCGGTATTGGTCACGGCATAGGAGTAGGTGATCGTCTGGCCCGCTGCGGTGACGCTGGTCGGACTAGGCGTCTTGGTTACCGCAATCGACGCGGGCGCATTGGTGAAAGTGCAGACCAGAGAGGCCCCGGCGCTCCCCGTGGCGGAGGGGAAAGGGACGTTGAAGCTCGTCCCGGTGCCACTCGAGAACGGGTTCGACCCATTGAGACATGACCACGTCGTCCTGTAGTTCGACAAGCTGCCGCTGGCCGCTGACTCCACGACGCTGTACGTCGTACCGGGAATGCCGACGATGGGACCGGCGACCGAGCCAGGGGAGGTCTGCAGACCGGTCGATGAACCGCTCGTGGTGCCGGTGTTTCCGCTCGTCACTCCCCCGCCCGTGATGGTCATCGTGAACTGGTCGGTTGGCGTCACACGCCCGACGATGTTCTTCTGCGCTTGCAACGAGCCGTTGAAAGAGCAGCTCGCCAGGTCCCTCGGTGAGCCGACGATCCCTGTCATGGTGCCCAGGTTGGTGATGGTGCCATCGTTCGGGTTGACCCGGATGAGCTCCCCCTGGAGCGTCTCGACGTACAGGCTTGAGTCAGCGGCGAAGGCAATGCCCACGTAGTTCTCGGCAGAAGCCGAGTTGACGGTGGCGAGAGTCGTGAACGGAAGCGCTCCGCTACCCGAAGTCGGCACCGGAGCGGCGACCGAGAGCAGTTTGGCCGTGTTCGTCGTCGAGCCGGCGAGGACGGTCATGTCGCCCGCGTTGTCAAAGGCCAGGTCGCCGTTGCTGTACGTGAGGCCGGCCGCCAGGCGTGATGGTGCCGACCGCGGACGCGGTATGTGCCGTGGGATCGAAGGCGAAGAGTAAGAATTGGGTGCCTGCCGAGTTCCAGCCGCCGTAGTAGTAGAAACCGTTGGTCGGGTTGACGCCTCCTGCGATGAGGGTGTTTACGCCGCTGGCTGTCCGGCCAGCGAAGTTGGTGTTGGTGCCGGCGGAGACGTTCTCGACGTGGATGGTGGTGGTCCCACCTCCCGTCGGCGTCATGTCGGCCGAGTACACGGTGAGCCCGTCGGCGGTAATTCCCATTGCGTTGACGGAGGTACTGGTCCCGCCAATGTCCGAAGGGGCGGCAGGCGTGTTGACCAAGGTCTGGGTGTTCAGCGCAGTGAGATTGCCGTTCGAGGTGACGTTGTAGATCGTCGGCGCCGAGCAGCTGAGCGCCTGGAAGGCAGGCTGCGGTGCAGCTGCGGGGGCTTCCGTGGTCGCGCCTACCCTTGCGGATACGCCGGAAAACGCCGAGATGGCGGGCAGCGCTACGGTCATCAGCCCCGCCGCGGCCACGACCGCAAGAGGGACACGCAGCCCTGGGCGACTTGTCCTCAAGTTCTGATGCCTCGCATGAGCCGGGAAGGTCGGCACGAGAGTGACGACGAAACCGGTGGCGGTATCTTCATTCAAAGTCTAACGATTGATCACACAACAGTTGAGGTACCAGAAGGATCCATCCCACATGACTGGTTGAATTCGTGCCTGTTTCCGCGAAAATTCCTGGCTAAGAAGACCCCACTCCGTCATCAATTCGACGCCGTAGCGGTGAGGGCTCGGACCCTGGGTCAGAACTGAGACGACCGGCCACGAATCGAGACTCGGGAATCGGAGCACTCGCGCTCCGATCCCCACTCGATTATCTCGACCCTTGTCGAGATTGGGTTCCTTTGGGGCGAAGTACTTGGTCTGATGATTCGGAGCGTTGATCTGACTCAGTTCACAATCCAGATCGAGCTGGGACTGACACGGAATTCCTAGGGCGCTCTTGCCCTCGGACGGGTATCGAAAGGCTCGAGCGCGAATACTGGCGATCACTCCACGGCTCGCCGGTCTATTACAAGGGCACGTCGAATCTCATGGGTGTCAAGACCCAGATTCATGACGGTTCCCCGACTCGACCTGTGGCCCAGTGAGGGACAGGGGCCGCGAACGGGGGCACTTGTAGGACCACACGACCTCGGAGACTCACCTCGACGCAGCTCGCCGCCAGCGGAGTAGATTCGCGGACCCCGATGAATCGGATGGGTCATGACAAGGCGAAGCCTGCCCTCGAGATCTACGCGAGGGCCGACCCGAGGCGGATCGAGCCGCAGCAGACACCATTGACACGCACGTTCTCACTGCAATGTCGCACGTAGAGCGCACGCAGCTCGCAAGCCCCTGAGGGTGCCTCGGGAAAATAGTATCGTTGAACAGGTTGTTTCCCACCCCGGGGCTATAGCTCAGTCGGTTAGAGCGCAGCACTGATAATGCTGAGGTCGCTGGTTCGATTCCAGCTAGCCCCACCAAGGAGGCGAGGTCGCTCGGACATGAGCGGGACGGCCAGGGCTCGGCCATGAGCGGGCGCGCAAGATCGAGGAGAAGCAGCTCAAGGCGGATCAGAAGGACCTCGAGGCCGACGAGGCCAAGGCGTCGTAGGGCGCTCGCGGCCCGGGATGACAGGCCATCGCGCCTCTCGGACTAGCACTCCGGCCGGCGGGGAAGGTTTCCTTCACCGCTGCGACAACCCGAGCGCGGTTGACGCCAGAGCAAGGTGTGGCCCAGGCTCGGGGCAGAAGGCAGCCATAAGGGAGTCTTGCTCGTGATGTCCGAGGCCTCGAGATCGAAAA
The DNA here is from genome assembly GCA_963809715.1 of uncultured Acidimicrobiaceae bacterium. Classification (GTDB taxonomy): domain Bacteria; phylum Actinomycetota; class Acidimicrobiia; order Acidimicrobiales; family RAAP-2; genus Bog-473. Next base: position 396,768 of record CAWEKO010000004.1, on the reverse strand, counting down.
CCGCCAGCCCTTCCCTACGGGCGATGCTCCTCCCCCTTGCCTTGGCCCAGTTCATCTGCAGCTTTGCCGGCTCGAACATGAACGTCATGATCACCGACATCAGTACCGACCTGCATACGACGGTCCAAGGTGTGCAGGTCTGCATCACGTTGTTCTTGCTGGTGATGGCGGCGTTGATGATCCCCTGCGGGAAGCTGACGGACCGCCTCGGACGAACGAGGTGCTTCAGGCTCGGCCTTACCATCTACGGCATCGGCGCGGTGCTGAGTGCGCTGTCTCCGGGGATCGGCGTCCTGATTCTGGGCAACTCGATCTTCGAGGGCGTCGGAACCGCTTTGCTGATACCGCCTGTCTACATCCTCACGACGATGTTGTTCACCGACTTGAAATCGCGCGCGTGGGCCTTCGGTGTGATCAGCGCCATGGGCGGGATAGGAGCCGCCATGGGTCCCCTCATCGGCGGCGTGATCACCACGACCATCACATGGCGAGCCGCCTTCATCTTCCAGGCCCTCGTCATCGTTGTCATCTTGGTGATGGCTCGGCGCTTGGTCGATCCGGTGGCGCCCGATCCGACGCGCCCGTTCGACGTCGTGGGAGCAGTCCTCTCCGCCACCGGGCTGGTGATCCTCGTCGGCGGGATCATGGCCGCCGACCAAAGCCTTGCGCTGATGGCTGGCCTCATCGTGCTCGGTGCCCTCGTGCTCCTGGGCTTCTTCCTTTGGATCCGCCGGCGCGAGCGCGAGGGGCGCGAGGCCCTCCTCTCGACCTCTCTGTTCCACAACCGGACGTCGAATCTGGCTCTGGTGACTCAAAACATGCAGTGGGCGGTCTTGCTCGGTACGTCCTTTACCGTCGCCGCGTACCTCCAGGTCGTCCGTCACTATGACGCCATCCAGACCGGGGTGATCTTCACCGCGGCCACGGTGGGAATCCTGATGACGTCGCTGGCTGCTCGGCCCCTTGCCAAGCGGTTCCGTCAGCGGGCCCTCATCGGAATGGGATTCGTCGTCACGCTGATCGGCATCGTGGTGCTCTTGGTCTTGGTGAAAGGGCACCCCGGCGCCTGGTATTTCGCGCCCGGTCTTTTCCTGATCGGGAGTGGCCTCGGGCTCATGCTCACCCCGTCGGTGAATGTCGTGCAGTCGTCGTTCCCCGAACGCCTACAGGGCGAGATTTCGGGGCTCTCACGAAGCGCGTCGAACCTCGGCTCATCGCTCGGAACCGCAGTGGCCGGCACCATTCTTGTCGCAGGACTCGCTGACCCCAAGCGCTCCTATGGCATCGCCATGATCGCCCTCGGTGTCTTCGGGCTGATCGGACTCGTTGCGACCACTCTCTTGCCGAAGGCCGATCCTGTGCCCGTATCGGATTCTGGCGCAGGGTAACGGTCCGCTCGGCGGCGGGGATCCGGGGCTCCTCCCGCGTTGGGATTCCCCGGCTGGATATGCGTCGGTCGACTCTCTGCGTGAGCAGATCGGCCAGAGCAATGACCGATGCGACCGGGGAGGTAGAAGGAATCTTCTGGCGGTGGTCCCGACGAGCTGACCCCTCTTGCAATCGCAGGTCCAAACTCGGCCCTGGGACATGGCAAAAAGGTGATCAAACAGTGACTGGACGGTGTCCAGCCCGGGCGCATCACCCAATATCGGATTTGTGGCCCACGGACGAGCTGAGTTGCCCGCACGCTTGATAACCGCGCATATCCAGGTAGCAGAGCGGTTTGCCCGCTCTGTCACCCCAACTCCGGTGGCAACCCGTGATGCAACCCGGGTGTAGGCACACTTACACCTCAGGAGAAATGAGAGACGCGGATGAGGTGCCTAGCTGAAGCCCAGGTGAAACTGGTATTTTTACGGCATGATCCGAAACCTTGGTCGCAGATTCAGTGTCGGGGCGGCGGCGCTCTTCGTCGTCATCAGTGGAGCCACAGTCGCCGGGATGTCGGTGGCACCGACAACGGCGGGTGCTTCCCCCACCAATCTGATCCAGAACGGAAGCTTCGAAAGCGTGGCGAAGCCGACGAACTCATTCGTGCACGTCAATGCCGGTTCCACGGGCATCAGCAACTGGACGGTAGTCACGCCGTCCATCTACGACAGTGACGCCGGCAGCGTCGACTACGTCGCGAACAGCTACTGGAACGCGGAAGACGGGAACTATTCCATCGACCTGGCCGGGAGCACCTTCACCCCAGGCGGTGTTTCCCAGACCGTGGCGACCACGCCAGGCGTCGAGTACTCGCTGTCTTTCTGGTCGGCCGTCAATGGGAACGAGAGGGCGGGCATCAAGCACGCCATGCGCGTCAGCGTGAACGGTTCGGCCTTGGACAGGGTGAAGGCGGTCGGAGTTGGACGCCCACTCCAATGGGTGCAGAACACGGCGACCTTCATTGCGTCTTCGGCCAGCAGCCAGATCGAATTCGACGATGTCACGCCCACTGACAGGAACCAGGGGCCGGCGCTCGACAACGTGTCGCTCACTGAGGTCCCCGACACCATCACCCCGAGTCCGGTCGCTATCCCCGACCAGACCACCGGGGTTCCGTTCACCGCACCCACACCGGTGGCCACCTTCACGGACAGCTACCCGAATGCTCCCGTTTCCGATTTCACTGCGAACATCAAATGGGGCGACGGCGGTACCGGCACGGGGACTATTACCCAGTCCGGGTCTACCTACACGGTGAGTGGGACGTACACCTACGCCGCCAACGGCACCTACACGGTTGAGACGGACATCTCCTCCATCGCAGGATCCACTGCATCGACCTCCGAGTCGGTCAACGTGGTTGATCAAAACATCCAGTGCACCGGTTCTGGCTGCACAGGCACCGAGACCACCCCGACCGAGACGGTAGGGGTCGACTCGCCATCGACCACGGGGAACATCCAGACCTCAGTCGATCCGCCCAACACCGGGCCCGACTGCAACGACCCATTCCGGCACGCGCCGAGCGTTGTCACCATCACCGACCAGAACCTGAACGCCAACGTCCAGGTGACGGTGACCTTCAACAACGCGGACGCCGGTGGCCCGTTCTACATCGCCTTCGAGGTTTGCTACCAGGCACAGACCCCCTTCACGGACATCTTCGGTAACACCAACGTGACGACCGGTGACCTTCCGTTCTGCGGGAGCACCGCCGTGGCCCCGTGTACTCAGTCGATCACCGAGTCGGACCCGAATAATCCGGCCGAGCCCGGCACCGTCACCGAGGTCTTCTTGGTGCCGCCAGGCGACCCCAAGGGTCACTGAGCGACGCGAGCCGGGGCACTCACAAGCTCTTCGGGGCGCTCTGACGCGCACCAGCGGACGATCGCTGTCAGCGTTCCGGGTTTAGGGAGGAGACGTTCACGTCGTGTCGCCGATTTGCACGCCGTGTGGGGTGGGCGTAGGCGTAGGCGTTTAGACGTACAGCCTCAGGCAGCCTCGTGGGTGTCCACCAGCAACACCGAACAAGGCGCCCCGTGCGCCACCGAGTTGGGCACGCTCCCGAGCACCCGGCGCTTCCCGAGCATCCCCTTGTTGCCCACCACGATCAGATCGGCGTTCTCACGTTCGGCCACCCGGATGATCACCTCAGCCGGGCTACCCGTGGCCGGATGGATTTCCGACTGGAGTCCACGCTCCTTGGCAATCAAGGCCAACTCCTGGAGGAGCGCTTCCGAGGGATTCGCCGTCTGCGTGTAACGGAACTCCGGGGGCAGGTCTTGTATGCGCACTGAGTGGGGGGCGTAGGCCGTCACGATGTGAAGAGTTCCCCCGGTCAATTTCGCGATGTCGGCTGCCACGACGACCGCCTGGCGGGCGGTGGACGAGTCGTCCGCCGCGACCAAAACAGTGTTGAACATGGCGACCTCCAGATCGTGAATATGTAAAGAAGTGCCCTGGGGTCGCACCCTATGGTCGAACCCAGAGCCCCCGGACGACACTCAAGTCGGGTCCGCAAGGACTCGTTCAAGAATGCCCCAACGTTGGCGTGACGATAAGCCACGGGGATCGCGGGCGTCAACGACAATGTCGGCCGCGTCGGGCAAGCCTGGAAACGCGCACGGCCCTACCCTCCGACTCCGGCGGCGTCCGGAGCTCCTCGCGCTGTCGACAGGAGATCCGGAGTCCAGACCACCTTGAGCTTGGCCAGGATCTGCTGTGCCGACCGGGCGAAGTTCTCTCGCTCGTCGGGGTCTGGCTCGATGGCGGCCAGAACACGTAGGGTCAGGGCCTTCTCGTATTCGGCATCGCGCACCTGAGCTGCGTGCAGGCTCTGGAGAAGGCATTCGCGAGCGCCCTCGCAGTCGCCTGAGGCTGCCAGGACTGCACCCCGCACCCGATGGAGGGCCGGAATCTGAGGGGATACTCCGCCCAGGGCGTGGGCCTGACTGATCGTCTCGTCGGCGAGCGACAGAGCCCCCGCGCCATCTCCGCTCAGGAGGAGGCACTCGGCCAACGTGGCCTGGACCTCGAGCGCCTCGCCCCGACTGCCGATGTCCGAAAGTTCATCGATTGCCTCATGGCACAGGCGCAAGGCGTCGTCATAACGCTGCTGCCCCATCGCTACGCGAGCCAGCTTGCCCTTGGCGTACCCCGTCCCTGATCGATAGGCGGCAGCGCGCCAGGTCCGGAGGACCGACGTCAGGGCCCGTTCCGCCTCGTCCAGATGGCCCTGGTCCAGGGCAATCTCGCCGAGATTGAGCACGTAGAACGCATCCATGACGGCGTTGCCGGTTCTGCGTACGGTCTCCTGGGCCCGCAGATACTGTGCCGACGCCTGCTCCCAATCACCCCTGAAGTAGGCGAACATGCCGAGCATGTTGAGCACCGCGGCCTGTCCCGGCAGATCTCCGAGCTCCTCGAAGAGGGTCAAGGCCCGCTCCATGTTGTCCGGGCGATCGAGGCTCCCGAGATCCATGGCCGCCCAGTCCATGACCCGGAGAGCCTCGGCCAGGGTGGCCTTGTCCCCGACTGATTCGGCGGCTTCGGCGGCCCGGGTACTCCAGAGAATGGCCTTGCGATGTTGCCCCTGCTCTCGGCAAAACCGCCCGTACCAGGCCATCAGCTCGGCCCGTTCCCGATCAGCGTCCAGCCCGGTGGACCGCTCGAGCACACGCAGTCCCCGGCTGATCCAACGGAGGGCGTTGCCGTAGCGGTCCAGCCACCCCTGGACCCGGGCCAACTTGAGCATGAGGCGCGCCTGGGACACCGGGTCGTCCCCAATAAGGCGGCGGGCGGAGCGGTAGGCCGCCGCCGCCGCCGTGTACTCGCCGGAACGGTTCCGCGCATCGCCCATCGCCTCGTGGAGCGCGGCCACCTGGCCGGCGGTCAGGTTAGGGAGTCGTCTCGCCGCGGTGATCGCCCGTTCATAAAATTCGGCCGCTTCGGTGTTGGCGTAGACAGCGACGGCACGGTCGGCCGCCCGGAGCGAAAATTCCCAAGCCTCGCCGAAACGTTGCGAGTGGAGATAGTGGAACGACAAGAGTTCCGGTTGCTCCTCGCGGCCGGCGACCGATCGGCGGCGGATCGTGTCGGCCGCCCGCGAGTGAAGCTGGCGGCGGAGCTGAAACGTCAGGCCCGCGTAGGCACTGTCGCGCGACAGGCTGTCGCGGAAGGACAGCATTCCGGTGTCGTCACGGATGACGAATTCCTCCAACTGGTCCCAGGTGGGGTCGTCGAATGCCGGGAGGTCGTCGACCACCTCGGCCAGCAGCTCAACCGGGAACGACCGGCCGAGGACGGACATCCGACGCATGAGGCGGCGTGCATCGACCGGGAGTCGATCGATGCGAGCTGCGGCCACCTCCTCGATGGACTCCGGCAGGCTCTCGACCGCGTCCCCGCTCCTGGCCGCAGCGATCAACTCTCGGAGGAAGAGAGGGTTTCCTCCTGACCGCGCGACCAGAGAGAGAGCTCGCGCTCGGGAAGTGGGGCGTCTTCAGTGGCGGCGCGGGCCAGCTCCAACGCTGCCTCTTCACTCAGCGGCCCGAGCTCGATCCGGTTGATGCTCCCTTCCAGTGCGGCGAAGCCCGATTCGACGTCAGATGTGGTCATGCACCACAGCCAAGAGGTGGCTCCCACCGCGGCGGCCAGGCGCCCGAAGAGATCCGCCGAGGCGTCATCCATGTTGTGGGCGTCCTCGATGACGAACAATCCGGTGTCTGGGAGGAGCCTTGCCAACAGGTCGATGACAACCCGGGCGAGCCGGCGCCGCCGGAATTCCTCTTCCAGGTCCCGGGACTCCGCCGTCTCAGGGACGGTGACCCCTATGGCCCTCGCGATGAGGGGCGCCCATGGGAGCAACTCCGGGGCACGGCCTCCCAGTTCGGCCAGGAACCTGGTCCCCATCGCCTCATCCCCACCCTCGGAGGGGAGGTCCAGGAGGGAACGCAGAAGCCGCCGGACCTCGTGGTACGGGGTCGACTTGTCGTAGCGTTCACAGACTGCGGACAACTGCATCCGGTCCGAGGCCATCTGGCGGAGGGCCGAGACCAGTCGCGACTTCCCCGACCCCGTCTGGCCGACGATCTCGATGACCGAGCCGTGCCCGGCCGCAGCCGCGGCCGCCAACTCGGCCAGCAGCCGCATCTCGGCCTGCCGACCAAGCAGCGGCAGCTCGAGGGTGGTCCCGACCGTCTGAGCCCCCAGGTGTGTCCCCACCGCCTGCGCCCGAACCGGACGGGACTTCCCTTTCACGGAAAAGGGCTCGAGATCGATCGTCTCGAAGCGAGTGCGTGAGCGAGCCAGGAGCTCGGGCGTGGCGAGGATCTGGCCCGTTTCGGCCTTGGCCATGAGCCGGGCGGCCAGATTGACCGCATCGCCCATCACGGTGAAGGTCCGCCGGTAAGGCGGACCAACCTCGCCGACGAAAACCGAACCTCGGTTCACCCCGATCCGGATGGGCACAGGGGCGCCGGCGTCCATGATCTCGCGCACCGCGAGGAGCATCCGGTGTTCGTCATCCCCCGACGTGGCCGGGGCCCCCGCGGTGAGGATGATCTTTCCCCCGTCACGGTCGGTGTCCGTGCCCAGGAACGTGACCTCCTGACGCTCCACGGCACGCTGCGTGATGGTGACGAGAGAATGAAGCCGGTCAGCCGTCACTGCCGGGCCCTCGCTTCCGATCATCTCGTCGGTCCCGTCGAAGTGGACGAAGGCAACGGTGACGCGACGGTGCTCGGATTCGGGATGGTCAGTGATCAGCGCCTCTCTCAGCCCCACGGGGACGCCGCGGATCAGGTCGACCTCGTCTGGAACCAGCTCGAACGGCCTGAAAGAGTCGTCCGGGACCGCCGGAGCTCGCCTGAGCAAGAAACCAGGGCCTTTGGCCGTACCGAGCACCGCCGGTCGAAGCGCGGTGGCCGTGCTCGGACTCAGCACGATTTCGCCGGCATCAGCGGTTCCCTCCATGGTCACAACGGTGCTGGCCCCCGGACCGGCAACGATGAACTCACGATGCGAGTCCCCGACGAGGAAGAAGTTGAAGGATCCGCTGTGGACGCCCACTGACATCCGCAGGGCGACCCGTTGGCCCAAAACGGTCACGCGCCCGACCTCTCGGAGGGCGCGCCGCATCTCGATGGCGGCACGACAAGCGCGTGCCTCATGGGCATCACCGGAGAAGAACAACAGCAACGCATCGCCGCCGAACTTGAGCAGCCGACCCCCGTAGCCGACGGCCAGGTCGAGCAGGGTCACAAAGCAAGTCCCGATGGTCGCGGTGAGCTCCTCGGCCCCGACCTTCCCGTGCCGGGCCAGTCCTTCAGAGAGCTTGGTGAAGCCCGAAATGTCGACGAAGGCGATGGTGCCGATCTCCTCGCGGTGACGCTCGTCGGGTGTGGAGGCGAACCAATCGATGACCAGCCGTGGGAAATACGGCGCCAGCGGATGCTGCGCTTCGGGGTCGCCGGGTACCGCGGTATTCACGTTGGCCAACCCATAAACACATTCCTTCGTGCAGCACCACCGGATGGGTGCATGGGCAACTCTATGGCAGACCCCTGGCCTCAGATCCTCAGGGTCCGTGCCGAGGCTGCGAGCACCTGACCGATCAGGCGTTCTGGTTTTCGCCGTGCAGACCGCCGAGTGGCGTCTGCTGGGGTACGGCGGTACCCGTCAACAGTTCCCCCCTCTCGTCGCGACACTCGATGGTGACGGCCTTGGACGAGCGGTCTGGGTAGGGATCCGGATAGTCGACGACCCGAATCCGGCCCGCCGGTCGGTATCGGCCAGAGTCGATGACCGCTCGCGGGACGTAAGGATCCAAGTCCATCGACCGGAACAGGCGGGTGGTCGGTTCCCAGATCGACGTCCGCTCGTGCCATCGCAAGAGGTCGAGCTTGCGCAGCAGGATCATGAGCGTGGTCAAGGTGCCGGCCATGACCCCGGCAGCCGCGGCGCCGAGCACGGTGCCGCCCGGAATGACGGCAATCAGTCCGACCAGGAGCAGCAACAGCAGGATCAGGCCCGACCATTCGAGAACCGAGAGTGACTGCCCGGTGATGGACTCGATGATCGCCCGGTTGGATCCAACGTCGATGCAGAGGCGCAGAAGCTCGCGGTAGGCCCCGACCTGTTGTTGGCTTTGCGGCTCGAGGGCATAGATGGCGGCGGCCAGCGCGAGGAACGCCGGAGTCGAGTAGTGGTGATCGACGAGCCGGTAGTCGATTTCCGAGGTCAGCTGTTCGTCGATGAGGTCCCGGATGCGGGCCTGGTCTTCTTCGGGGAAGACACTGATCATCTGGTGGATGGACAAGAGGGCGGCGTCGTTCTTGTTGATCGTGTCCTGGAGGAGCAGCAACCGCTCACGGGCGCGTGCGATGGTGAAGGCCAAGAGGACACCGAACAGGAACGTGGCCATGCTGGCCAGGGCGACCTCCACCTCCAACTCGCCACTCCTCGAGCCCAGAACAAGCGAAACGCCTCCGACAATGATCCCGACAGACAACGAGGGCAAGAGAGTGGTGTCACCGTTGAGAAGCGACTGTGCGGTGGACCGGACTGCGGTCATGCGATCAAGGTACCCCATTGCTCCACGCCCTCGATTGTCCTCTGCGGAGGAACTCACACGGGGCAACACCCGACACGCAGACATCGCATACCCGATGCGTGGCACTGGCCGGATCTGCAGCTGAGCCCCCGGACGCGATCGGCGTCGACCTTCTCGGCGAGAAGTGGTGACGGTCGTCAGGTGGGCGAGTGGTTCAAGGGGTTTTTCGAGATGAGGTACTGCTTCCCCGTCACGTTGTAGGCGAGCGAGTGGGAGAAGAAGAACCCGATGCTCGTGTTGAACTGGGTGTAGTCCATTGACAACGGCTCCACTCGCACGACGTTGGGGACCGAGACGTTGGATCCCGTGGTGAAGCTCCACACTGGTGTCCCGGACGGCGACGTGATGCTGACCATCTGACCAGCATTGAAGGTCTCCCCATTGTGGAGACCCTGGAAGTTCGTGTTCACCCCGGGGCTCGGGGCACCGAGATCCATGTCGGTCAAGCCGCAGCTGTTCGCCATGAGACCGATCTGCCAGCACATCGTGGTGTCCTTCTGAAACGCCGGACGGCCGTTGGGGTAGGTCGAAGGTGTCGCCGGGTACATGGGCAAGGCAACGGCGCGCTTGCGATCCCGGACCGGACCTATGACCAGTGATCCCTTTGCGTCCTGGCCCTTGGCCACGTTCACCCTGACGCCCTGCCAGTACGGACTCGGCATCTGCAGCAGTGGCGAGTAGACCGGCGTCGGTGACTCGTCGTCAGTCATCGCGATACCCAAGACGCCTCGAACCGGCCCACTGGCCCACGTCTTGCCAACCGACGAGCCGGTCGAAACGACCGAGAACGCCGTGCTCGAGGCGCTCTTCAGGCCACCAACCGAGACAGCGCCCGTGTCGATCTTTCCGTTCACCGGGCCGCTGAGGTAGCCAGAGGTGAAAGGCTGGCCCGTCGGGCGGGCCCCCTTTCCGACCGCGTTCGCATCGATCACGAGGCCGGTCGAGCCCGTATCGAGCTGCACCGGGACGGCCGGGCCGCCCGCCACACTGACGTCCACCGTCACCAGCCAGCTGCCGTCACTGGCCTGCTTCGTGACGATGGGCACTGCGACGTCATTGGTGCTGGTCTTCGCCTCGGCCGACCGGGCCACGAACAGAGACCCTGCTGTGGCCGCAGCGAGCACACAGACCGCCACCGCGCACAGGCGGCCGCGGACCGCAAGGCCGGCCCGAGGATCGAGAAACCCCGCCTTCGTTCGATTGACGCGTTGTGGTGTCGAGCGCGCTGCGATCACGTTCTCTGCCCTCGCGAAGTGGAGGAGCCCAGCAACGCCGATCCTCCGCAGCCTGATCTGATGTTCTTGGGCCGACACGACCGAGCAGTCAGAGACATAGCTCCTCGATCAGGCTCCGGCCGGCGACAGGCGGTAGAGCTTGGCGGCGTTCTCACCCATGATTTTTCGCTGGCTCTCGGGCCGAAGTGAGGCCACCTTCTCGCTGACGATCTCGACTGGGTTCGGATGCAGACAGGTGGGATGAGGGAAATCCGTCTCGAACATCACGTTGTCCTCACCCACGGCATCAACGAGGTGTTGCAGGTCCCCACGACCGGTCTCGAACCAGAACGTGGCGTACCAGTTGTCGCGAAAATACTCGGACGGGCGCTTCTGCAACTTGTCGAACCATTCCGGGGCATTCTCCTCGAGCTCGTAGTCCATCGCTTCGAGCATGAAGGGCACCCATCCGATCCCACTCTCGACCGAAACCATCTTCAAGTTCGGATGGCGATCGAACATGCCCGAGTACGCGCTGTTCAACAGGACACGCGAGTTGTTCTGGAACAGCGAGGCTCCGCCGATGGCCGGCTTCACGTAGTCGTCCTGGCTGGGCCAGAACGTCGTACCGAAGTACGTGAGGGCTGTCTGGCTGGCGCCGATGTGAAAATGCACCGGCAGGCTCATGCCGGCACACACCTCCCAGAACGGGTCCCAGGCCGGATCGCCCAGGTCGGGGGAACCAGAGTCTTGCGGATCGGCCGTCATGTTGACCCCGCGGTACCCCATGTCGGCGCAGCGCCGCGCCTCGCGGACACAGGCCGCGATATCCCACGCCGGCATGATCGGCATGGGCAGCAACCGATTCCCTGAAGCCTCCTGGACCTCGGCCATCGCGTCGTTGTACAGCTCGACGCAGAGCTGGACAACCACTTTGTCTTCGACCGTGTTGTAGAGGTTCTGCCCTCCAAGGCCCATGGAGTTCGGGTAGAGGACCTGTGCGTCGATACCGACTTCGTCCATGAGGCGGAGGCGTTCCGCCGGATTCCAGGCCGCAGGGTGGACATCGTCGATACCCCAGGACCCACCTTGGGAATCCACGAACGGATGCTTGCGACCGTCGTGATCGATGGTCCCGCCCGATCCCGCCTTGCCGAAGGTCTTTCCGTCGATGACCCACATCGCCATCCCGTCGACCTGCTCGACGTGTGGCACCTTGTCGACGAAACCCTTCGGAGCACGCTCTGTGAACAGATCGTGTCGCTCCGTCATGTGCGAGTCGGCATCCACCACACGCAGACCTTCCGCCAGCTTGAGCACCCTGCTCTCTTCCATCGCTGTACAGCCTCTCGGTTCGCGGCAGTCGGTCCCTCGCCGGCAGCCTAACGGGGGCTGATCCCTGCTCTCCGTCGGCCGTGGAGACCTCAGCCCGGACCGTTGACGAACCAGAGGTTCTCCTCGACGAGTCGCTCACTCTTCCACCCCTCGTCCGTCCGGACCATTTCGTGGTGGTAGTAGCCGCCACAGAAGCTCATTTCCGCCATACCCGGCAGCTGCATCGGGTTATAGAACAGCGCCCGCACTTTGGCCTTGTCTCCCTGCACCTCCACCTCGATGTTGCTGATGAAGTGCTGCGTCATGGGGACGACCTGCAACCCCTGCTCGAGCCACGCCGCGATCTCATGGGGTGGTCCGACGGGGGCGCCGGCCGAGCTGTAGTCCACCAGGGCGTCGGGCGTGAACACGCTCTTCCAGAGTTCCCAGTCCTTCGTGTCCACACCTCTGGCATATCGGGCCAGCAACTCGTGAATCTCCAGCTTGTCCAGCACAACCTGCGCGTCCATCGGCCACTCTCCTCTCATTGGTCGGGCGAGCCCAAGCTAGATGCCGGCTCGATCTGCTTCTCCGAGTCGGCCGTCGGTAAGGTGCACGCCACCTCCCCCAGGGAGGGCATCAGACAGGGGGAGGACCGATGCGATTCATCTTTCAATACCCGGAGGCGACAGGGAGCGAGATCGACCTGCTCGACGCGGGCGCAATCCCCGAGGTCGCCGCGGCCGCTGAGGCCGCAGGTTGGGATGGCATCGCCCTGACCGAGCACCCGGCGCCCAGCGCATCGTGGCTCGAGACGGGCGGGCACCAGAGCCTCGATCCGTTCGTGGCACTCGCCGCGGCTGCCGGAGTGACCACGACGCTGGCGCTGGTCACGAATCTCAGCGTCATTCCCTACCGCAATCCCCTCCTCCTGGCCAAGAGCGCGGCCACGCTGAACCGGATGTCGGACGGACGCTTCTACATGGGTGCCGGTGCGGGCTACCTCAAGTCCGAGTATTTCGCCCTCGGCGTGGACTTCTCCGAGCGCAATGCGCTCTTCGACGAGGCGCTCGAGGTGATGCAGCTCCACTGGAGCGGCGAACCCTTCAATTTCGAAGGCCTCCACTTCTCGGCGCGCAACATTCAGGCTCGACCGGTTCCGCGCAACGGCGGCGTTCCGGTCTGGATGGGCGGCAACTCCGACGCCGCATTGAAGCGTGCGGCCCGCTTCGCTGCCGGCTGGATGCCCATGACCGCACCCGCCTCGGTGGCGAAGACAGCCCGGACTCCCCCCGTCACCTCACCTGAAGAGCTGAACGAGCGTCTCTCGAAACTCGAGGACTACGCCGGCGACCGCTTCGACGAGATGCAGCTGATCCTCGGCTTCGGTGGGCACAGCCTGGCCGACTTCGAGCGCGACGCCGAACAGATCCGGCACCGCCTTGGCGAGCTGGACGACATGGGCGTCGACTGGACGATCATCGGCGCCCCCTGGAGCGTTGCCCCCGGTCCACTCGAGTGGGTTCAGGCCTTTGGAGAGACCTTCCTGAAGATCTGAACCGGCCACACAACCCGTCGACAGTTCGAGAACTCTCGCCGTCCTCGGTGCCTTCTGCGCAAGGCAGCCAGGGCCGCCGACCCGATGGACCTGGTGAAACGAGAGGCCGTCGAAGGCGATACCGAGGCGGACCTCCAGGTGGCGGTACCTGGCGCCCCTCGGGCTGCGTCCTGGTGGTGTCGGCCGTCGTGGCGGCGATGCTTCAAGAGCCCCACGCCACCCGGACGTAACCTGACCGGCAGTGCAATTCAGCAAGGAGCTGCACGACGACATCGCGGCGGGCGACATCACCGTCACCTTCCGCCTGTGGCGCCGGCGCCAGGTCAAGGTGGGCGGGCGCTACCGGGTGGGGCGGGTCGAGATCCAGGTCGACAGCATGGATCTGGTTCCCTTTGCGTCCATCAGCACGGCCGATGTCCGTCGGGCCGGCGAACCCGACCGCGAGATGCTGCGCCAACGGGCCGCCCACGCCGGTCCGATCCATGACGACACGCCGGTCTACCGGATCGCCTTCCACGTGGTGACGTGACCCCACCCGTGCAGGCCGCACGCTCCCCCCGGTATCGTCTGGTCCTGTCCCGGAGGTGCCGCAACGGCGTCGCCTCCGACACCCGAATGAGGAGGTCCGACATGCAACAACGCCCAATCGGTAACAGGACGGTGAGCGCGATCGGCCTGGGCGAGATGCCCCTCTCCATCGAAGGGCGCCCAACACGCGCCCAGGCGATCGCCACCGTTCACGCCTCGCTCGACGCCGGCGTCACCATCATCGACACGGCCGACGCCTACTCGCTCGGCGTGCACGAGCACGGCCACGGGGAAGAACTCGTCGCCGAGGCACTCGCCGCCTATGGCGGGGCGACCGATGACGTTCTGGTGGCGACCAAGGGTGGGCACCGCCGGCCCGGGGACGGGAGCTGGACGGTGCACGGCGATCCGGCCTACGTGAAGGAGGCGTGCGAGGCCTCGCTCAAGCGTCTCGGGGTCGACGCCATCGGGCTCTACCAGTACCACCGCCCCGATCCCAAGGTGCCCTGGGCCGAGTCCGTGGGCGCGTTGGCCGACCTGCTCGACGAGGGCAAGATCCTCTTGGCCGGGGTGTCCAACGCCACGGTCGAGCAGATCGACGAGGCCCAACGCGTCCTCGGTGGTCGTCTGGCGAGCGTCCAGAACCAGTTCTCTCCGCGTTTCCGCTCGTCCGAGGGTGAGCTCGAGCATTGCGAGAAACTCGGCATCGCCTTCATTCCCTGGAGCCCGCTGGGGGGCATCGGACAGTCAGACGCCATTGAGCAGACCCACGCCGGCTTCGCCCAGGTGGCGGCCGAACTGGGCGCCAGCCCCCAGCAGGTCACCCTGGCCTGGATGCTGGCGAAGGGTTCTCGGGTCATCCCGATCCCCGGGAGCAGCCGTCCCGCCACGGCCGAGGCGTCAGCCGCGGCAGCGGACCTGACCTTGAGCGCCGAGCAGGTGGCCCGCCTCGACGCGTCCTGAGGACGGCAGCGGAACAGAACGACGGCCCGACGTGTTACACGGGTGTCGTCTGGTGACCGGCGAGAGCCGCCCCGGACGAGCACCGGTGGTGCCCGGAGTTCGCAACAGGAAGTGAGAGTTCCATGCCCGCAGTGACCGTTCCCGACAACCTGGTGCTGCCCCGGGTCCAGGCGCCGACCGATGCGATGATCCCACGCCCGGTGAAGAGCGTCACCGACGCTCCGGCGGGGTTCGAGGGCGAGGGGTTTCCCGTTCGGCGCGCCTTCGCGGGCGTCGCCCTGGCGGATCTGGACCCCTTCATCCACATGGACCAGATGGGTGAGGTCGAGTACGCCCCGGGCGAGCCCAAGGGCACGCCCTGGCACCCTCACCGGGGCTTCGAGACCGTCACCTACATGATCGACGGCACCTTTCAGCACCAGGACTCCATCGGTGGTGGCGGCCTCATCACCAACGGCTCCACCCAATGGATGACCGCCGGCTCGGGCATTCTGCACATCGAACGCCCGCCGGATCAGCTGATCGCCAGCGGGGGCCTGTTCAACGGCATTCAACTCTGGGTCAATCTTCCGTCGGCCGACAAAATGATCGACCCGCGCTACCAGGACGTCGACGCGGGCAACGTCCTGCTGCTGACGTCGTCCGACGGGGGCGCCCTCGTGCGGGTCATCGCGGGCGACGTCGACGGCCATCGGGGACCCGGCAGCACGCACACGCCGATCTCGCTGGTGCACGCGACCGTGCAGCCCGGCGCCGAGCTGCTGCTGCCCTGGCCGCGTGAATTCAACGCCCTCGTCTACGCGCTGTCCGGCACGGGCACGATCGGACCGGATGGCCGTCCGTTCCACACCGGCCAGCTTGCCGTGCACGGCGCGGGGGACGCCCTGGTTCTGCGGGCGGACTCCACCCAGGAGTCGCGCCATCCCGCGCTCGACGTCCTCGTCCTCGGTGGTCGGCCGATCGGTGAGCCCGTGGTGGCCCATGGGCCGTTCGTCATGAACACCCGGGCCGAGATCATCCAGGCCTTCGAGGACTTCGATGCCGGCAAGCTCGGGACGGTGCCGGCTGATCACATCGGCAACGCCTAGCCTGCCCAATCCATGAAGCGGATTCCGGGCACCGAGGTGACCCACGGTGCGACCTGGACCACAGCGGACATCGGGGATCTGACCGGGCTCACCGCCCTGGTAACCGGAGCCAACAGCGGCATCGGCTACGAGACCGTCCGCGCGCTGTCCGGGCACGGCGCGCACGTCGTCATGGCCTGCCGGAACCAGGAGAAGGCGCGCAAGGCCCGGGACAGATTGGAAGGCGAACTCACGCGGTCGTCCCTCGAGCTCCTTCCGCTCGATCTGTCCGACCTGGACTCGGTCCGGCGCGCCGCCGCCGCCTTCCTGGCGGCGCACGCCCGCCTGGACGTCCTGATCAACAACGCGGGAGTGATGGGCACGCCGTACCGCCAGACCCCCGACGGCTTCGAGCTGCAGATGGCCACCAACCACCTGGGTCACTTCGCGTTCACGGGCCTCCTGCTCGATCGCATCGTGACGACCGAGCGCTCACGCGTGGTGACGGTCAGCTCGCACCTGCACCACCTGGGCCGCCTCAAGATCGAGGACGTCGGCAACCCGTCACCCCGCAACACCTGGGTGACCTACGGCACCACGAAGCTGGCCAACCTCCTCTTCACCCGAGAGCTGAGCCGGCGGCTGGCCGCGGAGGGGCTGGCCACCATGGCCGTGGCCGCGCACCCCGGCTGGACGCAGAGCAACTTGACCAGCAACGGCACCGCCCTGAGCGCCAGCCGGGTGCGGCGCACGCTCGGACGCGCCGTGAGCTCCACCCTCGGGCAGCAGACCGCCACCGGAGCACTCCCCGTGCTCTGTGCCGCCACCTCGCCGGCGGTCCACTCCGGCGAGTACGTCGGCCCCTCGCGCCTGGGCGGTTTCTTCGGCCCACCCCGTCTGACCCGGCCGTCGCGCCGCGGGCGCGACGATGCCGCGGCCGCCGAGCTCTGGAAGCGGTCAGAAGAGCTGACGGGCGTGACCTACGCGCTCGGCGTGCCGGCCTGAACGCACACACGACAGACGGAGACTTCGCTGTCCGACGTCGGCGCGGCGGCCCGGCGACGAACAAACTCGGCGTGCCCCGGCACCCGTTCGGGTCGGAGCACGCGGCCCGCGGTCACGATCTGCACGGACGCCACCTTGGCCAACCGCAGGGCTGCGGTTGCGCTCTGGGCCCGGGCGCCGCTGACGTAGGTGTCGTCGAGCACCAGCACGTGGCGCCCCTCCACGGCTGAGCGGCGGGCCGGCGGGACGACGAATCCGTCGCGACGGGGACGCATGTGCCCGAGCGACCCCGGACCGCGGCTCAGCAGGTCGGCCGCCAAGCGGGCACCGAGCCGGCGGTGCACGACGTCGCCGAGCCCGGCCACCGCGGCCAGCGGCGCCCCGGATGGGCGCGCCGTCGAAGGGACGACCAGGACCAGCTCCACCGGGACGTCCCGGGCCAGGCAGTCCGCATGGGCCGCGAAGAACGCGTCGACGAGGGCCAGCACGATCGGGGCGTACCGCGCCCGCGCCTCGGGCACGGGCGATTCCTTGTAGCCCATGAGCACCGTGTAGAGGGGGCCCGGGAGCGGGCAGAGCCGGATCGGGGACACGGGCGTCAGCGGGAGGGCAAGGCGGCGCCCCACCAGGCGACAGGCAAAGCAGACGGCGGAGGCTCCCGCCGGGCCGCAACAGATCAGGCAGACCCCGGGCCCGGGCGGCGGGACCCGGTAGGGATCAGGCGGTGGGTTCGGGTTCGGGTCGATGCAGGAGAAAGGTCCCGGTGGCCCGGCTCACCAGCACCCCATCCGCGGCCCGTACCGACGCCTCCCCGTAGGCCACCTGCTTGGCCATGCGCACGACCTCGCCGCGCAGCTCGAAGGGGTCGCCCAGCCGCGCCGGCCGCATGCACTCGGTCTTCATCTCGAGCGTGCCCCGGGTGCGGGCCCTGCGGGGCAGCGCGGCGTTGATGGCGAAGTTCATGGCAGCGTCGAGGAGCAGGGAATGGATGCCCGCCTGGGCGATGCCGTGGGGATTACAGGCCAACTCGGTCGGGGTGAAGGTGCCCCCGGCCCAGCCCAGGTCCTCCCCGTCCACCCCGTAGGCGGTGAACGCACCACCGACCAGACCGATGATCGGCATGCCCCCGTCGCCCAGCCAGCGGTCCATGTCCTTGCGGGTGCCGCCGGCGGCCACCGGATCCGTCTCAGCCATCGCCGGGAGACCCTACCGGCCGAACGGGAGGAAGCCCGGCCCCGGGTGGCCTGATTCGAGCGCCCAGGTAGACTGGCTGTCTGTTCTGAACCGGCAGGGAGCGGCCCGCCGGCGTTGGAAGGAGACGCCCATGACCACCGCAGTGATCGTCGATGCCGTGCGCACCGCCGGCGGCAAGCGCAACGGGAAGCTGCGTGGCTGGCACGCCGTCGACCTGGCCTCCGAGTCGCTCAAGGCACTGGCGGAGCGCAACAAGCTCGACCCCGCCCTCGTGGACGACGTGATCATGGGCTGCGTCATGCAGGTTTCCGAGCAGTCGCTCAACATCGGGCGCAACGCAGTGCTGGCCGCGGGATGGCCCGAGTCGGTGCCCGCGACGACGATCGACCGCCAGTGCGGGTCGTCACAGCAGGCCTTGCACTTCGCCGCCCAAGGGGTGATGGCCGGCGCCTACGACATCGTGGTGGCGGCGGGTGTCGAGAGCATGACGCACACCCCGATGGGCTCCTCGGTCGTCAAGGACTTCGGCTTCCCCTTCGGCCCGCGCATGATGGCCCGCTACCGCGACGACGAGGGCCACAACCGCCTGCAGGGCCAGGGCATCGGGGCCGAGATGATCGCCGACCAGTGGGGCATCTCGCGCGACGAGCTCGACGCCTTTTCGGTGCAGAGCCACCAGCGGGCGGCCCGGGCCACGGCCGAGGGCCGCTTCGAGAACGAGATCGTCCCGGTGCCGATCAAGGACGAAGAGGGAAACGACACCGACGAGCTCCTGCAGGCCGACGAGGGCATCCGTCCCGACTCGAGCGTGGAGGCGCTGGCCAACCTGAAGCCGGCCTTCAAGGAGAACGGCAAGGTCACCGCGGGCAACTCGTCGCAGATCACCGACGGCTCCTCGGCCGTGCTGATCATGAGCGAGGAGAAGGCCAACGCCCTGGGGCTGCGCCCCCGGGCCCGTTTCCACGCCTTCGCCCTCGCCGGCGTCGACCCCGTCACCATGCTGACCGGACCCATCCCCGCCACCACCTCAGTGCTCGAGCGGGCCAAGCTCACGCTCGAGGACATCGACGCGGTGGAGATCAACGAGGCATTCGCCTCGGTCGTGTTGGCGTGGGAAAAGGAGCACCACCCCAACATGGAGATCGTGAACGCCAACGGTGGCGCCATCGCGCTGGGCCACCCCCTGGGTGCGT
The DNA here is from genome assembly GCA_963809715.1 of uncultured Acidimicrobiaceae bacterium. Taxonomy (GTDB): domain Bacteria; phylum Actinomycetota; class Acidimicrobiia; order Acidimicrobiales; family RAAP-2; genus Bog-473. The sequence goes on along the minus strand of CAWEKO010000004.1, from coordinate 377,689 downwards.
CGGGCGGCAAGCTCATGGGCACGCTCCTCAACGAGCTCGAGCGCACGAACGGCCGCTGGGGTCTCCTCACGATGTGCGAGGGTGGCGGGCTGGCCAACGCCACCGTCATCGAGCGGCTGGGCTGAACCAGGCCCGGCCCCCGGAACCGGGGGTGGCAGGGAAGACCGGGCCGTCCCCGTCAGGGGAGCGTCGGGACGTTCAGCGGTACCGGGTCGCCAGCAGGAAGCCGACGAAGATCATCACGAGCCCGATGACCAGGCCCCAGGGCGAGCCGTGGTCCAGGCCGGGCAGGCGGGCCAGGTAGTTGACCGTGATGACGGCCACGCCGCCGATCAGCAGAATGAGGATCAGCGCGCCGAACCATCTCGGGCTGTGCCGCACGCTCTTGGGGATCGGCGCGGTGTAGCGGCCGCTCTCCTCGGCTGTCTTGTAGCGGCCCACCTTCGAGGTGGTGCGGCCCGAGGCCGACTTGCCCTTGCGGGAGCTGCTGCCTGGTCCCTTGGTGCTGGTTGCCACAGGGGAGAGGTTAGCCAGCGCCGGCGGGGCGCTCCGGGCGGAAGTCCGGCCCGACGGCGGTACGATCGTCGGCCCATGGGACCGCGGGTACTCCTCGTCGACAACTACGACTCGTTCGTCTACAACCTGGTCCAGGAACTGGGCGAGCTGGGGGCCGAGCCGGTGGTGTACCGCAACGACGCCATCGACGTGGCGGGCATCCGGGCCGAGAGGCCCGACGCCGTGCTCATCTCGCCCGGGCCGGGTCGTCCCGAGGACGGCGGGGTGAGCCTCGAGGCCATCGCCGCCCTGGCCGGGGACGTCCCCCTGTTGGGGGTCTGCCTGGGGCACCAGTGCATCGGCCAGTCCTTCGGTGGCGAGATCGTGCCGGCCCCGCACCTGATGCACGGCAAGACCTCGGAGATCCACCATGACGGGAGCGGCATCTTTGCCGGCCTGCCCAACCCCTTCGTGGCGACGCGGTACCACTCGCTGGTCGTCCGGCCCGAGTCGGTGCCCGATTGCCTGGAGGTCACGGCGACCTCCACCGACGGGGTGGTCATGGGCCTGCGCCATCGGGAGTTCGCCGTCGAGGGCGTGCAGTTCCACCCCGAGTCGGTGCTGACGGCGTCAGGGCCGGCCCTGCTCGGTAACTTCCTGTCCCAGTTGGGGGCGTCGGCCAAGGCCTGATCGGGACGGACGCGGACCGTCCCGGCCCGCAGCCGGTGCTCGTGCTGGTGCTACGGGGTGCTCGTCGTGGTCGAGCTGGTCGTCGTCGTGGTCGTGCTGGACGTCGACGTCGTGGTGGCGCCCTGGCAGACCGAGATGTTGACCGTGCTGTCGTTGGCCACCTGCGTCCCCTGGGCCGGGTTCTGATTGTCGACCTGGCCGGGCTGCGCGCCGTTGGCACACCCCGTGTCGAAGGTCGTGTTCGGCACCAACCCGGCGTTGGTGATTGCGTTCTGCGCCGCGTTGGCCGACTGGCCGATCACGCCGGGCACCGAGACGCAGCTACCGCTCGACACCACGATGTTGACCGGCGTGTTGGGCTGCACGGTGACCCCGCCGGGCGGGTTCTGTGACGCGACGACCCCGCCCTGGAACTGGCTCGAACACGCACTCGTCTGGGATCCCACGCTGAGCCCGGCATGGGTCAACTGTGACCCCGCCGCGGCGGGCGATTGCCCGAGGACGCTCGGCACCGAGACCTCGCTCTGCGTGCCCGAGACGGTGAGCACCACCGGGACGTTCTGCTTGACCTTGGCTCCTCCGGCCGGCGTCTGCGAGATCACCGTCCCGACCGGCTTAGGACTGGTGATGTCCCTGACCGAATAGTTCAAGCCCTGCGCGCTGATGAGGGGAATGGCCGCGGTCAGTTGCAGACCGGTCACCGTCGGCACGGTGACGATGGGGATATGGGGCCCGTTGCTCACGACCAGGTCAACGGTGGTGTCCTTGTCCACCGACGTGCCGGCGGTCGGGTTCTGCGACAACACGATGCCCTTGGACCTGGCGTTGGTCTCGAAGCTGATGGTGCCGACAGCGAGCCCTTCGTTCTTCAGCGTCTGGGTCGCCACGGTCTGGGGCACCCCGGTCACGGCAGGGACGTTCACCTTGCTGACCAGGACCGAACGCAGCAGGAAGAAGGCGATGATGCCCAGCGCGACCAGGAGAATCACGAGAAGGATGACGAGGCGGCGGTTGCGTTTCTTGCGCTCGGCGTCGTCCTGGCCGGGGAGCACCGTCGTGCCGTTGAGCACGGCCAGGGTGCCGGTCGTCGGCCCCATCATGGAGGTCGTGCCGAGCGCGGTCATCATCGAGGTCACGCCGGGATCGACCGCCTCGACGGGTCGCCCATCGGCAAAGCGCAGGAGGTCCGCCCGCAACTCCTCGGCCGACCCGTAACGGTCGTCCGGGTTCTTGGCCATCGCCTTCATGATGATGGAGTTGAGCGCGGTCGGGACGGCCGGATTGGCCACCCGGGGCGGAATGGGCTGATCGCGCACGTGCTTGGACGCAACCGCCACCGGAGAGTCGCCGGTGAAGGGCGGCTTGCCGACCGCCATCTCGTAGAGGACGACGCCGAGCGAGTAGATGTCGCTCCGGGCGTCCACCCCCTTGCCCTCGGCCTGCTCGGGCGAGAAGTAGGCGGCCGTGCCCATGACGGCGCCGGTCTGGGTCAGGCTCTCCTCGGTGTTGACGGCCCGGGCGATCCCGAAGTCGGTGACCTTGACCTCGCCGTCGGGGGTGATGAGCACGTTGCCGGGTTTCACATCGCGGTGGACCACGCCATGGCGGTGGGCGAAGGCCAGGGCGGCGGCAACCCCGGCGCCGATACCGGCGATCTCACGAGACGGGAGCGGCTCGGGATCCTTGATGACGGCCGAGAGGGGCCGGCCGTCGACGTACTCCATGACGATGAAGTACGAGCCGTCGTCCTCGCCCCAGTCGAACACGGGGACGATGTTGGGGTGCGACAGGTTGGCGGCCGCCTGGGCCTCCCGGCGGAACCGCTCGACGAAGGTCTTGTCGACGGAGAGCTCGGGAAAGAGCACCTTGAGGGCGACCGGCCGATCGAGCTGGCGGTCGACGGCCCGGTAGACCTGAGCCATGCCCCCGCGCGCGACCAGATGGGTGATCTCGTAGCGTCCCGAGTAGACGCGCGGGGTTTCGACGGGTTGCATTCGGGCCCTGAGCCTACGCGTGGCTTCCCACGAGAACCTGGACAGTCTCGCTCTTCGGCGGGGCGAGCGAATCGGAGGGCTGCGGCTGCGGGAGCGGCAGTAGCTGCAGGCGTGTCATGGCGTGCCCGCCGGGGTCGTCGGCGTCCCGGCCGTCGCCGGGGGCACGGTCGTGGGGGGCGGGACGGCGGCGGTCGTGGTGGTGGTGGTGGTGGTCGTCGTCGTCGTGGTCGTCGTGGTGGCCAGGCCGTTGATGTAGGACTTCGCCTTGGCCAGCGAGGATTTCTGGACTCCGGCGTGCAGTGCGGCCACGGCAACGGGCGGAACGTCACTCGTGGTGTGCGGCGAGCGGTACACCACCTTGGGGTGGAACCAGAGGACACCACCCGGCTGGCCCTGCTTGACGACGATCTGCGTGCCCTGGCTGGTCACGACCCAGTTGTCGTAGGCGTACCAGCGGGTCGCGTAGTAGGCGCCAATCGGCACGGCCGCCACCAGGATCACGAAGCCCAAGACGCGGAAGGTGATCCGTCGGGGAATGCCCAACCGGCGACGGCGCTCGCCCCGGCTCTCCTTCTCGTCCGTCCGGGCGCCGGGGGTTTGGGGCTGGGCTTGGGGCGGGACGCGTGCGGTGCTGCGGGCCACCGGAACGGCGGCGGTGGGACTGCCGAGAAAAAACTCGTCGCTGTGCGGGCCGACATCGGCCAGCGTCGCCTGATCACGCCGTTCCCCGAAGCCGAGCTGCGCGCCGGGGGCCAGCGTGTCGTCGGGACGTGCGTCGGACGCCGGCTGCTGCTGGGTGAGGAGGGCCGTGGTCGTCAACGCCGCAGCGGCTTCTGCACCCGCCGCCGCACCGGCCGGCCGGTCGCCTTCTTCGTCGTCTTCCGGGGCTTCTTCGTCGTCGTCCGGGGCGGCCTCACTCGTCCCGCCCGGGTCGGATCCGGAATCTCCGACCGCCGGGGTCGCCGCCGTCGGCGGGCTGGTTGCCCGGCCGATCGGCGTCACCAAGGCTGCGGATCCGTTCATGTCCTCGCCGACCTGGACGTCGACGATGACGACCGTGATGTTGTCGGAGCCCCCGTTGGCGTTGGCCACGTCGACCAGGCGCTGGGCGGCCTCGCCGGGGTCCGCCACGGCACCCAGGACCTGGGACATCTCGTGGGGATCCACCTCGTTGGATAGCCCGTCGGAACAGAGCATGACCCGGTCGCCCGAGCGGAGATGGAGCTCCCACATGTCCGTCTCGACCTCGGAGGAGACACCCAGGGCGCGCGTGAGGATGTGACGCTGCGGGTGGACGGCCGCCTCGGCTTCGGTTATCTCGCCGTGGCGCATCCGCTCCTCGGCCAGGCTGTGGTCGTCAGTGACCTGGACCATCTGCTCGTCCGAGAACACGTAGGCCCGGGAGTCGCCCACATTGGCCAGGGCCAGTACGTCCTTCCCGTCGCCGCCGCCCACCAGGGCGAGCGCAGTGAGCGTCGTCCCCATGCCCCGGAGGTCCTCGTTGGCCAGGCTCTCGCGCCAAACCGCGGTGTTGGCCTCGGAGAAGGCCTCGTACAGACCGCCGGCGGAGGGGGCACGCTCGAAAGCCTGCTCGAGGGTCTCGACCGCCACCCGCGCCGCCACCTCGCCACCTACGTGGCCGCCCATGCCATCGGCCACGGCGAACAGGTTCGAGCGCTCGAGGGGGACGTCCTGGTTGACCGGGCGGACGCGCCCGACGTGGGTCGCCGAGCCCGAACGCAACACTGTCACCGGGCCACCTCGAACACGGTTGAACCGATCTGGAGCAGGTCACCCTTGCCCAGGCGCATGGCTTGGGAGATCTGCTCCGAGTTGACATAGGTGCCGTTGGTGGAGCCGAGGTCCTCTACCCAGAGCTGGTCGTTGTGACGGAACAGCCGGGCGTGCAGCGTCGAGGTATAGATGTCGTCGGTCATGGCGACCCCGCACCCGGGCGAACGTCCGATGGTGAGCTCGTCGTCGAGGTCGTAGTTGCGGCCGGCCTGCTCGGGGGGCTGGAGCACCGTGAGGTACAGCGGGCGGCGACGGCCCTCCCTGCGTGACTCCGCCGGCTGGCCCGCCCCGCGCGCTTCGCGCCGCTCCTGGCGCCGTTCCCAGCGCGGCTTGCGGACGGTCGCGGGGCTCATCTCGACCCAGACCGCCCGGACCACACGCAGGAAAAAGATGAAGATCAGCGCGATGACGCTCCACTGCAGGATGTGCAGGACGGCATTGAGATTCTGCGTGGCGAGAAGGACCGCCACCCCACCCCCTGCCGTCACGACATTTCGAAGATGAGCCGCGTCGATCCGACGCTGATCTCGTCCCCGCTGGCCAGGAGATGCTCCCGGATGGGAGCGCCGTTCACCCTGGTGCCATTGGTGGAGCCGAGGTCCGTGACGAAGACCCCGTCGCCCTTTCGCCGCAGCTCGGCGTGGCGTCGGCTCACGTTTGAGTCGGACAGCACGACCCCGCATTCGGGCAGGCGCCCGATGACCACGGCGTCGGAACCCACGGTGACCCGCCGCCCGTCGGGGAGGAGCAGCTCGGCCAGGAAACCACCGTCCTCGCTCTCACGAACTTCAGCCGAGACGGTGAAACGACCAGGCTTCAGCGACGAGCCCTCGAAGATCTCCACCTCGACCGGGCCGACGAAGGAGTAGCCCTCGATCTTGGCGTGCTCGCGGGCGGCGTCGGCGAGCTCGCGCGAGAGCGCATCGATGAAATTGGCGAACCGGCTGACGTCGGCGGCCGAGAGGGTCACGGCAAAGGCATTGGGCGCGATGAGGCCCCGCACACCCACCCGCCGGTGCAGATCCATCTCGCGGGTCAGCCTGCGGCCGATCTCGACCGGCTGGAGGCTGCTTCGAAACGGCTTGGCCAACGTACCCTCCACCAGACGCTCGAGGCGCTCCTCAAACTGCTGGAGTCCCATGGTCTCCCAGAGATTACCGGCCGGGGGCCCCGAACTGGGATTCACGGGGCGTCTGACCAGGTCACCCCGGTACGTGCAGCCGGGACCCGGCGGCGCAGAGACTACTGTTGGCCGGTCACTCGGGCGAGTGGCGGAATAGGCAGACGCGCAGGATTCAGGTTCCTGTGTCCGAAAGGATGTGCGGGTTCAAGTCCCGCCTCGCCCACAATGGCGGTCGCGACAACAGTCCCGCACCCGAACAGACACAACCGGCGGCAACTGAGAGGACCCCTCGCGGCCTCACCGCGGACAGAAATTCAGGCCTGAGGCGGCCGGAACTCGAAGACTCGCAGGCGCCAATTGCAATAGAGGTGTCCGAAGGCCGGCTCAGCGACTTCGGACCGAGCCGGCCTGGGGCTGATACAGGGAGGTCGAGAACATGAGGCCGAGGCGCTCCGCATGTGCCCGCAGATTGGAGCACCGTGGGATTGCTCTTGCGTCGAGCATCGTCGGCGTTTTCTCCTTTCTTGCTGCTTCCACATTGCCGACGGGAGCGACAGAATCCCAACGCCTTGTAGGACCCACATGCACCCAATCTGCGGAGTTTCCGTATGACAGCGCGGCGGTCGGCATTGCGGAGACCCAGGACGGCGGCGGCTATTGGATCGTGACTCAGGACGGATACGTTGCCGCCTGCGGTGATGCACCTTATCTGGGCCAACAAACTTCTTTGAACGCTCCGGTCGTCGGCATCGCTGCGACGCCGGATGGGGGTGGCTACTACCTCGTCGCAGCCGACGGTGGCGTGTTCGCCTTCGGCGACGCGCAGTTCCGGGGCTCGGCGGGATCCCTCCGCCTCAACGAGCCGGTCATCGGCATGGCGGTCGACCCGACAACCGGGGGCTACTGGTTGATCGCCGTCGATGGCGGCATCTTCGCCTACGGGGCCCCCTTCTTGGGATCGACCGGATCGATGGCGCTCAACGAGCCGGTCGTCGGCATGACGGCTGCGCACGATGGGAGCGGGTACTGGTTGGTGGCTACCGACGGTGGTGTCTTCGCTTTCGGTGTTCCGTACTGGGGATCTACCGGCTCGATCCATCTCAATCGGCCTGTCGTCGGCATCGCAACGGACGTGGAGTCCCATGGCTACTGGCTCGTTGCGTCCGACGGCGGAGTCTTTGCCTTCAACGCCCCGTTCTACGGATCAACCGGCAACATGGCCCTGAATGCTCGGATCGTCGGTCTGGAAGCGTCGGCGAGCGGCCACGGCTACCGATTCATCGGCGCCGACGGTGGCGTGTTCACCTACGGAACCTCGGGCTTCTATGGGACGCCCGTGTTCGCACCCAGGCCGGCGCCCCACGTGACCGCCGTCGGGGATTCGATCATGGTCGACTACCAAGACTCCCTCAGGACCGACGTCCCCGGCGTCAACGTCGACGCCGCCGTGGCTCGTCAGTGGGCGGAGGGGGAGTCGATCCTGGAAGGCATGAAGGCACAGGGGCGACTCGGAGACGAAGTCATCGTCGGGTTGGGCACGAACGGTCCGATCAGCGATGCCGACTTCGACACGATGATGTTCATCCTCGCGGGCGCGAGGCGTGTCGTGTTCGTCAACGTCCACGTGGATCGCACATGGCAGGACCCGAACAACGCAGTCCTGGCACGCGGCGCGACCCGATACCGCAATGTCGTGGTGGCCGACTGGGCCACCTTGGCCGCGCACAACCCTCAGTGGTTCGGCACTGACGGGACACATCTGGGCATTGACGGCCCGGGCGCCGTCGCGCTGGCCTCGCTGGTGTCGACCACGCTCACCAGTGGATAGTTCCGGTCCCCTTTTGGAGTTCCGTCGGCGAGCTACCCGACTGGGTGCTGCCCGGTCAGGAGATATCCCGCGAAGCCGGAACCCGAAACAACAGCGAAGAAGCGGTCCGCGCCAAGACCGGCACGAGAACCGTAGAAGGGTGCCTCGAAGGAGAAGATGCCGCCGTCGGACGCCACCTCCCAGTAGCCGCCTCCGTCCGGCGTGGCGGCAATGCCCACGATGGGCGAATTGAGCTCCCGGCCGCCCATCGAACCCTGGAAGGCTGCGTCGCCGAAGGAGAAGATGCCGCCGTCGGACGCCACCTCCCAGTAGCCGCCTCCGTCCGGCGTGGCGGCAATGCCCACGATGGGCGAATTGAGCTCCCGGCCGCCCATCGAACCCTGGAAGGCTGCGTCGCCGAAGGAGAAGATGCCGCCGTCTGACGCCACCTCCCAGTAGCCGCCTCCGTCCGGCGTGGCGGCAATGCCCACGATGGGCGAATTGAGCTCCCGGCCGCCCATCGAACCCTGGAAGGCTGCGTCGCCGAAGGAGAAGATGCCGCCGTCGGACGCCACCTCCCAGTAGCCGCCTCCGTCCGGCGTGGCGGCAATGCCCACGATGGGCGAATTGAGCTCCCGGCCGCCCATCGAACCCTGGAAGGCTGCGTCGCCGAAGGAGAAGATGCCGCCGTCGGACGCCACCTCCCAGTAGCCGCCTCCGTCCGGCGTGGCGGCCGCCCCGACGAATGGCTGGTTGGAGGTGACGGGCGGCCCCGGAGCCGGCGCGTTCCCGAACGCATAGCTCGCACTGACCTGAGGGCCGCCGAAGTTTGGCCGGGCGTCGCCGCAGATGGAGACGAAGGTGTATCCCCTCGACCGGAGTTGGGTGATGATCTGCGGGAGTGCCGCGACGGTCTGGGACCGATCACCACCAGCGTCGTGCAAATCGACGACCGCACCGGGGAACGCGGCGGTGACAGCCTGATTCACGATCGCCTGCACGCCGGGAAGGCTCCAGTCCTTCGGGTCAACGGAGTAGCTCATGGTGGTCAGTCCTCGTGCCGCGATTTGCCCCAAGACGCTGGTATTCCACGCGTCGTACGGAGGACGCACACACTGTGGGGTGTTGCCGGTCACGTTCCGAATCTCGGCCTGGGTCATGTCGATCTGCGACGCGACCGATGGGGCAGGCAGCTTGGTGAGGTCGGGATGACTCCAGGTGTGGCTTTCGACCGGGAACCCAGCCGCCGCCACCATCCTTGAGTACTGGGGATAGGCGGCCACCTCTTCTCCGACCTCGAAGAAGGTAGCCCGCACCTCATAACGCTCGAGCACGGAAAGCACCTGCGGGGTGTAAGGACCCGGGCCGTCGTCGAATGTCAGGGCGACGACCTTCTGACCCGACGTCGCGACCCCGCCCGGAGCTTCAGAGGTCGTGAACGCCGGCTGGCCGTTTACCGCCGCGCTGACGCCGGACGGGACCATTGGCCCGATCACGAAGAGAAGCAGCGCGACACTGCCCAACGCCGTCCCGACACCTGCTCCTACGCGTCGTTTCTGCATGCTTTCTCGTAATTACACGAGACCGTCCTCGCCAAGCAGGCGCACTGCTCAACCCCATCGGATCGCTGTGAACCCCGCCCGGATCAACAGGGGAACGGCGACGTGCTCAGCTTCCGTCCGGGAAAATTCACTTGGGATGACCAGGACGACAGGAAGTGCAGATGTTCAGGCTGAGAATCGTCTGGACGGCGCATGGTCGGCGGGTTCTGTCGGCACCCTGCAACAGGCCGACAGATCGCCCGGTTCGCCGTCAGTTCCGGAGTCGATGTCAGAGTTCGTCCCGACGGCCCATACTGTGAGCCATCACACCGAGTCTGAACCTGCGCAATGACCGAAGGGTCCGGGTGGCGCTTGCCATCGTCGTCCTCTGCATCGGTGTGGCCGTGGGGATCTGGGGTGCTCAGCAGGGCGGGTCCGCCGGTTACACGACTGCTGCCGCAAAACCAGGGACCGTCCGCGAGACGGTGGCATCACAAGCAACGATGGACGATGTCTCCGAGGCCGACGTGAACTCCGACATTTCCGGGGACATCGGGTCGCTCGACGTGGGAATCGGCGATGAGGTCTACGCCGACGAGACGCTTGCCGATACAAGTTTCTACAGCGATGATGCGACGTTGTACGAGGAATCTCTTGCCCTCGGCGAGGACCAGTCCCAGCTCTCCTCGGACGAGTCCAACCAGTCCCTCCAGTCCGCCGATGCGGAGTTGGCGACGGTCCAGGGGGAGGTCACGACCGACCAGGCGGGTGCCGCTCAAGCGCAAGCCGCGGTGGAGACGCAGCAGACGCAGGACCAGGCAACGCTCGCGAAAGACGAACCGGCCGTGTCCGAGGCTGAGACGACGGAGGCCACGGACAGCGACTCGTTGGGCACTGACCAGTCGACCTTGAGGAAGGACCAGGATGCACTCGAAGCCGCACAAGAGCAGTTCTCGGAGGCTGGATGCCCCACACCGCCATCGGGGTCAACCGCCGATTGCACAGCTCTGGCCAGCGCGGTGACGCAAGCACAGGCAGCAGTCGAACCGGATGAGGCGACCGTGAGCAGCGATCAGTCAGCAGTGCAAACTGACGAACAGTCCGTCCAACACGATCAGACCACTCTCCTGATCGACGGGCTCAACGACCAAACTTCCCTGACCCAGGCGACGTCGAAGTTGACGACCGCTCAGCTCGCGCTCTCGATTGCCGAAGCAGCGTTGGCAAGCGCTCAGGCGGCAGTTTCCCAATCGCAGCGCGAGGTGGACGTCGTCACGGAAGTCGATGCTCAGAAGGTCACCCAACTCGAAACGCAGGTGCAGTCGCAGAAGGACGGTCTGCGAAACAACCGGCTGACCGCTCCGATCACGGGAACGGTCAAGAGCGTCCAGATCAAACCTGGAATGGCGGTGAACGCTGCCCCTTCGGAACTCACGGTGGGGTCGAGGCCGTCAACCGCCGCCATCGTGATCGACAGCCGAGGCTCCCTCGTCGCCGAGACGAAGGTCGACGGTTCAGCCGCTGCTGACATCCGTGTGGGTGATCCCGTCCAACTCTCGTTGGAACGGGGCCACACGGCGGTCCGGGGAACGGTGAGTTCGGTCGGGATCGCCTCGACCGAGCAGTCCGGAAGGGAATCAGTTCCTGTCACGGTCATGATCCCCAAGGATCCGTCGGGCATCGCCCCCGGCCAGACCGCCGTGGCGGACATCACGCTCCTGCAAAAGAACCACGTGGTGACGGTTCCGTCTGCCGCTGTGCACACGAGCGGCGGACGCACCTTCGTCGACGAGCTCGTCGATGGCCGGAGCGTCAGCCACGACGTCCGCGTGGGAATTGTGGGGAGCGACGTCACTCAGATCGTGTCGGGACTCTCCGACGGGACCAGGGTTGTGGTGCCCCATTGATCCATCAGCCCATCGTCGCAGGCGCGCAGCGTGTGAGCACGGTGACGGCGACAGGGCGGTGGCAAAGGCGAACGAGCCGACACTGAGGCGGGGCCGACGTGAAGGGCGCCTTCTTCAGGAGCTCTACACACCAGAGCCGGTTGTGGCGATCGCACGACCGGCCAGTGGGTGAAACAAACCTCACACCCCGAGTTGCGACCGGTGTCGGTAATCGCCTTTACGAGCGTGGCCACGAGCGCGCCCACACGAACGATCGCGCGGGTCTCGCTGACGATCCCTCCATCGACGAGGCGTCCGGTGTACCGTGCGGTGCAGGCTGTACGCCGGGGCTCGCGGGAGCGTCGGTGCGGGGCAGGTTCGAGAGGTTCGAGGGGAGTTGCCATGAATGATCGAGGCTACGGCTGGACCATCTTCGCCGCCGTCGTGTTGGGGGTGGCCGGCGTCATGCGCATCTTCGACGCCATCTGGGCCTTCCGCTATCACGGGAAAGTGCCCCAGCAGCTCCAAGACGCCCTCTTCGGCACCAGCCTCAAAAACTACGGCTGGCTCTACCTGATCGTCGGCATCATCTTGATCCTGTGCGCCCTGGCCGTGATGGCGCGCTCGCAGATCGGGCGCTGGGTAGGGATGGCGGCCGGGGCTCTCGGCGCCATCAGTGCCATCTGGTGGATGCCCTACTACCCGGTCTGGTCCTTGACCTACATCTTCCTCGGCGTGATCGTGATCTACGCCCTGGCCGCCTACGGCGGTCCGGTCGAGGCGACGCTCAGCCCGCAGGAGCAGGCCCGCATCTGAGGCCAACGCGCCTCTGAGCGCCGGCCTCGTCGTCGCCGTGGCCGACACCAGGGGCTGGCGGTGGCTGGCTGAGGTTTCTGCGTCCATGGCCGGATTTCGACCGGCGTCTGCGGACCGCGCGACGTTGTGCCTACGACAGGCTCAGCGGTTGCCTTCAGCCAAGCGGACGTCGAGGGTCGACTCGAGCTGCAGCGAAAGGTCGCCCGCACCGATGGGTTCGTCGAGCACCTTTCGCAGCCGAACGGTCAGAGGGTCGACGTTCTTCTCCTCGGCGACGGTGATGACCGTCTTCAGCTCGTCATTGCCGGTCCGACCCACCGTGTCCTCGGTACGCAGCGCGTTGGTGAGGCGGTGCGCCGCCTCCAGCAGCACGGTGTTGCCGACGTCGTAGCCACACTCCTCGTTGATGACGGCCAGATTCTCCAAGGTCACGGTGATGATGACCACCTCGCCTCCGTGGCGGGGCTGGCGCACCAGCGCCTGGTTGAGCCGGTCCTGCACCACCATCTCGTTGGGCAGCCCCGTTTGCGGGTCGGTCATGACCAAGGCCCACGCCTTGTCCTTCGCTCCGCCGGCCGTCACCGGGTCGTCGTGACGCGCCGTGCTGTCGCTGCGGGCTTCATGCCATCCAAAGATATGCCACGCACGACCTGTCGTGCCCATCGAGTCCCGAGGACAGGAGGTGTGCGCTGGCAGGGCTCCGGCCGGCCCGGTCCCGACCGCCTCGTGCCGTCGAGCACGAAGCCGGCCGTATCCGCAGGGCGGATCGGGCAAGGTCGACCGACCGGCGGTGACCCGCCGTTCGGACTCACGGAGACTCAGAGGCGGTAGAGCTTGGTTGCGTTCTCACCCAGAATCTTGCGCTGCACCGCGGGTTCCAGGGTCGACATCTTCTCGGCCACCGTGTCCAGGGGCTTGGGGTACAGGCAGGTGGGGTGCGGGAAGTCCGTCTCGAAGAGGATGTTGTCCGCCCCGACCGAGTTGATCAGGTTGGGCAGATTGTTCTTCTCGAACCAGAACGTCGCGTAGAGGTTCCGCTTGAAGTACTCCGACGGAAGCATCTGCATGCCCTCGAGCTGCTTGGGAGCGTTCTCGGACATTTCGTAGTCGAGCGCCTCGAGGATGAAGGGGATCCAACCGACGCCGCTCTCGACCGAGACCATCTTGAGTTCGGGGTGCCGGTCGAGCATGCCGCTCAGAATGATGTTCGTCACGACCCGCGCGTTCCCGATGAAGAGGAGCGTCCCGCCGATGGCCAGCTTGGTGTCCTCGTCCTGGGACTCCCAGGGGTAGGTCCCGAAGTAGGTCATGGTGGTGAGGCTGGCCCCGATGTGGAAGTGCACGGGCAGCTTCAGGTCGGAGCAGACCTCCCAGAGCGGGTCCCAGGCCCGGCTGGCCAGGTCCGGCCCACCGACGTCGTTGGGGTCCGACGTGATGTTGACGCCGCGCAGGTCGAGCGAGGCCACCCGCTTGGCCTCGGCCACCGCCTCGTCGACGTCCCACGCCGGCAGCACCGGCATCGGCAGCAGTCGGCGGCCGGAGTCGGACTGCACCTCGGCCATGGCGTCGTTGTAGATCTGCACGCACAGCAGGCGGAGCACGGGGTCCTTCACGATGTCGGAGATCCCCTGCCCGCCGAGACCGATGGAGTTGGGGAAGCAGACCTGCGCGTGGATGCCCGAGTCGTTCATCACCTCGATGCGGGCGGGAATGTCAAAGGCACCGAGGTGGATCTCGTCCTGGGTCCACTCGAAGAGCGCTTCGGCGGCGCGGCCCTTGCCGCCGTCGCGGTCGATGACCCCGCCCCCGCCGGCGAAGCCGAGCTCGGCGCCGTCGACGTACCACATGGGCTTTCCGTCGACCTCGACCACGTGAGGGACGCGGTCGGCGTACTTGGCCGGGGCCCGCTTCGTCCACAGGTCGTGGGCCTCGGTCAGATGCGTGTCGGCATCGATCACCCGCAGACCGTCAAGTGCCAGCGCCATTGTCCCTCCCCAGGGCTCGATTTCGATTTTATTCTCGACGTCGACGTCGAAGTTAGTCGATGCCGAGGTTCGACGCCCAGGGCCGGCCAGGGATGGCCGCCGGGTTCCCGGGCCTCAACGCGTCTGAGGGAAGCCCAGGTCGATGACGCTGGTGGACGGGTCGGGCCAGCGGGTGGTGACGACCTTGGGCCGGGTGTAGAAGCGGATGCCCTCGGGGCCGTACATGGCGCTGTCGCCGAAGAGCGAGGCCTTCCAGCCGCCGAAGGAGTGGAAGCCGACGGGCACGGGGATGGCCACGTTGATCCCCACCATGCCGGCGGTGACCTCGCGCTCGAAACGCCGGACCACGCCGCCGTCGCGGGTGAACAGCGCGGTGCCGTTGCCGTAGGGATTGGCGTTGACCAGGGCCAGCGCCTCCTCGTAGCTCGGGACCCGTACGACGCCCAGGACCGGACCGAAGATCTCGTCGTCATAGGCGCGCATGCCCGGACGGACCCCGTCGAGCAGGGTGCAGCCCAAGAAGAAGCCCTCGGGCCACTCCCCACGCCCGTCGACCACGACGGTGGCCCCCTCGGCGGCCGCGCCCTCCACATAGGACAGGACCCGGGCCCGGTGCTCGGCGGTGACCAGCGGTCCCATCTGGGACTCGGGGTCGTTGCCGGGACCGATGACCAGCGAGGGCATCCGGGCCGCGATGGCCTCGACGAGGGGGTCGGCCACCGCACCGACGGCGACGACCACCGAGATGGCCATGCAGCGCTCGCCGGCGGAGCCGAAGCCCGCCGAGATGGCGGCGTCGGCCGCCGCCTCCACGTCGGCGTCGGGCAGCACGACCATGTGGTTCTTGGCCCCGCCCAGCGCCTGGACCCGCTTGCCCGCTCGGGCCCCCTTCTCGTAAATGGATCGGGCGATGGGGGTGCTGCCCACGAAGGAGACGGCGGCCACCCCCGGGTGGTTCAAGAGGGCGTCCACGGCCACGGCGTCGCCGTGGACCACGTTGAGCACGCCGTCGGGGAACCCGGCGTCGCGGGCCAGCTCGGCCAGCAGCAGCGACGGCGAGGGGTCCTTCTCGGAGGGTTTGAGGATGAACGCGTTGCCACAGGCCAAGGCGTTGGCCATCATCCACAGCGGCACCATGACCGGGAAGTTGAAGGGCGTGATCCCCGCCACCACGCCCAGGGGCTCGAGCACGGTGTGCACGTCGACCCCGCTCGAGACCTCGCGTCGACATCGATCCCTTGAGCAAGTGGGGCAGCCCGCAGGCGAATTCGATGTTCTCGAGACCGCGCGCCACCTCTCCGGCGGCGTCGCTCAGTACCTTGCCGTGCTCGGCCGTGACTGCGGCAGCCAGATCGGGTGCGGCCCGGGCCACGAGGTCACGGAAGCGGAAGAGCGACGGCGGCCCTCGAGCTGAGCGAGCCCGCGCCCCACTCCGCCGCCGCCCCGGTGGCCACCTCGACTGCGCCGTCGACCTCGGCCTCGGAGGCGAGGGGAACGCCGGCCGTCTGAACGCCGCGGGCCGGGTCGTAGACGGGGCCGAGGCGCCCCGAGGTGCCGGCCACCGACTTGCCGCCGATGAAGTGCTCGAGGGTTTCCATCCCCCGATCCTCGCGCTGACGCGGTCGGTGCCGGTTCGCGGACCAGCTTGGACAGCTCCTCGGTGACCATGCGCTCGTGCTCATCGAGGTCGCGCTTGGCCGCCCGCGGGCTCCAGCGGCCGCGCATGGTGAAGACCAGGAGGAAGAAGATGAACATGCCGACCAGGCACACGCCCCACCAGCGCTTCCACTCCCCCGGCGAAGCCTTCTGGGCCGGCACCAACTTCTGCTCGGCCACCAAGAGGCCGGCCAGGTTTTGCGAATACTTGGCCACCCCGGCGATCTGGGCCTGGGTCACCGGCTTGCCGTTCTGAATGGCCAGGGCGAGCGGGTTGTAGGCGTTCAGGCCCAGGACGTGGGGGTTGGTGAGGCCACCGGCGGCCGTAAGAGCTTTGACCAGGTCGTGGGTGTTGTTGCACGCCTGGAGGATGGTGGCGAGGGCGTTGAGCTCGGGTCGGGCCTCGGCCGTCGTCTTCAAATCGGCGATGACGACCGCCGGCGCCGGTGTCGCACTGCACTTCAAGGTGGACGTATTCGGTGCGTAGGGCTGCGCCGCCTGGATCGTCTGGAGCGTGGCACCCGCCGTCTGGTTGTCGACCAGCACGGTCGACGTCGTGATCACGTAGGGCAGAATCAGGAACGAGAGCGCGACGGTGATGCGCAGGATCCAGCCCCAGATGGCCAAGCCGGTTGCCGTGAGTGCCGGGTTGTGCGACTCGACCTGCTCCGTGTAGTTGGCCATCCACGGGCGCGTACGCCAACGAGATGGAGACGGCCAGCAGGACGACGACGAGAACGTTGGTGTAGTAGCCGGTATGGGGATGACCGGTCTGGACGATGAGGAGCCCGAGCATCACCATGGCGGCGACGGAACCGGCGAGCATGAACGGCTTGCGCACCCGGGCCCAGTCCGAGAGCACGCCGGCCAGCACCAGCCCGATCGAGAGAAACCCGGCGTACCAGACGTTGATGCCGTTGGCTTGCGGCGTGGTCCGGTTGAACGTGACCACCCAGTAGATGGTGAGGACGCTGACCGAGGCGTAATAGAAGAGAAGGAAGAGCGAGATGGCCACCGACGAGGCGATCAGGTCCAACTTCAGCATGGACCGGAGCGGATGCGCCGTCGCCATGCTCCATCTCGATGCCCCGGGCCCGGGCCTCGATCAGCGCGCGCTCGCGCTCGGTCACCATCAGCTGGTCGCGCAGCCCCGGCGAGAGCTCGCGCAGGAAGAAGAACGCGATCACGACCACGCCCAGGCAGACCAGACCCGAGATGATGAACTGGTCCTGCCACGGTGCGAGGTGGTCGAGCGTGTGCGTGGCCACCAGACTGGCGGCCAGAGCGCCCATGGTCGGGCCGAGGGCCCAGAACCCCATGGCCACACCCCGTCCCATCTGCGGCGAGAAGTCGCGCATCAGCGCCGGGGTGGAGACCAGGATCACGCCCTCGACGAAGCCGATCACGCAATAGGACGCGGAGAACCAGAACTTCTCGCTGATGTGCGGGATGGCGAAGAGCTGAATGAGCGCCACCAGCAGGGTGCCGTAGATGGTGAGGTTGGCCCGGCCGATTTTGTCGGAGAGGCCGCCGATGAACGCGCTGAACGCACCGATGGCGTTCGAGACGACCAGCAGGTACAGGAAGTACTGGAAGGACATGTGGTAGTAGGGCAGCAGCAGCGGCGTGACCGCGCCCTCCACGTAGTACAGGTAGTAGAGCATGATCGTCGTCAGGACGACGATGGCCAGATAACCCAGGCGGGGCAGCGTGTCCGGGTACGTGTAGAGCTGCCGCCTCCAGAGAGCGTTGGACATTCTGCTGCCGGTCGGGCCGGTCGGGCCGGCCGCACCCTTCGCCGTCATCGTCATGCTCGAACCTCTTTTCCGACCCGTACCCCCACGATGTCGGGCCCCTTTCCGATGCTACGACCGCAGCGTGGCGGGCGCGCCGCCGCGGCTCAGGTCGGTGCGGCCGCGCCGAAGGCCTCCTCGACCTCGTCGAGCGGCACGTACCACGACAGCCGGGTCCCGCCTTCTCGTGAGGTGCCGATGTCCATGCCGCCCCCGCGGCGCTCCGCCCGCTGGCGCAGGTTCCTGAGGCCGAGGCCGCCCCCCGAGGAGACGTCGCCGATGCCGGTCCCGTCGTCGGCCACCACGAGGCGCAGCTGGTCGCCTGCCGTGACGGTGACGACGACCTGGCTGGCGTTGGCGTGCTTGCCCACATTGGTGAGTGTTTCGCGCAGCACGGCCAGCACCTCCTCGGCCAGCGCTCCCGAGACCACCTTGTCGACCGGCCCGCTGAAGGAAACGTGGGGATGGATCCCCAGGACCGGTCGCAGCTCGTGCACCAGGTCCAGCACTTTGGGATGCAGCCCTTCCTTGTTGATGGTGAGCTCGATGTCGAAGATGGCTTTCCGCAACTGGCGGATGGTCTCGTCGAGCTTCTCGATGGCCTCGCCGATGCGCATGACCGCCTCGGGTCGCTCGACCAGGCGGGCGGTCCCCTGCAGCGACAGACCGATGGCGAAGAGGCGCTGGATCACCGAGTCGTGCAGGTCGCGGGCGATCCGGTCGCGGTCCTCGGTCAGCGCCCGGTCCCGCACCAGCGAGTGCAACCGTGCGTTCTCGATGGCGATGCCGGCCGAGACGGCCAGTGCGGTGACCAACTCCTCGTCGTCCTCTGAGAACTCCGGCGTGCTCCGTTTGTTGGTCAGGTAGAGGTTCCCGTACACCTCCCCGTGGATCAGGACCGGGACCCCGAGGAAGGACGTCATCGCGGGATGCCGGTCCGGCGTGCCGAAGCTGTCGGGGCTGTCCGCGATATTGGCCAGGCGGAGGGGCTGGCCGTCGGCAATGAGGGTGCCCAGGACGCCTCGGCCCGTCGGGCGCGGCCCGATGGCGTGCTCCTCGTCGTTGGTCAGCCCCACGGTGATGAACTGGTCGAGCGCACCTCCGTCCTCGCTCAGCACGCCCAGCGCCCCGTATTCTGCGTCGACGAGGTGGCAGGCCTCCTCGGTGATCCGCCGCAGGACCACGGGCAGGTTCAGCTCGCGGTCGAGGATCACGACGGCCTGCAGCAGTCGGCGCAGCTTGGCGGGATCCTCGATCCGGTCGAAGGGCTGCACGGTGTTGCAGGCTATCGGTGGCGACCGCCTCTGCACTGGAGCGTGCCGCCACACCCGTGACATCCCGTCACGGCCCGGGCCCGGCCCGGGCACGGGGGCGCGTGCCATGATTTGCCGATGGCGATCGGCGTCTTCCTGCTCGACGATCACGAGCTCGTCCGGACCGGATTGCGGACGTTGCTCGACGGCGAGAGCGACATGGAGGTCATCGGCGAGGCGGGCACTGCAGAACAGGGCCTGCAGCTCATCCGGGAGCTCGAGCCCGACGTGGCCATCCTCGACGTGCGGCTGCCCGACGGCAACGGCATCGAGGTCTGCCGGGAGATCCAATCCACCCTGCCCTCGATCCGCTGCCTCATGTTGACGTCGTACTCCGATGACGACGCCCTGTTCTCCTCCATCATGGCGGGCGCCTCGGGCTACGTCCTCAAGGAAGTGGGCAGCGGCGACCTCCTGGGCGACATTCGCCGGGTGAGCCAGGGCATGTCATTGCTCGACCCGGCCCTGACCCACGGACTCATGGACCGGCTCCGCAAGGACCAGGAGGCCGAGTCCCGTCTCACCGTGCTCACGCCCCAAGAACGCCGGGTGCTCGAGCTCATCGCGCTCGGGCAGTCGAATCGTCAGATCGCCGAGCAGCTCTTCCTGGCCGAGGCCACCGTCAAGAACTACGTGTCGAGCTTGCTCTCCAAGCTCGGCATGCGGCGGCGGACCGAGGCCGCTGTCTACGCGGCAGTGCTGGCGGAACGCAAGGCGGGCGGCTCGGGTCCTCGGCAGCAGTGGTGAGCTGAGCCGGCCCGACGAGGCCGGCCGGCGCGGGCGGGTTCAGCCGACGGGAACGCGCCGGTGGTCGTCGAGTGTGCGGAAGTCGACGCCGGCCAGACGCAGCTGCTCCTCGAGGCGGTCGCGCTCGGCCAAGGGGTTGACGAAGCGCGAGGGATCGCTCTCGATCCCCAAGGCCAGGCAGAGCCGCAGCAGCATGTGGTCGTGGTCGAGCTCGAGCGCCAGGTCCTCGGCCATGAGGTGGCCCTCTTCCGGGTGGCGGCCGAGCAGCCGGCGCCGGCACTGGAGCAGCACGACGACCAGCTCGTCCTTCGAGACGGGTAGTTCGAGGGGGTCCATGTCGGCGCAGAGGTCGCAGAGGAGTTCGCTGTACATCGACATGGCCCATCAAGTTTGTCGGCCGCAGGATGGGCGCAGTAGGGCCGATCTTCCTGTCTTCGCCGTATCCGCGACGCCCTCTACCCAGGGGCCGCAGGGTGGTCGGGCCGGCGAGACCGCACCCTCGACCGGGTAAGCCGGGAAAGAGGGGCTTCCGTCGCCGTGCCGGTGATCGTGCGGGTCTCGGAACCCTGGGCCCCAGGTCAAGGCCCTCTTCCGCCGGGCCGCGAGAACCGGGCCGCGATAACCTCGCCGAAAGTCTTGTCACGGTCCCGGATCCCTCAGGCGCCCCCCTACGGCGGAGCGGCGCAGGCTCGCCAGGAGCGGGACGCAAGTGAAGGCGGGGTCCTCTCATCACGTTCTTGTCGATTTCCCTCGTTGTCTCTCTTGGCCCTGTCCCGCTTGGCCCTGTCCCGCTTGGCCCTGTCCCGCTTGGCCCTGTCCCGCATGGCATCGTCGCCCGCGCTGACCGCTGCGGCACCGCCCCCGGGCCGGCCGTACCCCCGGTGACGACCTCCGCCGACGTCCCGGCCATGGTCGACGACCAGAGCGGTCTGGCCGCGCTCGTCGACGCCCTCGAGGGCGAGGAGTACTACGGCTTCGACACCGAGTTCCACACCGAGCGGACGTACGTCCCCGACCTGGCGCTCATCCAGATCGCCTGGGCCGACCAGGTGGCCCTGGTCGATCCCCTGGCCGTGGACCCGGCCCCGCTGGCCGCCGTGCTGGGCGGCCCGGGCACGGCGGTCGCCCACGCCGCCGGGCAGGATCTCGACATCCTGCTCGCCGCCTGTGGCGCCGTGCCCACCCACGTCTTCGACACCCAGATCGTGGCCGGGTTCCTCGGCATGTCGTCACCCTCCCTGTCCCGACTCGTGGACCAGCTGCTCGGGGTCACCCTGCCCAAGGCCGATCGGCTGTCGGACTGGCTCGTACGTCCCATCTCGGAACGCCAGACCTCCTATGCCATCAACGACGTCGCCCACCTCCTCGAGTTGCGCCGCGTGCTCAGCGAACGGCTCGGCGCGCTCGGCCGCCTCGACTGGGCCCTCGACGAGTGCGATCAGGTGTTGGGCCAGCGGGCGCCGGCCCGGAACCCCGAGGAGGCCTGGTGGAAGTTGGGTGACATCCGCAGCATGTCGCGCCGCCAGCGCGCCGTGGCCCAGGAGGTCGCGGCCTGGCGTGAGCGCACGGCGGCCTCCAGCAACCGCCCTCGGCGCATGGTGCTCTCCGACCTGGCGCTCCAGGCGATCGTGCAGCGGCCGCCCCACAACGTCGACGAACTGCGTCGCACGCGCGGGGTCGACAGCCGCCACCTGGCCCAGGGGCGGGCCCGCGAGATCCTCGAGGCCGTGGCCCGGGGGCAGGAGCTCGCACCCGAGCAGATCCGCATGCCGTCGGAGGGGCGCGACGCCCCCGCTCCGGCGGCCGCCGTGGCCGTGTGTTCGGGCGTGGTGCGTCAGATCGCCGACGATCTCGACTTCGACCAGGCGCTGCTGGCCACCCGGGCCGACATCGCCCAGTTGCTCTGTGGCGAGCACAGCCGGCTCGATGAGGGCTGGCGCCGTTCCATCGTGGGCGATCCCCTGCGCCGGCTCATCGGCGGTGAGGTGGCCGCCGCCTTCGGCCGGCGCGGCCGGCTGGTGCTCGAGGAGCGCTCGGGACGCCCCGTGCCACTGGCCACCACAGCCACGGAGGCCCCGAACGTCGGGGATGACAGGCCCTCCGCCGAGGCGACGGCCTCTAGCTAGTTGACCCCGCGCTCGCGCCCGGCCCAGTAGGCCTGGCGCAGCTTGTACTTCTGGAGCTTTCCGGTCGCCGTGCGGTCGAGCGCCTGGCGGAACTCGACGGACCGCGGCGCCTTGAAGTGCGCCATGCGGGCGCGACAGTGCGCGATGAGCTCGTCCTCGTCGACCGCCTCGCCCGGGCGCACCACGACGAGGGCCTTGATCGTCTCGCCCCACCGCTCGTCGGGCACGCCGATGACCGCCACCTCGGCCACGGCGGCGTGCTGGTAGAGGCAGTCCTCGACCTCGATGGACGACACGTTCTCGCCACCGGTGATGATGACGTCCTTCTTGCGGTCCGAGATGACGACGTAGGCGCCGTCGAGATACCCGCCGTCGCCGGTGTGGAACCACCCACCCTCCAGCGCGGCCTCGGTTTCGACCGGCTGCTCCCAGTAGCCGGCGAAGACGTGATTGGATCGGGCCAACACCTCGCCCTCGTCGTCGACGGCGATGCGCACGCCCACGGCGGGCGCGCCGGCCCGGCTGAGGAGGACCGAGCGCTCGGCCGCGCTCAGCTCGTCCCACTCGGACGGGGCCCGGTTGATGGTGAGCAGCGGCGACGTCTCGGTGAGACCGTAGATCTGGATGAACTCCCATCCCAGCTCGGTCTCCACCCGCTCGACGGTCTTCGACGGCGGCGGCGCCCCCGCCACGACGATGCGCACGGTGCCCTGTCCCGGCAGATCGCGGCCGGCCTCCCGGCGGGTCTCGGCGGCGGCCAGGACGGCGGCCACCACCGCCGGCGCGCCGCACAGCAGCGTGACCCCGTGCCGCTCGATCCGACGCAGGATCTCCTCGCCGTCCACCTTGCGCAGCACGATGTGGGTGCCCCCCATCCCTGTCACTGCGTAGGGCATTCCCCAGCCGTTGCAGTGGAACATGGGCAGCGTGTGCAGCAGCACGTCGCGGTCGCTCACCCCGGTGTGCCAACCGAACGTCGCCGCGTTGAGCCAGCAGTTGCGCTGGGTCAGCTGCACGCCCTTGGGACGCGCCGTGGTGCCCGACGTGTAGTTGACCGAGCAGGTGGCGTCCTCGTCGGCCGCCCACGGCTCAGGTTGTGCGCCGCCGGGGGCGGGCGCGAACAGCGCGGCGTCCTCGACCCCGTCGAGCGCGATGCGGTGCGCCACCTTGATGGTGTCCACCTCGCCGGCCAGATCCGGGTCGTACAGGAGGACGGACGCCCCGGAGTGCTCGACGATGTACGCGATCTCGTCCGCGGTGAGGCGGAAGTTGATGGGCACGAGAACGCGGCCGTAGCCACTGACCCCGAAGAAGGAGGTGAGGAAGCGGCCCGAGTTCGGGCTCACGATGGCCACCCGCTCGCCGTGGCCCACGCCCATGCCGTCGAGGGCCAGGGCCAGGCCCCGGGCCCGCGCCTCGAGCTCGGCGTAGGTCGCCGTGCCCAGCGAACCGGGCACGGCGGGCTCGTCCACGACGGCCACCCGGTGGCCGTAGACCAGCGCGGCCCGGTCGAGGAAGTCCGCCACCGTCAGCGCGACACGCATGCACCCCCCGATCTCGATCTGTCGTCGGTCTCGGCGACTTCGGTCCCGCCGGGACCACTCGCCGGACCCTAGCGCGGACCCTTCGAGATCAGAAGTGACCGAGCACCGGGTGGGCCACGTACGGCTTCTCGAGCGCCTCGACCTCGTCGTCGCCGAGCGTCAACTCCTCGGCGACCAGTGCGTCGCGTAGGTGCTGCTCCTTGGTGGAACCGACGATCGGCGCGGTGACGCCGGCCTTGTGCAACAGCCAGGCGAGGGCCACCTGGGCCGAGGGCACGCCGCGTGCCTTGGCCACCCCGGCGACCGCGTCCACCACGTCGAAGTCGGTGGGCTGGGCGTAGAGGTAGTCGGTGAAGGCGTCGGTACTCGAGCGCGTCGTGTTGCGATCGCCGGCGCGGGTGCGGGTACCGGCCAGCACGCCCCGGGCGAGCGGGCTCCATGGGATACATCCCACGCCTTGGTCGCGACAGAGCGGGATCATCTCGCGCTCCTCCTCGCGATAGATGAGGTTGTAGTGGTTCTGCATGGAGACGAACCGGGCCCAGCCGTTGCGCTCGGCGGTGTGCTGGGCCTTGGCGAACTGCCACGCGAACATGGAGCTGGCTCCGATGTAGCGGGCCTTGCCGGCCCGCACCACGTCGTTGAGCGCCTCCATCGTCTCCTCGATGGGTGTCCGGGGATCCCAGCGGTGGATCTGGTAGAGGTCGACGTAGTCCATGTTCAAACGGCGGAGCGAAGCGTCGATGCCCGAAAGCACGTGCTTGCGCCCGAGGCCACCGCCGTTCTCGCCCGGGGTGACGGGCATGAAGACCTTGGTGGCCACAACCGCTTCGTCGCGACTCAGGTACTTCGGGACCAGCTTGCCCGTGGCCACCTCACTCGCCCCCGCCGAGTAGGCATCGGCGGTGTCGAAGAAGGTGACGCCACCCTCGACGGCGGCCTTCACAATCGGATCGGCCGCGTCCTCGTCGACCACCCAGGGGCGGTCGCTACCGTTCCCGAAGCCCATCATGCCGAGGCAGATCCTCGACACGCGGAGACCGGACGTACCCAA
Source organism: uncultured Acidimicrobiaceae bacterium (assembly GCA_963809715.1). GTDB lineage: Bacteria > Actinomycetota > Acidimicrobiia > Acidimicrobiales > RAAP-2 > Bog-473. The sequence continues at coordinate 353,325 of CAWEKO010000004.1, read as the reverse complement.
ATTCGTGTAGTTCATGGCTGACCTCGCTCGTCACCGCCGACGGGTCCGGCGGTGGGCTCATGCTTACCAGCCGTTGTCTCGGCACGGCGCGGGACAGATCACGGCGAGGGCCCGGCCGTCAGCGTCGCTGACGGCCGGCTCAGCCGAGCTCGGTCAGGGGCAGGTCTGGAGGACGTGCGCGTTGGACTGGTTGGCGCACGTGGTGTTCGGTCCGGTGCTGCCCCAAGGCGGCCACTGCGGGCGATGATTGTCGCCGGTGCTACCGCCACCGCCCTGGGGCGGGGTCGTGGTGGTCGTGGTGGTCGCCGGCGGCGCCGTCGTCGTGGTGGTGGGCGCGGGCGGCGGCGCGGCGGTCACGGTGGCGGGCGCCTTCGCGGTCACCGCGATCAGCGCCGGCGTGCCGCTGTTGTTGCCTCTCGGCGTGAAGTTGCCCACGGTGCCGTTCGCACTGCCGGGCGTCGTCAAGACGGGCACGCCTGTCGGCGAGGGACTCGTCGGCGCCGGCGCGGGTGCGCCGGCAGATCCGCCGCCGTTGCTGGTGGCCGTGCCCGAGCCGCTCACGGCGGGGTTGGAGAAGTCGGGATTCACCGGACCCGGCGCGCCGACGTGGGCCGCGCTGAACGTCGGCGCCTTGACCGTCCCGGTGCTCACGGTCACGACGGCGAGCGAGAGCACCGCAGCCGCGACGCTCACGGTGGCAACGAAACGATTCTTGACGATCCCGGCCGCTCTCGGACCCACGGCATCTGCCATTGCAGAAACGGACCCTCGTCCCAACGGGTCCGGAAGTTGCTTGCCAAAGGTCCTGGACGCAAAGACGTCTTCGAGAGTGGTCTGTGCATCGACGTCTTGTGCCCTGTCGGGCTTCGAACGCTGCATCCCCCCTCCAGTGGATTGGCGTTGGTAAAGGGCTTCCGGACACGACGGTACACCCGAGTTTCGAGCAACCGCCGTCATCCAACATATAGGGATCACTCGCCAAGGGGAACCCCACCACGGCCCGGTCTGGCGAAATCGCCGCAAAGCGCTTGCGCTCTCATTCCTGGTCTCAGGAATCTTTGAAAGGACATCCCGAATGCGCACCATTCCTGCGGGCGCACGCGGACCGGTGAGGCGTTGTGATCGACGCCGCGGCGGTACTGCGGCGCTTATTTGTTGAACTGTTGTCGAGATCGACGTGCTCCGGCCGGCTTGACGTTCCCCGGCCTTGCGCCTCGACCGGTGTGCGCCGTTGCTACACGGCGGCGCGGCGGAAGTAGCGGCTGAGCGTCTCCTCCTGCTGCTGGTACGAGGATCCGATCCCCGTGCCGTAGAGCGCGACGGGTTCCTCGAGCATTCGCTCGAAGGTCAGCTTGCAGACCGCCTGCCCGTTCTCGACCATGAAGGGCACGTCGTGAGCCCGCACCTCCAATGCGGCGCGCGAGCCGCGGAACGAGCCCGCCGGGTCGTAGCCGAACCCGGGATCGAAGAAGCCGGCGTAATGGGTGCGCAACTCCCCGCTCGTCGGGTCGTAGGCGGTCATCTCGGCGGCCAGATTCGGCGGGATGCACACGGCCTCGTCGGACATCAACAGGTAGAAGCGCTTGGGTGAGAGCACGAGCCGGTCACCGTCCTCGCTGATCACCGGATCCCAGAAGGGGCCCGGATCGGTCTCACTCCCCGTTGTCAGGTCGAGGAGCGGCGCGCTGTCCCGGGTGCTGTACCCCACCTGGCCCCGGTCGTCGCCGTGCAGGTCCAGCCCCAGGAAGAGACCGTCGGACAGGACGAGATCGTCGACCGGGACAGGCGCACCGTCCCGGAACAGCATGGGCAATTCGAGGTGGGCCCGGCGCACCTCGTCGTCGGTGAGCCAGGGCCTCCCCACGGCCAGTCGCAACTGGTTCAGCGTCAGGTCCTCGCGGACGCGCACGGGGAAGGAAAGGGGCACGACCTCGAGGTAGAGCGGGCCGGTGTAACCGGGCGCCACCTCGTCGAAGCGGTCGCTGAAATCGGTGATGACGCGCGTGAAGACGTCGATGCGACCGGTCGAGCTCTTGGGGTTGGCCTTGCCCCGCAGTCCGGCCGGCAGGTCCAGCTGTTCCTTCAGCTCGATCAGGTACGGGCAACGGGCCTCGAGCATGGCCCCGTCGCCCCGCAAGTCGATCTCGTCGAGGACGTAGTCCTTGAGTTTGCGCTCGACCGAGTCGCTCCCCGGCAAGAAGCTGCAGCGGATGCGCAACGCCCGCTCGCCCAGGCGCAGGTCGAGGCTGGCCGGCTGGATGTTCGATTCGGGGATCTTGAACCGCCCGGCGTGGATGTAGCCGGCCCGGATCGCCCGCTCGAGGTGCTGCCCGGGCAGCACCCCCTCGGAGCTCGGCGGCAGGTTCAGCACCCGCGCTCCGAGGGGTCGGGGGGAGCGGCGGCCGGCATGTCCAGAGCAAAGCACGCGGCGAGACCCGGCGAAAGACCCCTGCGTGGGGACAATCTCGGGCACAGCCTGTGGATGAGTTGGGGACGAAACGCATCGCACACCGGGGTTCGACAGGTAGGACCGGTTTTCCACAGGCCTGAACCGGGGTGTGGGAAACAGGTGAAATTGGTTCGTGTGGCCGCGTTCAGCTGGGCACTTCGGGACCCGAGATGCCGAACACTAAGCTGACGATCCGTCAGATTTGGCGCCGCAGCCCGCTGGGCACGGCGTTCGCCTCCGGAGGTTCCATGCTCGATTACGCCATCCGTTCCGGCACGCTCATCGACGGCTCGGGCGGCCCGGCACGCCGGGCCGACATCGGCATCCGCGACGGTCGCATCGTGGCAGTCGGCCAGGTGGACGAGACGGCCCAGGTCGAGTTCGACGCCACGGGGCTCATGGTGGCCCCCGGCGTCGTCGACCCCCACACGCACTACGACGCCCAGCTGTTCTGGGACCCCTCGGCCTCACCGTCCAACGTCCACGGCGTGACCACCGTGATCGGCGGGAACTGCGGGTTCACCTTGGCCCCGATCAATGCCGAGGACGCCGACTACATCCGTCGCATGATGGCCAAGGTGGAGGGCATGCCGCTGGCCGCGCTCGAACACGGCGTGCCCTGGACCTGGTCCAGCTTCGCCGAATATCTCGACGCACTCGAGGGGAACCTCGGCGTCAACGCGGGCTTCCTGGTCGGACACTGCGCCCTGCGCCGCAAGGTCATGGGCGCGGCCCGTGGCGAGGAGGTGGCCACCGACGAGGAGATCGAGGCCATGCGCGCGCTCTTGGGCGAGTCGCTCGAGGCCGGGGGACTCGGGTTCTCCTCCTCCCAGTCGCGCACCCACTCCGACGGGGACGGCCGGCCGATCAGCTCGCGCCATGCCGATCGCCGCGAGATGCTGGCCTTCTGCGAGGAAGTGGCGGCCCACGAGGGCACCACGCTCGAGTACATCACCAACGGGTGCCTCGACTCCTTCAGCCCCGAGGAGATCGACCTCATGACCACCATGAGCGTCACCGCCCAGCGGCCGCTCAACTGGAACGTGCTCACGGTCGACGCCCGTTCCGCTGAGCGCATCGAGCATCAACTCTCGGCCTCGTCCGCCGCCGCGGCCGGCGGGCGGGCGCATCGTCGCCCTGACCATGCCGACCCTGGTCCCCATGAACATGAGCTTTCGCACCCACTGCGCGCTCTTCCTCATCCCGGGCTGGGGCGACGTCATGGGTCTGCCGCAGGCCGAGCGCATGGAGAAGCTGGCTGACCCGGCCGTGCGCGTCCAGCTCGACGAGCTGGCCCACAGCAAGGAGGCCGGCGTGTTCCGGGGGCTGGCCCGCTGGGGCACCTACGTCATCGGAGACACCTACGCCGCGGCCAACGAGGGCTGCGCCTTTCGCACCGTGGCCGAGATCGCCGAGGAGCGCGGCACCGCGCCCTTCGACACGCTGCTCGACATCGTGCTGGCCGATGACCTGCGCACCGTGTTGTGGCCGAACACCGACGACGGCGACGACTCGACGTGGTCGATGCGCGCTGCCATCTGGAACGATCCGCGAGCGATGGTCGGCGGCTCCGACGCCGGGGCCCACCTCGACCGCATGTGCGGCTCGAACTACCCCACCGCATTCCTCGGGGATTGCCTGCGCGGCCGCAAGCTGGTTCCCGTAGAGCAAGCGGTGCACATGATGACGGCCCAACCTGCGGCGCTCTTCGGCCTGCGGGACCGAGGGCTGGTCGAGGAGGGGTACGCGGCCGACCTCTTGGTGTTCGACCCCGAGACCATCGCCTCCGAACCGGCCCGCCTGGTCCATGACCTCCCCGGTGAGACGCCGCGCCTCTATGCCGGATCCCACGGTGTCGTCCGGGTCCTGGTCAACGGGGTGGAGACGGTGCGCGACGGGGCCCCGACGGGCGCCGTCCCCGGCAGTCTGCTCCGCTCGGGGCGTGACACGGCCTCCATGGTCCCGACTCCCGCCTGATCCCGAATCCCGAACCCCGGCTCCGCCGTCTAGCCTGCCTCCGGTGACGACCGACTCTCACGACCCGGCGCTCGTCGTCGACGAGCCCGGAGCCGGCGGGCCGGGGACCGGTGCGACCCCGCCGGCGCAGCCGCCGGACCGGACCAAGGAAGCCCAGAACGAGAGGCCGTCGCGCTGGCTGCGCGAGGGAATCATCGTCGTGATCGTCGCGGTGATCGTCGCGGTGCTGCTGCGGGCCTTCGTCGTCCAGACGTTCTTCATTCCGTCAGGATCGATGGAGCCGACGTTGGGGGTCGGCGATCGCATCCTCGTGAACAAGCTCAGCTACGACCTGCACGGCGTGAACAGGGGCGACATCGTCGTCTTCTCGAGGCCCCCGGCTGAGAACTGTGGCGGACCCGAGGTCAACGATCTGGTCAAGCGGGTGATCGGCCTGCCCGGCAACGTGATCTCGCTCTCCGGCGGCCACGTCTACGTCGACGGCAAGGAGTTGGACGAGTCCTGGCTGCCGCAGTCGGATCGGGGGGTGACGACGGCCGGCCCGCCCGGCACGAAGTACAGCCTGGTCAAGCCCTTCAAGGTCCCCGCCAACGACTACTTCGTGATGGGCGACAACCGCACCGACTCGTGCGACAGCCGGTACTGGGGCCCCATTCCCAAGTCGCTCATCGTGGGCAAGGTCGATCTGCGGGTCTGGCCGATCGGCTCGATCAAGCTCTTCTAGCGGACCGCCGAGCCGAGCCGGTCGGCCGGCCCGGCCGGACAGTCGGCCGGTCAGTCCCCTTCGTTCTCGGCCGTCACCCGAGCCACCGCCGCCACCGACTGGCCGTCGTCGAGATTCATCACCCGGACGCCGGTGGCGTCTCGGCCCTGGGACGCAATCTCGCGGGCCTCGGTGCGGATGACCACCCCGCCCGAGGAAACCAGCAGGATCTCCTCGTCCAGAGCGACCATGAAGGCGGACACCACCGAGCCTCGTTTCCCGGTCAGGCGGATGCCTCGCACTCCCTGGCCGCCACGGGCCTGCCGGTTGAAGCGCTCGAGCTTGGTCCGCTTGCCGTAGCCGGCGTCGGTCACGATCAGGATGTCGGTGTCGTCGGCCGCCACGTCGAGGGACACGACGGTGTCGCCCTCGCGCAGGCGGATGCCCCGCACGCCGGCGGCATCACGGCCCATCGCCCGCACGTCCTCCTCGTTGAAGCGGATGGTCATGCCGTTGCGCGTCACCTCGAACAGGTCGTCGTGGCCCGAGGTGGCCACCACCCGGACCAGCTCGTCGCCGTCGCGCAGATTGATGGCGATGAACCCCTCGCGCCGCGACTTGTCGTACTCGCTCATCGCCGTCTTCTTCACCTGGCCCTGCGCCGTGGCGAAGACCAGGTACTGGTCGGGCGAGAACTCCCGGGTGGTGATGATCGCGGTGATCGATTCGTTCGGCGCCAGCGGGACCAGGTTGATCGCGGCCGTGCCGCGGGCGGTGCGGTCCTTCATCGGGATCTCGTGGCCGCGCAGGCGGTACACCTTTCCCTGGTTCGAAAAGAGCAGGAGGAAGGCGTGGGCCGAGGTGTGCACGACCTGGCTGACGAGGTCCTCTTCCTTGAGCCGGGCGCCTTGCACGCCTCGGCCACCCCGCCCCTGGGTGCGGAAGGCCGCCGCGGCAACCGACTTGATGTAGCCGGCCCGGGTCATGGTGACGACGATGTCCTCGTCGTCGATCAGGTCCTCGACACCCATCTCACCGGGATCGTGCGTGATGATGCTGCGCCGCGGATTGTCGAACTTGTCGCGGATGGCCGTCATCTCGGTCTCGATGACCCCGCGCAGCTTGCCGTCGTCCGAGAGGATCGCTTCCAGCTCGGCGATGGTGGCCGCCAGCTGCTGCATCTCCTCCTCGAGCTCGGTGCGCCCGAGCCGGGTCAGCCGGCCCAGCGTCATGTCGAGGATGTGGGTGGCCTGCAACTCGGTGAAGGAGAAGGGCTCGGCCATCAGGGCGATGCGGGCGGCGGGGCGGTCGTCCGAGCCCCGGATCGTGGCGATCACCGCGTCGAGCATGTCGATCGCCTTGAGGAGGCCCTCGACGATATGGGCCCGGTTCCGGGCCTTGTCGAGTCGGTACTGCGAGCGCCGGGTGATGACTTCGATCTGGTGGTCGATGTAGTGCGACAGCGCCTGGGCCAGATTCAGCGTGCGAGGCACGCTGTCGACCAGCGCCAACATGTTCACGCCGAAGCTCGTCTGTAGCGGGGTCTGCTTGAAGAGGTTGTTGAGCACCACGTTGGCGTTGGCGTCGCGCTTGAGCTCGATGACGAGGCGTGGCTGCTGGTTGGCCGACGCGTTGCGCAGCTCGCTGATCCCGTCGAGGTCGCCGGCGCGGACCAAGTCGGTGATCTTCTGCTCGATGACCTCGACCGAGGTCTGGTACGGCAGCTCGGACACCACGATGCGGTCCCCGGAGCGACCCTCTTCGATCTCCGCCACCGCCCGCATCTTGATGGAGCCCCGCCCGGTCCGGTAGGCGTCGAGGATGCCCTGGCGCCCGAGGATCAGCGCCCCGGTCGGGAAATCCGGTCCCTTGACGAACTGCATGAGTTCGTCCGGAGTGGCCTCGGGGTGGTGCAGCACGTGGATGGCGGCGTCGATGACTTCACCCATGTTGTGCGGCGGCACGTTGGTCGCCATGCCCACCGCAATGCCCTGCGAGCCGTTGACCAACAGGTTGGGGAAGCGCCCGGGGAGCACGGTGGGCTCGACGGCGGATCCGTCGTAGTTGGCCGCCATGTCGACGGTCTCTTCGTCGATGTCGGCCATGAGTTCGAGGGCCAGGGGGGCGAGCCGGCACTCGGTGTACCGCATGGCCGCCGCTCCGTCGTCGGGGCCCCGGCCACCGAAGCTGCCGTGACCGTCGATGAGCGGGTAGCGCAGCGAGAACTCCTGGACCATGCGGGCCAGCGCCTCGTAGATGGCCGAGTCACCGTGGGGGTGGTACGTCCCCATGACGTCGCCGACCACCTTGGCGCACTTGTTGTGCGGCCGGTCGGGTCGGAGCCCGTTGTCGAACATGGAGTAGAGGATCCGGCGGTGCACCGGCTTGAGGCCGTCGCGCACGTCGGGCAGGGCCCGGGCGACGATGACCGACATGGAGTACTCGAGGAACGAGCGCTCCATCTCCTCCTGGATTTCGATGGGTTCGATGGACCCGCTGACCGGGTCCTCGCCGGGCGGGATCTCGTTGCCCCCGCCCGAGCCCGAACCTGTGCCCCCGCGACCGGACCCGCGTGTCGACTGACGTGCCATGTCTCGCTACTCCTTGCCTGTCCGCTCAGATGTCAAGGAAGCGGACGTCTTTGGCATTCGTCTGGATGAAGTGGCGGCGCAGTTCGACGTCGTCGCCCATGAGGATCGAGCACACCTCGTCGGCCAGCGCAGCCTGCTCCACGTTGACTTGGAGCAGAGAGCGCCGACCCGGGTCCATCGTCGTGTCGCGCAGCTCGTGGAAGTCCATCTCGCCCAGGCCCTTCAGGCGGTTGAATTCGTGTTTGTGGTCCGGGTGCTCGGCGAGGAAGGCGGCCTTGGCCGCGTCGTCCTTGAGGTAGTACTTCTCCTTGCCGACCAGCGTCGAATACAGCGGGGGTTGGGCCACGTAGACGAAGCCTCCCTCGACCAGCGGCTTCATCTGCCGGAAGAAGAAGGTGAGCAAAAGCGTGCGGATGTGGCTGCCGTCGACGTCGGCGTCGGCCAGCAGGATCACCTTGTGGTACCGGATCTTCTCGACGTCGAACTCCTCGGCCAGCCCGGCGCCGATGGCCGAGATGAGCGCCTGGATCTCGATGTTCTTGAGCATCTTGTCGATGCGGGCCCGCTCGACGTTGAGGATCTTGCCCCGGATGGGGAGGATGGCCTGCGTCACCGGATTGCGCGCGTCCTTGGCCGAGCCGCCGGCCGAGTTGCCCTCCACGATGAAGAGCTCCGACTCCCGGGGATCGCGCGACGAGCAGTCGGCCAGCTTCCCGGGCAGGCCTGCGCCGTCGAGAGCCGACTTGCGGCGCGTCAGGTCCCGCGCCCCCTGGGCCGCCATACGGGCCCGGGCCGCCTGCGTCGACTTCGCGACGATCTGACTGGCCTCGCGCGGGTTCTCCTCGAGCCACTCGCGCAACTTCTGGTTGGTCGTGCGCTCGGTCAGCGAACGGATGGACGTGTTGCCGAGCTTGGCTTTGGTCTGACCCTCGAACTGCGGGTCACGCAGGCGCACCGAGATGATGGCGGTGAGGCCCTCGCGGATGTCCTCGCCCTTGAGGTTGTCCTCCTTCTCCTTCAGGAGATTGCGATCACGGGCGTAGCGGTTGACGACGTTGGTCAGCGACTTGCTGAAGCCCTCGACGTGCATGCCGCCCTCGATGGTGGAGATCCCGTTGGCGAACGAGTGAATGGATTCGTGGTAGCCCGTGTTCCACTGCAGCGCGATCTCGACCTCTTGTGCGTCCTCCGACGCCTCGAAGGAGGCCACCTTGCGGAAGAGCGACTCCTTCGAGGCGTTGAGATGCTTCACGAAGTCGACGATGCCGCCGTTGTATTTGAACGTCGTCTTGGTCGCCGGATCGGTGCGCTCGTCGGTGAAGCGGATCTCGAGGCCCTTGTTCAAGAAGGCCATGATCTGCATGCGCTCGACGACGGTCTGGGCGCGGAACTCCGTCTCGTCGAAGATGGAGGCGTCGGGCCAGAAGGTCACCGTGGTGCCGGTGCGGGGCTCGCCGGTGCTGCGGTCCTTGGGGGCCGGCCCGGTGGCGTTCACCTTGTGCTTGAGCTTGCCGCCCTTCTCGAACTCGGCCTCCCAGTGCTGGCCGTCGCGGTCCACCTCGAGGATGAGCCGGGTGGACAGCGCGTTGACCACCGAGACGCCCACGCCGTGGAGGCCGCCCGAGACCTGGTAGCCCTTGCCGCCGAACTTGCCGCCGGCGTGCAGCGTCGTCAGGACGATTTCGGCCGTGGACTGCTTGGGGTACTTGGGGTGGGGGCCGACGGGGATCCCGGCGCCGTCGTCGGAGACCCGGACCCCGCCGTCGGCCAGGAGGGCGACGTCGATCCGGGTGGCGCGGCCGGCCATGGCCTCGTCGACCGAGTTGTCCACGACCTCCCACACCAGGTGGTGCAGGCCCGTGGGCCCGGTCGAGCCGATGTACATCCCCGGGCGCTTCCGGACCGCTTCGAGCCCCTCGAGGATGGTGATGTCGGCTTCACCGTAGGAGGCCTTCGCCCCGTTCGATGTCTCGTCCACCTTCACTGCCACAGGCGCGCCCTTTCAAATACCTCGTCTTCGCGGTGCGTATCGAATCCCCGAACGGTCGATCCTCCGGCCTTTCGATGCGAACGCACCATTCTACCCGACAACCGTGTCATTTCGGCACTCATGAACGGTCGCAACGGCCCACGTCAGAGGCCGGTTTCAGGGTCGTTCGACGACGACTTCCAAGCGCTGGATGGGGCTGTCGCCCAGCGCCTGCACGCGGGCCAGGATGTCTGCCGATTCCAGGCGGGCCCGGGTGGCCCAGGCTGGGTGGTCGGCGGCCACCACGAGGGCCCGTTGGTCGACGCGCAACGGTCGCAGGTGGGTCCCCAGTTCCCCCGTGATCACCTCGCTCCAGCGGGTGAAGACGACTTCGAGCACCTCGGCGGGCGGCGCCCCCAGCCGTCCGAGGACGCGCGGTATGGACTCGCCCACCCGCCGGGGCCCGTCGCTGCGTCGGTTCCTCACCGGACCAGGTCTCCGACCTGGACCACCGTGGCCACGTCGATGCCCTCGGGCAGCGGCGCCGCCGTGGTGAGCAACGACTGGCCGGCCGGCAGCTCGGCCACCAGGGCCTTGCTGCGCACCGGGTCGAGCTCGGAGAACACGTCGTCGAGCAGCAGCGTCGGGCGCAGGTCCGTCTTGTTCCGGACCAGCTCGTGGACGCCCAGCCGCAACGCCAGTGCCAGGCAGCGTTGTTCCCCCTGCGAGGCGTGGCTGCGGGCCTCGCGGCCCTCGAGCAGCAGGACGAGCTCGTCGCGGTGTGGGCCGACCGTGTTCACCCCACGGCGCAAGTCGTCTTTCCGGCTGGCCGAGAGCGCGTCGAAGAGATCTCCCGTCCAGGAGCGCTGATAGGACTGGCGGACCAGGGCCGGCGCGCCCTCCGCCCCGGCCAGGCGGTTGTACGTCGCCGCCACCAGGGGCTCGAGATCCGCCACCACCCGCTCCCGGGCGGCCACGAGCACCTTGCCGGCGTCCGCCAGGCGTTGGTCCCACACGTCGAGCGTGGTGGCCACGTCCTCGCTGACCCGACCGCCCGATTGGCGCAAGAGGGCGGCTCGCTGGCGCAGCACCCGGTCGCTTTCGTCCGCTGCCCTGGCCCCTTCGGGATCGAGCAGGGCCAGCGCGTCGTCGAGCAGATCGCGCCGGCCCTTGGGGGCACCGCCGACGATGGCCAGGTCCTCCGGGGAGAAGATCGTGCACGGAATGGCGGCCGCCAGGTCCTTGCGGGCCGAGGCGGCCTTGCGGTTGATCCGGATCCGGCTGCGGCCGCCCGGGGCGATCTCCGCGTCCACCAGAACCGGTCCGGTCTCCCCCGCCACCTCGGCGCGCACGATGGCCGTCGTCGCCTCCGTACGCACCAGTGCTTCGGTCGGCGCCCCCCGGAACGAGCGCCGGGTGCCCAGGTACACGATCGCCTCGAGCACACTCGTCTTCCCGGTCCCGTTCTCACCGGTGATCACGGTGGTGCCGTCGAACTGCGGCTCGAACACGGCGGCCCTGAAGAGACGGAAGTCGGTCAGCTCCAGGTGTCGGATGCTCACCGCGGTTGTGGCCCGCTCAGGACACCCGCACCGGCATCAACAGGTAACGGAACTCTTCGTCTTCGGCGCCGCGCACCGTTGCCGCCCGTGATGCATCGGCCGTCTCCACGATCACCTCGTCGCCGGCCACGGCCTCCACCCCGTCGATGAGGTACGACGGGTTGAACGCGATGATCAGATCCTCGCCCGTGTAGTCGCCGTCAACTGCCTCGGCCGCGTCACCGACGTCCTGGCTCTGGACGCTGAGATCCACGCCGGCCTGGCGCATCGACAAGCGGACCGGCGTCGTGTTGTCCCGAACCAGGAGCTGCACGCGGCGCAACGCGGCCAAGAAGCTTTCCTTCCCCAGGTGCAGCCGATTGGGGTAGTGGTCGGGGATCAGCTGTTTGTAGTCCGGATAACGACCCTCGAGCAGGCGCGTGCTGATCTGCACCTTTCCCTGCCAGAACGTGATCTCGTTGCTGCTGGCCGCCACGCCGACCTTGTCGCTCTCGCCCTCCTCCGACGAGCTGCTGCTGCTCGGCAACCGCTGCAGCTCGGACAGGGCCCGGGCCGGCACCAGCAGGTCCTCCTCGCCGAGGATGACATTCGTTCCCGCCAGGTCGCGCATGGCCATGCGATACGAGTCGGTGGCCACGAGGCGCAGTGACTGATCGACCCGTGAGACCAGAACGCCGGTGAGCAACGGGCGGCCGTCGTCGTGCGATGCGGCGCGGACGACCTGGCGGATGGCCAGGCCGAAGGCGCCCTCATTGAGGTGCGCCGTGGGTTCGTTGGTCCGAGCCACGGGCGGGAACTCGACGACCGGGTACGTGTGCAACTTGAACGTCGAGCGGGCGGCAGAAATCGTGAGCGCATCACCCTCGTCGGAGAACGTCACCGCCCCGGGCTCGAGCCGGCGCACGATGTCGGTCGAGAGCCGTGCCGGAACGACACAACTTCCGTCGTCGATGCCGATGATCTCGTCGGTGACCTGAATCGTCAGGTCGAGGTCGGTGCCGGTCACGGTGAGGGTGTTTCCGGTGCACGTGAGGAGCAGGCCCAGGAGCACCGGCGACGAGCCACTGCGGCCTCCGATGGCACGACTGGCCGTGGCCAGCATGTCGACCAGGGCATCGCGCTCGGATCTGAACTTCACAAAATGTCCTTTCGGGTGGGTGCCCTGTACTTCGACGTGGAGAGGGACATATGTCTAGGGGTAAAGGTAGTAAGGGCTGTGGATTGTGGACGACGGCCCGGGCGCCCTGGTCGGATCCCCATTCGTCGTCCCCATGCCCATGTGGGTCGGACGACGCCGTGGGGGACGGGACACGACGACGTCGCGCAGGCCTGGGGACGCAGCACCCCTCTTTCCCCAGCGCGCCCGGCCATCGTCCACAGGCTGTGCTGCCGTCGACCCACAGGGCGGGCCGACGGCGGGAGCCATCGGGTCAGGCCGAGCCGGCACGGATCTTCTGGATCAGTTCGGTGACCTGGTCGTAGATCTGCCGGCGTTCCTGCATTTGGCCGGCGATCTTGTCGACCGCGTGGATGACGGTCGTGTGGTCGCGCTTGCCGAAGACCCGGCCGATGGCCGGATAGCTGTAGTCCGTGAGTTCACGCGTGAGATACATGGCCACCTGGCGCGCCGTGACCAGGGGGCGGGTGCGGCTGGGCCCGGTCAGGGCCTCGACCGAGAAGCCGTAGGCCGCAGCAGTCGTGTCGAGGATCATCTGGGGCGAGATCCGCCGGGGTTCGCCGGCCCGGACCAGGTCGGAGAGGACCTCCTCGGCCTGTGAGAGGGAAATGGGCTGGTTGTTGAGCTTGGCGAAGGCACAGATACGGATGAGCGCGCCCTCGAGCTCGCGGATGTTGTCCTTCACGTGCGAGGCGATGAACTCGAGCACGTCGTCGGGCACGTCCTGGTGCTCGCTCATGGACTTCGAGCGGAGGATGGCCAGCCGGGTCTCGAGGTCCGGCGGGTCGATCTCGGTGATCAGGCCCGACAGAAAACGGCTGCGCAGGCGGTCCTCGAGGGTCTCGATCGACTTGGGCGGCCGGTCCGAGGTGAGCACGATCTGCTTGGAGGCGCCCTTCAGGTCGTTGTACGTGTGGAAGAACTCCTCCTGGAGGCCTTCCTTGCGCTCCATGAACTGGACGTCGTCGATGAGGAGGACGTCGCAGTCCCGGTAACGGCGCTTGAAGGCCAGCGTGGTCGAGGTGCGCAGCGAGTCGACGAAGTCGTTCATGAAGGTCTCGGTGGTGACGTAGAGGACCTTGCGCCGGGGGTAGTTCTCGGTGACGTAGTTCCCGATGGCGTGCAGAAGGTGGGTCTTGCCCAGCCCCGAGTCGCCGTAGATGAACAGGGGGTTGTACGAGCGCCCCGGGGTCTCGGCCACGGCCTGCGCCGCGGCGTGGGCCAGCCGGTTCGACGAGGCCGCCACGAAGGTGTCAAAGGTGAATTTCGAGTCGAGCTGGACGGCAGGGGAATCCCGCCCCGATCCGCTCCCGCCGGGACCGAAGTTGGACCCCGATCCGGGACCCCCACGAGCTCCGTTGGCACCGTCCCCGTCCGAGTTCCCCAGCGGGCCACCGGACCGCAGTCCGGACCCCGACCCCGACCCCGCACCCACGCCGACGGCCTCGGTCACCGGGTCGAGCAGGTCGGCCGAATCGAGACCCACCGGAGAGGCGACCGGTGGTGCCTCGTGGACCTCGAGCCGACCCCGGACGGGAGAACCCACCTCGTTGGCCAACGTGTCCTCGATCATGGGCAGGTAGCGGGACTCCACCCGCTCCCTGATCAGCCCGTTGGGTACCGCCAGGACGAACACCCCGTCGTGGAAGTCCACCGGCTCGATCCCCGAGAGCCACAGCTGCCACGTGGTCTCCGAGACCTGCTCGCGCAAGGACTCCGTGCATTTCGTCCAGAGGACTCCAGCCTGGTTCACCGCTGTTCCGATCGCCCCTTCTCCCCCCTCGGCGTCCAGCCACTGCGTTCGGAACGATCCTCGGTACGGGTAATTGGACGAACGTACACCGCGGCACCACGATGCGACTAGAGCCGGTCCCCAAATCGCGCCTAACATGGGAGGACTCGCCGCCGGCGGCCGGACTCGACCCGAAGGCCGCGGCATGACCCTGCGACGAAGACCTCCGGACGCCGCCTCGTCGCGAAAGGCTGATTGTGAAGCGCACTTACCAACCCAACACCCGGAAGCGGGCCAAGACCCACGGCTTCCGCAAGCGCATGTCGACCCGCGCCGGGCGGGCGATCCTGAAGTCACGGCGGCTCAAGGGGCGCCACCGGCTCACCGTCTGAGGACCCAGGTGCCTGCACCGACGGTCGGACGGATCACCACACGCACTGCCTTCGCGCAGCTGCAGCGCTCCCGGGCCCGCGGGTCGAGCGGACCCGTCCGGGCCGTCTTCGTCCCCGCCCCGCCCTCGGCCCGAGGCGTGTTTCCCCAGGTCGGCTACGCGGTCGGCACGAAGTGCGGTCCGGCCGTCGTGCGCAACCGCCTCCGCCGCCGCGCCCGCGAGGTCGTCCGCAGCGAGGCACGCGGCCTGCCCCGGGGCACGTACCTGCTCCGCTTCTCCCCCGACTCGGCCTCGGCGAAGCCGGCGGCCTTCCGGGCCGACGTGGTCAGGGCCCTCCGCCGAGCCTCCCGGGCCGAGGCGGCTCGCAGCCGATGACCACTGTGACCACCACTGCTCCCGCCGCTTCTTCCTCGGGCTCTCCCCTGGAGGTGTCCACCGCCTCCACCCGCCGGCCCTGGTCCCGGCGGGGTGCATTGTTCCTGCTCAAGGCCTACCAAGGGGCGGCCTCGGGCCGGGTGTCGACCTGTCGCTACTACCCGAGCTGCTCCAACTACGCCATGGAGGCCTTCAGCGTGCACGGCTTCTGGCGAGCCTTCGGACTGACCGGTCGCCGCCTCCTACGCTGCCGGCCCTTCGGTCCCCACGGGATCGACCTGGTGCCCCTGCCCGGCGGTGCGGCACGTACCCATGACTGTGGGTCGGCCCATGACGGTGGGCCGGGCACCGAGCACGTGGCTCAGGCCGGCCCGTTCAACGATTCGAACGAGGTCGCTGACATGAACGAGGCCGCGCAGGCCACCCAGGCGACCGAGGTGCGCCAACCATGCTGACCCACGCCATGATGGCCGCGTCGAGCCCGGTCCAGCCGATCCTGAACGTCTTCCACCCGCTGTTGAAGCTCTTCGGCTGGATCCTGGCCGGCCTCTTCGCCGTCTGGCCGAACTACGGCTTCGCCATCGCTGGTCTGACGGTGATCATCATGCTGGCGCTCACGCCGATCACGGTGAAGAGCACCCGCTCCATGATCGCCATGCAGAGGCTGCAGCCGGAGCTGAAGAAGCTTCAGGCCAAATACAAGGGCCCCGAGAATCGCGAGCTGCTGAACCAGGAAATGATGAAGCTGTACAAGGAGAACGGGACGAGCCCGTTCGGCGCCTGCCTGCCGCCGCTTCTCCAAATGCCCTTCCTGATCGTCCTCTATTCGCTGATCCGGGACCTCTCGAAGACGACCGCAACGAATTCTGAATATCTCCCTTCCGGATCGCAAATGCACCACGCGCTGGTGGCCAGTCATGGTCATATGCCGTGGTGGTTCGGGATGGATTTGTCGACTCAGCCGCTGTCGGGCCACGGCTTCCCTGGAATCCTCCCTTACCTGGCACTTATAGGGATCGCGGTCTTCCTGCAGTACTACCAGATGAAGCAGATGAACAGCCGGAATCCACAGGCGGCTGCTGCCAATCCACAGATGCAAACGATGCAAAAGATCTTCCCGATTGCCTTTGGTGCTATTTACCTAAAGGTGCCCGCGGGAGCAACCATTTACATGGTTGTGTCTTCGGCAATGCGGATCTTGACGCAGGAGGTCATGTTCCGGTCAGGCATGGTCACCGCGGTCACGGCCGAGCGAGAGATCGGCTCGGCCAAGGATGAAAAGGCCAAGGTTGAAAAGAAAGAAGAGAAGAAGGAGATAAAGCCTCCTCCTCCTGCGAAACCGACCAAGAAGGCATCGACGGCCACGGACGGGACTGCGCTCGCCAAGGGGACGGTGCCTCCGAAGAAGAATCCGAGCTCAGGCGCGAAGGCCAACGGCAACGGGAGGAAACCCACCGGGAAGGCCTCCAACGGCAAACCCTCACCGGGTGGCGACGAGCCACCGGAACCGAAAGCCCATCCGCGCTCCCGCTCGAAGCGGACGAGAAAGGCTCGATAACACCGTGGAGTGGGTAGAGGTGACGGGGAAGACCGTCGACGAGGCAACCGAACGAGCGCTTGATCAGTTGGGCGTGGCGCTCGGTGACGCCGAGGTGCACGTGCTCTCGGAGCCGAAGACCGGGTTGTTCGGCAGGGTCCGGGAAGAGGCCCGTGTACGGGCTCGCGTGCGCCCGGTCGGGGCCCGCCCCAAGCGCGAGCGCTCGCGTCGTGGCAAGCCGAACCGCGACAGCGGAAGCCGGCCGGCGTCGGGATCGAGCGGCCGGTCGAGCAACAACGGCGGGCGCAGCAACGATGAAGCGGACCGCGGGGATTCGAACGGCGGAAGCTCAGACCGGTCAGGGGGTCAGGGCGATCCCACGAGAAGGGCCGCGGCGAGGGCGGATGCTTCGAGCGGAGGCGGTACGGGGCCGTCGAACAGCACCGGCGACGCCGGCACCGGCAGGCACTACGGGCCAAGACAATGGCTCGAGTCGCGATGAAGGGAACGGAGCGGGCGGCGGGACTGGCACGAGTCGGTCTGCACGACGACGACGCAACCGCAGCAAGGCCGGTGTTTCGGCCGCGGGCCTCGAAGGGGCGAACGCCGCCCCGAACGGGTCGGCGCCGGTGAAGCAGCCTGCGCAGCAATCCTCACAGGGCAAGGCAACGAAGGAGACGGTGGAGATGGCCGAGGGAATGACGCTCGAAGAACAGGGTGAGGTCGGGAGGGCATTTCTGGCCGGCCTCCTCAGTGAGTACGGGATGGAGGGTTCGGTCGAATGCCGTCTCATCGATGAAGAGACGGTCGAGATTGCCGCAAAGGGCACGGACCTCGGGATGCTGGTCGGACCCCGTGGGACCACCCTGAGCGCCCTCCAGGACCTCACGCGTGCAGTGGTGCAGCGCCAATGCCCCTCGAGGACGGACCGGATCCTGGTGGATGTCGCTGGGTACCGGGAGAAGCGCTCGGCCGCCCTCAAGCGTTTCAGCGTTCAGATCGCACAGGAAGTCACGTCGTCGGGTCAAGAGAAGGCGCTCGAAGCGATGAGCCCGGCTGATCGCAAATCGGTGCACGACGCGATCAACGAGATGGCCGGTGTCGTCACTCGATCCGAGGGTGAGGACCCCAACCGGTACATCGTCATCGCTCCAGCGGGCTGACGTCTGTCGGTGCCCCGCACCGACCATCAAGGCGACCCGCCGGTCGTCAACGAATCCCTCGAGTTGGTGCTTGCCGAGGCGCGCCAGCTCGGCTTCCTCGGCCCCGGACCGCTGGCGCAACAGGTGCGCCATGCCGAGGGGTTCGTCGTCGTGGCTCGGCCGCTCTTCGTGATGACGGCCCCTCACCTGGTGGACATGGGGGCGGGCGGCGGTCTCCCGGGCCTCGTGGTGGCACAGCAATGGCCTGAGGCCTCGTTGGTCCTCCTGGAGGCGAATGAACGCCGGAGTGCGTTCCTCAGGCGGGTCGTGGACCGACTGGAGCTCGCTGACCGGGTCTCGATACTCCAGGAACGGGCCGAGATCTGCGGCCGAGACCCAGAATGGCGCGCCACCTTCGACGGGGCGATTGCCCGCTCGTTCGGAAGGCCGGCCGTGCTGGCCGAATGCGCCGCTCCCCTACTCAAGCCCGGGGCCTGGGTCGTCGTGTCGGAGCCGCCGACCTCTCCGCAGGTTCCGACAGCTCAGCCTGATTCAGCGCGTGGCGCCGGAACACCAGTCCACCCTGGTCTTGTCGAGCCAGGACAAACCGTGTCACGGCCAGCCGAACGCGGACCGGCCGGGCCAGAGCCTGCTGCGCCAGGACCCCCTGCAACAGGGCCTGCTGGTCCAGGACCCGCTGCGACAGAGCCTGTTGCGCCGGGACCCCCTGCAACAGGGCCTGCTGCGACAGAGGCGGTCGAGCGGTGGCCGGCGGCAGCGCTTCGCCAGTTCGGCCTCGAACCTGGGCTGTTGCTCCACGCAGAGTTCGACTACCAGCTGCTGCGTCAGGTCGAGCTCTGTCCGGAGCGCTTCCCTCGGCGCAATGGCGTGCCAGCCAAGAAGCCGTTGTTCTGATCCGCCGGGCTGGACCGGTTTCTGGTGCGCCAATCTGATCTTTGAGGGGATCCGGCGTCTGGCCCTCGTTGGTCCCACGCTCGTAGACCGAGAGCGGGCGAGGTCTCCCCTCACACACGTTCCCGTCAGTGACCTCGGCCTGCCTCGCCCTGGTGGTCGCCGGAGGGGGCGTCGGCCGAAGTCGTGCCGGGAGTTGCCCTGAGGACAGCGCTCTCGTGGTCGGTGGGCCGGCAGGGTTGGGCTCCACAGGACCGCAGCGATCGGTCTTGTCATGGACCGACCGAGGGCCTATCCGACCGCCCTGGGGGTTCCGATCTGGCCCAGCCCGCCCAGCCTTGTCTGCCGCCTTGATCTGAGAGGCGCTGTCCGGCCCTTCGCCGGGTGGATACGGGATGGAGCTCGGGGTGGGGAGACTGAGAAGAGGTCCCGGTCGGAGGAGTCCGGAACAGAGGGCTCGTCGGAGTCGGGGGGCGGCGAAGGGACAAGGCGCCGGTCAAATGACAAAGACGACGTCGCAGGCCAGACGGCATCGAGACCATCATGTTTCACGTGAAACAGTGCGTAGTACAACCCCCAGAGCGGCCGGCATTCGGCTGATTTGGCCACACCACGCATGTTCCACGTGAAACCCGGAACTCTTGACCTCCGTACGCAAGCAGGCCAGGATAGGCGTCGTGCCCTTGGGACCCGGAGAGAACGCCTAATGCGCATCCGGCGCCGGGACAGGGACGTTCTCCAGTCAGACCCGGCTCCTCCTTCTCATCCGCCAGAACACGGGGGACCGATTTCGACAGAGCCGGTCAAGAATGTGGGCGGGGAGCCAGTTCCGGCCCCGCCTTCGAACGGCGGACCTCAGCAGCCTTCGAACGAGGAAGGTGCTGCCGCAGGCGTGGCCCCGGCGAATGCAACGGCGGTGCAGTCGTCCGAAGGACCGTCGTCCGACGACGGCCGAACGGGTGATTCAGCGGGTGGACCTGTGGAATCGGCGCCTGACGAGCCGAGCGGGCAGGTGGGTGAAGCCGACCCGAGCGGCGGGGGAGAGGCGACCGTCTTGTCGGAGGCGGGCGAGGGAACCGCTCAAAATCCCGATTTGCCCAGCGAACAGGTAGCTTCCTCTGCTACCTCCGGCGGCGAGTCACAGGCGCCGCAAGCGGACGTGGTGGAAGCGACCAGCACGGCGGCACAACCTGAAACCGCCGTGGCCGTTTCGAGCGCGGAAGCCCCTGGAAGAGGTCACACCATGCGTCCCCCCACGATCTCGGATGACGCCAGCGACCTGCTCAACGGCAACAAGCCTGACGCACGTGAACTTCCCCGGGTCATCGCCGTCGCCAACCAAAAGGGTGGCGTGGGAAAGACCACGACCACGGTGAACCTGGGCGCAGCTCTCGCGGAGCAGGGGTATCGGGTCCTCGTCATCGACCTGGACCCCCAGGGCAACGCCACCACGGGACTTGGCGTCGAGGCCCGGAACTTCGAGTACTCCATGTACGACGTGATCATGCGGGACCAACCTCTCGAAGACTGCATCGAGCCGACCAGCGTCAAGAACCTCTTCGTCGCCCCGGCGACCATTGACCTGGCCGGAATCGAAATCGAGCTGGTTCCGGCCTTCAGCCGTGAACTCAGGCTGAAGCGGGCGATCGATACCGTGGTCGAGGACTTCGACTTCGTCCTGATCGACTGCCCACCATCCCTCGGACTCATCACGGTGAACGGTCTGGCCGCAGCGGACGAGGTACTGGTGCCGATCCAGTGCGAGTACTACGCCCTGGAGGGTCTGAGCCAACTCCTGCGCAACGTGAAGCTGGTCTCGAGCAACCTGAACGAGTCCCTCGAGGTCCGCACCATTGTGCTCACGATGTTCGACTCGAGGACCCGCCTGTCCGTCGACGTGGCGAACGAGGTCCGAGCGCACTTCGGCGAGCGGGTGTGCCGCATCGTGATCCCGAGGACGGTGCGTCTTTCCGAAGCACCGTCGTTCGGGCAGCCGATCACTGTGTTCGATCCCGCCTCGCGGGGCGCCGTGGCCTACCGCGAGCTGGCCAAGGAGGTGAGCAATGGCGCGCCGCAGCGGACTCGGTAAGGGGCTCAGCGCCCTCATTCCCAGCGAGGCAACCGGGGAGAGCGACTCGCTCCTGAGAGTGGTTCCCATCTCGCACATCCGCCCCAACACGTTTCAGCCCCGAAATCATTTCGACGAGGAGTCACTGGCCTCGCTGGCCGACTCCATCAAGGAGGTCGGCCTTCTGCAGCCGGTGCTCGTGCGTGAGTTGGCCGACGAATCGGAGACCTACGAGCTGATCGCGGGGGAGCGGCGTTGGCGGGCCGCCCGTCGGGCCGGGCTCCAGACCATCCCCGTCCTGGTTCAACACGCGGCCGACGACCGGTCGAGTCTCGAGCAAGCCCTGGTCGAGAACCTCCACCGGGACGACCTCAACGCCCTCGAGGAGGCCGCGGCCTACCAGCAGCTGATCGACGAGTTCGGACTGACCCACGAGCAGGTCGCCACGCGCATGGGGAAGGGCCGGGCCACGGTGACCAACACCTTGCGCCTCCTCCAGCTGCCGGCGGGTGCACAGCGGGCCCTGGCCGAACGGACGATCTCGGCCGGCCATGCCCGGGCCCTCCTGGGTACGCCCGACCGGGTGCTGCAAGATCGATTGGTCGAGCGCATCGTCGAGGAAGGGTTGACGGTGCGGGCGGTCGAGGATCTGGTCCGAGCGGGTGGTGCAGAGTTGCGGGTCGTGCCGCCCATGCCCGAGACGGTGGCGGATGAAAGCGAGCCCAGGATCGGTGTGACTCCGAGTACTACCGAACCGGGCACCCGTCGGGTCCCGGTGCGCCGGCTCCCCGAGCCGGGAGTCCTCGAACTCGAGGAGCTCCTCTCGACCTATCTCAATACACGGGTCAAGGTGGATATTCAGAACCGGAGGGGTCGACTCGTGGTCGAGTTTGCCACCCTCGAGGACCTCGAGCGGATCTATCGGGCCATGGTCGGTGACGGCGGCGTCGCGTAGTTCACGCAACTGTCAAGGGTCGGTTCAGCTTCATCCACAACCTGTGCATGACGTTGTGGATTGTCACCCCGTTCACCTCTCTGAGTCTTTGGTCGCGTAACCGTCGCCCAGGGCCGTCAGGCCGTCGGGAGGGCGGCGATTGCGGGCAATCAATCCCAGGAGACGTCGGCCCAGCGCCCCAGCGCCGTCGAGAGTGCGGCCGCCAGGGACGAAGCTCGTTCGACGACCCTGCTGGCCGGACCAAGCTCGACCACGACTGCAGGCATTCTGGTCTCGCGGAAGATGCGAACCGACATCCCCAAAACCCCGCCGTCCTCGATGCCCAGGGCCTCGGGCACGGCGCTCTGGACCATCTCGGCCAGTCGGCGCCCGCCGGGCGACTCGTCGTGTGTCCCGGCCCAGAAGGCCGTCCGGCACGAAGAGGTCGAGGGATTGAGTCTCAATCCCACGAAGACGTCGACGGCCAGCTCGTTGGCCTCACGGGCCTGGATGGCGTCGTCGGGGTGATGCAGTTCGGTGACCCGGATGCCGGAGAAGGTCAGGCGCCGGCGCAAGGCGCCCGTGACGCTGCCCAGTCCGCCGGTCTCACCGACGGCAATGTGGCGGCCCCGGAGGGTCGGCGGAGCGCTGCGCAGGACGGCCCGGGCTCGCACGGCCGAGACCAGCTCGGGATCGTGGTGACGGCTCTCGAGGCGCAGCAGCTCTCTGAGGGTGGCATCGCCCACGATGCCGTCCACTGGCAGGCCCGCGTTGCGCTGGAACTCCCCCAGGGCGCGGGCGGTGTCGTCACCGAAGATGCCGTCCACCCGCCC
Organism: uncultured Acidimicrobiaceae bacterium; assembly: GCA_963809715.1. Lineage (GTDB taxonomy): Bacteria > Actinomycetota > Acidimicrobiia > Acidimicrobiales > RAAP-2 > Bog-473. Next base: position 330,973 of record CAWEKO010000004.1, on the reverse strand, counting down.
GGTGTCGAACCCGAGCGTGCACAGGCGTTGTTGGAGGTCCGCCACGTCGTCACCCCGCAGCATGGGAGTCCGGCGGTACAAGAAGCGGTCACCTACCCGGAATCCGGCCTCGACCAGGGTCTCCCAGGTCTGGAGGCCACAGACCCCGTCCACGCGAAGACCACGGAGGCGCTGGAAGGCCTGGACAGCGGCCCGTGTGCCCGCACCGAAGATCCCGTCGGCATCGATGGGGACGCCCGGGAGAACGGCGGCCAGGCGGTGCTGCACGTCGGAGACCGCGTCGCCACGGTCCCCGATCGCCAGCGGGAGGCCTACAGGAAGGCCGAGATCTCTTCGAGCAGTGCGCCCTTGGGCTTCGCCCCGATCAGGCGGACCTGAGGCTCGCCGTCCTTGAACAGGATCAGCGTCGGAATGCTCATCACGTCGAACCGACGGGTCACGTCGAGGTTGTCGTCGATATTGAGCTTGACGATTCGGATCTTGCCGGCCTGCTCCTCCGCGATCTCCTCCAACACCGGGGAGATCATCTTGCACGGGCCACACCATTCCGCCCAGAAGTCCACCAGTACGGGGACATCCGAACTCTTGACATGCTCGTCAAAGGTAGCGTCGGTGACGGTCTCAAGCTTCTCGCTCATTGGTTCTCCTTGATCGACGTGTCCAACACTGCTCGGCGTGATCTTGTTCCCGGCGGGCGGGTTGGACGGTCCCGACCCGGGTGTGGGCGATTACTCGCCCCGCATCTCGAGCCAGCGTTCGGCGTCGATGGCGGCCATGCAGCCCGACCCGGCCGAGGTGATGGCCTGGCGGTAGTAGTGGTCCTGGACGTCGCCGCACGCGAAGACGCCGTCCACGCTGGTGCGGGTGGTGCCTTCGAACGTCTTGACGTACCCGTTGTCCTCCAACTCCAACTGGCCCTTGAGGAGCGACGAGTTGGGCTCGTGGCCGATGGCGACGAAGAGGCCCGTCGCATCGAGCTCGGACTCGACGCCGGTGACGGTGTTCCGGATCTTGAGGCCGCTGACCTTGGTGTCGCCGACGATGTCGGTGACCGTGGTGTTCCACAAGAACTCGATCTTGGGATTGGCCTTGGCCCGTTCCTGCATGATCTTCGACGCCCGGAGCTGGTCGCGGCGGTGGACGAGGAAGACCTTCTCGGCGAAGCGCGTCAGGAAGTTGGCTTCCTCGAGGGCCGAGTCGCCACCACCGACGACGGCAATGTTGTGGCCCCGGAAGAAGAACCCGTCGCAGGTGGCGCAGGTCGACACGCCGTAACCGACGAGGCGGTCCTCGTTGGGAATGCCGAGCATGAGTGAGCGCGCCCCCGTGGCGATGATGAGCGTGTCGGCGAGGACCGTGGGGTCATCGGCTTGCGGGTCGCCCACCCAGATCTCGAAGGGCCAGGTCGCCACGTCGAGCCGGCTGACCTTGGCCGTGCGCAACTCGGCGTCGAAGCGCTGGGCCTGGGCGCGCATGACGCCCATGAGCTCGGGGCCCATGATGCCGTCGACGAAGCCGGGGTAGTTCTCGACGTCGGTCGTCAGCATGAGCTGGCCGCCGGGCTGGTCGCTGGTCGACGACGGCTCGCCCTCGATGACCAGCGGCTCGAGCTGGGCCCGGGCCGTGTAGAGGGCGGCGGTCAGGCCGGCGGGCCCGCTGCCGACGATGACGACCTTGCGACGCTCGGGAGCCGGGGACACGTCAGGCCTCGGGTGGGAGGCCGCGGCGCGAGTAGAGGTAGGCGCCGACGCCGCTGAAGAGCAGCCCCAGGACGATGTACGAGGCCCAGATCCGGTGGCCCGCGATGGTGGTCACGCGGATGAAGCCCACGCAGAAGAGGACCAGGACGGTGATGCCGATCACGGCGATGATGACGCCGAACACGACGACGCGGGCGGCCACGACCGCAGGCCGCACGGCCCTGTCGTTGACCACGGCGACCACCGTGTCGATGGTGTCGAGTGCCCGCGCCGAGAGGGCGTCTCCGATGTCGTTGTCTGCCACGGGCGAGAGACTACCCGCCGCTCCGGCCACGCTGTCCTGGGACGATGTAGCAGACGCCCACCGTGTTGGGGCCGGCGTGGGTGCCGACCACGGGCCCGAGGTCGGTGGCGAGGAGGGGGTGCTCGGTGGCGATGCCCTCGATCCCCTTCACCACGTCGGCGAAGTCGTCGCACGCGCCGTCGGCCACGGCGATGCGCTCGAGGGGTGCGTCGGCCTCGACCTTGTGGCGCATGTAGGTCAGGGCCTTGGCCCGGGTCCTTTGCTTGGACTCCTCGGCCACCTCGCCGTCCTTGAGCTGGATGACGGGCTTGATGTTGAGGATCGAGCCGAGCAGGGCCCGGGCCCCGCCGATGCGACCGCCCCGCTGGAGGTGCTCGAGTCCGCCGATGACGCCGTAGATCCGCGTGCGCGGGATGCGGTCCTCGGTGGCGCTGACGAGGTCGTCGAGGCCCATGCCGGCGGCCGCCTCCTCGGCGGCGGCGATGACGAGCAGCCCCTGTCCCATGGTCAGCGAATAGGTGTCGACGACGCGTACCGGGATGCCTTCGTAGGTCTCGGCGGCCGTCTTGGCCGAGGCGTAGGTGGCCGACACCTTCGACGAGATCGTGAGGCACAGTACGGCGTCGGCCCCCTCGTCGGCCGCCTGCCGGTAGGCGGCCTGGAACGCGCCCGGGGAGGGGGCGGCCGTCTCGGGGAGGGTGGTCATGGCGCGACAGCGCTCCCAGAACTCCGCCGGGGTGAGCTGGCGCCGGTCCTCGAGTTCCTCCTCACCGAATCGGATGGTGAGAGGCACCACGCCGACGTTGAGCTCTTTGACGAGCTGGTCCGTCAGGTCGCAGGCACTGTCGGTGACGATGTGGACGCCGGGCACCTACCGAGTCTGCCACGGGGGCGGTCCGGCCTGACGGCTCAGGCGGCTCCACCGGGGCGGACGCCGACGGGGCGGACAGCTGCTCCCGGTTCTGGGTCGGGGTCCGGGCCAGGGCCAGGGCCGGGGCCGGGGTCCGGGCCCAGTTCAGGGCCAGGGCCGGGGGGAGGGCCGGGGCCGGGACCACGGGGCGGCCGCCCCGCTCGCCGCCGTGCCTCGTCCCGTCGGCCGAGCCAGATGACCACGGCCCCGAAGGTGAGGCCGCCGGCGAGCACCGAACCGACGACCCGGGCCAACAGGCCGGCCGGGCTGGTGGAATCGGACAGGTTCGAGATGACCAGGACGACGACGGCCATCGGGATGCTGGCGATGACCACGCGCCAGAGCGGGGCCCAGGTTTCACGAGGAGCGAGGCGCCCGAACCACCGGCGGAAGACGACGAGGGTCAACACGGCTGCGACGGTGTAGGCGATCGAGAGCGAGAGGGCCAGGCCGCGCACGCCCAACGTGTGGACCAGGAGGACGGCCAGCACCACGTTGATGGCGTTCTCGACCAGGTAGAGATAGAAGGCGACCCTGGTGCGCTGCATCGATTGGAGGACCCGGACCAGGTAGAGGTAGGTGCAGAACCCGGGCAGGCCCAGGGCGAACATGGCCAGGGCGGCTCCGGTGGTGCTCGTCTGGGCCGGGGTGCTGTGGCCGTAACCCTGCAGGAGGGCCACCGCGGGTCGGGCCAGGAGGAGCATTCCGACGGCGGACGGGATGATGAGGGCCAGGATCGCCCTGAGCCCTCCGCTCATGCGATGCAGGAAGGCGGGTCGGTCCCCGGTCGACCAGCGCTGGGCCAGGTCCGGCGTGACCACGGTCATGACCGTGACGGTGACGACGCCGTAGGGAAGTTGGAAGAAGGCGTAGGCGTAGGTGTACGAGGACACCGGGTCGGGCCCCGGGACGCTGCCGGCCAGGACGGTGACCACGAAGAGGGCGATCTGGTTGGCCAGGACGAAGCCGAAGGTCCAGCCGCCGAGGCGGACCACGGTGCGCAGGGCGTCGTCGTGAAGGTTCCAGCGCCAGCGCAGCAGCCCGAGATCGGCCCGGCGCAGGCTCGGGATGAGGGCCAGGCCTTGGAGCACCACGCCGAGCGAGGTGCCCAGACCGAGCAGTACGAGCTGGGAATGGTTCGCCTCGACGCTGGCCAAGTCGGCGCCCCGGCCGGCCCAGAGGCCGAACCAGACGAGGATCCCGATGCAGACGAGGTTGTTGACGATGGGCGCCCAGGCGACCGCAACGAAGCGGCGGCGGGTGTTCAACAACGCGGCGCCGAGTGCGAAGAGGCCGTAGGCGCCGATCTGAATCGTGAACCAGCGCAGGAACGTCGTGGCGACCTGGCGTTCGAGCACGAGGTGCTCGAGCTGCGCCTGGTTGGCATGGGGATCGGCTGCGGTCAGGGCGGTGATGAGGTAGGGCGCAGCGATGAGCGCGATCACCGTCGTTCCGAGCAGCACGACCACCGACACCGTGATCACCGACGAGATGGAGTCGAAGGCGTCGCGCTCGTCCTTGTTGGCCAGCCGGTCGACGAAGACGGGGATGAAGGTGGCCGAGAGGACGCCGCCGAGGACGACGTCGTAGAGCATGTTCGGCGTGGTGTTGGCCAGGTTGTAGGAGTCGGCCAGCGCAATCTGGCCGAGCGCCCAGGCCAGGGCGACGAGCCGGAGCAGCCCCGTGATGCGTGAGACCCCGGTGCCGACGGCCACGTAGGCCGCGGCGGTGCGGAGGGGAAGAGTTCGGGCGCGCCGGGGTGCGTCCACGGTCAGCCGGCCGCCCGCGGGCGTCGCCGGCGTGAGCGGCGCCAGGTACGGGCCCACCAGACCAGGAGAACGGCCCCGGCCAGCACCGTGAGGGCGACGCCGACGAAGGAGATGGCCGTCGAGTGGACGGTCAGCACGGTGCGGCCGATGACGAGCCGGCCGTTCGCGGTGCGGAGCGTCACGTCGATCGGGAGGCGGTCACCCGATCCCCGGGCCTGGGCCACGAAGCGGACCGAGGTGGTGGCGCGGTTGAGGAGCAGCTTCTGGGACCTTCCCTCCGGAAAGGTGAACTTGTCGCTGGCCAAGGAGACGATCACGTCGACCGGGTACGAAGCGCTGGAGAGCACGGTGACGGGAATGGCGGCCCGACGGGACGTGAAGGTCACGGTGCTCTCGTTGGCCAGCGTGATCTTGTCCGTCTCCGAGACGAAGGCCCGGCCGTACGCGTTGAGCGCCACCGCCCGGGCCGGCGGCGTCAACGAGCGCGCCTCGGTGGCCAGGAGATTGTCGGACAAGAGCGCCAACTCGGGCGGGTGGCCCCGCACGGCATCGTCGTAGGAGCCGAGTTGTTGGCGGTTGCTGGCGATCTTGTTGGCGGACGTCGTCGTGATGCCCCGGCTGGCCGGACCCGGCTGCAGGTGGCGGACGGCAGGCTCATGGTTTCCGCCGACCGGCACCTGGGCCAGGAGCTGGGTCAGGGTCACGGGCATCAGGGCCGGGTTGTCGGCCAGACCGCCCAGGAGGGTCTCGAGAAAGAGCCCCGACGGCCTCCAACCGGCCGGTGGTTCGACCACGACGCCGCGGGGCTCCGTGAGGGACGCGTTCTCGTAGTGGACGAAGGAGAGGCCGGCGAGCAGCTGCTCGGCGCCGAGCACCGGGTTGTCCGGCTGGGCGGTGAAGCGCCCGCTCAACGTGGCGTTGGAGCCGATGGCGGGGACCGTCGCCCCGTGGCCGAGGTCCAGGGTGAAGGGCTGGGCGAACGTGTAGTTGCTGAGTCCGCCCGAGGCCAGGTCGTCGCCGTTGAGGACCAAAGAGGTCGAACCGGCCACCTGGACTCCGGTACCCAGGTTTGCACCGTCGCCCGCGCTGAACGACGAGACGGTGTCGACCCACGGTCCACCCGCCGGTTTCAGGCCCACCGTCCGCAAGATGGCGTCGCCCCGCTCGACCTGAAGCTGGATCTCCCCGGTCAACCCGGCCTCGGAGAGCGACGCCACGTTGACGGGGACGTAAGGCTGGTCGAGCACCTCGGCCGTGTCGAGCGCGCCGAGTTGGGCCAAGGCGCGCGACCCGCCCTTCGGCCGCTGCGCCGCGACCCGCACCACCCCGGTGGCGCTGACGGCGAGCGTCGCCGGCACCTCGTGGTAATCCGTCAACGCCGCCGCCGTCGCGGCGAGCCCGTCGAACCCGACGGGCACGATGACACCGACCCGAAGCGGCAACGGCCCACCCACGTCGTTGGCCGGCGGCTCCTGGTAGGTCAGGAAGGTGGTGAAGCGGGCCACCGGCGTCGCGTCACCCTGGCGTTCCAGAGCCACGGACACGGGGTAGACGTCACCGCAGATCCCGACGTTGGGCTTGCAGCCGAGCGTGACCGTGTCGCTGTCAGCCGGGCAGGCGCCCGGGCCGGTGGTCGGTGGCGTGGCGTCGGCGTTGGGCACGACGGTCACGCACGAGGTGGCGCTCAGCGTCCCGTTGGCCGCCACGGCGACGGGGACGTCGGAACGGTGCAGGACCGCGCCCTGAGGTGTCGCGTTCAGGGATTGTTGCAATTGGGAATCGTCGTCGAGGCGGCCGTAGAAGATCAGGCTCACGTGCAACCCGGTGGCCGAGCCCGCGCTCGGGTTGACCCCGAGGGCCAGCGAGAACCACGGCTGGGCCGGCGTGACGAAGGGCGTCTGCGAGAGCAGGGTGAGTGGAGCCCCCGGCTGGGCGGCGACGACGGTGGCCGCGGCAACGCCACCGGGGAGGAAGAGGGCCGTGGCCACGGCGAGCGTGCAAAGGGCGATCCTGGCCCAGCGTGACAGCACAGGGAGAGGCTAGAGGGCGCACTACCGTATGCGGGTGCAGTCCACGTCGGTACCCGAGCGTTTTCGGCCCTATGTCGAGGCGACCGACGAGCTGGCGCGCCGCTTTGCGGCGGCCGGCCGCGCCGTGTACCTGGTCGGCGGTTCCGTCCGTGACGCCCTGTTGCCGGGTGCGGCGTCGGAGGAGTCCGACATCGACCTGACGACGGACGCCCGTCCTGGCGAGATCGAGCAGATCGTGCGTGGCTGGGCCGACGACGTGTGGACGCAAGGGGCAAAGTTCGGGACCATCGGGTGCCGCAAGGCAGGGCGCGTCTACGAGATCACGACGCACCGGGCCGAGGTCTACGTTCCCGAGTCGCGCAAGCCTGAGGTCACCTACGGCGACGACATCGAACTCGACCTGTCCCGGCGCGATTTCACCGTCAACGCGCTGGCCCTGCGCCTGCCCGACATGGAGCTGATCGACCCGTTCGACGGCCTGGGCGACCTGGCCGCCGGCCGTCTGCGCACGCCACTCGATCCCGAGATCTCCTTCGGGGACGATCCGCTGCGCATGCTGCGAGCCGCTCGCTTCGCGGCCCGCTTCTCACTCGAACCCGACCCCGCCCTGGTGGACGCCGTGACGAAGATGCACGAGCGGCTGTCCATCGTGTCCGCCGAGCGCATCCGCGACGAGCTCGACAAGATCGTCCTCGTCGACGTTCCCTCACAGGCGCTCTGGTTCGTGGTGCGCACCGGTCTGGCGAGCGAGTTCCTCCCCGAGTTGCCGGGCCTCGCGCTCGAGCAAGACCCGATTCACCGCCACAAGGACGTCTTGGCGCACACACTGGCCGTGGTCGACAAGACGTCGAAGAACAAGGTGTTGCGCCTGTCCGCTCTGTTCCACGACGTCGGCAAGCCGAAGACGAGGGCCATCACCGACGGTGGAGTGAGTTTCCACCACCACGAGGTGGTCGGGGCGCGGATGACGAGGGCGCGCATGGAGGCACTGCGCTATCCGGCAGCCGACATCGACACGGTCGTGCGCCTGGTCGAGCTGCACCTGCGCTTCCACACCTACCGCCTCGGCTGGACCGATAAGGCCGTGCGCCGCTACGTGCGCGACGCCGGTGTCCACCTCGACCTGCTCAACGAGCTGACGCGGTGCGACTGCACGACCCGGAACGCGGCGAAGGCCCGAGCCCTGGCCCGACGGATGGATGAGCTGGAGGCCCGGATCGCCATACTCCGCGAGCAGGAGGAGCTTGATGCTCTCCGGCCCGATCTGACGGGGAACCAGGTGATGGACCTGCTCGGGATCGGGCCCGGCCCGGCGGTGGGCAAGGCGCTCTCGTTCCTCATGGAGCTGCGGCTCGACGAGGGACCTCTCGGCGAGAAGGAAGCATCCGGACGGCTGCTGGCCTGGTGGGCCGAACAATCCTGAGCGTGGAGGGCTACCCTCGTCTTCCATGACGAGGATCAACGCACCGCAGACGGGCATGGGGGAGCACATCGACTGGGCGATGCTCCGCCCCGAGATGGCAGCCGGGATGGGCAAGCTTTCGGCGGCGGTCTACGGCAACTCACAACTCTCGGTGCGCGAGCGCGAGTCGGCGCGTTGGACCATTGCGCTCATCAACGACTGTGCCGTCTGTCGTGACACCCGAGCCCGGGACGGCGAGACGGCCGGCGCAGGTGAGCCCTTCTACGCCGAGGTGACCGACTGGCGTGCCGCGACGGAGCTCAGCGACCGCGAGCGGCTGGCGGCCGAATTCGCCGAGCGCTTCGCGCTGGACCACTTGGCCATGGACGACGAATTCTGGGGCCGCATGCACGCGGCCTTCTCCGAGGACGAGTTGACGGACCTCACGATCTGCTGCGGGTGCTTCCTCGGCATGGGTCGCACGATGGCGGTCGTGGGCGTGCGTGCTCCCGACGAGCGGATCCTGGTCTGAACCTCTGAACCTCTGAACCGGTGACCGACCTGGCGTCAGGCCGGCGTGCTCGGTTGCCGCCGGTCAGTCGGCCGGCCAACTCTCCTGGGTCTCCCCGGCGGCGAAGCTCTCGACCATGGTGTGCGCGATGTCGTCGTGGTACTGCACCGGCGGCGACTTCATGAAGTAGGCCGAAGGCCCGAGCAACGGGCCACCGATGCCCCGGTCGAGCGCGAGCTTGGCGCAGCGGACGGCGTCGATGATGACTCCCGCCGAGTTCGGCGAGTCCCACACCTCGAGCTTGAGCTCCAGGTTCAGGGGCACGTCGCCGAAGTTGCGGCCTTCCATGCGGATGTAGGCCCACTTGCGGTCCTTCAGCCACGGCACGTGGTCAGACGGCCCGACGTGCACGTCGTCGGCGTCGAGCACGTTGTCCTCGAACTGGCTCGTCACGGCTTGGGTCTTCGAGATCTTCTTGGACTCGAGGCGCTCGCGCTCGAGCATGTTCTTGAAGTCCATGTTGCCGCCGAAGTTGAGCTGGTATGTGTGGTCGAGCGCCAGGCCCCGGTCCTCGAAGAGCCGGGTCAGGATGCGGTGGACGATGGTCGAGCCCACCTGGCTCTTGATGTCGTCACCCACGATGGGTACGCCGGCGTCGCGGAACTTGCGTGCCCACTCGGGGTTCGACGCAATGAAGACCGGGATGGCGTTCACGAAGGCCACACCGGCGTCGAGACAGGCCTGGGCGTAGTGACGCTGGGCCCGTTCGGAGCCGACCGGCAGGTAGGAGACGAGAACGTCCGCCTTGGCGTCGCGCAGGGCCTGGGCGACGTCGACCGGCTCGGCGGGCGACTCCTCGATCAGTTCCTTGTAGTACCGGCCGAGGCCGTCGAAGGTCGGTCCGCGCTGGACGGTGACCCCGATCTCTCCCACCTCGGCGAAGCGGATGGTGTTGTTCAGCCCTGCATGGATGGCCTTGCCGAGGTCGGTACCCACTTTGGTGAGGTCAACGTCGAAAGCGGCCACGGGTACCAGATCACGGACGTGATAGCCGCCGAGCTCCACGTGCATCAGGCCCGGAACCACGTCGTCGGATTCCGCGTCGCGGTAGTAGGTGATTCCCTGAATGAGCGAGCTCGCGCAGTTGCCGACGCCGGCGATGGCAAGGCGGATGGGGTTGTGCATCGGTATCTCCTTCGTGGTCAGGCGGTGGTGCTCGGCGCCGGTTCCGCGGCGCCGGCGAGAGCGGCGCGTTCGGACGCGATCAGGTGGTCGAGCCAACTGATGTCACGGGCCACGCCGCCAGCGGTGTGCTGCACGACGGAGCGGGCGTAGACATCGAGGTCGGCCCGGGTGGACTCGGCTTCGCCCAAGCGTTGGACGAGAAGGGCGCGCCGGCGTTCGAGAAGCGTGAGGCGAGCCTGGGGAGCCAGGTGCCGGGCAAAGGCCAGGCGCAGGCTGAAGCTGCGGTCGTCGGCGACGGCACCGCCCTCGGTCAACAATTTGGCGAAGAGGCTCCGACCCTCGTCGGTGATCCGGTACACCTTTTTGCCCCGTCGGGCCAGTGTCGGGGTATGGCGACGGGAACGCAGCACGGCCAGCTCGCCGCTGAGGGAGCCTGTGGGAGGAGCGGGACGGACTTTCGTCTGCGGGCCCGCGGTGGAGGCATCGGTGGCGACCACGGCGCCCGCCTTCTCCAGGCGGGTCAGGGCCGGGTAGATCGACCCGAACGAGACATTCGCCAGCAACCCCAGGTGCTCGCGGAGGAGCTTCCGGATTTCGTAACCGTGGAGGTCGCGCTCCTCGAGGAGGCCGAGTATGGCCAGATCCAACATTGCGGTCCACTATATCGGTTCGATATAGCGCAATTCAAACATTGATCACGAAGATGTCGCGTGGGGCTGGGAATTGACGCCTGCGGGCGGACCGATTCCAGGCACGGGGAGTAGCCTGACGCCCATGTCCGTCACGTCGGAGCCGCGGTCCTCTTCGAGAGCCGTGAGCCCGGATGTCACGGCCCAGGTGGAGTACCGGATCGTGCGCAACGGACTCGTCAAGGAGGTGGAGCGGGGCCACGTCCAGAAGATCGACGTGTGCGACGCCCACCCCGAACTCCTGCGGGCCGCCCAGAACGTGGGGCGACCCACCAAAGAGGTCTGCCCCATCTGCGACGACGGCCGGCTGGTCACCGTCACCTTCGTCTTCGGGGCCAAATTGCCTCCCGGTGGTCGTTGCCCAGGAACGGTTGCCGAGCTCAAGGCCCTGTGCCGGCGGCCGGAACCGGTGCTCTGCTACGAGGTCGAGGTGTGCCCGTCGTGCGCCTGGCACCACCTCATGAAGAAGTACCCCGCCGGAGGTGGCAAGGGACGAAAGAAGGCGGCGCCGGCCCGGTGAGCGACGGTCCCGTCACGGTTCCAGCTCTGCGGCAGCGCAAGCGACGCGACGGTGGCGTGCCGATCGTCATGGTCACGGCCTACGACGAGCCGGGTGCCCGGATCGTCTCGGAGGCGGGGGTCGACATCATCCTCGTCGGGGACTCGGTGGCCAACACGGTGCTCGGCTTCGACGACACCCTCCACGTCGACATCGACGTGATGGCCCATCACACGGCCGCGGTGGCCCGGGCCAAGCCCCGCAGCCTGATCCTGGGCGACATGCCCTGGATGAGCTACCACCTCTCACCCGACGACGCCGTCCGCAACGCGGCCACGCTGGTCCGGGCCGGTGCCCAGGCGGTCAAGCTCGAGGGTGGGCGGGCCCGGCTCGAGGTGGTCGAGGCCATCATCCGGGCTGAGATCCCAGTGATGGGCCACCTCGGCCTCACCCCGCAGTCGGTCCTGGCCATGGGCGGCTTCCGGGTGCAGGGCAAGAGCATCAACGCCGCGAGCGCCCTGCTCGACGCGGCGAAGGCGCTGGCCGCGGCGGGCTGCTTCGGATTCGTCATCGAGGGCGTGCCCGACGTGGTGGGCGCCGCCGTCACCGACGCGGTCGACGTCCCGACCATCGGCATCGGCGCCGGCCCGGACTGCGACGGCCAGGTTCTGGTCTTCCACGACCTGCTCGGCCTGGGAAAACGGACCCCGCCGAAGTTCGTGCGCCAATACGCCGATGTCGGCCGCATCGCCACCGAGGCCATTGCGGCCTTCGCCGATGACGTCCGAAACGGGAGCTTTCCCGGTGATGCGGAGACGTATCACGCACCGGAGGGCCTGGGCGAAGCCCTGAGCTGATCCCGGCTATCATGGCCGGTCACAACAAAACCCTGCTCCTGACCGCCAGGAGCCCGAGCGAACCGCCCGGTCCAGAGGGAGGTATGCCGCCTATGCGGCCCTACGAAGTCATGGCCATCTTCGAGGCCACCACCGAGCCCGGCCTGATCCAGAGCGTGCTCGACCATGCGCTCGAGGTCATCCGCTCGACCGGGGGGAACCCGGGTGCAATCGACCGTTGGGGCAAGCGCACGTTTGCCTACGAGGTCAACCACAAGCGCGAGGGTTACTACGTCGTGGTGGAATTCACGGCGGAACCCGAGACGGTGGCTGCACTCGACCGCATGCTGACGCTGGCCGACGAGGTCGTGCGCCACAAGGTGGTGCGGCTGCCGGACTCGAAAATGACGGCGGCGGCCGAGCCGGCCGCGAGCTGACGAGTCGACGGAGGAACAGACATGCCAGACAACAGCGTCACGCTGGTGGGCAACATCACTCGCGACCCTGAACTTCGCTTCACCAACACCGGGCAGGCGAACGTCACGTTCGGTCTGGCGGTCAACCGCCGCTGGCAGAACCGCCAGACCCAGGAATGGGAGGAGGCCACCTCGTTCTTCGACGTCGTCTGTTGGCGCGAGATGGCGGAGAACGTGAGCGAGACCCTTACCCGAGGTTCCCGCGTCATTGTGAACGGCCGCCTCGAGCAACGCAGCTGGGAGACCCAGGACGGTGACAAGAGGTCCAAGGTCGAGGTCGTGGCCGACGAGATCGGCCCGTCCCTGCGATGGGCGACGGCCACGGTCACCAAGAACGAGCGGCGTGGCCCCGGCGAGTTTTCACGCGGCGGCGGCGGTGGTGGTGGTGGTGGCCGGCAGGCCGCGCCCGCACCGCAGCCGGCCGCAGCCGATGCAGGTGGAGGATACGGATTCGATGAGGAGCCCTTCTGATGGCAAGGAATAACCAACGCGGGGGGACGACGTCACGCCGGGCCCCCAAGGATCTCGGTCGCCGGGTGAAGAAGAAGCCCTGCGCCCTGTGCCGGGACAAGGTGGAGTGGGTCGACTACAAGGACGTCCCCATGCTCCGCAAGTACATGAGTGACCGGGGCAAGATCCGCTCGCGCCGGGTGACCGGCAACTGCGCCCAGCACCAGCGGGCACTGGCCCAGGCCATCAAGACGGCGCGCGAACTGGTCCTGCTGCCCTACACGCAGCGGACGGTCACCGAGCGGCCCGGTGGCCGAGGCGGTCGCGATCGAGGCGAGCGCACGCTCGGTGACACGCACGGTGACAGCCGCCCGCCCCGGCGCTCTGAGGGCGGCGGAGGCTCTGATCGCGGAAGGGACGGCAACACCGGCGGCAGTTCTGGTGGCGATGGAGACGGCGCCACCGGCGGTGCCGACGCTGCCGCCAGCAGCGCAGACGGCGCTGCCGCGCCGAGCGAGGCCGTCGGCGAGGCGGAGTTGGACGGTGACGTCCTGGCCACGCTGGACGCGGACATCGCGGCCGAGGCCGAGGAAGCGGGCGCCGACGCATGAAGGTCCTGCTCCGAGACGACGTCGCCGGTGTCGGGCGGCGAGGCGACATCGTGAAGGTCGCTGGTGGGTTCGCCCGCAACTTCTTGCTTCCCGAGGGCCGGGCCATCGTGGCCAGCGAGGGCATCGAGGGTCAAGCGGGACAGATGCGGCGTGGCCGTGATCTGCGCGAGGCCCATGACCGCACCGCGGCGGAGGCCCAGGCGACCATCTTGGCCGGCGCGGTGATCCCGGTCTCCGCCCGGGCCGGCGGAGGGGGGCGACTCTTCGGCTCCATCGGTCCGGCGGACGTCGTCGAAGCCATCAAGAATGTCAAAGGTGTCGAAGTGGATCGCAAGCACGTGGTTCTGCCCGAGCCCATCAAGGCGACCGGGTCCCACGACGTGACGGTCGACTTGTTCCAGGGTGTGACCGTCGTCGTGACCCTCGAGGTCTCGGCAGCCGGCTGAGCGTCGCCGCGGGTCGGGAACGGCCCGCCGATCGTGGTCGGGCGGGTGGTCACAGCCGTCCCGCATCATGGCGCCCGTGCAGATGCTGGCGCTCCCGGGCGACCCCGGTCGTACACGGCTTTTCCACAGGGCTCACGTGCCTGCGCGCTTTGTTACCCACACCTGGGACAGGGTTACCCACACCGTTGCCCACAACAAGTTCCCCCTGACGGTCCCCAGCCCGGGACCGTCAGAGTAGGGGGGCCCGTGGTCCACGCTTTCGACGACTCCCGCCAGTTCAGACCGACCCCGCTGCCCTCCTCGGGAGCGCGGGTCCCGCCACACGATCTCGAGGCCGAAGAGTCCCTCCTCGGTGCAATGCTGCTGTCGAACGACGCGGCCTCGGTCGGGATCGAGATGTGTTCGGGGGGCGACTTCTACAAGCCGGCCCACGGCCACATCTTCGGAGCCATCCGTGCCCTCATGGAGCGAGGGGAGGCCATCGACGCCGTGACGGTCACCGACGAGCTCAAGCGGTCCGGGGTGATGGAGGCGGTGGGAGACCCGTCGATCTTCATCTCGCTGCAGGCCAACACCCCGTCGATCGCCAACGCCCGCCACTACGCCGCCATCGTCGAGGAGCTGTCGCTGCTGCGGAAGTTGATCGGCGTGGCCGGGGAGATCGCCGACATCGGCTACTCCGTCCCCGAGGACGTCAAGGCGGCGGTCGACGACGCCGAGCAGCTCGTCTTCAACGTGGCGGAGCGGCGGGGGGCCGACACCCTGCACCCGCTGCACGAGTTGCTGGGGCAGGGGCTGGACCGGATCGAGGAGCTGGGCCAGCGCGGCTCGGACATCACCGGTGTGGCCACGGGCTACCACGAGCTCGACCGTCTGCTGCTCGGGCTGCAGCCCTCGACGTTGAACATCGTCGGGGCTCGTCCCGGGATGGGCAAGACCTCCTTTGCTTTGGGGGTGTTGGCTCACGTCGGGATGGTGGTGGCCCGGCCCGCGCTCCTGTTCTCGTTGGAGATGGGCCACCTGGAGCTGACCCAGCGCCTGCTGGCGGCCGAGGCGGAGGTGAACGGGCAGCATCTGCAGAACGGGCGAATCCGTACCCAGGACTGGGCGAAAATCGGGGCGGCCGTGACCCGGCTGTCAGGCGCGCCGATCTTCATCGACGACAACCCGGCCGTGACGGTGATGGACATCAGGGCCCGGGCCCGTCGCTTGAAAAAGTCCGAAGGTGACCTGGGGATCGTGGTCGTCGACTACCTGCAGCTGATGACCGGCCGGGGGCGGGCGGAGAACCGTCAGAACGAGGTGGCCGAGATCAGCCGGGGATTGAAGATCCTGGCCCGTGAGCTGGAAGTTCCCGTGGTGGCGCTGTCACAGCTGTCCCGAAACCTCGAACAGCGGCAGGACAAGACGCCACAGCTCTCCGACCTGCGTGAATCGGGCTCGCTGGAGCAGGACGCCGACGTCGTCCTCTTCATCTACCGGGAGTCCGAGTACAACGACGAGGTGCCGATCGACCGGGCGGACGACGCGCTGATCGAAGTGGCCAAACACAGGAACGGGCCGACCGGGAAGGCCAACCTGCTCTTCCTCAAGCAGTACGCGCGCTTCGAGAACCACCGGGGGATGTAGCCAGCGGGACTGGGTGGCGCCCCGCGACGGCGCCGGGAGCGGGTGACGACGGCCACGGCCGCGACGAGGGCGGCCACGGCGACGAGGGTGAACCAGGGCGAGGCAACCCAGCTCAGCACGACGGCGACCGCAAGCTCGATGACGACCACGCCGGTGCGGGCCGGCCGGTCGAGCTCCATGAAGCGTCGATGGAACGAGGCAAGGGCGTTCGTCGTCGTGATGCCCCGACTGGTGAAGACGGCCACGCCCCGGACCAGGCCGAAGAGCAGTCCGACGCTCAACGCGACGAGGGGATCGCCGCTGAGGGTGGCGAGGGCGATCAGGAGGTAGACGGCTGAGGTCTTGATGTACGTGGCCACACCGGTGCCGATCTGCCATCCGAATCCGGTGGCGTAGACCCAGGGGCGGTACGCATCGAGCCAGCGCTCGTTGACCTGACGATGGTGGATGGGGAGTGGGGCGACACCAACTTCTGCGGTGGCGGCCAGAAGGGTGAGTCCGGCCGCGACGAGGGCAGTCGTGGTCGCCGCAGTCGTTGTGGCGGGAACGATTTCACGGGCGCCGGCGGCCAGGAGGGCGAGAACGGCCCCGAGGGTGGCGCCTCCCGCCACGCTGCCCGTGAAGTACCAGGTCGCCGTGGCCCACCAGCGGTGCCCACGCCCCTTTTCGGCCAAGGGGGTGATGGTCGAGAGCATGGAGACGCCGCAGGGCGACCACGTGGAGCGGACGCCGCCCGCGAGCGCGATGGCGACAGCGCAGACGACAACGAGGCCGGTCACCGTCTCGTGAGTCATGGATCGGAAACCCTTTCTGCTCGTCGGTGTGGATCGTGTCGCCTTTTCACGCCGGTGTCCCGAGGAACGGTGCTCCGCCGAAGGCGAAGATGCCGCCGTCGCGGGCCACCAGCCAGTAGCCGCCGTCGTTGTGCGACGGGGCCATCCCGACGATGGGCAGGTTCAGGCGGATGCTGCCCGTCGAACCGTCGAAGGCCGCGTCGCCATAGGAGAAGACGCCGCCGTCCGCCGCGACGAGCCAGTAGCCCGCGCCGGTCACCGTGGCGGCCATCCCGACGATGGGTTTGTTGAGCGGTTTGCCACCCATGGAGCCGAGGAATGGTGCATCGCCGTAGGAGAAGATGCCCCCGTCCGCCGCGACGAGCCAGTACCCCCGGCCGGTCGGGGTGGGTGCCATGCCCACGACGGGGGCGTTGAGCGGTTTGCCTCCCATGGAGCCGAGAAAGTTCGCGTCACCGAAGGCGAAGATCCCGCCGTCCGCCGCGACCAGCCAGTAGCCGTTCCCCGTCGGAGTGGCGGCCATGCCGACGATGTGGCCGTTGAGCGGGTGGCCACCCATGGAGCCCTGGTAGGGCGCTTTGCCGAAGGCGAAGACGCCACCGTCGCTGCCGGCGAACCAGTAGCCCCCCGTCATCGAGAACGCTGCCGTGACGATTGGTGCGCTCAGGGTGAGGTTCGAGACGTCCCCCTCGGAGACGAAGTCGCCGTACGGGAACGACTTTCCGAAGGCCGTGACCACCGTGTAGCCGCCGCCGTCGGCACTCGGAATCATCGTCACGACCTGGCAGTTGGTCGGGGTCGCCGATGGGCAGGGCGGAGTCGCGGTCCAACAGGGCTCGTTCTGTTCGGCCGTGGCGTTGTCCACGGCCGCCGCAGTGGTGCAGGTCGGGTCGACCGTCCAGGGGGGGACGCAGGCGACCACCCGGCAGACGATCCGGCCCATGCACGCGATGTCCTGGTTGCACTGGCCGTACCGGAACTGGAGACAGTTGGTGAGGTAGGAGTCGCAGCCGTTCGGCCCGCAGCCACAGCCTCCGGTCAGGTCGCACCCGGGCTCGCAGAACGGGAAACCGTCGCTACAGCCGTTGTCACACGCACAGATGGCGTTGCAGTCCATGTAATAGCGCGGCCCGTTGCAGTACGAACTGTTGTCGGCCATCCACCAGCCGCCCATCATGGTGTTCGACGGGCAGTAGTTGAATCCGGTGACGCTGCAGCAGAAATCCGTGAAGCCAGAACAGCACGTGCTGCCGCAGCCGCATCCGGCGTTCCCGCACTCGCAGATCTTCCCGTAGGCCGTCCCGGGCTTCAAGGCAAGGTCGAGGCCGGCACCGACGGCCACGGCGCTTCCCACAAATGCGGATCGGTTGATGACATTTCGACGGGACAGGCGGCGCTCGAGGAACCCGGAGGAGCGCTCGACGAGCGCGGTCGACAGGGTCATGGTCCGGTGCGGACCAGGCGCCGTCGGGCTGTACCGAGGGAAGGCAGGAGCGTCAGGCCCTGGTAGGTGAGCCAGAGCCCGACCCCACTCGCCACGAGCAGCGGCACGCCGCCCCAGGGCTGCGCGGTCAGGACGGAGTGGAGCGTGGACGCGCCGGTCGTCCCTCGCGCGACTCCGGCCGCGGCCGCGGCCAGGACCAGGTTGATCACGACGTGCAGCCAGGTCGCAGGGGTGTCGGTCCGCCCGAAACAACCGCACGTCGCCAGGAGGCCGCGACGGCGGCGCACATATGACACATACGCGGCAAATCCCAGGTAGGAAGCGCAGACCAGCGCCGCCGGCAGTGGTCTGGGGAGCAGGAGCGCGAGGACCCCGACGCCGGCCTCACAGGCGGCGCCGATCCGCACGAGCGGCTGCAGCCGAAGGTGGCCGGGAAACACTTGGGCGAGGGCGAGTGCTGTGTCGCCTGGACGAATGGCCTTGGCGGCCCCCGCCACGACGAGCAACGCCGAGCCGATCAGGTAGAGCCCGATCAGTTCCACACCGGCCCCTGAGCGGACTGGGTCGCGCCGGACGTCGGTGGGCTGAGAGCCATGGAGGCCAGGAGCGCATTGACTTTCGGGACGAGCGTGTTGCGCAGCACGTGGCTGCCGAGCACGGCATAGAAGGAGAACGGCCGGTCCGACTCGGTGAAGAACCGCTGGGTGCCGGACTGACCACCGAGGCCGCGGCGCAGGGTCATCGGGGAGAAGTCGTTCGGCCCGAAGTCCGTGGGCCGGCCCTGCCGGGCGAACAGCCGCTTGCCCAGGCTCTCGGGCCCGTACTCGAAGAGGGTGGCGTAGACGTCGCCCGGTCCCATCAGGTTGACGGCGCCGCCGCCGAAGTCACCGACGTCGTCTGGCAGGGGGAAGGTGGCGAATTGGGCGACGGCATACGCCGTGCCGCTGGGCACGGCCCGTACGAAGATGCGGCCTTCGAAGCCGTTCGGCAATGCCGCGGCGATGCCGTGCGCCTCGATGACGGCCATCAGTGCGATGACTGAACGCCGCCATTGACCGAGTAGGGGAAGACGTCCTCGAGCGAACGCGGATAGAGGCTGGGGTCACCCGGGAGAATGCCCGCCGCGCGCAGCGCATCGTCGTTGGCCACTTCACGCGCCGGCCCGTCCAGGCCGGGATCGGGTGCGGGACGACCGCCGCCGGGCCGTCGCTCCGACTGGGCCCGGCGCACGAGATCCACCAACTGGTCGATCTGCGCCGCCACGCCCTGGCCGATCTTTTGGCCGGTTGTGCCGTCGACCAGCACGAAGAACGGGGAGCCCGGAACCTCGTAGTCGTGCCAGGCCTCAGTGGACATCAGGACCGGGATCTGCCCGCTGGCCAGCGCCCTGACCTGCGCGGTGATCTCCAGTTCAGGGCCCTTGGTGACGATGACGACCCGGGTCTGGTCGGGGAGGCCGAGGTGGTCGGGCCGCTGCAGGGCCTCCCAGAATCCGGCGCAGGAATGGCAGCCTGAGGACAGGAACCCGAGGAGGGTCAACCGGTCACTGTTGTCCACCGACACGGCGCGGGCGTCTCCCGACGGCGTGAGGCCGGCAATGGCGGGGGCCGGGCCCAAGGTCATACCCGCCGGCCCAGCGGACATCTCGACGGGGACCGGCGCCGTGGAGATGGCCGTCGGGTCCCCGACCCCGACGCCCAGTTCATGGAGCGACCGGAGGATGTCGGCGTGGCTGCGGAGCAATCCGGCCACAAGGACTCCGAGCAGCAAGACGACGAACGTCAGGACGACGAGCAGCGCGATCACACCGCCTCCTTTGTCGGGTGCGAGTGACCCCAGTATCGCCGCGCGGGGTGCCCATGGCGCGGCAACAACGCCGGTGGGGCAGAGTATCCATATGGTGTCGACGAGCGATCTGACCGATCTCTTCCTCCCCGAGCCTGAACCCCGGGCCGTGAGGTACACGGTGATCTCCGTGGACGACCACGTGGTGGAGCCCACCCACATGTTCGAGGGCAGGGTCCCTTCGGCACTGGCGGAGAGAGCTCCCCACATTGTCGAGACCAACCGCGGCCACCAGGTGTGGGAGTTCGAGGGCGAGCACTACACGCAAGTTGGAATGAACGCAGTCGCTGGACGCCGCCCCGACAGCTACAGCATCGAGCCCTTCCGCTTCGATCAGATGCGACCGGGTTGCTACGACGTCGAGGCCCGGGTGCGGGACATGGACATCAATGGGGTCTGGGCCTCGGTCAACTTCCCGTCCCAGATCACGGGCTTCTGCGGGCGGGTGTTCTTCGACACCCCTGACCGCGCGCTGGGCCTCGCCTGTATCCGTGCTTGGAACGACTGGCTCTTCGAGGAATGGCACTCGCCGCACCCGGATCGGATCGTGCCGCTGGGCATCACGTACCTGGCCGACCCCGAATTGGCTGCGCAGGAAATCCGGCGCAACGCCGAGCGTGGCTTCACATCCGTCACCTTTCCCGAGCGTCCTCACGCGATCGGCCTCCCGTCGCTCTGGGAGCGCGACCACTGGGATCCGATCATCGCTGCGGTGATCGAGACGGACACTGTCGTCTCACTCCACGTCGGCAGCTCCGGCCTCGAGATCGGGCCGCCGGGCGGTGCGCCGCTCCAGATCGGAGCCACCCTGTTCGGACAGCAGTCCCTCACTGCCTGTGCGGAATGGTTGTGGTCCGCGTACCCCGTGCGGCATCCGGACCTCAAGATCGCGATGAGCGAAGGCGGGATCGGCTGGGTGGCCATGTTGCACGACCGCCTGGAGAACATGGTCGAGCGCTCGGGCTACGGCAAGGGCTGGGAGATGCGCCCGGCGGAGGTGTTGCGCAGGAACTTCTGGTTCTGCACGCTGGACGATCCGTCCACAATCGACACCCGTTACACCATCGGGGTCGAGAACATCATGGTCGAGGTGGACTATCCGCACGGCGACGGAACCTGGCCCGACACCCAGCAGGTCATCGCAGACTGCTGGGGTCACATCCCGGCCGATGAGCTCCGGGCCATGTGCTGCGAGAACGCCGCCGCTCTGTACCGCCATCCGTTGCCTGACCCGGTCCTGCCGAGCTGAGAGGAAGCGACGTGTTCACCCCGACCGCAGAGAAGCTGATTCCGGACCTCACCCAGCGCGAGGAACTCGTGATCCTTGCGCGAGCCCTCTGGCGCGAGGGGTACAACGACCATCTGGCCGGGCACATCACGGTCAATCTGGGCGACGGGACGCTCCTCTGCAATCCGTGGCTTCTGACGTGGGCCGAACTGAGGCCGTCCCAGGTCTTGCGGATCGACCTCGAGGGAACGGTGATCGACGGCGATTGGCCCGTCCCGCTCGGCATCCCACTGCACCTCGAGCTGCACAAGGCCCGGCACGACGTCACGTGGGCGGTGCACAACCATCCGCTCTTCGGGACGGTGTGGGCCGATATGGGTGAGGTGCCTCCGATCCTGGACCAGAGCTCCGCACTCGGTGGCGGCACGGTGGCGTTGATCGACGAGTACGGCGGCCCGGTCAACGACGCCAACAGCGCCAGTCGGGCGATCACGCAGATGGGCGATTCCGCCATGGCGTTGCTGGCCGGCCACGGCGTCTTCATCCTGGGCGGATCGGCCCGGGCCGTCCACCAGCGAGCGGTCGCGTTGGAACAGCGTTGCCAGCATGCGTGGTACGCCCGCGCGGCTGGAGGCAAAGGCACGTCTCGCGTACCGCAGTCCTTCATCGATCAGATGGCGAAGAGCGACGGAGAGGGCTTCATCGGATTCTGGGAGGCGGCGATCCGGGCCGAATTGGCGGCTGACCCGGACCTCTTGGGCGCCTAACCGCCCCGATCGACAGCACCGGGGTCAGCAACGTCGCCGCTCGGCCCCGCTGAGCCGCCCGCACCCTCGCTGTGTGTGGTCCTTCGGCGTCGTTGGGCCAACACCTCGGGGTCGCTGACCTGGGCCCAGAGGCGTGAAGGCCGCGTCGTCATCACCTGAGCGCTCGGTCCGACGAAGCGCACCTCGACGTTGGCGTCGCCCGACATCGACCAGAGCTTGGTGTGGACCAGGTGATGGTGGTGCTCGCAGAGCAAGGCGAGATTGGCCAGGTCGGTCGGTCCACCGATCTCCCACTCCTCGATGTGGTGGCAGGCGCTGAAGAGCGCGTTGGCACAGCCCGGAAAGATGCAGTGACGGTCACGGCGCCACACCTCGCGCCGCAAGGTGGCGCTCGGCGAGCGCCGGGCCCGACCCTCGTACATGGTGTGGCCGAGGGCGTCGTCGAGGGCCACCACCACCGTGGCGTCACAGGCCAGGCGCCGCGCCACGTCGGCACTGATGAGCCCGGCGCGTTCGAGTTCGCCCGGCAGCGACGACGTCGGGTCTGCTAAGACCTCGAAGGGCACGTGGGCCACCACCAGGGGCACCCGCGACGACCCCGAAGGCGACGTGCGGACCAAGGCCGAGACCAGGGCGTCGGCCCGGCGCTGGTCGAGGGGGCTCACCCCGTCCGAGCCCATCGCCTTGACCCGCTCGTCGAGCACGGCCCGCACCTCGGCGTAGGAGAGCGGGGGCAACGTGGCCACGATGGTGCGCCGGGCGTCGTTGCAGCGAAGCGAGCGCGCCTCTTCGTCGGCCCGATCCGACGCCGGCGTCGGCAGCGCCTCGGCCCGCACCAGCGCGCCGAGATCCTTGTGCGACAGCGCCCCGGCCGCCTCGGCCCACCCGGCCTCGGTCTCGGGGGTGGCCACCGCGACCACCGTCCGCACCTTGTCGAGGTTGAGGCGACCGTCGAAGAGCCCGGCGGCCAGGTGCGGGAGGTCGCTGACGTGCGCCGCGACCTCCGAATAGGCCCGAGCCGTGGCCTCGGACACCCCGAGCTGCTGGACCAGCCAGGACCCCAACGACGTCGCCCCGCTGTCCCGCCAGGCCTCGCGGCGCTCCAGCTCGGCCCCGACCGTGGTCAGCACCGCGTCTTGGGAGCAACGCGCCGCGAAGGCCCGGGCCGCCACCGCCATCAGCTCGTCGGTCCCGAGCCGGGCCACCGCCGCCGTGCTCAGTGAGCCGACCAGCTCTGGACCCTTACCCCGTGCTCCTCGCGTCTCGGCCATCGTCGGGAGAATGGTCGGCGTGTGCGAGCGCGGTACGACGGGCGGAGCCGGGACAGTCCCCGAATCGGAGGTCGACTACGTGGCGGAGGTGCCGAACACGTCGGCCAGCTCCATCGGCACCGGCGTCTCGAGCTGCTGGTACGTGCAGGACGCGGGTTCACGGTCCGGGCGCCAACGCACCAACGACGTCGCGTGGCGGAAACGGTCGTGCTGGAGGTGGTCGTAGGAGACTTCACAGACCGCCTCGGGCCGTAGCGGTTCCCAGGTCATGTCCTTGCCCGCGTTCCAACGGTTCATGGCGCCGGGCGCACGACCGGAGGCCTGGGCCTCGGCCCAGCCCGCCCAGGGGTGCCCGTCCAGCGCCTTGGCCCGGTAGGGCTCGACCTCGTCGACGAGTTCGCGGCGTCTGGCCACGCTGAAACCCGAGGCGACGCCCACATGGTGCAGGGTGCCTTCAGCGTCGTAGAGGCCGAGCAGGAGTGAGCCGACGCCGGCGCCGTCCTTGTGCGTGCGGAAGCCGGCCACCACGCAGTCGGCCGTGCGCTGGTGCTTCACCTTGAGCATCATTCGCTTGTCGGGCAGGTAGTGCAGATCGGAGGGTTTGGCCACGACGCCGTCGAGCCCGGCTCCCTCGAATCGGGAGAACCACTCGGCGGCAACGTCGGGGTCCTGGGTCGCCGGAGTGAGGTGGACGGGTGGCGAGGCCTTCTTCAGCAGTTTCTCCAGCGTCTTGCGCCGCTTCCCGTAGGGCGTCTCCATGTACGACGTGTCGTCGTGGGCCAGGAGGTCGAAGGCGACGAAGGAGGCCGGTGTGGCCTCGGCCAGCTGCCGGATCCGCTTCTCGGCCGGATGGATGCGTTGGGACAGTGCGTCGAAGTCGAGCCCGTTGGGCCCGGCGATCACCACTTCACCGTCGAGCACGCACCGGGCCGGCAGCTCGCGCCGCAGGGCGTCGACCAGTTCGGGGAAGTAACGGGTCAGCGGCTTCTCGTTGCGACTGCCGAGCTCGACCTCGTCGCCGTCCCTGAACACGATGCAGCGGAAGCCGTCCCACTTGGGTTCGTAATAGAGGCCGTCCGCACGCGGCAGGTCACGGGTCAACTTGGCCAACATGGGCGCAACCGGAGGGACGACGGGCAGGGAGAGCGCCATCAGGAGCCGCTGCTTCCGTTGTCGTGGGAGGCAGCCCAGTCCAGCAATTCGTCGGCCGATCCCCTGTTGACGATCCGTTCGACCGGCACCTCGGCGATCATCGCGTTGCGACAGCCGCGTCCCAGCCATTCCAGTTGCCCCGGTGCGTGGGCATCCGTGTCGATGGAGAAGAAACACCCCATTTCGACCGCCAGGCGCAGAAGGTCTTCGGGTGGGTCCTGGCGCTCGGGCCGGGAGTTGATCTCCACGGCGGTCCCGGTACGGGCGCACGCGGCGAAGACGGCCTCGGCATCGAAGGAGGACTGGGGCCGGCCGCGGCCGGTGATGAGGCGCCCAGTGCAATGCCCGAGGATGTCGGAGTGCGGGTTCTCGATGGCGGCCACCATGCGAGCCGTCATGTCCTTGGCGTCCATCCGCAACTTGGAGTGGACGCTGGCCACGACCACGTCGAGCTCGCCCAACGTGTCGGGGTCCAGGTCCAACGACCCGTCTTCGAGGATGTCGACCTCCATGCCGGTCAGGAGCCGAAACGGCGCCAGCTGCTCGTTCACCTCGACCACCACTGCGAGCTGCTCTCGCAGGCGTTCCTCGTTGAGCCCGTGGGCCACGGTCAGCCTGGCCGAATGGTCCGTCAGCACCAGGTACTCGCGCCCGAGGTCCCGCGCCGCCTCGGCCATCTCGAGGATCGGGCTGCCACCGTCGGACCAGTCGGAATGCGAGTGGCAGTCACCCCGGAGCGACGAGAGCAGCGCTGCCGCCGGTTCGTCGAGCACCAGGTCGCCGTCGTCGGTCGACGCCTCGAGCTTGACCAGATAGGCCGGGACGTCACCACGGAGCGCCTCGGAGATGACCTGCGCCGTCGACTTCCCCACGCCCTCGATCGTCTGCAGCCGTCCCGCCGAAGCCAGCGAGGACAACTCGTCGGGAGGCATCGATTTGATCGCCCGGGCGGCGTGACGGAAGGCCCGCACCTTGTAGGTGTCGGCGCCGCTCCGTTCCAGGCGGAATGCGATGCGGTTCAGTGCGTCCAGCGGTTCCACGTCCCCGCCCTACGCCGTTTCGTCCGTCTTCTTGGCCCGGCTCGGCGCCACCCGGGGTGGCTCGTCGGGCATCTTGGGGTACTGCGGCGGCCAGGGTGCGTCGTGCAGGCCCGCCTTCTTGTCCCGAGCCGCCATGTCCAGGAGCGGTTCGATCGACTGGGGCGTGGCGGCGATGTCGGCCCAGGGGTCTCCCCGTTCGGCGACCAGGTCGGGCACCGAACGGATCGTCAGCGAATCGGGAACGACGGTCTCGACCTCGTCCCAGGTCAACGGGGTCGAGACCTGGCCGCCCGTACGGGGGCGGGCGAACCAGGCTCCGAACACGGTCTTGTGCGGTGCGTTCTGGTTGAAGTCGACGAAGACGCGGGTCCCCCGCTCCTCCTTCCACCAGTTGGCCGTCACGTCCTCGGGATACCGTCGTTCGAGCTCGCGGGCCAGCGCGACCGCCGCCGCCCGGACGGCGATGGAATCCCAGCGCGCCTCGAGCCGCAGGTACACGTGCAGGCCGTTGTTCCCGGTCGTCTTGGGGTAACCCCGGAGCCCGAGCTCGGCGAGGAGGTCACGGCAGCGCAGCGCGGTCATCCGCACCTCTTCGAAGCCGATGCCCTTGACCGGATCGAGATCGATGCGGAGCTCGTCGGCGTGGTCCGGGTCCGCAGCACGATACGGCCACAGGTGCAACCCGAGACACCCGATGTTCACCGCCCACAGCACATGGGAGATGTCGGCGACCACGAGCGCGTTCGACTCGGTGCCGTTCGGCGTGGAGACCGTCGTCGACTCGAGCCACGGAGGCGCCCCGGCGGGAATGCGCTTCTGGTAGAAGGATTTGCCGGTCGCACCATCGGGGAAGCGCTGGAGCATGGCCGGCCGGCCGCCGGCCGTGTTCAGCAGATGGTCGGCGATCGAAAGGTAGTAATCGACCAGGTCGGACTTGGTCGCACCGAGGGCAGGGAAGTACACCTTGTCCGGCCGCGAGATGCGCACCTCACGGCCGTCGACCTCCACGGAGCGTTCGTCGTCCTTGGCCACTGAGCCCGACTCTACCGACGCCGGACCACGCAACGCCCCTTGCTTCTTCCCACGCTGAGCCTCACAATGGCGAAGGGGCACGAGGCGGGGTGCGAACCATGTCGTCCCGCGTGGGCTGGAGGGGGCGAAGGACGGCGCGTGTTGTGAACAAGGGTTCCCCACAATTGGAGATCCGGCTCCAAGAGGGGGAGAACTGCACGCGGCTCTCGCTCCGAGGAGAGCTCGACGTCGCCTCCGCCGGAGCGTTCATCGAGCAGCTGTCCCTCGTCAACCAGAGCGGAGTGGCCGAACTGACGGTCGATCTCTCCGAGCTGAGCTACATCGATCCGACGGGACTCTCCGTGCTGGTGGTCGAGCAACGGCGGGCCGTGGCCTCCGGGCTGACGTTGCACATCGCGTCGCCCAGTGATTTCGTTCTCCGCCTGTTGCGCATCACGGGGCTGATCGACGTGCTCGACGTCTTGCCGGTCGGCGACGAGGGCGGTGGCATGTCTCCGCCGCCCGAGGAATAGGCGTCACGCCGGGCGGCCACGGCAAGGAAGCGCCCGGACGGTCGCCGCGAGTCGCCGCGACGAGAACAGGAACGAGGAACAGGAGCGAAGAACAGGAACGAGGAACAGGAACGAGGAACAGGGACGAAGAACCGGGCCGTCGTGGGTCAGGTCAGGTCAGAGCAGCCGTCGCGGTCGCCGCCGCGTCGACGAGGGGCACACCGAGGGCGGCGGCCAACTCCGATTCCAGGCGCAGCCGCTCTTGGGGCGGGTTGGTGAATCGAGCGGGCGAGGCCGGTACGGACATGGCTTCACACAAGCGAACGAGGGCACCGTCGTATGAGAGTTCCCGGGCCAGGCTTTCTGCCGCCGAGGGCGTGGAACCGCCGTTCACGCCTCGAAGCCTGGCCCGGGAATCGACGAGGTCGGCCAGCAGCAAGTCGTTCGACCTGGAGCCGGCCTCATCGGTGCCAAGGGCCCGTGTGAGGAGGTCTACATACATGACCACTCGACCAATGGTGCGCCTCGGGCCGCCTCGGCCGGTAGGGGCGAACGTCACCTCTTGATTGTCCGTCCATTGTGAAACCGGCCCATCAGCGGGCTGATTCCTCAGATGAAGTCGGCCAGGCCGTCCCATCCGGTCGGCGGCGGGGCCAGCCGCCAGAACTGCTCGGGTACCCGCCCCTCCATGCGCGCCGTCAGCGCGTGGTCACGTTCGAGCGGGGGGATCTGCGAGGTGTAGCACCAGATGGCCCGTCGCTTGCGCTCCTCGTCGGGCACGTGCGGCACGATCGCCGGCGTCGGCCACGGCTTCGAGCGCAACAGCTTGGCCACCCGCCACGCCAGCAGTCCGGGGATGTGCTTGTAGCCGTGGTCCTCGTAGCAGAACCACTCCCGCTCGGGACGCCCGGACTCGTCGGCCCGCACCAGCAGCGACGCATCGTGCACCATCACGTGGTCCGGATTGCCCAGGCCCATCGGCACGAAGACCGACGTCGGATTCAGCTCGGCGATGGTCGCCGCCAACACCGGTGCCACCTCCTCGGGCTTGGGCCGATCCGGCGGGGCCAGGTACTGGTGGTCGGCGAACTCGAGCCAGCGGTACTCCGACTCGAGCACCTCCATGGCCGCGACGTCCTCGGTTCGGCGCACGGCCACGACGTCGTCGCCCGCCTTGAAGCCGCCCAGGGCGTCCCAGTCCGAGGGCGGATCGGGGTAGGCCGGCGGCGGCCCACCGAGCACCGTCACCACCGTCGTGTCGGCGTAGCTCCCGAGGAGATGGCCCGCTCCCATGGCGGCGTCGTCGAAGTGCGGGGAGAGGACGACGATGCGCTCGAAGGCGGCGGGGTCGACCTCGCCCCAGGTCGGCTCCGCGAAGGTGTTCGACGAGGAGGACGTAGACGTGGACGTGGTGGGGTCGGTCACGGCCGGATCATACGGGCACGTCGTCGATCGCACTCGAGAGGTGGTGCCGGAACGCCGGCAGCAGCAGCGTGATGAGTCCAGCGCCCGCGATGCAGGCCAGCCCGCCGGAGACCACCGAGAACTCGATGCTCGTCAACGTCGCCACCGCGCCCGACTCCAGGTCGCCCAGCCTGGGCCCGCCCTGCACCACCGCCATCTGGATGGAGGACATGCGGCTGCGGAAGCGCTCGGGGATCGATGTCTGCAGAATCGTGTTGCGCAGCACCGCCGAGATCACGTCGGCCCAGCCGGCGATGGCCAGCATCACCAACGCGATCCACAGCGTGTCGACCAGGCCGAACACGACGATGGCGGCGCCCCACACGCTGACGGCGATGATGACGGCCCAGCCCTGCCGGCGCAGGTTGGCCACCCAGCCCGTGGTCACCGCCCCGATGAGCGCGCCCACGCCCGGGGCGGCGTACAAGAAGCCGAGCGTGATGGTGCCGCCGCCGAAGACCGATCCGGCCATGGCCGGGAAGAGCGCCCGGGGCAGGCCGAACACCATGGCGTTGATGTCGATGAGGTAGACACCCTGGAGGGCCTTATGCGTGCGCAGGTAGCGCAGGCCCTCCTTGGTCGACTGCCAGGGCGACAGGCGCCCCGCCCCTTCGGCCGGCGGGATGGGCGCCAGCATCATCGAGGTGACGAGGGCCACCACGAACGAGAGTGCGTCGAGCGAGTACACGAGGCGCAGCCCGATGCCGAGCAGCAGGCCCGAGAGCGCCGGCCCGACGATGACGCCGACCTGCATGACGATCTGGTTGATGGAGGCGGCGGCGACGAGATGACGCCGCTCCACCAGCCCCGGGATGGCCGCCATGCGGGCGGTGTTGTTGAAACCCATGAAGCCGGCGGCCAGCGCGCTCACGACGTAGAGCGCGACGAGCGACGGGTGGGCCAGGGCGGCATTGAAGGCCATGGCGGCGCTGGTGAGGACGCAGGCCGCCGCCGTCCAGATCATGATGCGCCGCTTGTCGACCGAGTCGCCGATCGGCCCAGCGCTGAGCGCGCCGATGAGGAACGGGATCAGCTGGGCCAGGCTGATCGCACCGACCTGCAGCGACGACCCGGTCATTGAGTACACCTGGAAGGGGATGGCCACGACGGTGAGCTGGTTGCCCAGCATCGAGATCAGCTGCCCGGTGAAGAGGAGCCGGAAGTCGCGACTCTCCTTGAGCGGCGTCGTGTCGACGAAGATCCGGCCGGGCACTGGGTGCAGCCTACGGTCGGCCCTCGCGCGCCCCGGACGCCGTGGTGGGTGTGGCCGCCGCGTCGGGCCGCCGGACCGCGGGGCGGCGGGGCCTGGCCCTCAAGAAGGGGGGCGGACGAAGTCGCGGGGCGAGATGTCCCAGGCCGCCGGCCAGTCCCGGGTGCGCAACAACGCGTCGCTGCCGCCGTCGCAGAAGACGACCGAGCCGCAGAAGAAGGCGGCGTCGGGCCCGAGCAGGAACTCGATGAGCGCGGCGATCTCCTCGGGCCGCCCCGGCCGGCCGACGGGGATGGGCAGCAGGTCGAGCATGGGCCCCGTCTCCGGGTGGGCGCGGATGCCGGCCACCATCGGGGTGTCGATCATGCCCGGCGCCACCGCGTTCAGCCGCAGGCCGGCGCCGGCCCAGTCGGGCCCGACGGCCGCCTGGCGCACCCAGTGGGCCACGGCCAGCTTGGAGGCGGGGTAGGCCACGAGCGACCCGTGCTCGTCGGCCAGCCGTGCACAGGCCTGCTCGTCCCGGGCCAGGCAGGCCTCGACGAGATCGCTCGGTATGGCCGGTTGCACGGTGGTGGAGTTGGAGCTGATGGCCACGGCGGCGCCGCCGGGCGCCAGCAGAGGACGCAATCCCTCGAGCAGTTCGACGGTGCCGAAGAAGTTGACCGACGACAGGAGCGAACCGGCCCGGTCGGGGGTGCCGGCGACGCCGGCGCAGGTGACGACGCCCGAGACCGTGCCGGGCCCGGGCGCTCCGGTTCCGGCGGCGAGTGCCGTGGT
Source organism: uncultured Acidimicrobiaceae bacterium (assembly GCA_963809715.1). Classification (GTDB taxonomy): domain Bacteria; phylum Actinomycetota; class Acidimicrobiia; order Acidimicrobiales; family RAAP-2; genus Bog-473. The sequence continues at coordinate 301,011 of CAWEKO010000004.1, read as the reverse complement.
CTCTGCGATGGCCCGGGCGCGCTCGTCGGGCCGGGAGAGGTCGACCTCGACCTCCGCGTCGTGCAGGTCGATGCGGATCACGCGCCAGCCCGCCGCGCCGAGTCTGGCCGCGGTGGCCCGGCCGATACCCGACGCGGCTCCGGTGATGACGACGGTGCGGTCCGGCATGGGCGCGGTGTCGTGGGCGGGTTCGTGGGCGCGGTGGTCGTTGGCGGTGGAACGCTGCGTCAGGCGGGGCGGCGGGACTTGAGCAGCGCCAGGGCCTTGTCGGCGTGGGTCGACATGGAGACCTCGCTGCTGATCACATCGAGAATGGTGCGGTCGGTGTCGATGACGTACGTCACCCGCTTCGTCTTGAGCGGGCCGAAGTTGCGCTTGGCGCCGAGCAGCGCGCCCACGGTGCGGTCGGGGTCCGAGAGGAGCGGCATGCCGAGCGACTCCTTCTCGTCGAACTGCTTCTGCTTCTCGACCGGGTCGGCGCTGATGCCCACCGGCTGCGCGCCCACGGTGGCGAACTCGGCCTTGAGGTCGCGGAAGTGGCAGCTCTCCTTGGTGCAGCCATAGGTCATGGCGCCCGGGTAGAAGAACAGCACCACGGGGCCGTTGGCCAGCAGTCCGCTCAGGGTGCGGTCGGTGCCCGACTGATCGGGCAGGGTGAAGTCGGGAACGGTGTCGCCTTTCTGCATCCGCTCAATGTAGAGCGGATGGGCGCGCCGTGCTCGACCCGGGTTGCGTCAGGCTTCGAAGCGGAAGCCCACACCGCGCACCGTGACCAGGTGGCGCGGGTTGGCCGGGTCCGGCTCGATCTTGCGGCGGAGGCGTTTGATGTGCGTATCGAGCGTGCGGGTGTCGGTGAGCTCCTGGTCCCACCAGAGCCGGTCGATGCACCAGTCCCGGGTCACCACCTGCCCGCTGTGCGACATCAGGAGGGCGAGCAGGTCGAACTCCTTGCGCGACAGATCGACCGGCTGCTCGTCGACCGTCACCTCGCGGCGGCCGGCGTCGAGGCGTACCGGCCCGACCGAGAGCACCTCCTCGTGGTGCTCGCTCACGGCCACGCCCCGGCGCAGCACGGCGCGCATGCGGGCCACCAGTTCGCGCAGGCGGAACGGCTTGGCCACGTAGTCGCTGGCCCCGAGCTCGAGCCCGAGGACGATGTCGACCTCGGAGTCGCGGGCGGTGACCATGATGATCGGCACCGGCTTGAGGGCGCGCATCTGCTGGCAGATCTCGATGCCGGACTGGTCGGGCAGCATCACATCGAGCAACACCAGGTCAGGGTGGACCCGATGGAACAGGCGCAGGGCCTCGTGGCCGTCGCCCGCGCTCTCCACGGTGAAGCCCTCGCGGGTCAGTCCCGACGCCAGCGCCTGGCGGTAGCTCTCCTCGTCGTCGACCACGAGGACGAGGGGACGATTGTCCCGGATTGAACCGGGAAACGTGGAGCGGCCACCGGTCGCCGTCGTGTTCGCCGTCGTCACGCCGCTCTCCCGTGGTTCAAGCTGCGTCGTTCGGGGCCCGCGGAGTGAGGATCGAAAGAGGGGCAGGCGACGACGGCGGACGGGGGGTCGATCGCACCGACGTCGCCTGGAGACGCGGGGAGGCGAAGACCCGCGCCCTGGTGACGATGGACCCGAGCCGCCCGGCGCGCCGTGGGCGCGGGGGTCGGATCATGATGACCTCGGCCAGGTTCTCCCGACCGTGATGGCAACTCCCGGCCCCGGGACGGCAACGCAGTTCCCGGCCCGGGTGCATCGACTGATCGACGGTCGCCATCGATCCCACCGTACGGAGCAGAGGTGAACGGGTGGTGAAAGCGTTGCAACCAACAAGTGTGCTGCAGATGAAATTTGGAGGCTCGGTCCCTGATCAGAGCGGGTTACGCTCACCCCGACGCACGACTGGAGGTGTCCGATGACCGAAGCCATGGGCCATGGCGTGAACCAGCGCAAGGCGATCGAGATGACGCCGGCCGAAGTGGACGCGTTCGTGGCCGAGCGGCGGCCCATGACGATGTGCTCCCTCTCGCCCGACGGGTCGATCCATGCCGTGGCCATGTGGTACGGCTTCGTCGACGGCCTCGTGACGGTCGAGACCAAGGGCAAGTCGCAGAAGGCGCAGAACCTGCGGCGCGACCCGCGGCTGACCCTGCTGTTCGAGGACGGCGACTACTACGAGGAGCTGCGCGGGGTCGAGCTGGTGGGGAAGGCGGAGATCATCGAGGATCCCGACCGGCTGTGGACGCTCGGCGTCAGCGTCTTCGAGCGGTACTACGCGCCCTACAGCGAAGAGCTCAAGCCCTTCATCGAGACGATGCTGCACAAGCGGGTCGGGATTCGGCTGCACGTCGAGCGCACCGTCAGTTGGGACCACCGCAAGCTCGGACTGCCCTCCACACGGCCCGCGTGAGAATCGCCGTGGCGGCGCCGGTGGCGGTGCCGCCGGCCGAGGCGATCGCCGCCTACTGCTCGCCCGCCTTCTACGAGGACCGGCCCACCCGCGACGACATCGCGGTGCTCGGCGTCGTCGACCACGAGGACCACGGCGACCGGGTCGTGCTCGAAGTGCACTTCGCGTTCGTGGGTTCGGTGTCCGGCGGCGGTCCGGCGCGTCATCGACCCGGCCAAGATGTCGTGGATCACCCGGACCGAGCTGTTCTTGGAGGAAGCCCGCTCGAGTTGGGAGGTGTTGCCCGACTACTACCCCGACCGGCTGCAGGCCAGTGGCACGTACCGCTTCGACGAGGGGCCCGACGGCCCGGCCAGCACGCTGGTGCGGGTCGAGGGCGACCTCAAGGTCAGGGTGCCTCTGGTCGGGGGGACGGTCGAGCGGGTGATCGTGTCGGGGCTGCGTTCCTACATCGAGGACGAGACGCAGGAGATCCCCGGGCTGCGGGCGGGGTGAGCCGCCACGGTCCTCAGGCGCAGGTCTTGAGCATCTGGGTCATCCCGTCCTCGATGCCGCCGGCCAAGACGTCGATGTCGGCCGCCCCGTCGTAGTCGCCGGTGATGCCGAAATTGACCTCGCCGTTGTAGGAGAAGATGGCCACGCCGATGCGCATCTGCCCGCCCAGGGGCACGTAGGGGAAGGCCCGCACCATGCGCCGGCCCGCCGCGTAGAGGGGGAACTGAGGCCCGGGCACGTTGGTCGTGACGGTGTTCACGTTGCGCTGCCCGGCCCGGGTGGCCAGGCGCATGCCGAGGCCGAGCAGCATCGGTGGGGCGAAACCCGACATGGAGGTGAGCGCTTCACCGGCCACCGCTTGTTTGGAGTTCTTGAGGTCCTTCATCTGGTCGTTGATCACGTGCAGGCGCAGGATGGGATCGTCGATGTCCACCGGCAACTCGGCGAACATGGCCGACACCTTGTTCTCGTAGGTGCCGTCGCCGACGGCCTTGCCCGTGGCGTCACGGCTCCGCACCGAGACGGGCACCAGCGTGCGCACGACGCGCTCGGTGTCCTCGCCCCGGGTCAGGAGCAGCTCGCGGAACCCGTTGGTGATGGAGGCCAGCACCACGTCGTTGAACGTGCCGCCGTGCTCCCGGCGTACCGTCTTGATGTCCTCGACCGAGGTGGAGGCCCAGGCGTAGCGACGGTGTGGGCCGAGGGGACCGTTGAGGCTGGAGAGCGGCATGGGCCGCACCAGCCCGCTCAGGGAGACCAGGCCGCCGGCCACCTCTCTGGCCTGGCCGGCCAGGCGGCGCACGAAACGGGTCTGGGCCCGGGCCGCCCGCAGCTGCTCGTACGGCGAGAGCAGCATGTTCTCGATCGCCTCGACGACCAGGCTGAGGCCGGACGGCTCGGGCTTCGGTTCCCAGGACCCGGCGCGCTCGGGGTGGGGTGCGTCGGGCGAGCGGTCCATGATCACCGTGAGGAGGTCGGTGCCCGACACCCCGTCGACCAGCGCGTGATGTGTCTTGGCCAGGATGGCCCAGCGGTCGTCCTCGAGGCCCTCGACGACCCAGATCTCCCAGAGGGGCTTGGCCCGATCGAGCTGTTGGGCCATGACACGCCCGACGAGCTTGCGCAGCTCCGTCTCGCCGCCGGGTGCGGGCAGCGCGGTGTGGCGCAGGTGGTACTCGATGTTGAAGTGGGGATCGTCCACCCAGACGGGCCGGCCGAGCTCGAAGGGGACGAAGCGCACCTTCTGGCGGTAACGCGGCACGAGGTCGAGTTTGGCCTCGACCATGTCGACCACGTCCGCGAACGGCGGTTGGGGCCCTTCGAAGATCGCCACGGAGGCGATGTGCATGTGCGAGACGTCGTCCTCGATGTGCAGGAACGAGGCGTCCAAGGGGCTCAACCGGTCAGGGCTCATGCAGCCTCCCTTCTTGCTCCCTCTCGAAGGGGCCACGCTACTACCGGCCTGTGCGGGCGTTCCCCGGGCGGGTGGCTCAGACGGCGGAAGCGGTGACGGGGCCGGGCCGGCCCAGTGTGGCCAGGAACGACGACTCGCCGATGCGCCGGCGGGTCTCCTCGTAGGCGGCCTCGATGATCCGCGGGCTGCGGTCCTCGGCCATGGCGCGCAGGCCCATGACGCGGCGGGCCTCGCTCCCGGGTTCGAGGCAGACGACCGGCGTGCCGGCCGCCTCGAGCTTCTCCATCTCGTGTTCCATGCGCCGGTGCAGCGTGCGGCGCAGCAGGCCGTCGGGACTCCTGGCGCCGCCCGGGGCGGAGGACATCGACGAGACGATGAGGACGAGATTGAGCGGCTCGTTGCGGAGCACGTCGGCGTTGGTCACCGAGTGGATGCCTCCGTCGACGTAGTCGGCACCGCCGATGGTGACCGGGCGGAAGTAGCCCGGGATGGCGCACGAGGCCAGGACGGCCTCGGCCAGGCGGGCCGGCGGCGACCCCTCACGGCCGAAGACGACCCGGGCCCCGTCGTTGCGGCGCAGGGCGCAGATCCGCAAGCCCTGGGGCCAGCGCTCGCCGACGAGGTCGTCGAGGCCGCGGGCCCGCTCGCTGATGTCGACCTGACCCTTGGGGATCAGGGTGGAGACGGCGACCTCGGGGCGGAAGGCGAGCGGGCGGCGCGCCACCCGGGCGATGAGCGCGGGCGAGGGCAGGTTCCAGGGTCGCAGCACGGAGAGGACCGACGGCGTCGGGAGCGGCCCGCTGTCGGGCGGGAGGATGCGGCTCAGGATGGCGCCGCCCTGGCGCGACGGGGGCACGCCGTAGAGCGAGGCGGCCAGATCGGGCGCGGGCACGCCGACGCGCAGGGCGGCGCCGGTGACGGCGCCGGCAGAGGTGCCGACGATCACGGCCGCGGCGCGGGGGTCCCAGCCGATCTCGCGCTGGAGCGCAGCGAGGACCCCGGCCTGGTAGGCCTGACCCACGACGCCGCCGGCGCCCAGGACGAGGCCCACGGCCGGCCCGGGCCGGTCCCCGAATTCGCCCTGGACGACCTTCTCCATGATCCCTTTCTATCTGCGGCGGCGGCTCCTTCACCCAGGTTTGGGGGCGTGAAATTCGTCGGCCCTGGTGGTGGAGTGGGCGAAAATCGAAGTGCAACGGGTATGCAACCGCGCTGCACCCACGCCGCCACGGCATCGGGGTTCCGCCGGTACTCTGCGCGAGCGATGTCGGTCCCCTTGCCGAGTGCGCAGGACGTGAACCTGGAACGGCCTTCCGCCGCCGAGGCCCAGTCGATGACCGACGCCGTGGCGTCGGTGGTGGGCGGCCACGACGGCTTGCTCCCGCTGCAACAGCGGCTCCTCGTGGCGATCTTCAGCGCCATGACCGAGCACGCGGTCACGCTCGAGGGCCGCCCGCTTCTGACGGTGCCGGAGGCTGCGGCGTCGTTTGCCCGGCGTGATCTCCAATTCCGCTCCCGCATGGTGCAGACCATGCTCCTCTGCGCGTTGGTGCGCCGGCCGATCTCCGAAGACGTGGTGCGCGACATCGCCGGCGCCGCGGCCGAACTCGGTGTTCGAGACGGCATGGTCGATGTGGCCCAGGACTTCGCGGCCGGGTCGCTCGGGCTGGCGGCGGTGGACTTCACGCGCAACGGGTACGAGGGCGGGTGGGACGCCGAGGCGGCGGCTGCGGCGGTGCACGCGTCGCACCCGCTCGGTTCGGCCTGGGCCTTCTGCGAGGACGACGAGGAGATGGCGGCGCAGTGGCGCTCACTCGAGCACCTCTCGGCCGACACGCTCGGTCGCAAGGTATGGGAGATGTACCGGGCCCGCGGCTTTGCCTTCCCGGGCACGCCGGGTTCGGCTCCGCCGATGCTCACCCAGCACGACTGGGTGCACGTGCTGGCCGACTACGGCACGACGGTCGAATCGGAGGTCGAGGTGTTCGGCTTCATCGCCCGGGCCAACGACGACCTGCATGCCTTCTCGCTCCTGGCCATGGTCATCTCGCTCTTCGAGACGGGGTACCTCGAGACGGGCGCCGGGCTCTTCGAGCACTCCGAGGGCCACTTCTCGTCCAGCCCGCACATGGAGCTACGCCTGGCCGATGCCATGTACCGGGGCGCGGTGTGCCGCGACACCGAGGCCGGCCACGACAGCGTCGACTTCCTCACGATGGACTGGTTCGCCATCGCGCATCGCAGCTGCGCCGACCTGCGGGCCAGGTTCAATCTGGTGCCGAAGTCGGCGGCCGCGCGCGAAGCCGGCGCCGTCGGCCCCTGGGAGCCGGGCGGCATCAGCCCCTTCCAGCTGGCGGCGGGACAGGCGCTGGCCGCGGCGAACGGGGTGCCCTACGACGCCCACGGCGCCTCGGCCTGAGCGGGATCAGGACTCGAGGAAGCGCAGCACGGCCAGCACCCGCCGGTGATCCTTCTCGGAGACCGGGAGGTCCAACTTGGCGAAGATGTTGGCGACGTGCTTCTCCACCGCGCCTTCGCTGACGACGAGGGCGTTGGCGATGGCGGCGTTGGAGCGTCCCTCGGCCATCAGCGCGAGCACCTCGCGTTCACGGGGCGTGAGGGCGGACAGGGAGTCGGTCCGACGCGTGGCGCCCATGAGTTGCGTGACCACTTCGGGATCCAAGGCCGTTCCTCCGATGGCAACCCGCTCCAACGCTTCGACGAAGTCACTGACGTCCGCCACCCGGTCCTTGAGGAGATAACCGATGCCGGCGGCGTCGTCCGCCAAGAGGTCGGCGGCGTAGCGGGTCTCGATGTACTGCGAGAAGAGCAGGATGCCGAGTCCCTCGTAGCGGGCGCGCAGTTCGAGGGCGAGCCGCAACCCCTCGTCGGTGAACGTCGGCGGCATCCGGATGTCGATGACCGCCACGTCGGGCGGGTTGGCGGCAACCGAGCTGCGCATGGCGGCCGGCTCGGCCACCGCGCCGGTGATCACGAAGCCGCGGTCGACCAGCAGCTGGACCAGCCCGTCGCGCAGGATGGCCGAGTCCTCGGCGATGGCGATGCGGAGCGCCCCTTCCATCAGACCGCGAGGGGGAGGTCGATGGTGACGACGGTGGGCCCGCCGACGGGGCTGACCAGGGTGAACCGGCCGTCGACCGTCCGGACCCGCTCGGCCAGGCCGGACAGGCCGCTCGACGAGGAGCCGACGGTCGAGGGCTGCGCCCCACCGCGGCCGTCGTCGCGCACGACCAGGCGCAGCCAGGCCCCCTGCTGGGCGCAGGAGACGGACGCCCGCGAGGCGTTGGCGTGCTGGGCCACGTTGGCCAGCAATTCGGCGACGCAGTAGTAGGCGATGGCCTCGATGGCGGGCGTGGGCCGGGCCTGGAGGTCGAAGGAGATCTCGGTCGGTACCGCACTCCGGGAGGCCAGCGTGGTCAGGGCGCCTCCGAGGCCGATGTCGAGCGCGGGCGGGTGGATGCCCCGGGCGATGTCGCGCAGCTCGGTGATCGCCTCCTTGGCGCCGTGGTGCGCCTCGTCGACCAGCTGGCGCACCCGATCGAGATCGACCTCGTCGTCGGCCAACTTCTCCTTGGCCATGCCGAGCCGCATGGCCAGCGCGACCAGTTGGGCCTGGGTGCCGTCGTGCAGGTCGCGTTCGATGCGGCGCAGCGTGGCCGCCGAGGCATCGATGGTCACGGTGCGGGCCTGCTCGAGACTGCGCACGCGACTGGCCACGGGATCGGGACCGAGGAACGCGCCGGCCATGAGCCGGTCGACCGTGAGGAACCAGCGCATGACCCAGGGGGCGGCGAAGAAGTAGAAGGCGCCGCTGATGAGGATGGCCACGTCATCGACGAACCCGGCCCCGCTGACCCTGAGGTAGCCGGGATGGAAGATGACGCGGAGCGGCCCGTAGACCGGCACGCCCGAGCCACCGGAGTTGAACAACGGGTGGGTCAGGCAGGCAAAGGCGTCCCACCAGAAACTGAAGGCGACGTAGACCCCGAGCAAGGTCCAGGGCACCTTGATGAGGTGGTAGCCGACCGCCCGCCAGGCGACGCGGTCGCGCATCGAGGATTGGAGCCAACCGAGGAAGCCCGGCCGGCTGACGAACACTGCGGGCTCCTCGATCTCCTGGCCGAGCAGGGAGCGCGAGAGCCCACGCTGCCAGCGGCCGAGGCCGCGGGCACTGCGCAGGGAGATGGCCAGGAGGGCCAGGCCGAAGAACGTGATGGCCAGGGCGGCACCGAGGACCATCGTGACCCCGATGAAGGCCAGGCCGACGGCGGCCAGCCCGCCCGAGAGCAGGTAGTACCCGAGCTCGGACCAGGGCCGGGCGGTGAAGGGCTCACGCCAGACGCGGCCGGCAATCGTTCGGACCTGGGCCACCTGCTCTTCGGTGAGGGAGAGCGACATCTCCTTGCCCCGCACTCGCACGCGTACCTCGTCGTTCTCGGTCTGCGGCACCATCATGCATCCCGCCTGGCCAGCAGCACGCCGCCGGCCAGGACGGCGGCCGCCGTATAGACGGTCATGAGGAGGAAACCGGTGGTGCTCGAGAGCGCGTTGCCATGGTGGACGACCGCGGCGACCGAGTTGCCGAAGATCATGACCGGGGTGAAGCGACCGGGGTTCCCGGGCACGCTCTGGAGGAGGAGCGTGATCAGGAGGGTGCAGCCGTAGAAGGTCGTGATCGCTCCGGCGGTGTGGCGGATGATGGCGCCGAGTCCGAAGCCGAAGAGCGAGAGCAGGGCGTAGAACAGGCTGGAGAGGATCAGCACGTGCAGCACGCCCGGTGTGCTCAGGCTGGCGGTGGGGGCGCCCCCGGCCTTGAGGATGGCCTGACCGAGGAAGAAGGACAGGAAGCACAGGACGAAGCCGAGCACCACCGCCAGGAGGCCGAAGACCAGGAGCTTGGCTCCGTAGAAGACGGAGCGCCGCGGGGTGGCGGCCAGCGAGGCCCGGATGGTGCCGCTGCCGTACTCGCTGGTCATGCAGAGCACGGAGAGCACGGCGATGACGAGGGAGGAGAAGGCCAACCCCCCGAGGGCCTGGTTGGTTGGGTCGAAGCCCTGGTACCAGCTGCGGGAGTGGTGCCCGGCGCCGTTGGTGCTGAGGAAGGTCCCGAGCACACAGACGGCCAGCGTGATCACGAGGGTCAATTTGGTCGAGCGCAGGGACATGAGCTTGGTCCATTCCGAGCGCATGGCCTGACGCAGACCGGCCTGGTCCGGGTCGGCGCGGCGGACGGGGGTGGAAACGGTGTTGAGGGCGACGGTCACGGTGAGTCCTTTCGGTGGGGGCGCGGGTGCGGGGGCGGTTCAGCGGGCGGGGACGGGGATGGGGGCAGGTGATTCGCCCTGGTCCGAGGAGTGGTACTCGACCGAGTCCGCGGTGAGTTCCATGAAGACGTCCTCGAGCGAAGCCCGCAGCGGCGTCAGCTCGTGCAGCGTCAGCGCGGCCTTGGCCGCCAGCTCCCCAATGTCGGCCGCCGACACGTCGGTGACGATGATCGCTCCGTCGTCGCCCACGGTGGGTCGAGCGCCGGCTCGTGACAGTGTGGCGACGAAGCGCTGGGGCGTGGGGGTGACGATGCGCACGGCCTCCGTGCTGTTCTCCGCGGTGAACTCGTCGACCGTGGTCTCGGCGATCAGCCGGCCCCGACCGATGACCACGAGGCGGTCGGCAGTCAGGGCCATCTCGTTGATGAGGTGGCTCGAGACGAGGACGGTGCGCCCCTCTGCGGCCAGGTCACGCAGCAGGTGGCGCACCCAGCGGATGCCCTCGGGGTCGAGTCCGTTGACCGGTTCGTCGAAGAGAAGGACGCCGGGGTCGCCCAACAGCGCATTGGCGATGCCGAGGCGCTGTCCCATGCCGAGGGAGAACTTGCCGGCACGCTTGTCGGCCACCGAGGTCAACCCGACGATATCGAGGACCTCGTCGACCCGCCGCAGCGGGATGTCGTTGGTCTGGGCCAGCGCAATGAGGTGGTTGCGGGCGCTACGTCCGGGGTGGAAGGCCTTGGCGTCGAGCAGCGCACCGACCTCGCGCAGCGGCCAGCGCAGCTCGGCGTAGGGGACGCCGTTGACGGTGGTCTGGCCGGCATCGGGCCGGTCCAGCCCCATGATCATGCGCATCGTGGTCGACTTGCCCGATCCGTTCGGACCCAGGAAGCCGGTCACCACACCGGGGGTGACCGAGAAGGAGAGGTTGTTGACGGCCAAGGTCTTGCCGAAGCGCTTGCTCAGGCCGTGGGTGACGATCATCGTGGCTCCTCGCTGACCCGGGACCTTCCCGGGGCTTGTCCAGCATGCGGAGCGCGGGCCGCGTTGTGAATGCCGCCACCCCGTGTCCGCTACTGGGGCTACCCCCAGGGCGGTCGCCACGTTTGGAGGACGCGTGGGCGGTGGGAGAGCCTGGCCACGCCGCCGAGGTCGGAACTAGGTCGGCGGCGTGTCGTCGCTGGTGACGGAGCCGGCGACCGAGAAGATGGGCATGGACCGGGGGCACGGTGCCAGCCTTGGAGCGATCGCCCCCCGTCAGCGTCGGGCCGGGGAGCCATATCGGTTGCCCGATGCCCGGCCGAGGCAGCGGGGTGACCCAGGAGGGCGTCGGCGGCCGACTGCCTTGTGTCTGTCGCAGCAGCTTGCAAGAGTGTGTTCCGGATTCTGCTCCTTATTTCCCTCTTCTTCCCTTCCCCCGGATCAAGAAGCGAGGCACGGTGGCGCTCACAGACGAAGCTACGACTGAGCAACGCGAGGCGACTCCAGCCGCGCACGCGATCGACCTGAGCAAGATCTACGGCACAGGACAGGCCACCGTGCACACGTTGGCCGGTATCAACGTCACCTTCGATCGCGGTCGCTTCACGGCGGTCATGGGCCCATCGGGTTCGGGCAAGTCGACGCTCATGCACTGCATGGCCGGCCTGGACCGCCCGACGTCGGGACGGACGTTCGTGGGAGAACTCGATATCGGCCGTCTCGACGACGGCGACCTCACCCAGATGCGCCGGGACCGGATCGGCTTCGTCTTCCAGTCGTTCAACCTCGTTCCCACGCTGACGGCCGGCGAGAACATCACGCTCCCGGTCGACCTGGCCGGTCGGAAGGTCGACCAGGACTGGTTCGATTACCTGGTGAAACAGCTCGGGATCTCAGATCGCTTGACCCATCGACCGAGCGAGATGTCGGGTGGCCAGCAGCAGCGCTGTGCCTGTGCCCGAGCCCTCATCAACCGGCCCGATCTGATCTTCGCCGACGAGCCCACCGGTAATCTCGACTCGAATTCGACCCAGGAGATGCTGAGCTTCCTCAAGCGCTCAGTAAACGAGTTCGGGCAGTCCGTCGTGATGGTCACGCACGATCCGCATGGCGCGGCCTACGCCGACCGGGTGGTCTTCCTGGCGGACGGGAACATCGTGGACGAGCTCTACGACCCCACCGCGGACTCGGTCCTCGAGCACATGCGCACGCTGGGCACCTGACATGTGGAAGGTCACGATCAAAGGGCTGCTCGCCCACAAGCTCCGGTTGGCCCTGACCGCATTGGCCATTGTGCTCGGCGTGATGTTCATTGCCGGGACCTTCGTCCTCACGGACACACTGAACAACACCTTCAAGACGCTGTTCGGAAACATCTACCAGAACATCGATCTCCAGGTGCGGGGCGTCGCAGAGTTCGGATCGGGCGGGACGGCCACCCGAAACCCCATCCCCGAGTCACTCCTCTCCTCCGTGCGCACCGTTCCCGGGGTGCAGGAAGCGAACGGGACGGTCGGGGGCTTCGCGCAGTTCATCGGAAAGAACGGAAAGGCAGTCAGCACCGGGGGAGCGCCCACGCTCGGGATCTCGTGGGACCCCGAGCCGCAGCTCTCCGCACTCCATCTCGTGCAGGGAACGGCGCCGACGACGCCTCACGACGTCGTCATGGACCTCGGGACAGCCCAGAAGTACGACTTCAAGGTCGGCCAGGAGGTGCGGATCCTCCTGCAAGGTCCGACTCGGACCTTCAGGATCACGGGACTCGCCCGCTTCGGTACGGCGGACAACCTGGCCGGGGCCACGCTGGCCTCGTTCGACATTCCGACCGCGCAACGGATCCTGGGCGAGGTGGGCAAGTTCGACAGCATCAATGTCCTCACCACGTCGAACGCGAACAAGGCGCAGGTCCAGCGGAGCATCGCGTCAGTGCTGCCGCGAGGAGTGGAGGTGGTGAGCGGTCAGACCGTGATCAACGAACAGACCAGTGCCATCAGCCAGGCACTGGGATTCTTCAACACGGCTCTGCTCGTCTTCGGCTTCATCGCTCTCTTCGTGGGTGGGTTCACCATCCTCAACACCTTCTCCATCATCGTGGGGCAGCGCACCAAGGAGCTGGCGTTGCTGCGCATCGTCGGAGCGAGCCGGCGCCAGGTCTTTCGTTCGGTGATCGGTGAGGCGGCGATCGTCGGCCTGCTGTCGTCGCTGATCGGACTCGGCCTCGGTGTCCTGGCCGCGATCGGTCTCGAGGCTCTGCTCAAGGGTTTCGGCGTCACCTTGCCGTCCGGCCCCATCGCATTCGAGTCGCGCACGGTCATCGTCTGCCTTGTCGTGGGCGTCGGGGTGACCGTGGTCTCGGCCATCAGCCCCGCTCGGCGCGCGGTCCGCATCGCGCCGGTCGAGGCCGTGTCCGAGCAGCAAGCCGAACACGAGATCTCCATGCGTCGCCGCTTCACCTGGGGTGCGGCCATCACCTTGCTCGGAGTGCTCGCGTTGGCCGTGGGGCTGACCGCGCCGGCAATTCAGCTCGTGGGGGTGGGCGCATTGCTCATCTTCATCGGAGTGGCCCGGCTCGCCCCGGCGGTGGCGCGCCCGATGTCCAGCGTGATCGGCCGGCCGCTGGCACGGTTGTTGGGGATGTCCGGCCGTCTCGGCCGGGAGAATTCGATGCGCAGCCCGCGCCGGACGGCCCAGACGGCCTCTGCGTTGATGGTGGGGCTCGCGCTGGTCGCGGTGATCGCGGTGTTCGGCGCTTCGCTGTCGCAGTCCGCGACGGCCAGCATCGACCAGGCCATCGCGGCGAACATCATCGTGACCAACTCGGACAGCAACGGTCCCGGAGCGTTCAGCACGGCCGTGCCCAGGGCCGTGGCCGGCGTGCCCGGTGTGTCCTCGACGTCAAACGTCTATGGCGGGCAGTTCGAGTTCAGACAGTCGATCGTGGACCTCAGGGCGATCTCGACGAAGAACCTGTCGCAGACCGTGATCCTCAACATGTCCTCGGGCACGACGCGGGCGCTGGCCGCGGGCAAACTCCTCATCGACACGACGACGGCGAACTCGGACCACCTCTCCGTGGGTGACACGGTGCCGGTCAAGTTCGCTCTCACCGGCCACTCGACCATGCGCATCGGGGGCATCTTCGAGACGAACCAGCTGATCGGGAAATTCCTGGTCAGTCAGGCCTTCTTCGTCAGCCACTTCCAGAACCCGCAGCCGAGTGCCGTCCTGGCCCGGACCGACGGCAGCGCGGGAGTCCAGCAAGCCGTGAAGCAGGCCCTCGCTCCGTACCCCAACGTCCAGGTGCAGAGCCGGGCCCAGTTCGAGGCCTCCCAGGCCGCCCAGGTGAACCAGCTGCTGGGTCTGGTCTACGCGCTGCTCGCTCTGGCCATCCTCATCGCACTGATCGGCATTGTGAACACGCTCATGCTCTCGGTGTTCGAGCGGACCCACGAGATCGGACTGTTGCGCGCCGTCGGTATGAAGCGTCGCCAAGTCCGGGCGATGATCCGGTCGGAGTCGGTGATCCTCGCCGTGTTCGGTGCCGTGATCGGGATCATCGTGGGCACACTGCTGGGTATCGCGCTGGTTTCGTCACTGCATTCGCAGGGCATCACGGACACCGTGGTGCCGTATTCGAACCTTGTGATCTTCCTGATCCTGGCCGCCCTTCTCGGCTTGTTGGCGGCGAGCTGGCCGGCGCGGCGGGCGGCCCGTCTGGACGTCCTGGGGGCCATCGCCGCCGAATAGGTGAGCGGCTGATCTGGACGGGTGCGTCGAGGACGGCGAACAGGACTGGGCGAGGGAGACGACCGGGCAAAGACGTCGGTGCGGAATCGATTCGGGGCTGGGCCGGCGGCGCTCTGGCCGCGGAGTTGACGAAGGTCCCGGCCCTGGTGTTCGGCTCAGTCGCAGTCGTCGGTGGCTTGTCGCTCGTCGGCCTCTGTTGTTTGTGATCGTTGACCGCTCCAGATCGATCTCGTTCAGTGGAGCGGGGACTTCCAGCGAAGCGATATGTTGCGCCAGGGAGGGATCGCGGATGACCAGGTGGTGGAAATTGTCGGCCGCGTCGATCTTCATGGCCTCGGCCTTGCTCAGCCTGCAGTTCGGTTCCTCCCCGAGTTCGGGGACTGAGCCGGGTCCACCGCTGCGCGGAAACGGATCGATCGACGAGGCGTGGCTCACCGGCGCTCAGCCCGGTGACCGCATCACCTTGCTTCGAGACGGGAAGGCCGTCGCGAACCACGCGAACCCGGGCGAGGCCGACAGACTGGGGTCCCGTATCGTCAGAGACCTGACTCCAGGACCGGGCTATGCCTGGCACGATGGCGCCACGGGTCAAGACACCCACACCTTTTCCGTTCTTGCACCCGGTGCGAACCCACAATTCGATTCCCCGCTTTATCGTGATCAACCTCTTCATGAAGGCCTGAACTACGTCACGATGCGAGACGGAATCTCCCTGGCGGCCACGGTGCGTCTCCCACAGGGCACCCCTTGCTCGGCAGCAGCACCGTGCCCGACGGTGGTCGAGTATTCGGGCTACAACGTGGCGGGCCCGACGGACCCGATTCCATCCTTGATCGACGGGGCGCTCGGAGCCCCTTGCTCGAACTGCGGCGATCCCAACCTGTTGCCCGACAGTTCCACCGACGTCGGGGCCGTGGTGGCCCGTCTCTCCGGATTCGCCACCGTCAGTCTGCAAATGCGTGGAACCGGCTGCTCTGGCGGGGCATTCGACCTCTTCGGTTATCCGTCCGACTACGACGCTTACGACGCCATCGAGGTCGTCGCTCATCAGCCTTGGGTCGCACATCACCGGGTCGGCATGGTGGGGATCAGCTACTCCGGTCTGTCGCAACTCCCGTCCGCCGGCACGGACCCACCGGGTCTGGCGGCGATCGCCCCGATGAGTCCCACCGATGATTTGTTCTCGACCGGGTATCCGGGAGGGATCTACAACAACGGATTCGCCGCGGAGTGGGTCGGCCAGCGCATCGACGACGCCAAGCCGGCAGCCATTCTCCGCGACGGCACCCTGAACCCGTCCTCGACCAGCCCTGTCCAAGGTGTTGCTCAGCCTTGGACCTACTACGAGATCGACGCAGAGCTGGCGGCGAACGGAGGGACATCCTCGACCTGCCTGGCCAATCAAGCGCTCCACGACCAAACGGAGGACCTCGAGAGCCTGGTTGGACCTCAGATGGTGGCCAACGGGACGGCGCGAGGGCGGGACCCGTCCCTCTTCGATCGACGCTCCATGACCGGGTGGGCCCATCGCGTGCGGGTTCCCGTCTTCTTGTCCGGAGCACTCCAGGACGAGCAGACGGGTCCACAGTGGCCCGCTCTGATCGATGCCTTCCCGAGGTCGACCCCGGTGTTCGCAAACATGGTCAACGGCGACCACATCGACTCGGCCGATCCACAAACCATCAGCCGGTGGCTGGAGTTCCTCGATCTCTACGTGGCCGACAAGGTGCCGACCCAACCCAGTTCGATCGCGGCGTTGGTACTGGATCTGTTCGCGGCCTCGGCGGCCTCTGTCTCCGCGCAGACATCTCTTCCACCCGTCCGGTTTACGACCGCACCGACGGTGGCTGCCGCCAAAGCCGATTTCAGCCGGGACACACCACGTGTGCGCGTCCTCTTCGACAACGGTGCCGGTCAAACCGGGCCAGGCACCATCGGCGCCACCTATGCCGCGAACTTCTCGAGCTGGCCTCCGGCCGGAAGCGCGACCACGCTGTACCTCGGATCAGGTGGCAGCCTTTTGCACCAGCGCCCGGCGCCGGATATGTCCACGTTCACGCTCGACCCAACTGTTCGGCCGCGCACGAGCCTTCCGGCGAACGGGAATGCGTGGCTCGCCAACCCGGGCTGGGATTGGACCCCCGTCCCAGCACCTGACGGCCTCGGGTACGAGACGGCTCCCTTCACGACGTCGACGACCGTGGTCGGTCCGGCGACCCTCGACCTTTGGGTAAAGGCGGGTGCGCCGGTCGAGGACTTCCAGGCAACGATCACCGAGGTTCGTCCTCAAACCGGGCAAGAGGAGTACGTGACGTCGGGATTCTTGCGCAGCACGAATCAGGTCGAAACGTCGGGTTCCACGAGGCTCTTCACGGCACCGACCTATCTCCCGCAGGACGCCCGGCACCTCTCGTCGGACCACTACGAACTCGTCAAGGTCCCGATCGATCCGATTGCGCACACCTTCAGACCCGGAACGGCCCTGCGGGTGGTCATCTCGGCGCCTGGTGGGGACCGACCTGTGTGGGCTTTCGGCACGCTGGACAAGGGTCAAAGGACCACGGTCGGTCTCGGAGGCGTCGCGGCCTCGGCGTTGACCGTGGACGTCGTTCACGGAGTCGACGCGACGCCGACCTTGCCCGAGTGCGGTGCATTACGCGGTGAGCCCTGCCGGCCCCTCGTCGCCGAAGAGAATGAAACCGAGGGCACCCGCTGAGGTGAGAGCACCATGACCGAGCGCTCCTGGTTCGACAGCGGGCTCTCCGACACGGCACGCGACTCAGGCTCTTGGAAAGATCATCGACCCGCACCTTCTCGCTTGTCGATTGGTCGTGAAGTCCGCCTCTGTCCAGGTGGGCCGAGCCCTATTACAGTGCTGAGGTCGTGGCAGTCGCACCGGATGTCGCACCTCGCGTGGCTGCCGGCAGTCCCTTGGATACTCGGGCACCCGGGTTCGCTCTCGTGGTCCCCTGTCGAACGCGTCGAGTCCAGGAACGCCGGAGCCTCAACCGTGCTGACTCCCCTTGGGCCGTTTGATGAATAGCTCGCGGAGCGGTCCTCCGGCCTCATCCGAAGCTCTGGGTCCCTTCGCACGAGGTTCGGTATCCATCCGGCTCTACCCCCACAACGAGCTGTCAGCCGACGCTGTCGTCGCCGAAGTCTGTCGTCAGGCCGGTGTTGCGCTCGAGAACGGTTTCGACGGAGTGATGACAAGTGAACACCACGGTGGCTTTGCCGGCTACATGGCACAGCCGCTGCAAATGGCTTCCTTCGTGCTCGCCGAGCATCACGTGGGTTGGGTTGCCGCGGCGCCGCTGCTACTTCCCCTACGGGCCACAGCGCTCGTCGCCGAAGAGGTCGCGTGGCTTCAGGCGCGTTACCCGGGGCGAGTCGGGCTCGGGGTCGCGGCGGGTGCGCTGCCGCTGGATTTCGAGATCGCCGGTGTCGAACAGGCCGATTCGATCGAACTCTTCAAATCGGAGCTCCCACGACTGGTCACCATGCTTCGAGGTCATGGGCTGGGACAGCTCGAAGGGGACCCGGCACTCCTTGCCTGCCGGCAGAACCCAGTTCAGGTGTTGAGCGCAGCCGTGTCGGCGACCGCGGCAACCCGAGCCGCTCGTTGCGGGGCCGGGATCCTCCTGGAGGGCATGTCGGCCCCCGCGAGGCTTGCCAGATTGACCCGGGCGTTCGACGAGGCCGATGGTCAGGGATCCAAGGTGCTCATCCGGCGCGTCTGGTTGGGTCGTTCGCACTCTGATCTGATCGACGCCCAACGTGCTGTCTACGAGAGCTACGCGGCCCCAGCCCGATCCTTCGGTGAGGACCAGACGATCGTGACCGACGAGCCGGAGGAAATGGTTGCCCGTCTTGCGGCGGTCTTGAGCGAGGTCGGTGCGGACACGTTGAACTTGCGAGTACAGCTTCCGGGGATGGCACACGAGCATGTGCGGGAGCAGATCGAGCGGATCGGTACGACCGTTGTCCATCCGTTGAAGAGGCTTTGGCCAACGGATGACTAGCGGTCCGCCCGGTTAGCGAATCGGCGTCCAACCACGTCCGAGATGGTTCCCACCGTCGACGTCCAGCGTTATTCCGGTGATCTGTCGCGCATCATCAGACAACAGGAAGCACACTGCTGCTGCGATGTCATCGGCCTCGGTGAGCCGGCCCAGAGGGAGGGCGGATCCCGCCGCGACCCCCATGTCGGACTTCCAGAGAGGCCGGGTGGCTGTCGTCCGCACCAACCCGGGACTCACCGCATTCACTCGAACCCCTCGAGGGGCGAGATCGGCTGCAATCGTCCGGGTCATCGCGTTGAGTGCGGCTTTGGCCGATGCGTACGACACCATGGCAGATGTCGTCTTGTGTGGAGAGCCACTGGAAATCGTGACGACGGATCCTCCTTCCTCATCGAGGCCCCGAGCGAGAGCAGCGCGGATCAAAGCAATCGCGGGCCACGTATTGAGCCGGATCGTCTCGAGGAGCTGGGCCTCACTGATTGCATCAAACGAAAAGGGATAGGGCGCGCCACCCACGGTACTGACGACCATGTCAATTCGACCGAACGCATCCATGGCCTGGTCGGTGAGAACCGTCACGGCCGGTTCGCCATCCATTGATCCGACAACTCCGAGGACACTGAGTCCTTCAGCCCGCATGGCGGACTCGGTCGACGCCACCCGATCCGCATCTCGACCGTTGATCACGACGGAGGCTCCTCCTCGCGCAAGGCGCAGGGCGCATGACCTGCCAATGCTCGGGTCTGCGGTGGAGCCAGTCACGACGGCGACCCGGCCCGTAAACGGGCGGTCACCCCCAATCGAATGGCGCCCATGCTCCGCATCGACCGGAACGCCCGTATCTCCCATGCCGCCCAGTGTGGCTCACGCCGCCTCTCGCGTGCCGACCCGGGATCGGGGCTCATTCCGAGGAATGCTGCTCAGGCGTCAGCCGTTGGGCAGAATCGCGCGTCCAGCGTGGCCTTCGTACTCGGTCCGGCAGTACCTCGCCGGTGTCTCCGAAGTCCTGGTCCGGGACGACGACAGCGACGGCGTTCTTCGGACCGTTCGCCAGAGCGAATCCGATCGTCCAATCGTCAGTGTTTGCTTCGGGGATTCCGGTTTGTCGTGCCGGTCGTGACCGTTGCGTCGAGATGCGATGAGAACTCGACCCCGTCGGCGGTGCCTCGGTCACCGCCGGCAGCATGAGGGAGGTGACCGGAGCGACACCACCCCGGCTCAGCCTTGACTGGGGAAGATTCCTTGCAGCGCGATACAGAAATTGACGGTGAGGTAGGGCTGGACGACGCCGAACGGCTGACCACTCCCGGTCTGGCCGATCATGGCGGCATTCATGGCCACGTTGCCCGTGGCGTTGTAGTTGTCGCCGTTCGTGGCGGCCGGCACGTTGTTCGTCGGCGCCGTGCTCTTCCCGGCGCCCTTGTGGGCCAGCACCGAGTGGTTGTGCGCTGGGAGCTGGGCGATGCTCAGAGTCGCAGTTTCGGATCCCCCGGGCTGTCCTATCGTGTGGGCTGATCCGTTTCCCTGACCCTGGTGGATGGGGACCCGACCTTCGAGATTCGGGAGGGCGAAGGTGGAAACGCCATCGCCCCCGTAAATTGTCCCGAGCAGGGCAAAGAGTGCGTTGTTCTGCGCGATCGAAAGCAATTGTCCGTTGCACAGGGCCCATCCAGTGGGAGCAAACTGGAATCCGAACATTCGGATCTCTCCTAGAAACGGAGTGCTCATTCGGTCTCCTCTGGTTTAGGGCGCCACTCAGGCGCTTCGGTGGATGATCGCCTGGTAGGTCTGGCCGTTGCCGCTCATGCCAACAGGCACGATGAACAAGTCCACCGCCGGTCGGTCGACGTGGACCAGACGCCGGGTTTTCTGCGAGAGCGACGGGTCGTCGGTGCCCTTGAAGATGAGAGAGAAACGATCCTCTCGCGTCGACTGCGTGGTCGAGGTGATGTCATCGATCCGGCTGAGCACTACCGGCACCCGTCGCCTACCGTCGGCGACGTGGAATGTGCTGTTGACAAAAGGGCTGAACGATGACCGGGTCAAGGGATCCGTTGTCGCCGCACTGGCGCCGGTGGCGCAAGGAATGACTGCCGCCGCGGTGACGGCCAGCGCCCCCTGAAAAAGCGGTCTCCGCCCGAAGCGACCCTCCACGTTGGCACCTTATCTCTTTCCCGTATCTCTTTCCCGTTCCTTCCGGGGAAAGAAGAAAGCCAGGGACCAGCGACCCCACCACTTCGAGCTCCTCCCGGGCCCCCGCGGGTCTCCGTCTGCATATCCTCGGTCGGTGCCCGGAAACCTCCTGCTCCGACCGACCGTGCCGGCCGACACTCCGTTCCTGCGGTGGCTCTTCGCAACGAGCCGGTCGGGCGGCTTCGAGTCAGCCCACCTCAGCGAAGAGGGACTGACTCAGTTGCTCGACATGCAATATGAAGCGCAGCGTCGCCACTATGCCGGGCACTACCCCGAGGCCAGGTCGTGGCTGCTCGTCGAGGACGGAGAACCCGTGGGGAGGTTGATCGAAGTACCGGCGACTGACCATCTTCTGCTGATCGATCTCGCGGTGGCGCCTTCGGCTCGTCGGCGGGGACTGGCCACTTGGATGATCGGAGAGTTGACCCAGAAAGCCCGTGCCGATGGAGTACCTCTCAGGTGCCACGTCGACCCGAACAACGATGCCTGGCAGATGTACGTCCGGCTGGGCTTCACAGTGATCGGTTCCGAGGGGGGAAGCATGGTCCTCGAGTTGCGATGAGCCAAGCCCGAACGTGCCACTCACGGAATGAGGGCAAGTTCCGACTCGGTGTGGTCGACCAGGTGCGGCGTTGCCCCGGCCTCATTTTCTCCCCCGAGCAGAGGCGGCTGCGCGGACTCGACCGGGGTCTCCCGGGAGATGCGGCAGCACGAGCCGTCGTCAGGCCACTTCAGGCGCTGCGGTCGTGATCCGGTTCTGTGTTCGAGACAGCTTCGGCCGAAGTCCGGAGCGTCACGAGAGGTGTCCCGGCGCCTGACTGACAACTCGATGCGCCTGCTCGCGGACGCGGGACAGCACGTCGACCCCTTTGCGGGCAGCATCTCCGCTCCTGGGAGGCAAGGAGAAACCCGTGTACATGACTCGACGCTCCCTGTCGACTGGGGGATGGCTCATGTGCATGGTGCACGATGTGTGCACCGTCACGTCGCCAGTACGGGTCGGGAGGCCGATCTCCGGGAGTCCCCAACTCTGCCGAGCAAAAGCGGGTTGCACCAGGGCTCTGTGGGATCCGGCGACAACGGCGAGCTGGCCAGAGCGTTCGTCTGCGCCTGTCACCGAGATTCCCACGATGATCCCGCAGCATTGGTAGGAATGTCTCCCGAGACTGCAGTCCTTGTGCCACGGCAGGTCGGAGATGCCCTCGACGACTCCGATGGGCTTCACGAGAGCCTCGACTCGATTGCCCTGGGTGCGAGCCGTGTGGCCGTCGACCGTCAGCCGGCCAATCCGCAGGAAGCGGTCATCATCGAGCAGTGCGGCCGTCGTAGGACTGTGATCCTGAAACCACTGAAGCCGTACCGGGCGGTCCTCACCGGCTGCCGTTCGCGCCCACCACGATCGGTTGTCGTCAGGGCGGTAGAGGGGTGCGGCGCCGTCGATATCCGCCGACACCTGAGCCATCTCCTCTTCGGTGAACACGCTCTTCAGATGGAGATAGCCGGCTTCCCCCAGAAAGTGCGCTATGTCCTCGGGATCGTCGTCGGACTCGAACGAGGTGTGCAGGTCCAGTGGTTCGCCCTTGCGGTCACAAAACTCGATAGATCCGGCCGTGTGAACCGGAAGACCGTCGATCAGCGATCGCAGGACGACCCACCAGTCAAGGAAATCGCCGAGATTGCCCCGCTCCATTTTGAGCGTTCCTGCCGTCAGAAAGGTCATAGGGGTCTGCAGGTCGTAGACGATGTCCGTCAGCTCCGCGGCATCGAGCCGTACGGCAGCCCGACCGTGATCGCCGCGGGCAACCTGAATGGAGCGATCTGTGATCGAAAGCGTCCACGTCCCATCGACCGTGTCGATTGTCAGCGAATGGATGCCCAACTCAAGAGCTCCCGGGATCGCGAGATCCGCGCGAGCTGCCGCCAAATCCGGGAGTTGTTGCTCAAGGAATTCGACGTCGTCGAGTGCGGCGACATCGCTGTCGGTTCGAGTGCGAAGGTCCAGGCTCACCATGTTCGAACAGTACTCCCGCTCACCGCGTGTTTCACCAATTTTCCGAGTACCGGTTCGGAATAGAGGCGCACCGCCTTCAATTGGACGCCGGGTGCGAGGCAATAAGCATCTGCTTGAGCGCCGGGTCGTAGTGGGCGAGGTAGATGGGGACGTTGGCGTAGGCCTGATCTGGACCGAACGAAACGGAGCTGGCAATGCCAGGGAATGTCACGTTGTGAAGTCCAAAACCTGCAGTTTCGAAGTGCGACACGGTGAGGTTCTTGCCGGCTGCCTTGGCGATAGCGGTGAACATTGCGAGATTCGTGCAGGCTGACATTGGCGCGATGTAGGTCTGATTCGACGTGTCCGACACCGACTGCCCGATCGGGCTGGAGATGGAGTCACCGGGAGACTCCTTCTCGATGGTCGCGACGCAATGTTGGATCAGCGGATCCTTCCATTCGGCGGTGGCAGCGGGGATGGGTGTAGTCGCAAGCACGTTCCTGAGGTAAACCGGGTTGGCGCTCGAGCCGATGGCGAAGCCGTACAACGCGTTGTAGTTGGTCGCCACCCAAGGCGGGTTGTAGGTGCTCTGGTTAGCTTGCTGGTCGAGCGGCCATCCCGCAGACCCTTGACCGACAGCCACAACCTCGTCGATTCCTGCATTCTGGAAGCGCTGGGCGATCACCGCGTCCTGTTGGGCTTGGCCGACGGAGTCGGTGGCGGGGGCCGAGTCGAATGCCGTCTGGACAACGTGCACGTGGTCCTTCGCGAGCGCAGCATCGACGGTCTTCACTTCCGCCGAATCGGTCGGGCCTCCCCAAACACCGACCTTCTTGCCTTTGAATACGCCCATTCTCGTCAGCATGGCCAGCTGGATGGGGTCGTACACGTTCGCTGGAGCCTGAAGGGTGAAGTTCGGCGCGGCGTGCCCCGACACGGTTGCGGCGACCGTTCCATTTATGGTTGGTACGCCTGCTTCGAGATAGCAGATCCCGAAGTACGGATTGACGGCGACGAACACGTGGTCGTCCTGAACCAGCTGGGTGCACGATGTGGCACCAGAGGTCGGCACCGCTGGATTGACCGGCGCGTACTTGGCGATGACCTTGCGTCCATTGATGCCCCCGTGCGCGTTCAGGTTGTCGATCAAGGCGTCGTAGGCATCGGGGTAGCTCCCCTGGTTGAGGTGCAACCCGTAAAGCTTGTCGACGGTGGCCAGGTCGATATATGGAATGCCGATCGTGATAGTGGTCGGGGTGACGCCCCGGGCTTGCCCAACTGCGCTGGCTCGATCGGCTCCGATTACAACGCAAGCAAATACGGTCGCCGTGATCCACAACGTGCAAAGAAATTTCTTCATGGTGACCCCTCCCTGGGCCATATCCTGACCCAGTCTCCGAGGCTGTTGCCGGGACGTCTTCGCCCGGCACCCGTCCCAGTGATGCTCGGCCGACGTTGCGAACCTGATCTTCTCCTCCGTCTCTCGCTCAGTGCGGAACTCGGGCCACCGGCCAGCGTGCCAGAAGACGCCCTGCGCCAGTGCTCATCAGGAAGCTTCGAGAAATCCGGCGGAGCCGTGCCCCAGGTGCTTGGGGTTGGATTGGCCGAACGACTGCGTGGCACGACAATCGTCGACCCGTGGATCTCGCGGCGGCCGTGTTCACCCTCGCCAGCGGAGCTCGAATCCGAAGAGCGAGAGCAACCGGGTCCCAGCCGATTGAACCCGTTCGCCCTCCGCCTCACCGGAAGTCAGTAGACAGCGGCTCGCCATCGCCACGGTGCGGGCAACGGAATTCATGAGGAGATCCTCGACGGTCGTGACATTTCGACATTGCCACAGTGCCAGTGCGGTGTCCCAGGCGACGTCTCGCGGGAGTTGATGCTCCAACTCCCGATCAGGTCGAGAACGGATTGCGCGTGGCGATCGACATCGAGGACAACGCTCGATTCAAAGGACTGCCGGATCGACTGCTCCGCGGCGTCGAGCAGCACGTCGACCTTTTGGTAGTCGGCGTGATGGCCGCCCTGGTCGGGAGCGGTATCCATATTGGTGCACGTGTCGACGAGGGCGATCGGAAGGTCGTGGTTGATGTGCGCGTTCATTCCGGCCAACGCGAACTGGATCGGATAGATGTCCGCCTTGGAGCGCGCGTCGAACAAGGGTTGCCAGGCGGCAGGAACATTGGTCGGTTCGTTGGCCAGCATGTCGACGGCCGCGAAGTAGACGTTGGCGAAGGTGATATCGAAGAAGCTCATGAACGCAGGATCCGCGAAGAATCCCTGTGAGATACGGTCGTCGACCTGCTGGGTGACCTCGAGGTACATGCGATTGAAGCAGGCGATGCCGTCTCCCGCCGGCAGAACAGCCTCGATGTGCTGCATCCGAGATATGGCTTCGGCGACGGACGTCACGGGTGGTCCACCGGGAGGGGTCTCGTTCGCCATGGTCAGGTGACGTTAACCGCCCGAAAGTCCATGCCCCAAGATTTCGTGGGATTCGTCCGTACGACCAGTTTTGCTCGAACATCGACAACCACGCCCGCCCTGGCCGGTTCCTACTCACCGGATCTGCCTCCGCTCTCACGCAGGTCACGCACAGCGGTACCGGCCGGATCGTTACCTTGCCATGTGCCGGGTGACGCTCTTCGAACGAGACGTCAAGCTGCGAAGTGTGTTCTTCACCGAGCTCATCACGGGCTCCCCACCCCTCCGATCTGGAGCAAATGCGGACGGCTTCACCACGACGCCTGCGACGACCACGACCACAGCGACGGCGACAGGACCAACCGCACAACGACGGAGCCGAACGCCGGGGTGGTCAAGCGGGTGCTCGCTCTGTCGGGAGCAACCGTCGCCGCACTGACCGGTCAGTCGACGACGACCACCACGACAACAGTCCCAGTGAGCTCCTCCGAGGAAACCTCTGCTCCCTAGGGATGGATCATCGCGGGCCTGCTCGTTTGGGCCATCGCGGCTTTGGTGGTCATCTTGGTGAACCGCAGAAACCGGCAACGAGCCCTACGGGCCTGGCGTGACCAGACGAGGGAGACACTCGGGCCAGATCGCCGCCCTGGTCACCGAGAACGACCGGGTCGGGAGGGGTATCTTAAGGGTCGAGCCCAAGTGATCAAGTGGCCGGCGGTGCGTCATGGGACCGGCGACTGGACGGTGTACTCGTCAGCCGCCTACCGCTGAGGAACGCGAAAGGGGCGTGACGCATCGATGACCGATGCGACGGATCTCGTGCGCCGGCACAGGAGCCTCTGGAAGACGGCGCTGGTGCTCGTTCTGGCCTGGATCTTCTTGACCGGGATCCTGATCGTCGTCGGTGTCGGGGTCACGCACTCCTCTTCGGTCAACGAATTTGACCGCCATGTGACCTCGGTTGTGGTTGCTCACCGGACGCCGGCGTTGGACTCGGTCATGAAGGTCGTGACCTGGCTCGGTTCGTGGGTTGCACTCGTGTCGACCGGCATCCTCTTGGTAGTCCTGGCCCTTCTTCGACGCCTCCCCGTGGCCGCCGTGATTGTGGCGGTCATTGCCTGGGCTGGGGAGGCCGGCGGCGTGTCTCTCGCCAAACACGTCGTCCATCGATCCCGCCCGCCGCCCGGACTCCGGCTCGTCTCGGCGCACGGTTGGTCGTGGCCGTCTGGACACACCGGCGCCGCCATCGTGGTTTTCGCGACCTTGACCCTGGTCGTGACGCGAATCGGCCCACACGCGGTGTACCGGGCCTTCGCCGGGGTGCTCGCCGCGCTTGCGGTTGGCGCTGTCGCCTTCTCCCGGATCGAGTTAGGCGTGCATTGGAGCACCGATGTCATCGCCAGCATGATCTTTGTCGCGACCTGGCTGGTGGTTCTCTCGATTTTGTTCACGTCCGAGATCCGTCCCAATGAATTGGCTGCAGAGGAACGGGTGACGCAACCATGGCAAGACGAAGTGGTCCAGTCCGACGTAGCCGGCGTTGCGCTACGTCAGGAGCGAGAAGACCCCGACGAAGGGCATAAACCGGATTGACCCCAGTCATGCCCGAGAGCACATATGGAGCATGCAGCCGTTCTGCATCCCTCACCGAGGCGATCGCGACTAGGAAGTAATCGTGACCAACGTAGTGCTTTTGACGATCGAAGACGGTGTGGCCGTCATCACTCTGAATCGCCCAGAGGTACGAAATGCCTTTGGTGCCGGTATGGGCGCTGCGCTTTCACAGGCGTTTTTCCGATGTGACGAGATGGACGAGGTGCGTGCCGTGATCCTCACGGGTACGCCGCCGGCCTTCTGTGCGGGCGCCGATATGAGTAGCGGAGGCGACACCTTTGCGGCGCCCGATGGGGACGAGTTCAGCGCGGCCGCCCTTCCCATGCCGGCGTGGAAGGTCCGAAAACCGGTGATTGCTGCAGTGAACGGTCACGCGATCGGGATCGGCTTCACCATCGCGCTGCAATGCGACATCCGCATTTTTGCAGACGATGCGAAGTACGGGATAGTGCAGGTGCGCCGCGGAGTAATGGGAGACGGTTATTCGCATTGGACGCTCCCACGGATCGCGGGCATGTCCGCCGCGGCCGAGATCCTGCTCACTGGCCAGACCTTCGATGGGCACAAGGCGCGTGAGTTCGGCATTTGCAGCCAAGTTCTCCCTGCGGACGAGGTGCTCAGCGTCGCGCTTGATCTGGCCCGGGATATCGCGATCAACGTCGCGCCGCTTTCGGTCGCCTATAGCAAGCGCCTGCTGTGGGACTCCTGGGACCTTTCGCCCGACGGCGTGGAAAGCCGCGAGACCGCTTACCACCGCCGCCTCATGGGTGCGCCCGACGCACGCGAGGGCGTTGTGGCGTTCGTTGAGAAGCGTCGACCGTCCTGGAGTGGTCGGCTCAGCACTGACTGGGATGCGACATGACCTCTTCTCGTCGGCTGGCCACTCATAGCCCCACCACCGGGACAACTGTGACCTGGTCCTGCTCGGGGGCGATCCGGCAGGAACCAGCGGATCCTGATTCAACATGCCGCGCCTCCTCCAGCACCTCGTCGAAGGCCGTCTGCGTTTCTGTGCTCATGACGTCGGGTGGGTCCACGCTGCTGGGCTGCGAGGGGGACTATGCAGTTGGCGCCCACAGAGCGCGCGGGAGGCGCAGCGGGTCATCGACAACGCGGCTTTCGTTGTCGAAGACCATTGCCTGCCGTGCGTCGAGGGTAGCGGAGGGCCAACCAGGATCGCCATCAGTCACGAAGTCGACCCAGGCCCTGTGCATCAGGTCCGCTAATTCCTGAGGAGGCTCGGACCCGAGAGCGGCATCAACACCCGGCGCGTCCAGGTTGTCGAACGCAAAGGGAACATCGACGCAATGCGCCGCACCCAGGATTCCGCCCATGGCCGGCGAGCGCCAGGCCGACTGGTACAGGAAGGTGCCACCGTCGGCGCCGGTTCGCGCGGCGCAGAGCGCTTCGGTCGGCACCCGGAACATCCTGTCGGTCAACGCCTGACCCAGGAGTTCGGTGCCCGTGGCGCTCGGTTGGGAATCGCGGTATGCCTGCGTGTCGGCGGCCGACAGCCCGGTGCCCTGCAAGGCACGGTCAGCTGCGTCGTCATCGACGGCACCGCCCAACAGGGTGAACACCATGTTGAACTCCTCCGTTGTGGTACCTGCCAAGAGATCGCACGAGGCGCCCACACCTGCGCGCACCGCCTCGAGCGGGCTGCACGGAATCAAGTCGCCGTCGACGCTGGGCGCCAGTGGCAACATCCCACCTCCCGCGTCCGTGAGCGCCTGGACATCCGGCGTGCCGCCGGGTCCGATCGGCATCAGGCGCGCTTGAGCTTCGAGGAGCCTGTCGAGCGATACCTCACTGAGGGCGTGTCGGGTGAGCGGTGTCCCGAGGTCCTCGGCGATGGCCCGAGCCGTTTCTTGTGCCTGCTCGGCCTTTCCCACCAACGTGACCGGTCCGCTCATACAGATCGCGCGTCGGAGGAGCCCGCGTGCCCGGGGCATGGAGAGAAGGAGGGCGGCCGCCACTCCTCCGGCGGATTGTCCCGCCACCGTCACCGTTGCCGGATCTCCGCCGAAGGCCTCGATGTTGCGCTGCACCCATTCCAGGGCGGCCAGCCAGTCGAGGACGCCGCGGTTGACGCCGCCATCTAGGATCGACAGGAAGCCTTCGATACCAAGCCGGTAGTTGATGCTCACCAATACGACACCGTCGCGGGCGAAGTGCTCCCCCTTGTACCAGGGGCTTGCGTTGCAGCCGGCGAAGAACCCGCCGCCGTGGATCCACACCAGCACCGGCAGACCCGAGTTTCCCGGATCCGGCGTGAACACGTTGAGGTTCAGGCAGTTGTCCCCATCCACCAGGGGTTCTGGGATCAGGGTGAATTCTTGACGAGGTTGCAGGGCGGTGGCTCCCCAGGTGATGGCCTCGCGAGTCCCCTCCCAGCACTCCGGCGGTTGCGGCGGCCCGAACCGGCCTTCGCCGACCGGCGGCGCTGCGTAGGGGATCCCGAGGAACGCGACGGACCCCGTCTCGGCCGAGCCCTTGACCTTCCCCTGCTCCGTGGTCACAACGAGTTCCATCGCGCCTCCATTCCGTTCCGTTGCTGGCTCGTGCCTACATGGTGTGCCTTCAGCCGCGCCGCGTTCGCCCCCTGCGGCCGCGGACGCTACAGCGTCGTCACGGCCCCCAGCCTGATATCGCGTGATGACGCGCCGACGAGGATCTCAATCTCACCACGTTCGATCGTCCACCGATTGTCGTGCTTGTCCCAGTGACGAAGGGCTCGTTCGGTCACGGTGAGGCGCACCCGCAAGGTTTGCCCCGGGTCCAACCACACCTTCTCGAAGGCCTTCAGTTCCTTGTCCGGCCGTTCCACCCGGGACGCAGGCCGACGCACGTAGACCTGGACCACTTCGGCTCCGCGCCGGTGGCCGGTGTTGGTGACATCGACCTCCATCTCCAAGTCGCTTCCGTCACGCGCCACGGTGAGGTCATCGAAGGAAAACGTCGTGTAGGAGAGACCGTGACCGAAGCAGAACCGCGGGGCGACATCCTTCGTGTCGTAGTGGCGGTAGCCGACGAACATGCCCTCGCCATAGTGGAGGGTGTGCCCGTCTCCTGGATAGAAGGGGTACGCGGGCGTGTCCTCCAAACGCACCGGGAAGGAGGTGGGAAGCCGTCCCGAGGCGTCGACGTCCCCGAAGAGCACATCGGCGACGGCCGCGCCCCCTTCTTGTCCGGCGTACCAGACCTGGACAATGCCGTCGACGTCGTCCACCCACGGCATCTCCACCGGAGCGCCGCTGTTCACCACCACGACGGTGCGCGGGTTGGCCGTGGCCACCGCCCGTACCAGAGCGTCCTGTTCGCCTGGCAGCCGCAGGGTGGTGCGGTCTTTTCCCTCGGATTCCCACCGGCTGTCTGTGCCGACGAAGACCAGCGCCATGTCGGCCGCCCGGGCCGCGGCCGCCGCCGCTTCCAGAGCATCTCCGGCCGGCCGGAACGACCCGCCGAACGAGACCGCCGCGATCGGGAGGTCGTTGTCGGCACGAAATTCGACAGTCAGTGTGCAGGGAACACCTTCGACCAGCTCCACCGTGGCGGTCACCTCTTGGTTGGCCAAGCCGAAGAACCCTTCGCCAGGCGGGGCGGTGGTGGTGTCCAAGAGCAGCACCCCGTCGAGAGAGAGACGGGCGGCGTCGGTGGCGATGAGACCGAAGTCCCACGTACCGGTCCGGTCCGGGGTGAAGACGGTTGTGGCTCGCGCCGTGAACCGGCCCGGGATGAGACTCGGATGGGGCGGACCGAGCCAGACGAGGCGTGACACGGTGAAGACGTCGCGATGGATCGGCTCACCGTCGAGGTCGTCGCCCTCGAAGTACTCGACCGCGATGCCCTCGCGGCCGTCTGGGGTGTGCAGTCCGGACGGACCGAGGGGGAGCGCAGTACCCGGGATGTCACAACCGGGTTCGTAGCTGACGGCGGCGCTCCCCGCCCGTTCAGTGATGGCCTGAAGCGGCGAGCGGACGTAGGGGGGCGTGACCTCGGCCGCGCCGCCACCTTGGGGACACAGCCGAGTGGCTGCCGGCCCCGCCACCGCCAGACGGGTGATGACGGCGGGGTCGATGGGGAGCTGGGGGGACTCGTT
This sequence comes from uncultured Acidimicrobiaceae bacterium, assembly GCA_963809715.1. Classification (GTDB taxonomy): domain Bacteria; phylum Actinomycetota; class Acidimicrobiia; order Acidimicrobiales; family RAAP-2; genus Bog-473. Next base: position 270,335 of record CAWEKO010000004.1, on the reverse strand, counting down.
CTTCAGCAGCACGATGGCCGACGCAGCGGCCTGGCGTGCCAGGGCGGCCCTTTCGTCGGCGGAGCGGCGTGTCATGACAGGGGCGGAGCCGACCCGTCGCAGGAGCCACAGGACGCGATCTGCGGCGTCGTGCACGGTTGCGGCGCGCACCAGCCCCTGGGTTACCGCGTCGACCAGGTGCGGGCCGAGGAAGGAAGCGGGACCTGGCATCTCGAGGTCCAGTCCGGCGCTGACCGACGCGGTGCTGTTCGTCCCGAACCAGTCGGACACCACGACGCCCTCGAAGCCCCACTCCTCTTTGAGCACGCCCGCGAGCAGGTCCCGGTTCTCGCTGCAAAACTCACCGCGGAGCTTGTTGTAGGCCGACATGACCATGCACACACCGGCCTCACGGACCGCCGCTTCGAAGGGCGCGAGGTAGATCTCGCGCAAGGGGCGTTCGTCTACCTCGACGTCGATCGACATCCGCTCGAGTTCCTGGTCGTTGCACGCAAAGTGTTTGATGGCACAGCCAACGCCCCGGCTCTGGACTCCTTGCACGTAGGCCACTGCCATGGCTGCGCTGAGCAATGGATCCTCGGAGAAGCACTCGAAGTTGCGGCCACCAACCGGGTGTCGGTGGATGTTGACCGTGGGGGCGAGCAGGACACGGGCTCCCTTGTCGAGTGCCTCGTCGCCGAGGACCTCGCCGATCAGTCGCACCAGACGTGGATCCCAGGTCGCCCCGAGCGCGGTTGCCGACGGCATGCAGGCCGAAATCTCACCCCAACGGCTTCCCCGAACGCCGTTGGGTCCGTCGCTCACATGGACACCTTCGAGACCCAAGGCGGGTGCGCCCGCGGTATGCCACCACCCGACGCCGACGGTCAGCGCAGCCTGGTCTGCGAGACCCAACCGTTCTGCGCCATTACCGTCGCCACGTCCGGCGTCCTCGAGCGTCACCTCGGCCATGGAAGGCTCCTCCTCTACACGCCGACGGGAGCGATGATACGAGTGGCACTTACACGTGTCAAAAGGTAGCGCCCCAGGCCCCGAACTCGGCGGTATTTGCCTTATGCGGACTCTCGAGGGATGACGGTTGCCCTGCCTATCGTCCCGGGGGGCCGTCGTCGCCCCTCCAACATGGCGAGGAGAAAGTCGGCGATCTGGCCTCCAATATCTCCGATATCGATCGTCGTCAGGGACGGCTGCGTCAGCGCGGCGAAGTGCAGATTGTCGCATCCAATCACTGCGATGTCGTCCGGCACCGACATGCCAGCGTCGAGCAGGATCTGCAGCACGATCAATGCGTACTCGTCGTTGTAGACGAACGCGGCGTCGGCGACGTGCTTGCCGTGCACTGCAGTGAGGATCGTGTCTCGCGCTGCGTCGAGATCCATCGGCACGTGAGCAATGCGCAGCCGCCGCTCATCGAGTACCCGTCGGACCCCGTCAAGACGCGCGGCGGCGATGTCGGCCAGGCGCGGATCGTCTGGCAGGACGACAAGCACCCGCTTGCGTCCCTGCTGAACCAAGTAGTTGGTAGCGGCCTCCCCTACCGATTCCTGCGAGTACCGCATCCGGGCGATCGACTTGCCCGGACCGTCACCGACGGCGAGCACGCAGCGGGTCCCGTTCAGCTCCAGTGTCTTGACGACCCGCGGGGAGAGGAGAGCACCGGGTGCGACAACGGCAACCGGCTGGATCCGTTCGCACGCCCGACTGAAGGCAGTGGGCGAGGGCGTGCCCGTGAAATCGATCAGCGGCGTATAGCCTGCCGCGGCTACCCGGCGGGTCAGAGTGTCGATCATCTGCACCAGCACGGGACCCGGAGTCGCGCCCACCATGACGATTAGGACGATGTCACTCTCCTTCGTCTTCAGCATCCGTGCATGGTGGTCGGGCGTGTAGTGCAGCTCCTCGACTGCCTTCCAGACGCGTTGCTGTACCTCCGGCGAGATCCGCTGTCGGGTCACGTCGTTGAGGACGTAGCTCACCGTCGCCCGGGACACACCGGCGGCGCGGGCCACGTCGTGGCTGGTCGGTCGACGCGTTGATGCCACAGTTCCTCCTTTCCGGCCCGGACGCAATGACCAGGGCTGACTCTATGTTGACACGAGTAAGTACAGCGGGATACCGTGTCGGTTGCTGGCCGGCAACCGCGTCACTGCCGGAAGTCGAGGCGGAACCCACCGTCACGGAAGGAAAGCACGACATGCGCAGAGCGCTCACCGGGATCGTTGCCGCACTGATGGCGATCAGCGGCCTTATCCTCGTGGCCCCTGAACTCGCGGACGCCGCCGCCGGCCAATCTGCCCAGGGGGTGACGCCGACAAGCATCAAGCTCGGTATCACCTATCTCGACGCCGCGGCCATCCGCAACATCGTCAACATTGATCCGGGGGACTACAAGGTCGCCTACACCGCGCTGATCCGGCAGATCAACGCCAGGGGAGGGATCAACGGTCGCAAGATCGTGCCGGTGTTCGAGCCAATCAATCCCATCGGGACCGCACCCGCCGCCACTGCATGCACGGCACTCACCGAGGACGAGAAGGTGTTCGCTGTTCTCGGGTTCTTCCAGGCCGCCGATACGGCCTGCTATGTCTCGGCCCACGACACCCCGTTGATCGGTGGGACGCTGACCAACTCACAGTCTGCACAGGCCAAAGCCCCATGGTTCAACAACAGCCTTTCTTCCAACGACCTCATTCCCAAGGAGATGGCGGCATTCAAGCAGGAAGGTGTCTTCGCCAACAAGAAGATCGCAGTGGTGGGAGACAAGTCCGACCAAGTCGAGGTCAACCTTGTGCTCGCTGCACTCAAGAAGCTGAAGGTAAAGGTGGTGCAGACCGCCATCAACGGTGTTCCGGACAACGACCAGGCGGCGACTAGTTCGGAGTACGGCGTTATCGCTCAGAAGTTCAAGACTGAGGGCGCGAACGTGGTCATCGCTGTCGGCAACGGCGGCGTCAGTTGGCCGAAGGCACTCAACAACAACCAGAGCAGTTACCACCCGAGATTGATCGTGCCGGACTACCCCGATCTCCAGACCGTCTTGTCCAGCAAGTCCAACTACAACGACGCCGAGCTCCAGGGCGCGTTGACTTCAGGAAGCGCTCCACCACCTGCCGTGGAGTGGAACGATCCGGCGATGCGTCGTTGCGTCGCAACCGTCCAGGCGGCCGAGCCAAACGCGAAGATCAACAATCCCGTCACCGCGACCGCTTCTACTCCGGTGACGTGGAATGCCCCGGAGAACGCGTGCCAGCAGCTCGCGCTGTTCGAAAACATCGTCAAGGCCGCCGGCAAGACACTGAACAACGCCACCTTCAACAAAGGGGGGCAGTCCCTGACCAGTGTCAAGCTTCCCGGCGGAGGCGGAAGCTACAACTTCGGACAGGGACACCGCGACGGCAACGGACCAATCTTCGTGTACGAATGGAACTCCGCCGCGAACAAAATGGAGCCTAAGGCCACCATCGGCTAGGTATAGAAGCCATCCGTCTTCCGGGGTCGGCAGTGGCACGTGAAGAACCGATAGATGGCGAAGTCGGGCCGGGCACATCAGCCCTTGCCGTGGCTATTGGGGCCATCGCCGGGAGGACCGGCAGTCGCGAGCCCGTGACGGTCCAGATGGCCGGGCCCCGTGAGCTGATTCGGATCCGACTGAACCTGTCCAAGAGGTGCCGTGCTGGGGTGAAGACCTCGACGTCGACACCCGACCTGAGCCGCTGGGACTGAGCGGACCACTCCCGTTTGTCCCTTGAGTCGGCGGTCACTCGCTGGAGCACTCGAGATCCCCACCAAGCCGGACCTTGACTTCGCGGAAATACTGGATAGCATACTGAGTATGCTATCCACCATTAACCGGCGCAAACCGGCCTACAAGCACGTCGCGCAGGCATCCAAGACGCCGACGCCGGCCGAAGCCCCGAAGCTCCGGGGCAGGGTTGACATTCGATCGTGAGTCCGCAGTCATCCGTCGACCAACTCGGCCTGGTCGTTCCCATCGCCCGGGAAATCCACATCTCGATGTGCAGTGGTTCGAGTCCCTCATGATCCGTCGAATGACAATCCTGGTTGCGAGCGCCGCGGCGCTCTCCTTGCTCGTAGCGGTGAGCAGTGTCGCGCCCGCTGGTTCATCCACCAAGGCGGTATTGCAAGCAGGGACTACGAGCGGGACGGCCGACTGCGAATCGGTGACCACGTGCTACACGCCTCAACAGCTTGAGGTCGCCTACGGTGTTAATCCGCTCCTCCAGCGCGGGATCGACGGCCGTGGCGAGACCGTTGTCTTGCCCGAACTGGCCGAGTCACAGCTCTCACCGCCAACAGTCAGCGACCTGCGCCAGGACTTCGTCGCCTTCGACCATCTATTCCACCTGCCGGCGCCGACCCTCAGATTTATAAGCACATTTCCCCACCCGGCGCATCCCTGGTACGCCTTCGGAGAGGAGGTCTTGGACGTTGAGGTGGTCCATGCGATCGCGCCTCGCGCCGCCCTCACCATCCTGTTGGTTAAGGGGAACTCCCTGAACAACGCAGACAACGCCGTCGCGGCTTCTGTCGCCGCCTTACGGCTTGGTGCCTCGGCGGGCGGCGTCATCTCCCTGAGCCCGGCCGGGCAGATCGGCGGAGAGCACTGCGTCACCACTGCACAGGTCACTCAGCTGAATGCCGCGCTCGTTAACGATGCCGCTCACCACGTCACCGTCGTGGCGGCCAGCGGCGACGTTGGTGCGGCCGGCGAGCCATGCGCACTCATCACAGTCCTCGGCGGGAACGGTCCTGGTTTTACGCCAATGAAAGAGGTCAGCCTGGTCACCTCAGACCCGCTCGTCCTCAGCGTCGGGGGCACCACGCTCGACGCGAGCCACAGGACAGGGGCCTGGAATAGCGAGACCGCCTGGGGCCAGCCCGACCCGGGCTCCACTTTTCAGGCGTCGGGTGGGGGATTCAGCAATCTCTTTGGCCGGCCCTCCTACCAGAGTGGTGTCGAGGGGATCGGTGCAATGCGCGGCATTCCCGACGTCGCAGCTGACGCTAACGCGCACACCGGGTTTCCACTCGTCACGAGCAATGTCGGCGGTGGATATTCGATCAGCGGGCACGCCGGCACCAGCGCGAGCGCTCCCCTCTGGGCCGGGATCGTGACCCTGGCCGACCAGTTCGCGAAGCGCCATCTCGGCTTCGTCAACCCAGCCGTCTACCAGATCGCCCTTGGCTCGCACTACCACCAGGCGTTCCACGACATCACCGTGGGGAACAACACGGCCGAGTTCCCCCAAGGGACGATTGCGGGCTACCAAGCTGGCGTGGGCTGGGATCCGGTAACCGGTTGGGGAAGCCCGAACGCCGATGTGCTTGTGCCCCTGCTTGCTCGCGATGCGAGCGGCTGACGAAGCCGTTGATCGCCAGAGCAACCAATGCATCATCTGCGGGCCAAGTGGTGAGCTCCATTGTCAGTAGTTCAAGCCGTATTCTTCAGGTCCATGGGGCAGCTCCACGCCCCGATGAGAACGTCAATTGCGGTAGCAAACTGAAAGGTCGTAAAACCTTTCGGTCGACCGTGTACCGATATCCCGAATGTCGGATTGGGTTCTCGACACGAAACTGCGCCGTAGCTCGTGCGTTCGTGTTGGCCGGTCTTGTACAGGATTTGACCTTTCGCAAGGTTGGGAACCACCCGGCCTTTGAGCGCCCAATGACGCGACGCGATCTAGTTACTGCTTAGGCAATTGGTTCGGAAAGGGCTACAGTCGCCGGTCCGATCATGAAATACATGACGGAGCGAGCGCTCCCAGAAGGATCCGTGAAGCAGCCCTGTACGGTTCAAGCGCCGTCGACACCCTAGAGATGACGAACATCAAGCGGCTTCAAAGTCATGATCGTCGAGCATGGGCGGGATTGGTTCTTTTCATCTCCATCGTCGCCGCTGGAGGGCTCCTGTCCGCGTGCGGCACCAGCTCCAGCGGCCCCACGGCCACGGTGCAGCGCTACCTCGCGGCCTGGTCCAATGGCAACTATGGCGCGATGGCCGCGCTTGTCTCGCATCCCCCAGCGAACTTTGTGAGCTTCAACCGGCGACTTGGCACTGACCTGGGCCTGACGAAGCAAGCCCACCAACTCGGGCCAGTCTCCACGAGCGGGGCGACTGGCACCGCCCGTATCACGAGTCAGCTGACACTCGGCTCGCTCGGGATCCTCCACGTACGCAGCCGGCTGGAGCTCAGCGACTCGTCGGGTTCGTGGAAGGTGGCGTGGTCGCCCCGGTCGATCATCCCTTCCCTCGGACCAAAGGACTCGGTCGCGACAACGTTGTCGTGGCCGGCCCGGGCCGCCATCGTCGGATCGGCTGGTACACCTCTGACGACTTCGGTCCCGATGGTCTCGGTGGGTATCGAGGGCTCGCGGGTAACGAGCGAGCCCGAACTCACCGCCGCTCTGACCCAGATCGGGGTCCCCGCAAGTCAGATCCAGGCGGCCGAGGGGACGGCGATGGCACACCCGACGTGGTTCGTCCCGGTGACTCAGCTGAGCCAGGCCACCTACGAACAAGACAAGCCAGTGATCTACCCGGTCCCCGGGACCGTATTCAACACCTACAGCGCGCGGGGTGCGCTCACTCCGGAGCTCGCTGCTCACGTCGTCGGGACGGTCGGTCCGATCACGGCCCAGGAGCTCAAGACACTTGGACCGCCCTACGCGAATGGAGCCATGGTCGGCCAAAGCGGGATCGAGCAGGCCTACGAGCACCAATTGGCCGGTACTCCAGGAGCGGTCGTTCACGTTTCTGACCAAGCGGGCGGCACGGTCGCAGTGGTTGGGCGATTTCCCGAGCACCCCGGTACCCCGGTGACTACGACCATCGACCCGAGTGTTCAGGAGGCGGCAGAATCCGCGCTGACCGGCCAGCCGTTGCCGGCCGCGATCGTGGCCATTCAGTCGTCGACAGGAGACGTGCTCGCCTCCGTCAGCACGCCGGACTCGCAAGCCGTAAACGAGGCTTTCGATGGCGCCTACCCGCCCGGCTCGACCTTCAAGGTGGTGACCTCGACCGATCTCATTGAGCGTGGCCTGACGCCCTCGAGCCCAGCAACCTGTCCCTCGACCATCACGGTCGACGGGGAGGTCTTTCATAACTTCGAAGGCGAGACGACTCCGTCCTTATCGTTGCAAGACGCGTTCGCCATGTCTTGCAACAGCGCGTTCATCGGGTTGGCAAGTTCCCTGCCCGATGCCAGCTTCACCTCGACGGCGGCCCAATTTGGGATCGGATCGAAGATCCAAATGGGGCTGACCGCCTTTGGAGGACAGGTCCCTGTACCCACCTCGACATCGGAGGCGGCGGCCACCGCCATCGGCCAGGCCCGGGTAGTCGTGTCCCCGCTGGCCATGGCCAACGTGGCGGCTTCCGTCGACTCGGGAGGTCTGCACCTCCCTCGGCTGGTCACGGGCTCCCCAGACGACTCGGCACCGGGTCGGGCCCTCGACCCGACGGTTGTCTCGGACCTACGGAGCATGATGAACGCGGTGGTGACCAGCTCCATCGGTACCGCCGCTGCGGCAGGATTGCCGGCTGGGACTTTAGGCAAGACCGGCACCGCCGAATTCGGTACAGCCAACCCACCGCAGACCGACGCCTGGTTCATCGGCTATCGAGGTGATCTTGCGTTTGCCGTGCTGGTTGTTGGCGGTGGCGTAGGCGGCACGGTGGCTGCACCGATTGCGGCGAAGTTTCTGAGTCAGGCTGGCAACATTCCGTAGCTGTAGCTAGAAGAGGCGCTGACAGGGTGACCAACCGCCGTGCCCAATCGGCGGCGAACTGTCCGGCGAAACGGGGTGGTCTGATCCGGCCCTCCGAGAGATGCCGGTTTGGATTAGGGGCGGAGGCCCGCCAGGAGGGAAGTGCAGAGGCGGTCGAACGCGGCGTCCTGGTCCTCGACGAAGCCGATGCCCATGAGCTCGAGCGACACCCAGCCGTGGTGGCTCGCCCAAATCAGCTGCGCCGTCTCGTTGGGCGGCGCCTCGGCAATCACGGCCGCCGTCATGGCCCGCTGGACAGCGGCCACGAGGGCCGCGAAGGCCCCCGTGGCGACCTCGAGTGCGTGGTCGCTCGGTTCGAAGCCGGGGACGGCCTGCAGGAACATAAGGCGGTACACCATCGGGTGGGCATGGGCGAGGGCCCGGTAGCGGTGGCCGCCCTCCCGGAGGGCGTCGTACGGATCTTGGATGTCGGCGATCGTGTCGAGTGCCAGGCGTAGCCGCTCGAAGCCCTGGATGAACAGAGCGTCGATGATCCCGTTCTTCGATTCGAAGTGGTTGTACACGCCCATGGGGGCGACGCCGGCGGCGGCGGCGATCCGGCGGACCGAGAGGGCGTCGGGGCCCTCGTTCTCCAGGATGTCGGCGGCAGAGTTGAGCAGCGCATCCACCATGTCGGCGCTCGGCGTCCTGGTCCGGGGGCTTTTCACCATCCCGGTAGCTTACTGAAGAACACCATGCTATAACTGTAGCACAACGTTCTATACGGCGTGATTGGTCCTGGGGGAGGAGAGCTCTAGAGATGACCGGAACCACCCAGACCCAGGAATCGGGTCTTCTGATGGACGCACAGCACGAAGGCCAGCGCCGCGTGACCTTCCGGCTCACGCAGAGACTGGCTGCAGCCAGTTCACGGCGCCCTCGTCGCACTCTCACCATCTGGAGTCTCTTGGTCCTGGTGGCTCTGGTGCTCGTCGGTACGTCGCTCAAGGGTTTGACAACAGACGCCCAAGTGGTGGGCTCCACCCAGTCCAGCCAGGCCGAAGCCTTGTACAACGAGGTCGTCGGGTCCGCACGCCAGAAGCCGACCGATGTCATCGTGGTCAGCTCCAAGAGCTCGACCGCCAGCGATGAGAACTTCAAGGCAATCGTCGGCAGCCTCGAGGCGAAGGTGCGAACCAGCCCGGGTATCACCGATGTCGTGGCCAATCTCGGCTCAGAAAGTCCGCTGGTGTCACCGAACCGACACGCCGCTCTGATCTCACTGAGGGCAGCGACTGATACCGACATCAAGCCCGTCGTGCACGCGGTCCGGTCGGCAAACGACAGGGGTGGATTCTCGGCGGCCGTCACCGGCGTCCACACGGTGGGCAACGACTTCAACACCTTGTCGACAAGCGACCTCCGAAACGGGGAGCTGGACTTCGGCCTGCCGATCTCGATCGTTGTCCTCTTGCTCGTGTTCGGAGCGGTGGTTGCCGGGCTGATGCCGATGCTGATGGCACTGCTTTCGATCATCGTCGGGCTCGGGATTGCCACACTCGTCGGTGAGGAGTTCCACCTGTCGGTCTTCATCATCAACATGATGACCGGTATGGGCTTGGCGCTCGGGATCGACTATTCCTTGTTCATCGTCTCCCGTTTCCGGGAGGAAAGGGCCGGCGGACTCGACAAGCAAGCAGCCATTCAGCGGACGGCCGCCACCGCCAGTCGAGCCGTGCTGTTCAGCGGCGCCACGTTCGTGATCGCCCTCTTGGGCATGTTCTTGGTGCCGACGAATCTCCTGCGCAGCATGGCCGCTGGGGCAGTGATCGTCGGGGTCGTCTCCGTCGCCGCCGCTCTTACCCTCCTTCCGGCGATGCTGCACCTACTCGGGGATCGTGTGAACTCCCTGCGTCTGCCCATCGTCGGGAGGCAGCTCGGGAGCACGCATTCGGGCGAATCCCGAATCTGGCGAAGTTTCATCGAAGGAGTTCTGCGCCACCGCTTCGTCATGTTGACCCTGACCGTCGGTGTGCTGCTCGCGTTGGCGGTGCCCCTCCTCGGGATCCATATCGGTCAGAGTGGCGTGGCAACCCTTCCCAATAGTCTCCCGTCGAAGCAGGGTTACATCGCCGAACAGCGCTACTTCCCGAACCAGGCTCCCTATCCCGTCGAGATTGTCGCCGACGGTGGAAGTGCCACGACCCAGCGGGACCTCTCGAAGCTCAAGACAGTCCTCGCCGGCGATTCTCGGTTTGGGGCCGGCACCATTCAGGCGTCCGCCAACGGCCAGGTCCTGGCGCTGACCGTTCCGATCCGAGGTGACGTTGTCTCAAGCCCCGACGTGGCCGCAGTGCGCCAGTTGCGTAGCGATGTAATTCCTTCGATATTCACCGGCTCCCACGCCAGGGTCTACGTCGGGGGTCAGACGGCCGAGACGGCCGACTACTTCAGCGCCGTTTCCGCACCCACCCTCTACGTGTTGGTGTTCGTTCTCGGGCTCAGTTTCATCCTGTTGTTGCTGGCCTTCCGGTCGCTCATGATCGCCGTCGTCTCGATCTTGCTCAATCTCCTCTCCGTGGGGGCGGCGTACGGTCTCTTGACCCTGGTCTTCATCCACGGGGTCGGCGCAGGCTTCTTCGGCTTCCACAAGGTGAGCGCCATCGACGCCTGGGTGCCGCTGTTCCTCTTTTCGGTGCTCTTTGCCCTCTCGATGGACTATCAGGTCTTCCTGATGAGTCGGATCAAGGAACGCCATGACGAGACGGGCTCGACCACCGAGGCCGTCGTTAGCGGCGTGGCCTCGACGGCCAAGATCATCACGGGGGCCGCACTCATCATCGTGGTGGTGTTCTCCGGTTTCGCCCGCGGCCAACTCGACATGTTCCAACAGATGGGATTCGGAGTGGCGGTGGCGCTTCTCATCGACGCCACCCTCATCCGCTCGATCGTCTTGCCGTGCACGTTGAGCTTGCTAGGAGAGCACAGTTGGTACTTGCCTCGTTGGCTCAACTGGCTTCCGCGAATCGAAGTCGAGTCGCCACAGGCTGCTCCGAGGACCGATGACGCGGAGCGAGCCCTCGTTCTTTCTGCGGTGTAGGCGGCGATTGATCTGACAGCCTCATCAGGGGCCGTCGCAATCAAGGCCGGCCAAGGGTCGCCCGTCCAGATCGCAGGCTCCAACTCGTTGGGAATGCGGTGGCTGCTCGTGCCGCTCGGCCCGGCGACCGAGATGTTCGGCCGCGAAGCGGGGTCGGGCTGGAGTGTCGACATCTGGATGATGTTGTCTCCGGTGCTCCCGTTTGAGACGTTCCAGAATCGTCAAGAGGCGCCGCTTTTTCGACACGCTCCGGGCATTCGTCCGTCTTGGGTGGGTAACGTGTGCCGCGTCGATTCAAAGGGCCTCGCATGGTTGAGACAAGGGCTGTACCCAAGGTGGTGATCGTTGGAGGCGGTCATAACGGCCTCGTAACCGCTGCTCTCTTATCCCGCCACGGGATGGACGTGACCGTTTTGGAGAAGAACGAGAAGGTCGGCGGCGCAGCGTTTACCGGCCACCCGTGGGGTCCCGATATCGACATGACCCGGTGCTCCTATTCGCTCGGGATGATGGATCAGGAACTCATCGATGACCTCGAACTCGAGACGAGGTTTGGGCTCAGAAAGGTCAACCAGTGGGGCTACTTCGCTCCTCGTCAGAACGGATATCTCCAACTTCCCGACGACGACCCGCAGCTGCTCGAGAAGGAATTGACGACCAAAGCCGGACCGGGCGACCTACTTCGCTTCAAGAACTTCAAGCCCACCCTCAAGAAGATCAACACGATTTTGCGGACGGGAAAGAGACCTGACCCGCAGGGCGAACAAGCACAAGCCCTCATGCGCGAACTGCAACAGGTGTCGGTTGGAGACATTCTTGATCATGGCTTCCGCTCCGTGGCCGCTCCAGGGATTGAGCTAGGACCGTTCGAATCCGAGGCACTCAAGGGCATCCTCTCGGTAACCCCTGTCATCGGAATTTGGGGCGGACCGTACGACAGGGCGAGCACCTATGCCCTCCTGAACCTTCAAGGCGACTGGGGGTTCCCAGTGGGTGGCATGGGCGCAGTCAGCGATGCCATCGAAAGATCCGCAACCGCCAATGGTGCGAAGATCCAGGTCAACGCTCTTGTTGAGCACATCGATGTGATTGATGGGAGGGCACGAGGGGTCGTACTCAGGGATGGGACGAAGATCCCTGCCGATGTCATCGTCACTACAGTCCATCCCCAGATTTCCTACCTCGAGTTGATCAAGTCAGGCTTGCCGAATTCATTCGTAAATCGGATCAAGGATTGGGATAGCCGCAGCGGCGTCGTGAAGATCAACCTCGTGGTTACCAAGCTGCCCACGTTCAAGGATCATCCGGCGTTTGCCAAAGAGGTCCACGGGGGCACCATTGTGATCGGCGTTGACTCGCCGTCAAAGATCCAGAGCGCATTCGAAGAAGCTGCAGCAGGCTCCCCATCCACCCATCCCATGATCGACATGGCCATCCCCTCGGTGGCAGATCCGACCCTGATTAGGGGTTTGACCCGAGAGCAATACCCCGAGGCTCACGTCATCTCGTTATTTACCCAGTTCGGTCTCGAAGCCTGGTCGAACGCCCCCGACTCCGGCGCGCTAACAGAGTATGTCGATCGAGTGCTTGAGACCATCGAGGAAGTGGCTCCGGGTTTTCGTGACTCCATCCTCCCCAATTGCAATCCAGAGGTTCTCGGCCCCCACGAGATCGAAGAACTCTACGGACTCAAGGGCGGCAACATCTATGGGGGAGCCTGGGGTTGGAGCGACCGTCTTGATGTGACCACTCCCATCGAGGACTTGTACGACGCCAGTTCAGGTACTCACAACGGCGGCTGTGTCAGCGGCAAGCCCGGCCTCCGTGCCGCAAACCAAATCATTGTTGATTGTGAGGCGCAGAGGTCGGGGAGCCAAGGCACGCCGACCTTCCGTTGAAGGTCTCTCCGTTGTGCTGATATGAGGAATGGAGTCATGCTCCGACGTTGAGAGCATCCAGGAAGCATTGCGGCCAAACCGTGGTTCTAGGCGCGGCGGTGGCTACGGGCTTCCGCGGTGGTCAGGGCGAGCACGCTGGTCCAGAACACCAGTGACGAGCAAGGTGGTGGTATCCAGAACGTCACTGTGGCTCCACCACCTTCGCCCCCACAGTGGTAGCAGAGGGATCTCCCAATAACTGCTCCCGGCTGTTGACCGCTGCTGGCTACAACGGATGAGGACGGATCGTGCATCTTTCGGCTGCCAACCACAGCAACTCGGGCGTGCAACCATATCTCGGACCACTCGAAGGCAATGGTGGTCCTACCAAGACCGAGGACCTCAAGGTGCTCGCTAGCCTCGTTGGGATGGAGCACATGTCGGAGCGCTCGCCAAAGGTTCTAGGCCACAGTTGGGGCGAACTCGAAGTTGAGGGACTGGGCAAATATGGAGATGCCAAGCTCTGGCCGGGCGGTGGAAGGGAGTGGAATTGGGCGGAGACCGGAACCCACCATCAGCCAGGTATTCAGCCAACAGACCTGGAAGAACTTCTAACTTTCGAACCCGAAGTCGTCGTTCTCAGCCGCGGGCGAGAACTGAGGCTCGGAGTCTGCCCACAAACCCTGTCATTGCTGAAGGCTCATGGAGTAGCGGTGATCATCGAAGAGACGTCGGTCGCCATCTCGATGTACAACGACGAGGTGGTAGGCACCAGACGAGTGGCCGCGCTCATACATAGCACCTGCTAAGCCAGGTGTGCATTGATTGCGCTACGCATGACCTATGACTCCGGACTAGTTCATCAAGTTGAAATCCAACTCATCGAAGCGCGGTAGGAAGGCCCAAGTCCACGCGGTTGGTCATGGCCAAGAACGGGATCCTCGGGTGTCGAGGTGACGTGTGGGGCCCGGGCGGCAGTGCTCAGCTCGACCTCCTCGAGCTCGGCCATGCCACCTGGTGGCGGTCACGGAGTGTCTTGAGAGGGCCGATTTGGACGTGGACCTTGGCACGGCTTCGATGTCGGCGGCCATTGGCTCGCGGGTGCGCCAGCGAGCAGTGGAGCCAACCCGAGAGCGAGTGGAACCTCTGTTGGAGGGAGAGCTTCGCCGAGGGGGTGCTGAGGTCGAGGTCCCGGTGGAGCGGGGCGGCGCTCAGCTCGACGGTAATGGATCGGTAGTCGCTTGGTCCCTGGGGACGGTGACGGTGATGGTTCGCCGTTTGGATGCGGCGTCGGACCCAGTCCGCTCGGCCCAGGTCTTGAGGTCGCGCATCCAGGTCGGCAGCCCTGGCGGGAGGTCGGCTTCGGGGATGGGGGCGTCGTCGGTCGGCAGGAGCGCGGTGCCGTAGAGCTCGACGGTCACTTTGATGTCGGGGTGGGTGATGGCGGCGTGAAGGGACGGCAGAGCGTGGTTCCAGTTGGCCAACATGGCAGCAGTGGCGGCGGCCAACGTCGTCTGTCCCGACGCCGCGGCAGACTCGGGGTAGGTCGGATGGGTGAGGGCGGCCTGGACGATCGTTTGGGACTGACCGTTCTGCGTGGCCTTCCAGGTCTGATAGGCGGTCTCGGCCAGGCCGCCGAGGGTGATGATGGCTTCGAAGGGATTGTTGGCGGCGAGCGTGTCGAGCCACCGGTTCCGGTAGGCGGCGATGGCGGGGTCGTGGGCGTGGCGTTCGCCGCCGGCTTGGCCGTAGACGCTGTACAGGAAGGTGTTCACCATGACGTAGCTCACCGTGATGCCGAGCTTTGCCAGCAGCCCTTGAGTCCGTTGGCCGGCCTCGCCGATCAGGATCCGCCGAGCGATGGACTCGTGGGCCGCCGGGTCTTGGCCCAGCACCAGGACGCGGGCCGAGCCGTCGAGGCGTCCGCGGTGGAAGATCGGACCCCACTCCGTGCGGAAGTCGGCGCTCGGGTAAACGTCGTCGCCGGGGTAGATGGCGACCAGCTTGTCGTAGGGCGGCGGGTAGCCCGGACAGGACCGGTGAGCGGGAGCGGTCTCGGGCGAGGCGCTCATTTCAGCGCCGAAGGGAGCTTTGTGTGCAGCTCGGCCGGCAGGTTGGTCTCGGCGGTGATGGTGGCGGCGAAGATGTGGTCGCCGGCCGCGGTCAGGGGATCGAGGGTGATCGGATGCAGCGTGGTCCGATCGACTTCGGCGGCCTCTTCGGAGAGTTTGGGTGGTCCGGTCGGTCGACCGTCCAGGGCGAGGTTGTGACGGTTGGAGGTGTGGGTGTCGATGAGACCTTCCACCACCAGCCGCTCTCCGTCGCCCCGGCTCACTGCCCCCCGAACCGACCGCTGGTCGCCGAGTCCGGCGAGCGCGTCGCTGAGCATGCTGGTGGCCTCAGCGACGGTCAGACCGGCGACGGCCGGATCGAGCTCGGACTGGGTGAGGTCCACGAGCCGGGTGACCCCGGCGAACGCAACGCGCTCTCCGTCGATGCCCAGTTGCTTCATGAGCGCCGGAGTCCCGGCGCGGGGACGCCCGTCGATCACCGAGAGCTCGACGTCGGTCTCGTCCGCGTCGATGAGGTGCTGGTAGGGGTCGGCGGCGACCCCGTGCACGACGATGAGGTCGGCCCGGTGGTCCGGGGCGATCGACCCGAGGACGTCGTCCCATCCCAGCATCGCGGCTGGCGCACGGGTGGCCATGTCGACGAGGTCCCGTGCCTCGAACGCCTCGGGGGCGACCAAGCGGGCGACCTTGAGCTCGCCGAGCAAGTTCTTGCTGCCCGACGGTGACCAGTCCGACCCAAGTGCGATGGGTACGCCGTGGCGGTGAGCGGTGGCGACATGGGCCGTGGCGCCGTACAACAAGAGGTTCGAGAACGGAGACCACACCATCGACCCTCCGTGATCGGCCAGCACCGCGAAGTCTTCGCCGGTGAGTGCCACGCAGTGAATGCCGATGAGGTTGTTGGTGATCGCCCATTTCCCGCCGGACTGCTGCAGGGCCCGGAAGTGGTGGCGTGCCGCCTGATTCGTGCCTTCCGCGAGGTGCAGGATCATCTTCGTGTGACCGGAGATCTCCGCAAGGAAAGCATCGGCGTCATTGGCCGCCACATCGGGGATGCGGGCCCTGGCGTTGGGCAGTTTCGGGTCGCCTGTCTGTTCCACGTTGCGGACCAGGCCCCGGTAGAACCGGACGATCGCCGGTGAGGAGAACAGCCGCGTACCCTGGCTCGTCGTCGTCCCCCCCAGGAGACACTTGATCTCCGTGTACCGGGCCACGGCCGCCGCCGTTGACGGCTGGTCGCCCAAGACCTGCATCGGACCCGAGATCAACTGTCGATAGGGCGGGTTCGGACTCCCCCATTTGTCGCGGTTGTCGTAGCGCTGCGGGACCTGCCACAGCGGCAACGCGTCATAGGCAAGATGGTTGTGCAGCTCGATCAGACCCGGATAGATCGATCCACCGGTCTGCACCACAGCCACGTGCTCGAAACCGTCGGGCGCCGGATCACCGTCGGGTCGCACGTCGACGATGTCACCGCTGCGGCAGTACACCACCCCGTCGAGCGTGCGGTGGCTCGCGTCCATCGTCACCACTCGGCCCGCCAATGCCAACGGCGGGCTGTCCAGAGGATCGAACTTCGAGACCATCAAACTGCCTCCCGTCGGGGCAGGACCAGCTCCAGCTCGCTAGGCATCATCGCACAATCGTTGGCCCGCCGTCCTGTGGCAAATGCCACGAGCGTCGAACGCTCCTTCGCTTCGTTTCTGGGGCGGGCATCGAATGTGCACGCAACGCGTCGTGCGTCGAGGGGAAACTACCTCACCGATTTAGCGCGGTGGGCGGTCGCTTCCTATCGAGCGTGGCCCAAACAGTTTGCTCAGGCCGGATGAGTGAGCGGTGCCGCTGCTGTTAGCTTTCAGGATGTTTCCGAGGTAGTCCATTTGAGTGCATAAGGCCCGAGGAATCGATGTCGGGACTATCGCTCGGAGGTAGTCCTCAGTGCTTGGAGATCTCCGCAGACGAAGCCAAATGCTAACGCCGCGGCGAGAAGCGAATCCCGTCTTCCGATCGATCGCATGGCCGCCAGACTGACAACGGTGTCGAGCGCATCGCTCGCCAAAGTCGCTTTCACCCAACGGCGACTGTCGGACCGTCCGAGTGATTGCGCCGCGGACACCGTCCCCAGACCCAGCACGAGATCCCGGATGCCTATCGTCCTCATCAGAAGGAGGGCGGCGCCCGTGGGCGACTCGTCACTGGCTAGCCGCATGGGAGCGCCGGGTGCGACCATGAGAACGACGCCCACTGACGTGCGGAGCCATCCCATCGTTCCTGTGCTGATTGTCGACACCGCCAGAGCGTAGCCAGGATGCGTTTTCAGTTTCCTCATGTGGGGCGTCGGCGTCGGCCACCCGGCATCATGGGTACACCCGGCCGGCACTGGTTAGATGAGTGATACGCATAGTTTCGGAACCCGATTG
Source organism: uncultured Acidimicrobiaceae bacterium (assembly GCA_963809715.1). Lineage (GTDB taxonomy): Bacteria > Actinomycetota > Acidimicrobiia > Acidimicrobiales > RAAP-2 > Bog-473. The sequence goes on along the minus strand of CAWEKO010000004.1, from coordinate 253,138 downwards.
CCGATGGCGCCCGGGGCCGACCATGGATTTCTGGGGGGGGCATGAGGTGTGTCCGTTGTCGGGCCACGCCCCGGGGGCGATCCCTGGGGCTCACTTGCCCGGATGTCCCGACTTCCGAAGAATTGCTGGGCCGATTAGAGGAATGAGCGAGATCTTCAATGATGGACGAATCAGCTCTTCGTGAGGTGCTCAATGTGGAGCGAGCAGCAACCGTGGCTCGAATCCGAGCAATGCAAGCGGATCTTGACGCAATAGTTGCCGCCTCGGCCAACACCAATAACGACGACGAACACGATCCCGAAGGATCAACCATTGCCTACGAGAGAGCGCAGGTTGCCGCTCTCCTCGCCGCAGCGCAATCGAACTTAGGGGACCTTGATTCCGCCTTGACCCGGCTCACAACGGGTGGTTATTCGGTATGCGAACGATGTCATGCTCAGATCTCGTCGGAACGTCTGGCCGCACTGCCTGCCGTCCGGACTTGTTTCGACTGCGCCAACCGCTCGACCTGAGCATTCAAAGTTGGGCCGCGGTCCGTGTTGAACGCTACTCTTCGAAATTGCCAACCGGTGACTATGCCTGAGGATCCAACCCGAATCGAACCTGAGCCCGAGCCGAAACCTCCTCCGGCTCTGTGTCCGGCAGGTCGGCGGGGTCATCGGTGCTTGTCCCCCGTGGTCAATACGTTGTTTACGCGGCGAAACCCCTCCAGGCGAACGACACCCCGGGGAACTCACCAACGATGCAAACCCAGATCCCCATTCGCAGGATTGGACGCGCCGCCCTGCCCGCCCAATCGGGAGAGAATCAGCACATGACCTCAGACGGATCAGCCCAAGACTGGGACAGTTCCTACACTGACTCGTCGCCGCCCTGGGACATCGGCCGCCCACAGCCCGCCCTTCTCCGCCTCGCCGACGCCGGCGCGCTCACCGGCGCTCTCCTCGACGCGGGGTGCGGGACGGGCGAGCATGCGATCCTCGCGACGCGCCATGGTGCCGCCGCCATCGGCATCGATGTCTCTCCGCGCGCGATCGAAATCGCCCGGCACAAGGCCGCTGAGCGCGAGGTCGAGACCACCTTCCAAGTGCTCGACGCGCTGCGCCTCGTCACGCTCGGCGAGTCCTTCGACACGATCGTCGACAGCGGGCTATTCCACGTCTTCGACGACGACGCCCGCTCCCGGTATGTCTCCGCTGTCCATGCCGTTCTTCGTCTGGGCGGTCACCTTCACCTCATGTGCTTCAGCGACCATCAGCCTGGTGACTGGGGCCCCCGCCGAGTCACCGAAGGCGAACTGCGTGCTGCGTTCGGCTCCGGCTGGCGCATCGACTCGCTCACTCCCGACCGCTTCGACATCAACCCCGGCCTCGGCACCCCTACCGCAGAGTCATGGTTAGCCGACATTGTCCGGCTATAGCCTCGGTAACGGGACCGAGGTGTGGGCGAAGCCGTCTGAGACGAATGGCGCGCGAAGCAGCGGGGCCTACTCACCAGCGACGAGTGGATCCTCGACGGCAACTACCACACCACAACGACCTTCAGCTTGAACGCGCAGACACGGTCGTGTTCCTCGATCCGCCGCGATGTGTCTCCGCACGGCGAGCGTTCGTCCGCGGGATTCGCAAGCGTCCGGTTGGCTTCCAGCTGCCCAACGGCTGCGACGAGCCGGCTACGCCAACGGTTGCGCGAAGAATGGTCGCTGGTCTGGCGTATCTGGCGAGACCGCAGATCTGGGGGCGAACGAGCTAGAACACGCGCCGTTCGCGAGGTTCACATGACGGCGCACACCGTTTTCGCGGAGTCCGGAGAGCAGATCTCAAAGGTGACGTCGGCCACCTGACATTGTGCGCGGCCAAAGCCGGCGCGATATCGCGCGATGCCAATCGCTTTCTCTCGCGACGGGAGCAACCTCTAGGGCCTCGTTGCCGGCTGTCTTCAGGCGAGGCCGAAGAGCGAAGCAGCGTTGTCGTGCAAGACCTTGGCGACGACGTCATCCGCGAGACCGTCAAGGGCCTTCGTCGCGTACTCACCCGGCGGCACTCCGATGCTGGCAGGTCCGGGGTGCTGGCACGTGGGGTGAGGGAAGTCGGTCTCGAAGAGCACGTTGTCTGGGAAGCGCTCGATAGCGAAACGCGCCGCGGCTTCCTCGAACCAGAAGCATCCGTAGATCTGACGGCGGAAGTACTCGGACGGCAGTAGGTCGTAGTGGGGATGTGCCTCACGGATCGCGCTGTTGCCCCACTGCCAGTCGAACGTCTCGAGCACGCCGGGTATCCAGCCGACGCCCGACTCGACCGAGACGAAGCGTAGCTCCGGGTAGCGATGACACACACCACCGAAAACGAGGTCGGCGAGCGTCTCGATGTTGTCCATGATCATGAGTGCAGAGATCTTGGGGAACTTCGCCTGGAAACTGAGATGGGGATCCTTGGCGAACGGCGCTGTGATGTCGCCGCCACCGATGTGAAAGGTGATCGGGACCTCCGCGGCCTGTGCAGCAGCCCAAAGACGGTCCCAGTGCGGAGACGAGAGCGGTGGCTCGCCGTGCGATTCGGGGTGGTTGCAGAAGTTCACCGCCTTGTGTCCGTTCTCGACGCAGCGCTCGAGTTCCTCGATCGCGAAGTCCAAGTCCCAGAAGGGAGTGGACATCACGGGGATGAGGCGAGACGGGTCAGCAGAGGCCCACTCGACGAGGAAGTCGTTGTAACCGCGCACGCACGCCGTGACCAACTCGCGATCACCGAGCTTCAGAAAGTACGCCGATCCGAAGCCAGCGACGTTCGGGTACAGAACTTGCGCGTAGATGCCCTCGTCGTCCATGTGCGAGAGGCGAGCGCTGGCCTCGTACGCCGGCGGTGGGATCTCGTCGTAGGTTCTCGGGCCATCCGGCACATAGCCCGGCCAGCCGGCGATCGCCGTGTTGCCCGGGGAGTTGAGAAAGTTGCCGCCGGCAACCCAATAGTCGGTACCGTGCACGTTCTCGACGTGGGGCACGGCCTCCCCCCACTTCGGCGACACCCGTGACGTCCACAAGTCGGGCGGCTCGGTCAGGTGCGTATCGACGTCGATGACGCGATGGCGCTGGAACAACTCTGCGGGCATGGTCTCGCCTCCAGCTTTTCCCCTCTGAAAAGGTATCGCCGTGTGCCGCTGTTTGCGTTACCCAAGCCCAATTCCGAGCGGAAAACCGTGGGGTCAACGGATCGACACAAGTCCGGACCACCAAAGACTCGCAGTTAGAGACCCTTTTTGACTGACGGTCGGTTTGGGAGTCGAAATTCGGTGCCCACACGGAATGGAACCCCTTTTCCCCCTCGACGCTGCGATCCCCTCGCTGGTGTGCCGCGATTGGATCCTCGAGGTCGATCCGTTGTAGCGACTGAAACGGCAAGAACCGACCCCCGAAAGATTCTCAACGGTTATTCAAAAAGCAAGTGTCACGAGCGAGACGGTGCCGCTGGCACGGAGTCGGGACGCCCTCGCCTTTGATGATCCGTCGACGAAACGGACCTGATCGACTCGTCCTGTCTCTCGCTGCGGGTCGGGAGCTCGTGTCACCGCCCACCGCGTGCAACATGACAGCCTGCGCCGGATCTTTCGGGGACGACCTCTGGATTGCGGATGCCCTCAATATGGCGCCCTCCAGCCCTCGTACCTGAGAACGCGGTCCGGGCTTGCTGCCCCGACGGCCAATTCGGCAGCTCGGTGGGGAGGCTGCCGCGTCGGAAAGACCGCACCTGACCTGCGGGTCTACGAGAACGGATGCGAACCCTACGTGACGTTCCCAGAGGACGCAGTGCTCGGGGTAGCGACAGATCACTCCGAGATCGCTGAAATGGTTGCACGTGCCCGCGCTCAGCTGGTCGACTGGCGATACGCTCACGCCCGAATCCAGCGTTCGGGGATGCAGTTGGTTACCAGGACAGCGTCGTTGTCGCCAGGGCTTCGACGGCCCCACCCTCGCCTTCGAGATCTACGCGGGCATGTCCCTGGCGCCCGAAGGCGTAGAGAAGGATTTCACCGGGCGGACCAGTAATGGTCACCGCCGGCGTCCCGCGGTGGGCCTGGAACATCTGATCGCCCCATCGCAGCACCACACTCACGGACGAGCGTCGGAACGCGCGCCGCCCGAACCAACGCACGACGCGCCAAATGTCGGCGTCCGCCTCCGCATCGAGCTGTCGAGGCTCCCAGCCATCGCGGCACCGACGCACATCTTCGTAGTGCACGAAGAACTCGTGGGTGTTGCCCATCCGATCGGGGCCCGGTCGACGCAGCGGTGACCATTTCGGTGGTCCTGTGCGCAGGTTCTCGACGACATCGCTGTAGGGCCGGCGCAAGATGCCGTGGCGCACGTGCTCACTCCACGGGGCCAGAGCGGGGACGACCAGGCCCGGCACGCTATCGGGACGGCGATCGCGGGCGACAAGGTGGGCGGCCAGGTCGGCGGTCGTCCATCCTTCGTTGAGGGTGCGCGCGTCGGGACCCAGTTCGTCGAACAGGTCGCAGAGAGCGAGTCGGTCTCGCCGGGCTAGGGGAGGAGCATTCACCAACCGAGAGGGTAGGCGCTCCGCGTCCCAAGGCCGCCGGTATCAATGTACGGGGGCACCACGGGGACGACAGTTCCTCGCCAAATCCTCACCGTCCCCTTACTCGGCCAAACGTCAGACTTTCTGGCCGTGCCGAGCACCTGACAGAACTCCAGTTGGCGCCGTGCCTCGAATGATTGGACGAGAGACGAATTGTCGGGGTCTAATCACGACAGCGAATGCCCGCTCATCGTTAACGAATCGGATCCAAAAGTAGAGGGGATATGCCTGTACGTTGGAATGAGGTCCTGGACGGCATTGTGAAAGGAACCGGGACTCGCCCGCCGATGGTGGCGACGCTGCGACTTCCGACGATCGCGGGCTGGGAGCAAGGCCGGGTATGGGTCGACTGGAAGGTGGACCCAGAGACCCTCAACGAGCGAGAGGTGGTCTTCGGTGGCTACCTGGCGACACTCATTGATTTCCTCGGGGCTCTTGCCTTCATATCTACCCTGGAGGACTCGGAATCGTTCACGACTACGGGTCTCAACGTCTCCTACTTCCGTCCTATCAGCCACGGCTCCGTCCGAATCGAAGGTTCGGTGATCCACCGTGGCCGAAGGATGGGCCAAGTGGATGTGACCTGTAAGGATGAATCCGGAAAACTCATCGCCCGGGGGGTTGTGAGCCAAGTCGTCATTCCTCTTGATGGCGAGTAGATCTAGCGATCTCCACTTGGCCATCCACACGAAGCGGCGCCGCGTGAATATTTGTGGAACGTGGACGCTGACGACGAAGCGCTTGACCTCGCCAGATCTGAACGACCCCCCGGGACTCTTAGCCATGTTGGATCTAGCCAGTCCTCAGGCATCAGGCGGACATACCTTCCAGTGAACTCCGGCGTCTCCTATTCCCAACAATGTCCGATGCTAGAGACGGCTGCCCTAGTTCGAAAGTGCGACAGGTGTCGTCTTTAATCGAATCCAGTCCGGCTCATCGAAACGAACCTAAGTCGGTGAAGATGATGGGGCTCGTAGACCTTATGAATTTGAGGCGCGTCCTCAGCTCTTGTGCCTGAGAACGCGTGCCTCCTTGTTGCACGCTTGTTGCACGACGGCCAATTCGGGCGTTCGGGGGTGAGGTTGCCGATTCGGAAAGACCGCACCGGACCTGCGACGTCGAAAGAGAGCGGGCGACGAGAATCGAACTCGCGTTCTCAGCTTGGGAAGCCCTTCGAGGACGATTCTCTGAACTGCCAGATATGTACAAAATAGCTGGTCAGACGCAAAATCAGTTGACCGTTGGTGTTCCCTGTTTCGCGCTGTTGCCCGCTGCTTGTTGCACGAAATGGGTCCGGATCGGGCTGTTGCACGCTGTTGCACGACCGAAGCGGTCGTTCTCAGCCATGCAAGATCAGACTTCGGCAGTTCGGCATGTCGTGTAGATAGCGGACGACCCCACTTACGAGCTGTCTTGTCATCGCATCCATTGAGGTTCAGCAGTTTGCGATCTCAAGCAAGACATCAGCATGGCAGGGGGTGTCTAGGGGGCAGTAGCAGGCGAGATCCCGGCCTTGAAGTTCAAGTCGGACCTCATGGACGCTGATCGGCATCCGTCCGGCCAGGAGATCCTCCCGGTAGTGCCGTACTGCTTCGTCTCGTCCCAGGGTTAGTGGATGTGGGTTTCCCCACTTAGTAGGGCGGGTCACAACGACTGCGTCTGCTGGAAGTCGTGAGCCTTTTCTGCGGGACCGCTGAAGTCGCCGGGGAATAGACACGTCGCACTGATCAAGTAAAGGGGAGCTTCGGGAACAAATTTCGTCGCCGGCTATTGCACCTCGACGCTGATTTCGATTCGGGGTGATCCGCTCACGCCCGCCCTAGCCATGGCGTCTTTCAGGTCGGGATCATCGGCGAAGGCATGTGCTTCATCGACCGAAGGGAACCAATGCAACCCCGTTACCTCATTCGGATCATCGGCATTCTGAAACACCGTGGCGTCCTTGACCCCGTGTCGATCGCGTATCGGCTGCGCCTTGTCATATTCGATCCGCCAAGCGTCAAAATCTTTCACGGGATGCTGTACCACCATCAATACCCTTGCCATCCGATGCTCCTCTCAGTGTCTCCCGGTCAGTCAAGACCTCCGTCCCCAAGCGTAATCTCCGACCTACCGCAGAGCGCCTCGGCGCAAGATGGCGCCTCAGCGGAGCCGATCGATTACCCCGGTTGCCCGTGGATCTCGGATCATCGGGTTCGTCCTTGAGCGCCTCGGTGCAGAAGACAACACAGTCCTGGCAGATGAAGATGTTCGTTCCCATCGGCGCCGCAATCAGTCGGACATGATCCTGGGTCGTGAAGCAGAACGAGCACTTGACCATGCAAAGACCATGGCCTGGACGTCGTAGCGGAACGGCACTGAGGCGTCCCCGAGTTCGTAGAGACGGAGGTCGTTCGATCCCAACGAGGCAGGTCATTCTGGTGGTGGCGACGTGCGTCGGTGCTTGACCTTGACACGGTGTAAGGGTTTAGGAATTGGATCGTCATGTTGAACATCGGGGAGTTCGCACGAATCGGGCAGGTCTCGCCTCGGATGCTTCGCCATTACGACGAGATCGGCCTGCTCAAGCCCAACTTCGTCGATCCGCGGACGGGCTATCGGTGCTACGAGGTGGCGCAGTTCGGTCGCCTCCACCGCCTGATCGCCCTTCGAGACCTCGGCTTCACGCTGGATCAGGTCCGGCAAGTACTCGACGCCGAACCCACCGTGGCGCAACTCCGAGGAATGCTCCAGCTTCGCCAGGCTCAGATCGAACAAGACGTGGAAGAAGAGCAAGTGCGCTTGCGCCGTGTGGATGCACATCTCCGAGCGCTTGAAGGGAGTATCGCAATGTCCAGCCTCGACGTCGCAATCAAGCCGACCGATCCAGTCCGAGTCGTCGCGGCCTCTGCCGTGGCCTCTGGGTTCGGCCACGAGAACTTGGGCCCGATCTTCGGTCGGCTCGTCCCGGAGCTGCTGGTTCATCTAGGCAGCTCAAACGCCCATCCGGGGATGATGATTTCTTGGTACGAGGATCCTTCTGACGACGGAACCGTCGTCCTCCATGCGGGTTTTGACATCGGGGATCAAACCGTCCCCGAAGTCGACGGATTTGAAGTCGTCGACCTGCCTAGCATCACTGTCGCCTCGTATTTCCATCGCGGACCGTTGGACCACATAACGGACGTCTATGAGGCACTCGTCGCATGGATCGAGGACAGTGGCTATCAGCTCACAGGGCGAAGCCGCGAGCTGTACCACGAGTGGGATGACGCAAACCCAGAGCGCAGTGTCACCGAATTGCAGATGCCAATCGCATCTTGAGGCCGGGGGTTCTCGCTCCGATCTACGCATTGTCCCGGCGTACTGGGACGTTTAGCCCCCTCACTCACGCGTCTATTTGGCCGGCCGAGCGCCTCGGGACAAGTGTGGCCTGCGCGATCGCGATGGTATTCGGGTTCGACTGCTCACTACTTCGGCGCGGTCGTGCTCGTTGTCGAGGGCACACCGCATGTGACGTAGGGCTTCATTGTCATGCTCTGCCCCGTTCCAAGGGGCTTGGTCACGACGCTAACGGTGCGCCAAGAGTCGGTGTTCAATGGGTAGGACGACTTCAGCGCAACGTGCTGATCGGCGACGCCCGAGACCGATACATCCGCCCCTCCCGCCAACGAGGGTAAGCAGCGTCCATCCGGCGCTGTCTGTGACCTTCTCCGAAGAACTCATGATTCGCTCGTCCGAGGGACGGTACACACTGACGACCGTTCTGTCACGAGATAGGACGGAGGGGGCTGCCACCCCCTACGCCACTTCCGAAACCCAGGTTCGTGCTGAGACAGGCAGCCCCGGCGAGCATTTGCCGTGGTCGTACCGGCATCTTCAAGTCGCCTTGAGGAAAACAGAGTCCAAAACGGCTCCGCAAGCACTATCGTCCGGCGTCACATCCGCGAACTCGACCGAAGATGTGGAGCCCGTGGCCGCAAGGTTCAACTGTTCTGATGTCCACCCCATTGCCTTTTTGGAATGGCCGCTCGTGTCAAACGTCACTGAACCGACGAGGGTCTCGTTCCAATAGATGTCCATCGTTTTGATCGCCTGTCCACATACCGGATTTCCAGCCATTTGCCACTTCAAGCGGTAGGTGGATCCTGCAGTCGTGTTGACCGATTGCGTGAGTGTCCCAGAGCCACTTCCAGAGAGATCAACGGACTGTGTCCTCCCAGGCGCGGGCTCCCAAACGGAGCTGGACACGAGATCGACGCTGTTGCCTCCGATTGCCCAATGCGGTAGAGCGGTACTTTTAGCGTTGTACTCGCAAAAACCCGGCGAACAGTGGACTGCTGGTGAACGAAATCCCCCGTTCTTGATCAGATTGGGACTTGTCGCGGCCGAAGCTGAAGTGGAGACGCCACAGACCGCAAGGCCAAGTGCCGATCCCGCCAGCGCAATTCGACCCGCCCATCCCCTGTACTTTCCCGTCTCCCGCCCGTTGTTCATGAATGTGACTTGCTTAGGCTTGATACCGGACATGTTTTGTTCCTCCCCTTTGCGTCGCTGTGCCGAGTGCGCCACCGACCAACGAAATCGTAAGAAGTGGTGGTAAAGGCTCGGTAAGTCCGGTCCGCACCCCTCGCTGAGGCATCCGGTCGGAGGTGCACCCACCTCTAGCGCTGGAGACGGGATCTCTCATCTCGGTTCGCAATTTGGCCCTCTAGGCTCGCCTCCCAGACTGCTCGTATGACGACTGAGTCCACGGGAGCCGAGCAGTCTCTTGTCGGGTTGGTTGACGTCTACTGCCGCCGAGTGTGCCCAGCGGTTCTTGCACAGCACAACGCCAGTTCGATCACTTCACCATTGGGAATCTGGCTGCTGCTTGCCATGTGCGCCAGTGCGGCGACTCATGACCAGAAGTCCGCTCTTGAAGAGGCCCTGGGTTGCACCACAACTGACGGAATGCTCATGCTTCGACGATTCCTCAACGATCCTCCTCGAGCGTTACACAGCGCTCTTGCACTTTGGGTCAGAAGCTCCGATCGTTCGTCGCCATTGGTGGAGTGGACCGCCACATTGCCTAGGGCAGTTGAACGCGGACCTATTCCCTCCCAAGAGGTTGCAGATGGCTGGGCCCCCCGCACTCTCATTGCCGCCATCCGAACCCCCGTAGGACCTCACAAGGTCGATTTCGACCAGGCCGTGGAACGTCATCTACCACTGTTCACGCCCGAGGGGTCGAAAAGGTTGTCAGGGCCAACAGACTGCCGTCTCCGCCTCGGCCCGCTAAAGAGGTGTGAGCCCTACGACCCGTCTCGACACAATCGACGATTTCTCTTCATGCCGACCCCCGCTCTCAGCCTGGGTAGCTGAGAGCGCGCACCTTCCAATGGCACGCTGTGGCACGTCTGTGGCACGAACGTCATCTAGGACGATTCGGGGGCTGACGTGGCTGTCACCGAATGGAGTCCTGACCTGTGGGGTCGAATGAGAGCGGGCGACGAAGATCGAACCCGCGTTCTCAGTTTGGGAAGCCCCCTCGAGAGCCTGAGTCCCGCCGGCAAGGTCGTACCCCCAGCGAGGGCGTACTTCTAGGTCCCCGTGCCAGCGGATGCCGCCAGCGGGGCCGAGTCGGAGTCTTGAGAGCGACGTCGGCATGCGCGGCCATGGTCACCAGGAGCGGGGGAACTGTTCGATGGTGAGAAGGAGCCCATTGACGTCACGTTGTCAACCTGTTGGTCCGGATAGGAGGGCGAGGGATCGTGAGTACGGACAAGGAATCGTGGCCCTCCGGCTCCACCTTTGGGACTCCGATCGCCTCCGTCTCGCACGAGCCCAAGTACGGGGACCAGTCGGGACTGGTCGAGGTCCAAGTGCCGGTGACCCTCCCGGGCGGGAAGGGAACCAGCAACGACTTCTTGGTCGCGCTCGTCATTCGCCAGGGCCGGTCGGTCGCTGAACTGCTCATCGACCAGGGGGACACGACGCCCTCCGCCGCGCTCTCTCACTCCCAGGCGAAAAAGATCGTGGCCAAGATGAGAGCAAAGCCGCCAGGCAACGTAATCGTCGCTGCGTAAATGTGGTGGCTTCCGAACGCGGGAACTCTCGGGAGGGGGACCAAAGCGGGACCAAAGTGGCCCACGGATCGACCCGTTGTAGGGTGAGGTCGGTTCCGATCGGCCCACTCGAAGGGGGTGGCTGATGCGAGGTACGAGGTTCTTGGCCCGATTCGTCCCGCTGTTGCTCTTGGGTGCTCCGTTGCTTCTGGGCAGTCATGTGCTGCCTTCGGCGGCCGCCACGAGTGCCTCAGGAAGTCACGGGGGGGTTGTCACCAATTACACGAGCCCGAACAACGTCATTGTCCCCTACTACCTCACGGCAGGTCCCGATGGCGCCTTGTGGTTTGCCGATTCGGGCGCAAACGCGATAGGGAAAATCACAACGGCAGGAGCCATTACCGTCTTTAGTGATCCAAGCATTGACGACCCCACATCGGTAGCCACTGGCTCAGACGGGGCGCTCTGGTTTACAAATTTCGGCAGCAACTCGATCGGGAGAATCACTACCGGCGGTACCGTGACGAACTTTACGGCGACTGGGATCTACCGACCCGTCGATATTGTGGCTGGTCCGGATGGTGCGCTCTGGTTCACCAACGAGGGTTACTCCATCGGTCGCATCACGACCGGCGGGGCTGTGACCATTTACCCTGTTCCGGACAGCCCTTCCATCATCACGGTTGGTCCTGATGGAGCGCTCTGGTTCACCGGGAACGGCTCCGTCGGTCGCATCACGGCGAGTGGCACTGTGACTACCTACCGAATCAGCGGCTCCCAGCTATCGAGTATCGCCACGGGACCCGACGGGGCCCTTTGGTTCACCAATATCGAAGGTAACTCGATCGGTCGGATTACAACCAGCGGAGTGGTAACCAACAACTACACGGCAACCGGTATCAAGGGTCCGTTCTTCATCACCACCGGTCCCGATGGAGCGCTTTGGTTCACCAACGCAGGAGGCAACTCGATCGGTCGGATCACAACCGACGGAGAGGTGACCGTCTACAAAGCGACCGGCATCGTCGAGCCATTCGGGGTCACGAGCGGTCCCGACGGAGCGCTTTGGTTCACGGACGGCAATGGCGGTATCGGACGTATCACGACCAGCGGCTCGGTATCCCTCTATTCCGATTCGAGCATCGACGTTCCCGAGCAGATAACCACAGGTTCCGACGACGCGCTCTGGTTTACCAACGAAGCCACCAGCTCGATCGGACGAATCACAACGAATGGAGTCTCGACCCACTTCAACGATCCGAGCATTGATGGGCCAATAGGGATCACGGCAGGCCCCGACGGCGCGCTGTGGTTCACCAACTCGGGCAACGACTCCATCGGGCGCATCACGACCGGCGGTACCGTGACCAATTACACGGATCCGAGCATCGCCGGGCCCGATGGGATCACGGCAGGCCCCGACGGCGCGCTCTGGTTTACCAACTGAAGCCACCAGCTCCATCGGACGCATCACGACCGAATGGAGTCGTCGACCCACTTCACACGGATCCGAGCATCGATGGGCCCGATAGGGATCACGGCAGGCCCCGACGGCGCGCTGTGGTTCACCAACTCGGGCAACGACTCCATCGGGCGCATCACGACCGGCGGTACCGTGACCAATTACACGGATCCGAGCATCGCCGGGCCCGATGGGATCACGGCAGGACCCGACGGCGCGCTGTGGTTCACCAACTCGGGCAACGACTCCATCGGGCGCATCACGACCGGCGGTACCGTGACCAATTACACGGATCCGAGCATCGCCGGGCCCGATGGGATCACGGCAGGACCCGACGGCGCGCTGTGGTTCACCAACTCGGGCAACGACTCCATAGGGCGCATCACGACTTCTGGTGTGATCTCCAAGTACACGGGTATCGGCATCAAGAAACCAACGGGCATTTCGGCAGGTCCAGACGGGGCCTTGTGGTTCACCAACAGTCGCCACCAGTCGATCGGGAGGATTAGCACTCCTCCAAGCATCACGGATTCGCCTTCATCCGGCGGTCCGGGCACATCGGTTTCGATGAGCGGGCAGGGGTTTACCTTCGGAGAAAAGGTGAATGTCACCTACGAGACTGGACTCGCCAGCCCCTCGTCAGTCAGCATCTGCAAGACAACCGCCAACCCCGACGGCACTTTCAGCTGTAGCGGAAACATTCGCGGATCGACCGCCGGGACCAACGGCTCACACAAGATGAAGGCAAAAGGGATGACCTCGCATGCGATCGCGACCACGACCTTCACTTTGACCTGAGCCCTCCACTCTTCGTCGGCCCTCCGCTGGCTGGCTGGCCCCCTTTCGTTCGCTTCGACCCGGCCTTCGCCGGCGTTCTCCGTCCCCCCCTCCGCCCCACCCGCGTTGCCGTCTTCGGGGCCGTTCCCCTTCTGTGGTTCCTCTCCTCCCCCTGTGGAGGTGCGGGTCGGAGCCACGCCGGTCCCACTGCAGGAAGGTGCCTTTTGGACATGATGACCAGAGCTACGCCTCTCGCGCCGAGGGGGTCCTGTGTACCATTCGATCCCAGGGTCGCCTCGTTTTCTGCCGCGCCGATTGGATCCGACACGACGCAGTGGCCAGTCCGCCTCTGTGCTGCATGCCGCAACGCTGCGCTGTGTTCTCAGCTTTCTTGCCTGAGGACGCGGCCTTCGCTGCTGCACGCTGCTGCACGCTTGTTGCACGACACCCATTTCGGCCGGATCACGGCGCGAAGCGACGACGTCGGTTATCGGGGTTGACCTGCGGCGATGGGAGAGAGCGGGCGACGAGAATCGAACTCGCGTTCTCAGCTTGGGAAGCTGATGTTCTGCCTCTGAACTACGCCCGCGGGTGGCGACCACACTATCCTCTGCTCCGCACATAGCCCCGAGGCGGCGCTCGCAATCCGCTGCCCCGGCGTTCGGACAACCCCCTAAGGCGAGGAGCATTCGTGCCGATCAGGATCATTCTCGGCCTCGGCGTCACGGTGATCGGCTTTGGCATCGCAGCCAGGCGGTTTCACTGGCTGTCGAAGCTCATCGGTTCGGGGAAGAAGGACCCCGCCCGGACCCGGGGACCGCTCAGCCGCAAGGCCGAGGCCGAGGTCACCGAGGTGGCCGGTCAGCGCAAGCTCCTGCAGTGGACGGTGCCCGGCCTGGCCCATTTCTTCACCATGTGGGGCTTCACCATCCTGCTCCTCACGATCATCGAGGCCTACGGCGACCTCTTCAACATCTATTTCCACATTCCGGGCATCGGGACCTGGGACTGGGTCGGCTTCGTGGAGGACTTCTTCACCTGCGCCGTCCTCCTCGCCCTCATCACCTTCGCCATCATCCGCCTGAAGAACGCCCCCGAACGTCTCGAGCGCAAGTCTCGCTTCTACGGGAGCCACACCGGTGCGGCCTGGCTCGTCCTCCTGATGATCGCCGGCGTCATGATCACCCTTCTCCTCTACCGCGCCGCCCAGGTCAACACCGACCCGACCCAGTTCCCCTACGGCTGGGGCGCCTTCGCCTCCCACGCCGTAGCCAAGCTGCTGCACCCTCTCGGTGCCGGCGTGAACTCGGTGCTGGTCACCGTCTTCCTCATCCTCAACATCGCCATCATCTCGGGCTTCATCGTCTTCGTCGCCTACTCGAAGCACCTGCACATCTTCCTGGCGCCCATCAACGTGGCCTTCTCACGCCGCCCCCGCGCCCTCGGTGCCTTGTACTCCACGCCCGACATGGACATGGAGAACGTCGACGAAGACACGGTGTTCGGCGTGGGCGAGATCGGCCATTTCACCTGGAAGCAGATGCTCGACTTCGCCACCTGTACCGAGTGCGGCCGTTGCCAGTCCGCCTGCCCGGCCTGGATCACGGACAAGCCGCTCTCGCCCAAGCTCCTCATCATGAACCTGCGCGACAACATGTTCACCTCGGCCACCCCGCTGATGGGCGGCGAGGGCGAGCAGATCGCCCTGGTGCCCAACGTCATCGACCCCGACGTGCTCTGGGCCTGCACCAACTGCGGCGCCTGCGTCAACGAGTGCCCGGTCGACATCGAGCACATCGACGCCATCGTGGACATGCGCCGCTACCAGGTCCTCATGGAGTCCGAGTTCCCCACCGAGGGCGGCCTCATGCTGCGCAACGTCGAGAACCAGGGCGACCCCTGGGGTCTGGGCCAGAACAAGCGCACCGAGTGGACCAAGACCCTCGACTTCGAGATCCCGGTGGTGACCGACACCATCCCCGACGACGTCGAGTACCTCTACTGGGTCGGCTGCGCCGGCGCCCTCGACGAGCGGGCCCGCAAGGGCGTCCAGGCCACCGCCCGCATGCTGCACCGGGCCGGCGTCACCTTCGCCATCCTCGGCCCCAAGGAGTCCTGCACCGGCGACCCGGTGCGCCGCCTCGGCAACGAGTACCTCTACCAGGAGCAGGGCAAGCTCAACATCGCCACCCTCGACGGAATCGGGGCCAAGAAGATCATCGCCAGCTGCCCGCACTGCTTCAACACCATCAAGAACGAATACCCCTCGCTCGGTGGCAACTACGAGGTGATCCATCACGCCCAGCTGCTCGAGCACCTCGTGACGTCGGGCAAGCTGGTGCCCGGCTCGGGCTACTCGGGCAAGGTCACGTACCACGACCCCTGCTTCCTCGGTCGGCACAACCGCATCATCGACGAGCCCCGGACGGTGCTCAGCGCCATGGCCGGGGTCGAGCAGATCGAAATGCGGCGCTGCAAGGAGCGCGGCTTCTGCTGCGGTGCCGGCGGCGCCCGCATGTGGCTCGAGGAGAACATCGGCAAGCGGGTCAACATGGAGCGCATGGACGAGGCCCTCGGCACCGGTGCCGACGTCGTCTCGACCGCCTGCCCTTACTGCATGATCATGTTGGACGACGCGGTGCGGGCCAACGCCAAGGAGGACGAGGTGCGCGTGCTCGACCTGTCCCAGTTGGTCGAGGAATCGCTCGGCGGATCAGCCCCGCCGGCCCCGCCCCTCCAGAGCGAACCCGAACCCGAACCCCAGCCCGCCGGCTGAAGCCCTGCCCTACGCCGGCACCACCATGCCGTAGGCCCGCTCGGGCACCAGCCGCAGGATCAGGCGCCCGTCGGTGACCATGGCCGCTCGATACTCCTCCCAGTCCGGGTGCTCACCCGAGCCCTTGCGGTAGTAGTCGACCAGCAGGTCGGCCGTGGCGTCGTGTGGATCGGTCGTCACCGGCGTCAACTCGGCCGCGGCCTCGAGCACCACGTACTGGAAGAAGGAGTCGCCCAGCACGTAGAGGGACGCCCGCGGGTCACGGCGCAGGTTGCGTGTCTTGGCCCGGCTGTCGGTGATGGAGATGTGGAAGGTGTCCCCGTCCCCCGGCACGTACATGATGTTCGAGAGCTGGGGGCGCCCGTTGGCCCGGATGGTGGCCAGGACCCCTTGATTGCGGCCCCGGACGAACGACAATGCCTCGGTCAGATCCATGACTTCGACGGTAGTGGCCGCAGCCCGGGCCCGCTCCGGACCACCCCGTCAAACGTTGAGGCCCCGCCGAACCTTGAGGCCCCGCCGAACGATCGCCGAACGATCAGGCCCGCCGAACGATCAGGCGAGGGCCTCGTCCTTGGAGCGTTCGGTCAGCACCAGGTGGATGACGGCGGCCAGGATGCCTCCGACCAACGGGGCCACGATGAAGACCCAGACCTGGCTGAGCGCCGTGCCCCCGACGACCAGCGCCGGCCCGAAGGCCCGGGCCGGGTTCACCGAGGTACCTGTCAACGGGACCCCGATGAGGTGCACCATCACCAGGGCGAAGCCGATCGCCACGCCGGCCGCCCCCTGAATGGCGGCTTTGTGGGTGGCGAAGAGCACGACCGAGACGAAGATCGTCGTGAGCACCACCTCGATCAGGAAGGCGCCCCACTGGCTCACGTGGAGCAGCGACTGCTTGCCGTAGCCGTCGGTCCCGAGGCCCTGCTGGGACTTGTGATAGAAGGCCGACGTCGTGAACATCCAGTACAGGAGGTAGGCGCCACCGATGGCTCCGACGACCTGGGCCACCATGTAGCACACGCCCTCGACCAGCTTCATCCGCCCCGAGGCGATGAAGCCCAGGGTGACCGCCGGGTTGATGTGGCAGCCCGAGATCGGGCCGATGGCGTAGACCAGGGCGACCAGGACGAGCCCGAAGGCGAGCGCCGTGGCCACCACTCCGGCCGCGACGCTGCCCGTCGCCCCGACCCCACCGTGCAGCACGGACTTGCCGCCGAAGAGCAAGAACCCGAAGGACTCGGTGGCCACGCCGACTGCGACGACCACCAGGATTGCCGTGCCGAGGAACTCCGCCAAGAGCTTTTTGACGTCGGGCATGCGAGGAAACCTCCTGTGTCCAGGCGAGGAATCGGACGAAAGCAGTCTCGCAGCGCCCCCCGCGGGGGGCGCGGATACTCAGACGCTGGCCAGAGCCCGTTCGTCCGCCTCGCGCAGTCGCGTGGCCATGGCGGCCAGCATCTTGCGCGACAGTGCAGGCACCGCGTCGAGCACGCCGTTGAACTGCCGTTGCCCGAGCACGAGGAGGGTCATGTCGGTGTCGGACACCACGGTGGCCGAGCGGGGCCGGCGGTCGAGCAGTGCGAGCTCGCCGAAGTACTGGGTCGGACCGAGGGTGGTCACCTTGCGGTTGTTGCGTCGCACCGTGGCCTCGCCCTTGGCGATGAGGAAGAACTCGCGCCCGATGGTCCCCTGCTCGCACAGGACCCGGCCCGGCGGCACGGTGACCGTCTCGAGCGCCTTTCGCACCGTGCGCAGGTCCTTGGCCGACGAGGTCGAGAAGAGCCAGATCTTGGACAAGTCGAGGTCATTGTTCGCCATGGAGGAAAACAGTACCCCTCGGACCTCCCGACGCGCCGGGGTGAGCTGGAGCGATGTCCCCACTGGGTGGGTGGCTCGCCGCCCCCGACGGCCCAGGATCGGAGCGGCGGTCGGACACGCCCCGCCGGACCATCCGACCCCGCCTGACCATCCGGCCCGGCCGTGCCGCCGAGGCGGTGCCGAGCCGGCGTTCGTCAGATGGCGTCGGCCCCGCGCTCGCCCGTGCGCACCCGGACCACCGTCTCGGCCGGTATGACCCAGACCTTGCCGTCGCCGATCTTCCCGGTGGTCGCGGAGGAGACGATGGCGTCGACCACGGTCTCGGCCTGGTGGTCCTCGACCAGGACCTCGACCCGCAATTTGGGCACGAAGTCGACCCGGTACTCGGCTCCCCGGTAGTTCTCCGTGTGACCCCGCTGGCGGCCGAACCCCTGGGCCTCGGTGAGGGTCATGCCCTGGACACCCAGGTTCTTCAGGACATTCTTCACGTCGTCGATCTTGAACGGCTTGACCACTGCCACCACGAGCTTCATCTGCGTCGCTCCTCAGACCGGCCGGGCCTCTCTGCCCACAGTCAGCAACCCTAAGCGGCGCCCCCCAGGCGCCGTTCAGCCCGCATACGTTCCCGGGGCAAGGGAATTTACACTCCGTTCATGCGCCCGAAGCAGTCCGTTTTCATGCCAGGCGTAAGTTGCCGCGGTGCCTACAACTCAAAACACCAGCCTTCCCGGCGCTGAGACGCCTCGGCTGAGCGCCTGGCAGCGCGTGCGCTACGCCATGGTGCGGCCGGACGACGACGCCTCGGCCAAGGAATCGCAGGAGGAGCGCTCGCTCGACGAGGTCCAGGAGAGTATCGCCCGGGCCGACGACAAGGAGCGGGCCATCGGGCTCATCGCCGCTCCGCTCGCCGCCGCGTTGTCCTTCCTCATCATCGGCACGCTGATCCACAACGACCCACCCCTGGGAACGAAGAACTACGTGGACCCGTCGCTGTACCACACGCTCCAACTCGTGCTCCTCGGGCTGAGCGTGGCGATCCTCGCCATGGCGCTGTGGCGCAAGCGCCTGTTCATCGGGATCGGCCTGGTCCTGTTCGGTCTGGCCGTCTTCAATCTCCACTACTGGGGCTTCGGCGTACCGTTCCTCATGGCGGGGGCGTGGTATCTCGTGCGCGCCTACCGGCTCAACCAGGAGTTGAAGCGCCTCGAGGGCAGTGGCACGCCCGCCAGAAGCGCGACACGCCCGACCATGGCAGCGCGGCCGCGCCCGAACAAGCGGTACACGCCGCCGGCCTGACCCTCTCGGGTCGAGCCTGTCGTGCAAGCCGGTTGGAAACATGAACGATCACGTCCTCACAGAACCACAGCACCCAACTCCGGCGGGCGCTTCGTCCCGCACGAGTGCCGCCGCAGACCACCGCGATGTCAGCGCGGAGAGTGGGCGCGTCGGCACGCTCCGGGGTGCGACCGTGAGCTTCAACCCGCGTCGGTTGGTGCACGTCGCCGTGGGCCTTGTCCTGGTGACCCTGGCGGTGACGGCGATCGTCCTGACCATGGCGGGTATCCACTCCAACGATCAGATCAACCGCCTGCAGACGCAGGGTCAGCGCGTCACCGTCACGGTGACGGGATGTCTGGGCCTGCTCGGCGGAAGTGGCAGCAACGAAGCCGGGTATTCGTGCAATGGCAGCTACCAGATGGCTGGCCACGTCTACCGTGAGCCACTGCCTGGCTCGACCTTCTACCGACCGGGCACGAAGTTGGCCTCGATCGCCGTCCCCGGGGACCCCGCGCTCGTCTCGCCGGTCGCCATCGTGGACTCCCAGCAGGCCTCCAACGGCGTCTTCGTCGTCCCGATCGTGCTGGGCATCACCCTCCTCGCGTTGATCGCCGTGCTCGTCCTGAGATACCGCCCGAGGCGGCGGACGACCGCGGCACCTCGGGTCTCCGCCGCCGTCTGAGTCGCACGTCGGTAGAGCTGCGAGCGGGCTGACGCGACTGCCGCGTCGTCGACGCGCTCGTTCTCGTGTTCGCGTCATGCCGCGTCGGCTCCGGTGCAGGCATTGGCTCGGCCGGTAGGAGTGCGCACAGCGCGAAACTGGAACGCGCGACGCGTCATTCGTGTCGCGGTCGCGTGCGTTGCGTCTCACAATCTTCCACGCCGCGACAATCGAGTCGCCGTTCTTTCAGAACGCACTTCTTGGATTAACGCACTCGAAACACGGCGGTGACGATGTGGAAACTCCTGCCAGACATTGTGTGTCGCGGCGGGGAAAACCGTCGGAAGTGGACCGCTGTACCCGGGATTTCGCACCGTCCTGAAACTCATGACGGTGCGCCGGGTTCGGCCGACAAGAAGGAGAGCGTGGTGATCCACCTGTTAGGAGCTACGGCTTACGTGCCGTATCCCAGCTGGCTCAATCCCGCTGACAATACGTGGCAAATGACGGCCGCCACGTTCGTCGGCTTGATGAGCCTCCCGGGATTGGCCGTGCTGTATGCGTCGATCGTCCCGAAGAAATGGGCCGTGAACGTCTTGGCGATGATGTTCGCCGGGTTCTCGCTCGTGCTCGTTGCTTGGTTCCTCTGGGAGTTCCAGCTGGGCTTCGGTTCGACGTCGCTCGGGGGCGGTGTGAACGTGGTGCACGGAGTCGTGACCCAGACCCAGAACGCCGGGACGACGGGAACGTTCCAGCACTTCTTCGAGAACTTCATCGGGAAGCCGGGCACAACGCTGAACAGCCATCAGGAACAGGGACAGGCCATGTCGGCGGCCAACACCCTCATCCCGTTCCACTTCCCGACAGCCAGCCTGGCGTACTTCCAGTTCGTGTTCGCGGCGATCACGCCGCTGCTGTTCCTCGGCAGCGTGCTCGGCCGGATCAAGTTCTCGGCCTGGTGCCTTCTCGTTCCGCTCTGGTCGACGTTCGTGTACTGCGTCGACGCCTTCTTGCTCTGGGGCGGTGGGTACCTCGCCCAGGAGGGGGCGGTCGACTTCTCTGGTGGCTACGTCATCCATATGTCGGCCGGTGTCTCCGGGTTCGTGGCTGCGTGGGTGCTCGGACCGAGGCTCTTACGAGATCGCCAGCACGCCTTGCCCAACAACTTGGTCATGGCGGCAGTCGGCGCCGGCATCCTGTGGCTCGGTTGGAACGGGTTCAACGGTGGAGACCCCTATTACGCCGGAGCGAGCGCTGCGGCGGCTGTCATCAACACGAACATCGCCACCGCAACGGGCGTCCTGGTGTGGATCGCGATGGACGCCTGGTTCACCAAGGAGAAGAAGCCGACGTTCCTCGGCGGCGTCAACGGCATGATCTGCGGCCTGGTCGGGATCACACCAGCCGCAGGCTTCGTCAGTGGCTGGGGTGCCTTCGCCATCGGCATCATCTGCACCGCATTTGTGTGGGTGGCGTGGAACTACCTGTCCAAGGTGCCGCCGTTCTCGAAGGTGGACGACGCGCTGGGCGTCGTCTACACCCACGGCATGGCCGGATTCCTGGGTGGAATGTTGGTCGGCATCTTCGGTGATCCCAACATGATCGAGTACGGATGCGGGCACCTGGACGCCAGCGGACAGGTGATCTCGACCGGCCAGGCCACGTACCTCGCCGCCCACGGCACCTGCGTGCCCTTCGGCGTCCCCGGCCTGATTGCGACCGGCTCGGCGCACCAACTCTGGGAACAGTTCCGAGCGGCGGTCTGGGTGATCCTCTGGTCGGCCGTCGTGACCTTCATCCTCATGAAGCTCATCGGCTGGGTCCTCCGGGGCGCCCGCTACAAGGACGACGTGCTCGAGGTCGGCGACCTGGCCATCCACGGCGAGGAAGCCTTCCCCGACGAGGGATTCGGCACCCGGTCCGACGGTGCCTTCGCCATGGCCGGCATCGACAGGGCCGACAGAGATTCCGATCCGACACCATCCGGTGGCGGCGGTGGGGCATAGGCCCGGTACGGACCGGACGAAAGGAGATCGACAATGAAGCTGATCGTGGCAGTCCTCAAGCCGTTCAAGCTCGACGACGTCAAGGAGGTCCTCAAGAATCTCGGTGTGCAAGGCATGACCCTCACCGAGGCGCAGGGCTTCGGTCGTCAGCGTGGGCACACCGAGGTGTACCGGGGCGCCGAGTACGAAGTGGACTTCGTCCCGAAGATCCGGGTCGAGGTGCTCGTCGACGACAGCCAGACCGACGACGTGGTGGATGCCATCGTCGGGGCGGCGTCCACCGGGAAGATCGGGGACGGCAAGGTGTGGGTCATCCCGGTCGACACCGTGGTGCGTGTGCGCACCGGAGAGCGCGGGGCCGACGCGTTGTAGACGCGCCTGCTTCCGTTGATGGTCGGCATGGCCGGGGCGCGGCGAGGCGCCCCGGCCAGCCGTCATTCTGGGGATATATCCGTCGGGAATCCCTCGAGCGCCTCTCGGCGGAATTCGGTCGGCCGGATGCACCCGGTGGAGTGGAGCCGGTAGAGCAGAATCGGGTGGAGCGGGGCCGGTCAGCCGATCCAGTAGCGCCGGAAAGGCGCGCTGCCGTCGCCGGGAGTCACCACCGACTCGAGGATGCCCCCGCAGCGTTCGATGACGGTGGCCGAGCCCACGTTGTCGTCGTCGCACACGACGAGGACGCGCTCGATGCCGGCGGCCCGGATCCTCGCGACGGTCTGGCGCAGGATCTCGCTGGCGAAGCCGCGCCGGCGAAAGGCCGGTCGCACCCCGTAGCCCACGTGGCCGCCCTTCTCGGCCAGGGCCTCGTTGAGGGTGTAGCGGATGGAGACGCGACCCACCACCTCGCCGTCGACCTCGGCCAGGAGGAAATCCGAGTGGACCAGCCCGTCGGGAATCCGGGCACCGGTGCGCAGCCCTTCGAGCAGCTCCAGGTAGCGCGTCCACGGCAGCTCGCGGTTCCACAGCAGCAGGAACGGGAAGTGACCGAACTCGGTGTTGGCCCGCAGGCAGATCTTCTCGTCGGTGG
The DNA here is from genome assembly GCA_963809715.1 of uncultured Acidimicrobiaceae bacterium. Taxonomy (GTDB): domain Bacteria; phylum Actinomycetota; class Acidimicrobiia; order Acidimicrobiales; family RAAP-2; genus Bog-473. Next base: position 230,712 of record CAWEKO010000004.1, on the reverse strand, counting down.
CGGTGGGCGGTCGCAGCGTCAGGAAGGCACTGCTCGGCGCGCTGGTCGGAGCGGGACGTGACGAGCGTCGGCGAAGGGTGAACGCCATGGCAGTTCACGCTATGGCCGACTTGTGACGGCCCGCGCCGAGGGGGTGCTCAGGCGGCGGGCTCAGGCGGTGGGCTCAGGCGTCGGGCGCGAGGTGTCAGGGGTTTTCAGTCTGGGGCTCGGTCGCCCTGGCGGGCCACGGCGTCGGCGGCTGCCGCGGCTGCGGCGGGGTCGCCGAGGTAGCCGGCCGAGCGGATGGAGCCGTCAGCCTCGAGCAGCATGCGGTAGGGGATGCCGGTGGGGACTTCGAGCCCGGTGATCTCGTCGTCGGAAATGCCCTCGAGATGCTTGCGCAAGGCCCGGATGGAGTTGCCGTGGGCGGCGACGACGACCGCCCCACCCCACTGGGCCACGGCGCGGAGGTCGGGCAGGATCATCTGCTCCCAGTACGGCACGACCCGGCGCACCACGTCGGCCAGGCACTCGGTGCGGGGCACCTCGTCCTCCATGCCCTCGTAGCGGGGATCGCCGGTGACGTCGTACGGATTGTCCGGCGCCAGCACGGGGGGCGGGGTGTCGTAGCTGCGCCGCCAGATCATGAACTGCTCCTCGCCGAATTGCTGCTTGATCTGGGCCTTGTTCTTCCCCTGGAGGTCGCCGTAGTGGCGCTCGTTGAGGCGCCAGTCCCGGCGCACGGGGAGCCAGCTCCGCCCGGCGGCGGCCAGGGCGAGCTCGGCCGTGCGGATGGCCCGGGTCAAGAGCGAGGTGTGGAGGATGCGCAGGTCGAGGGGGTGTTCGGGATGCTCGGGGGTGGCCGCCCGGGCCGCCTCGGCCAGGAGCATGCCGCCGGCCCGGGCCTCCTGCTCACCGGTCAGGGTCAGGTCGACGTCGACCCAGCCCGTGAAGAGGTTCTCGGCGTTCCAGGCCGATTGGCCGTGCCTGATCAGCACCAGGTCGAGAGCCCCTCGGGCTGCGCTGGCCACGTGCCGATGGTAGATGGGTCCGGCGGCGAGACGGTAGTCCACCTGGTCAGAAGGGGTGGGGAACAGGGGTGGCAGTCACCATCATAAATCTTGACACGAGGGGACTCAACTTTGTTACACTGGTGCACAGCAATTCAGCGACGACTGGTAAACGACAACTGGTAGACGACAGACGTCGGCACTGACACCGGCATCGGTAGAGGGCCGGCGAAGAGGTCGGCAAGAGAAAGAACGGAAGGACGACACGAACATGGCCAAGGCCGTAGGAATCGACCTGGGGACCACCAACTCGGTGGTGAGCGTGCTGGAGGCGGGCGAGCCCGTCGTCATCCCCAACGCAGAGGGCGGCCGCACGACGCCGTCCGTGGTGGGCTTCTCCAAGACCGGAGAGGTGCTGGTCGGCGAGGTGGCCAAGCGACAGGCCATCACCAACCCCGACCGGACCATCCGTTCGGTCAAGCGCCACATGGGCACGTCCTGGTCGGTCGACATCGACGGCAAGGCCTTCACGGCGCAGGAGATCTCGGCCCGCATTTTGGGCAAGCTCAAGAGGGACGCCGAGGCCTACCTGGGCGACACCGTGACCCAGGCCGTCGTCACCGTGCCGGCGTACTTCGACGACGCCCAGCGCACGGCGACCAAGGAGGCCGGGACCATCGCCGGTCTCGAGGTGCTCCGCATCATCAACGAGCCGACCGCGGCCGCGCTGGCCTACGGGCTCGACAAGGAGGCCACCGACCAGACCGTCCTCGTCTTCGACCTGGGCGGCGGGACCTTCGACGTCTCGGTGCTCGAGATCGGTGACGGCGTCTTCGAGGTCAAGTCCACGTCGGGCAACACCAAGCTCGGCGGTGACGACTGGGACGACAAGGTCATCGACTGGCTGGTGACCGAGTTCAAGAACACCGAGGGCGTCGACCTGTCGAACGACAAGATGGCCATGCAGCGCCTCAAGGAGGCGGCGGAGAAGGCGAAGATCGAGCTGTCCTCGGTGCAGGACACCCAGATCAACCTGCCCTTCATCACGGCCACGTCCGAGGGACCCAAGCACCTCGACCTCAAGCTGACCCGGGCCAAGTTCAACGAGCTCACGGCCGACCTGGTCGAGGCCTGCCGCGGCCCGTTCGATGCCGCCGTCAAGGACGCCGGGTTCAAGACCTCCGACATCGAGCACGTGGTCCTCGTCGGAGGCTCGACCCGCATCCCGGCCATCCAGGACCTGGTGCAGACGCTCACGGGCAAGGAGCCCCACAAGGGTGTGAACCCCGACGAGGTCGTGGCCATCGGCGCCGCCGTCCAGGCCGGCGTGCTCAAGGGTGAGGTCAAGGACGTCCTGTTGCTCGACGTCACCCCCTTGTCCCTCGGCATCGAGACCAAGGGCCAGGTGATGCACCGCCTGATCGAGCGCAACACCACCATCCCGACCAAGCGGTCGGAGACCTTCACCACGGCCGAGGACAACCAGCCGTCGGTGGAGATCCACGTGCTCCAGGGCGAGCGCGAGATGGCGATGTACAACAAGACGCTGGGCAAGTTCCAGCTGGTCGACCTGCCGCCGGCCCCGCGCGGCATCCCGCAGATCGAGGTCACCTTCGACATCGACGCCAACGGGATCGTGCACGTGTCCGCTCAGGACAAGGCGACCGGCAAGGCGCAGTCGATGACGATCACCGGCCAGTCGTCACTGGCCAAGGACGACATCGAGCGGATGGTGCGCGACGCCGAGCAGCACGCCGAGGACGACCGGTCCCGGCGTGAGGAGGCGGAGATCCGCAACTCGGCCGACACGCTCGTCTACCAGACCGAGAAGCTGCTCAAGGAGCAGGGCGAGAAGTTCGAGGGGACCGAGAAGTCCGACGTCGAGTCGGCCCTCCAGGGTCTCAAGGACGCCATCGCCGGCACGTCGGTGGAGGCCATCAAGGACGCCACCGAGAAGCTGGTCGGCGTCTCCCAGAGCTTCAGCCAGCGCCTCTACGAGCAGGCGTCGGCCTCGGCCTCGGCCGGCGGGGCTGCCGATGGAGGCGGCGCGCCGGGCGGTTCGGCCGGGAGCGAGGAGAGCGGCTCGGACGACGACGTCGTCGACGCCGAGATCGTCGATGAGGCATGAGCCTCTCGGACGAAGAGCTCCCGTGCGAGGAGGCCGCCGAGGCTGAGCTCACGGGTGCCCAGACGAGGGAGGAGGCCGACCCGGCCGGCGCGTTGCCGGGCGAGGAGGCCGACCCCGTCGTGCAGCTGGTGCGGGAGCGGGACGAGTACCTGCTCGCGCTCCAGCGCACCCAGGCCGACTTCGAGAATTATCGCAAGCGCATCGCGCGGATGCAGGACGAGCAGCTGGCCCGCGCCTCGTCGGATCTGGTGGCCAAGTTGCTGCCGGTGCTCGACACGCTCGACCTGGCCGAGGCCCACCTGAACGAATCGCTCGAGGTGAGCGAGGACGGCAAGGCCCTGCGGGCCTCGCGGGCGATGTTGATGGACATCTTGAGCAAGGAAGGCCTGTTGCGGGTCGACCAGCCCAACGTGCCCTTCGACCCTTCGGTGCACGACGCGGTCGCGCATTCCGACGGCGAGGGCGGAGAGAACGGCGAGACGATGGTGGACGACGTGATGCGGTCCGGGTACCGCTGGAAGGGACAGGTACTGCGCCCTGCCATGGTCCGCGTGCGGGGGTGAGCTGACCGATGCCCGCAGCCCAGCGCGAATGGTTCGAGAAGGACTACTACAAGGTGCTCGGCGTCGTGTCCACGGCGTCCGACAAGGAGATCACCCGCGCCTACCGGAAGCTGGCCAAGGAGCACCACCCCGACGCCAACCCCGGGTCAGAGGAGCGCTTCAAGGAGATCAGCGCGGCCTACGACGTCCTCGGTGACGCCGAGAAGCGCAAGGAGTACGACGAGGTCCGCGCCCACGGCCCGGTCGGCGGCTTCGGCGGCGGCCCCGGGGGCGGCGGCACCTTCCGCATGGAGGACATGGGGGACCTGGGGGACATCTTCGGGAACCTCTTCGGGGGCGGCCGCACCCGCACGACCCAGCGCGGGCCGCAGCGGGGGGCCGACATGGAGGCGCAGCTCCACCTGTCCTTTCAGGACGCGGTGCACGGCGTCACCACATCGGTCAACGTGCCCCAGGAGGTTCGCTGCTCGAATTGTCGCGGCTCGGGTGCGGCGCCGGGAACATCGACGCACACCTGCCCGCGCTGTGGTGGGACGGGGAGCCTGAACGACAACCAGGGACTGTTCTCGCTGAGCACGGTCTGCCCCGACTGCATGGGGCGCGGGACGCTCTTCGACTCTCCTTGCCCGGTCTGCCACGGGACGGGGAGTGAGCAGAAGGTGCGCAGCGTGAAGGTGCGCATCCCCGCCGGCGTGGAGGACGGGCAGCGCATCCGGGTCAAGGGCCGCGGCGCGCCCGGGCAGGGCATGGCCCCGCCCGGTGACCTCTACGTCGTGGTCCACGTGGGCAAGCACCCGATCTTCGGGCGCAGCGGCCGCAACCTGACCACGACGGTGCCCATCACCTTCCCCGAGGCGGCGCTGGGCACGACGATCACCGTGCCCACGCTCGACGGCAAGGTCACCGTGAAGGTGCCGGCGGGCACGCAGTCGGGCCGGGTGCTGCGCGTGCGCGGCCGGGGCGTGCCGGGAGGGTCCGGGCGCAACGGCAAGCCGGGCGACCTCATGGTCAAGATCGACGTGCTGGTGCCGACCGAGCTCACCGAGGAGCAGCGGGCGGCCGTGGAGTCGCTGGCCGCGGTCACCGAGGCGGCGCCCCGACAGGCGGTCGAAAGCTGATGGCCGCCGCTCTGGCCCATGGCGGGGGCGGGCGCGACGTCAACGCGGCGGTCTACGTGATCTCCGTGGCGGCCGAGCTGACCGGCATGCACCCGCAGACCCTGCGCATCTACGAGCGCAAGGGCCTGCTCGACCCGTCGCGCACGAGCGGGGGCTCTCGCCGCTTCTCCGAGCGCGACCTCGAGCGCCTGCGCCACATTCAGCAGCTGACGGCGACGGGGCTCAACCTCGAAGGGGTGCGCCGGGTGCTCCAGCTCGAGGCCGAGGTGGCCCGGCTGCGCCAGGAGATCGCCGACGTGCAGGCCCAGGCCATCGACGCCGTGGCGGCCACGCACCGCCAGTACCGGCGGGACCTGGTGCCGCTGCGCCAGGTCGCCGGCGCCCTACCGGCGCTCCCGGCAGGGCTGAGCCGACGACGACGGCAAACCGGACGACGACGGCAAACCGGACGACGAGGACGAGGATCACGAAGAGAGAGAACGAGTGCCGATAGACCCAGAACGCTGGACCAACAACACCCGGGCCGCCTTCAGCGCAGCCACGGGCCACGCCGCCTCCTCCAGCCACCCGGAGCTGACGCCGGCCCACCTGCTCGACGCGCTGCTCCAGCAGCAGGACACGCTGACCCGCCCGCTGCTGTCGCAGGTCGGGGTGGATCCCGACGAGCTGGCGGGCAAGGTGCACGACCAGCTGATCCGGCTGCCCCAGGCCCAGGGCGGTGCCGAGCCGGGGCTCTCGCGCGAGGCGCGGGCGGTGCTCGAGGCGGCGGACCAGTTCCGGCGCGACCTGGGCGACGACTACGTCTCGGTGGAGCACCTCATCCTGGCCCTGGCCGACCAGATCGGCGTGTCCAGCGAGAACCTGCTCACCGCGCTGCGCGCGGTGCGGGGCAACCACCGGGTGACCACCCAGGATCCCGAGCAGACCTACCAGGCCCTGGCCAAGTACGGCCGGGACCTGACCGAGGCGGCCCGCGAGGGCAAGCTCGACCCGGTCATCGGGCGCGACGAGGAGATCCGCCGGGTCATCCAGGTGCTGTCGCGCCGCACCAAGAACAACCCCGTGCTCATCGGAGAGCCCGGCGTGGGCAAGACGGCCATCGTCGAGGGGCTGGCCAACCGCATCATCGAGGGCGACGTGCCCGAGGGCCTCAAGGGCAAGCGGGTGATCGCCCTCGACCTGGGCTCCATGGTGGCCGGGGCCAAGTACCGGGGCGAGTTCGAGGAGCGCCTCAAGGCGGTGCTCAAGGAGATCACCGACTCCGAGGGCGAGATCGTCACCTTCATCGACGAGTTGCACACCCTGGTCGGCGCGGGCGCGGCCGAGGGCGCGATGGACGCCGGCCAGATGATCAAGCCGATGCTGGCCCGGGGCGAGTTGCGCCTGATCGGCGCCACCACGCTCGACGAGTACCGCACGTCCATCGAGAAGGATGCCGCGTTGGAACGGCGCTTCCAGCCGGTCTTCGTCGGCGAGCCCTCGGTCGAGGACACCATCGCCATTCTGCGCGGCCTCTCGGAGCGTTACATGGCGCACCACAAGGTACGCATTCAGGACGCGGCGCTGGTGGCGGCGGCCGTGCTGTCGGACCGCTACGTGACGGGGCGCTTCCTGCCCGACAAGGCCATCGACCTGATCGACGAAGCGGCCTCCAAGCTGCGCATCGAGATCGACTCGATGCCGACCGAGCTGGACCAGATCATCCGGCGCATCCGCCAGCTCGAGATCGAGAAGCTGGCCCTGCAGAAGGAGACGGACGAGGCGTCGGCCGAGCGGCTCGATCGCTTGGAGGGCGAGCTGGCCGAGCTGAGCGAGCAGCGCGACTCCATGGCGGCGCACTGGCAGCTGGAGAAGAGCTACCTCGACGTGCTCAGCCAGCTGCAGCAGGAGAAGAACGAGCGCGACGAGGAGGCGACGCGCCTCGAGCGCGACGGCGACCTGGCCGGAGCTGCGGCCATCCGCTACGGCCAGCTGCCCGAGCTCGATCGGCGCATCGCCGAGGCCACCGAGGACCTGGACAAGCTGCAGGCCGAGAACCGCTTCCTCAAGGAAGAGGTGGACAGCGAGGACATCGCCGAGGTGGTGTCGCGCTGGACGGGTGTGCCCGTGACGCGCCTCTTGGAGGGCGAGGTGCAGAAGCTGGTGCGGCTCGAGTCCACCCTCCACGAGCGCGTGGTGGGGCAGGACGAGGCCGTCTCCGCCGTGGCCAACGCCATCCGGCGCAGCCGGGCCGGGCTGAGCGACCCCAACCGCCCCATCGGCTCCTTCCTCTTCCTGGGCCCGACGGGCGTGGGCAAGACCGAGCTGGCCCGCGCGCTGGCCGAGTTCCTCTTCGACGACGAGCGGGCCATGATCCGCATCGACATGTCCGAGTACGGGGAGAAGCACACGGTGTCGCGCCTGGTCGGCGCGCCGCCCGGCTACGTGGGCTACGACGAGGGCGGCCAGCTCACCGAGGCGGTGCGGCGGCGTCCTTATTCGGTCGTGTTGCTCGACGAACTGGAGAAGGCGCACCCCGACGTGTTCAACATCTTGCTGCAGGTGCTCGAGGACGGGCGCCTGACCGACGGGCAGGGGCGCACGGTGGACTTCACCAACACGGTGCTCATCATGACCTCGAACCTGCCGGGCGAGCCGGCCGACTACTTCAAGCCGGAGTTCATCAACCGCATCGACGAGATCGTGCGCTTCAAGGCGCTGAGCCAGGACGACCTGGCCATCATCGTGGAGATCCAGTTGGGCAAGCTGCGCACGCGGTTGGCCGAGCGCCGGCTCTCACTGGTGGTCACGAAGGCGGCCGAGGACTGGCTGGCCCGGGCCGGCTACGACCCCGACTACGGGGCCCGGCCGCTGCGCCGGGTGCTCCAGCGCAACATCGAGGACCCGCTGGCCCTGGCGTTGCTCGAGGGCCGCTACCTCGAAGGGGCCACGGTCACCGTCGAGGTGGACGGGGACGCCATCGTCCTGCGCTGACGGCCCCGCCGGCCCCAGATGCCAGCGGGGTCTGCTCCGGGCTCGCTCAGCCCGCGGCGCGCGACCCGGAGGCGTGCCACTCCGAGAGGTGATGGCCGCGGAGGGCCGGAATGTCGGCGGAGCGGAGCCCCGGAACATCTGCGGCGGCCTGGGCCGTGGGCAGCCCGTCGGTGGTCATGGCCACGACCTGGCCCAGGTCCTGCCCGGCGCTGCTGCCGTAGAAGGGGGCGTCGCCGTAGTTGAAGAGCCCGCCGTCGGCCGCGGTGAACCAGTAGCCACTCCCGTCGGGCATGGCGGTCATGCCGACGATGGGCTGGTTGAGGTGGATGGCCCCGGTCGAGCCGAAGAACGTCGCGTCGCCGTAGCTGAAGATGCCCCCGTCGGAGGCCACCAGCCAGTAGCCGCCGCCGTCGGGCGTCGGCGCCATGCCCACGATGGGTTGGTTCAGGTGGATGCTGCCGGCCGAGCCGAAGAAGCCGGCGTCGCCGTAGCTGAAGATGCCCCCGTCGGAGGCCACCAGCCAGTAGCCGCCGCCGTCGGGCGTCGGCGCCATGCCCACGATCGGCTTGTTCAGCGCGATCGAACCGGTGGAACCGAAGAAGCCGGCGTCGCCGTAGGTGAAGATGCCGCCGTCCGACGCGACCTGCCAGTACCCCTGACCGTCGAGCGTGCTGGCCATGCCGACGACGGGCTTGTTCAGGTGGATGCTGCCGGCCGAGCCGAAGAAGCCGGCGTCGCCGTAGCTGAAGATCCCGCCGTCCGCCGCCACGAGCCAGTAGCCCCCGTTGTCACCGGTCTGGGCGATGCTCACGATGGGCGAGTTCAAGGGGAGGTCCGACGCGTCCCCGAAGAGCTGTGCGTCCCCGAAGCTGGCCACCTTCCCGGTGGAGCCGACCTGGTAGTACCCGATGGCCCCCGTACCGCTGAGCGAGATGGAGGCGCCGGAGTTCAGCGTGTCGTCGAAGGTGATCGTGGCGCTGCGTACGCCGAGGGCGCCGGGGAAGAACAAGACGTCGACCGTGCATGTGGCATTCGGTGCGAGCACGACCTCGGTCCCGTCGTTGGGACAGCTGGACTCCGGGATTCCGATGAAGTCGTCCCCATCAGGGCCGGAGAAGGCGGCCGTGGGGCTGATGGCGTCGGTCTGGGTCTGGTTCGTGTTGGTGAAGACGAAGGACTGCAACGAGACGTCGCCGAGGGTGACAGTGCCGAAGTTCAGGCTGGTGGGGGTGATCGTGAGTCCCGGGCTCGTCGCCCCGGCCGGGCTCGCGGCGGCGCCGGCCCCGATGACGGCCAGCACACCTGCGAGCAGCGCAGTGACGGTCAGTACACGTGCAGCGAGAGAAGAGGCCATGCCCCGCGGCTTCATCCGTACCCCCTTGACTGGCCGGACCGGGTGGCCGGGTCCGGTGACACTAAGCCGAAGGGAGGCAGGTCCGCCAGATCCTTGCACCACGATTTCACGAAGAGCTCCTGCCACCGCAAGGGCACCGGCGGCGCCAAATGCCAGGTCCCCACCGAATACGCGCTTTGCGCATGCGCCTCAGCGAATTGCTGGAGACGGTGGCCCGTCGGCCTCGGATAGTCGGTGGCCACGGGCCAGACGGTTCAGTCGCCACAGCAAGACGTCGTGAACAACGAGCCTGCCTTTGACGATTCCACAACTCGGTACCCACGCTCCCGATGGGGAGGCGCGATCGAAACAACGCCACGTCGTACTCCTTCCAAGCGGCATCTACGAGACTCGCGGCAGTTCGCTCGAAGATCTCTCGCCGCACGACTCGTTGGACGACTGGAGGAGTGCCAGTTCAAGTCCTCGTCACTATTGGTCGATCGGGACGCGATCAGGCGGCCTTGAGCACATTTCGTCCCGGACTGTTCCAAGCCCTGGCCACGGCTGGCCAGGGTTGCCCCTCAGGATGAGATGACCGATGTGGACCGTGTCGGAATTGTTGAACTCGCGCCTGGGGCGAAGTTGCCGGTAATGCCGACAGCCACGCAGCGAGATCCCGATCCGACGCAAGAAACCGCCGTCAGATAGGAATCTCGACCTCCGATGTTCGGCGGATGGACAACGCGCCACTTCCCACTCCAGTTGTTCTCCAGAATCATCTGGAAGGTTTGACCTGGCCTGGTCGCGGGACCAGCCGCCGTTTGCAACCCGGCTCCCACAAGCGTGCAGCGGAGAACGGTGCTGCACGAGAGCCCGCTCGTCTCGTTGCCATTGGTTCCTTCATTTGGCCCATCGGGAAGAGAAGTGGACGTCCACCTGCCGCTCTGAAAGCGAAACACACGACTCGGACTCGTCCATATTCCATGAGCAGCGTCCGGCCTGCCAACGCATTGTTGGCGGGATTGGCAAGAGAGCGATCCAATCGGCATGGAGGTATCGCCAGCCTCAATCCATTGACCGTCTTCACGGACGAAGGACTCGTTGCCGAATGCACCGGAGGCAGGAGTCATCGGTGGACCAGGTAGAAATTCACCCACACCCGTCGTGAGACACCAGGTGTGGTCACAGCCAACGGCACCGAGACTTCCGTGCCAACTACTACTCAGTGAGGCCAGTTGCCACGTATGACCATCAAATTCCTCAACGACGGGCTGGTTATACGATCCGCCGCGAGTTTCGCCACCGACATCGGCTCCGACGGCCACGCAGAATGAACGTGAAGTACAGGAGACAGAGACGAGTCGGTTGCTATTTGTCGCGAAGTAGTTCACGTTCTCTACCGGAGCGCTTCGCCAGTTCCTCCCATCGAAGGTCAGGGCGAGATTGCTCCCTGTGGCGGTTCCACCTACGGCGACGCAAAAGGACGGTGATGTGCAAGATACCCCGTACAGAGTGGCGTTCGAGCCGATGCCCTGCACAATGGTCCACTTGGTCCCGTTGAAGTGCTCAATCAGCGGTTGACCGTCGGACGGGCCTGCCAACAAGTTGAGGTTGTCGTTCGTTGTTGTGCCGGCACTCCATGCTCCGACGGCAACACAGTTGTCGGTGGTTACACACGACACCGATGTCGCTGCGTCGCCGCGCGAGTGGGGAACTGCCGCCATTGGAACGACCTTCCAAATGATCCGTGGAGCCGCACCAGCCATGTCAGCGAGTGAAACGCAAGAGAGAACGGCGGCACAGCATATGGCGATCAATCCGGCCCAACCTCTCCCGATTGACTTTCTTCGCGGTTCGTAGATACTCACGTGGTGCCAGTGTGCCAAAAATGAACCGGGGGAAGCGTGCTGAAGCGACTCGAGTCCCGACTCGTCATCGTTCCGGCGATGGTGCTTGTCGCATTCGGAATGTCGGCCTGCTGAGTCGACGTCGCCGGTCGATCAACGGAGTACGACGACAATCCGAAAACGGCTGCACAGCTTTCCAGGAGCAGGCGGAAGCACTCCCTATCCGATACGCCCAGCCTCATCCCATGTACACACCCACGCACTGGTGGCCACGAGATATTGACCCGCGAAGTCGAAATGACATGATTGGCGGGTTGGGCCCAGATGTAACTGCTGCGCAGACACCAGGTTGTCCAACCGCAAGTGCCACGCCTATCTCGAGTGTGATGATCGGGCCGCCCAATTCGTCTGCCAACACAACGTCCGTCGAGGCGACGGGCGGTGTGGCGACCACCTGGTCTGATGCTGCGGATGCCGGTGGCTGTCAGGGTCCGACCATTCCCGCCGGGACGAGTGTGAAGATCCAGTGCAAGGTCTCTGGCCTCAGCATGGTTGACGGGATCCAATCGTGGTACCGAATTGCTTCAGCTCCGTGGAATTCTGGTTACTACGCCTCCGCAGATGCCTTTTACAACAACGGGCAAACGTCGGGAGCTCTCAGTTCCAGCGCTCCCTTTGACGACAGCAAGGTTCCTCAGTGCACTTGACACCAGTGACCTTGACCTTGACCTTGACCTTGACCTTGAACCGATGTGTCCCCTCCAAAGCCTTCCCAGCAAGCCAACTGACCAGCTGAGGACTCAATGACCGGGAGCTCGCGGGAGGCACTGATCCGACACCACCAGAAGCCCTCTTTGCCTGACTTTTGGCTTGACTCGAGCAGCGGAGGCCCGCACCCCCCGTCTGGACCTGCCATTGACCGAGCTCAAAGAGCGCTGATCCTGTACGCCTGGATTTGCGGCCCTCCCTCCGCCCTGTCCATACGTCTATTGCGAGGAACGAGCACTGGCCCTTCCACGGTCTTGGCATCGTCCAGGCGGCGCCAATTTGCCGCGTCCTCAGACCGTCTCGCCCGTCCGACGGCCCCCTTCGGACCCCCTTTTCAGAGAGGGGGTAAAGTGGTGCGTAATCCGAAGCGCCGAGCGAACGGAGAAGACGCGTGCCCGCAACCGTGGTGGTCGGGACCCAGTGGGGCGACGAGGGCAAAGGGAGGTTCACCGACCTCCTCGCCGGCGAGATGGACCTGGTCGTCCGGTACCAAGGCGGTCACAACGCCGGGCACCGCATCGTCGTCGGCGGTGAGACCTTCTCGCTCCAACTGGTGCCGAGCGGCATCCTCTACGACCGCATCACCTCCATCATCGGCAACGGCGTGGTGGTCGATCCGGCCGTGCTGCTCAGCGAGCTCGACTACCTGGCCGCCCGGGGCGTGGACACCAGCCGCCTGGTGGTGAGCGGCAACGCGCACCTGATCATGCCGTACCACCAGGAGCTCGACCGGGTGACCGAGCGCTTTCTGGGCAAGAACGCGCTGGGCACGACCAAGCGCGGCATCGGTCCGGCCTACGCGGACAAGGCGACCCGGGTCGGCCTGCGCGTGCAGGACCTCTTCGACCCCAAGATCTTCCGCCAGAAACTCGACGTCGCCCTCAAGGAGAAGAACGCCGTCCTGGCCAAGGTGTACAACCGCCTGCCCCTCGACGCCAAGGACATCGCCGACCGGTACCTGGGTGAGTACGCCCCGCGCATCGAGCCGATGGTCGGCGACACCGTAGGCATGGTGCACGACGCCCTCGACCAGGGCCGCGAGGTTCTCCTCGAAGGAGCCCAGGCCACGTTCCTCGACCTCGACCACGGCACCTATCCCTTCGTGACCTCCTCCAACCCGGTGGCCGGCGGCGCCTGCACGGGCAGCGGCCTGGGGCCCCGCGACATCGAGCGGGTCATCGGCATCGCCAAGGCGTACGTGACCCGGGTCGGCGCCGGACCGTTCCCGACCGAGCAGGAGAACGACGTCGGCGAGCTGCTGGTCGAGCGGGGGCACGAGTTCGGCACCAACACCGGGCGCAAGCGCCGCTGCGGCTGGTTCGACGCGGTCATGCTGCGCCAGGCGGTGCGGCTCAACTCGATGACCGAGGTGGCGTTGACCAAGCTCGACGTCCTCGACACCTTCGAGTCGGTCAAGGTGTGCGTGGCCTACGAGGCCGATGGCATCCGCTACACCCACCTGCCGTACCACCAGTCGACGTTCCACAAGGCGGCGCCGGTCTACGAGGAGCTGCCCGGATGGCGCACCGACCTCACCGCGGCCACGTCGCCGGACGACATGCCGCCCGCCGCCCGCGACTACATCGCGTTCCTGGCCGAACAGATCGGCGTGCCGGTCCGCTTGGTCGGCGTGGGTCCCGGGCGCGAACAAACCGTGTCCTTCGCCACCGCGTGAGGGTCTGCATCGTCGGGAGCGGAGGGCGCGAGCATGCGCTCGCCCACACACTGGCCCGCACCGCCGACGTGGTGGTCGCGCCGGGCAACCCCGGCATGGCGGCGCCGATCGAGCGCGACGAGTCCCCGGTCGAGCAGATCGAGGCCGACCTTTACGTGGTGGGGCCCGAGGCGCCACTGGTGGCCGGCCTGGCCGACAACCTCCGGGCCACGGGGAAGGTCGTCCTCGGCCCCGGGGCCGACGGCGCCCTGCTCGAGGGCTCCAAGGCCTTCATGAAGGAGGTGCTGGCGGAGGCCGGCGTGCCTTCGGCGCGCCACCGCGCCTTCGACGACCTCCAGGCGGCCGAAGCTTTCGAGTTCCTCGAGTCCCTGCCCGGGCCGTGGGTGATCAAGACCGACGGTCTGGCCGGCGGCAAGGGCGTGCGGGTGGCCCATTCTCTCGACGAGGCCCGCGAGGACGTGACGGCCAAACTCTCGGGCGCCGCCTTCGGCGATGCCGGGCGCACCGTGGTGATCGAGGAGGGACTCGAGGGTCCGGAGTGCTCGCTCCTCGTGCTCTGCGACGGCACGCGCGTGGTGCCGCTCATCCCGGCGCAGGACTTCAAGCGCGTGGGGGACGACGACACCGGGCCCAACACGGGCGGCATGGGCGCCTACGCACCGATGCGCCTCGAGAGCGCCACCGTCGACGGCCTGCTGGACACGGCCGTGCTCCCGCTCGTCGACGAGTTGCGCCGCCGGGGCATCGACTACCGCGGCGTGCTCTACGCCGGCCTCATGCTCACCGAGGACGGGCCCAAGGTCATTGAGTACAACGTGCGCTTCGGCGACCCCGAGACCCAGGTGGTGCTCCCGCTGCTCGAGTCCGACGCCGCCGCGCTGTTCCTGGCCGCGGCGAACGGCACGCTGGACGAAGTGGAACCGCCGAAGTTCTCGGGCGACGCCGCCGTCTGCGTCGTGCTGGCCTCGCCCGGCTACCCCGAGGCGCCGCGCCTGGGCGACCCCATCGAGGGCCTGGCCCGTTCGGGCCAGCCGACATCGCCCGTCGAGGGGGTGACCGTGTTCCACGCCGGCACGCGCCGGCACGACGCCGGTGCCAGCTTCTACACGGCCGGAGGTCGCGTGCTCGACGTGACCGCGGTGGCCCCCACCCTGGCCGAGGCTCGGCGCCACGCCTACGCGGTGGCCCGCACCGTCGACTGGGAGGGTCGCCAGATGCGCCGCGACATCGCGGCCGCCGCGGCCGGGCGTCAGGACGACCGATGATCCCGCGCTACTCCCCGGCCGACATGGCCGCCCTCTTCAGCGACGAGGCCCGCTTCGCCATGTGGCTCGAGGTCGAGCTGCTGGCCACCGAGGCCCAGGCCGCGCTGGGCGTGGTCCCGGTCGAGGAGGCCGCCGTCTGCCGGGCCAAGGCGCCGGTGGTGGACGAGGTCTTCGTGCACGACGTCCTCGAACGCGAGAAGGTCACCGACCACGACGTGGCCGCCTTCGTCGACGTCGTCCAGGAGCGCATCGGCGCGCCGGCCGGGTCCTACATCCACTTCGGGTTGACCTCCTCGGACGTGGTCGACACCGCGCTCTGCGCCACCCTGACCAGAGCGGCCGACCTGCTGCTGCGCAGCCTCGATGCCTACGTCGCCGCGCTCAAGGCGCGGGCCCTCGAACTGATCGACGTGCCCGTGACCGGGCGCACCCACGGCATGCACGCGGAGCCCACCACCTTCGGCGCCAAGTTCGCTCTGTGGGCGCTCCAGGCCGACCGCGACCGGCGCCGCCTGCGTGCCGCCCGCGACGCGGTGGCCGTGGGCAAGCTCTCCGGTGCGGTGGGCACGTACTCGAACATCGACCCCGAGGTCGAGGCCCGGGTGTGCGCCGCCCTCGGCCTGACCCCGGTCCCGGCCACCCAGGTCATCGCCCGCGATCGCCACGCCGAGTACTTCTACGCCTGTGCCGCCATCGGTTCGACCGTCGAGCTGATGTGCACCGAGATCCGCCACCTGGCCCGCAGCGAGGTGGGCGAGGCCGAAGAGCCCTTCGGAGCCGGGCAGAAGGGCAGCTCCGCCATGCCGCACAAGCGCAACCCCATCCTCTCGGAACGCCTGTGCGGCCTGGCCCGCCTGTTCCGCGGCTACCTGGGCGCGGGGCTCGAGGACGTGGCCCTGTGGCACGAGCGCGACATCTCGCACAGCTCGGTGGAGCGGGTCGCCCTGCCCGATGCCTCGCTCCTCGCCTGCTACGTGCTGCGCAAGGCCACCGGCCTGGCCCAGGGCCTGGTGATCCATCCCGAACGGGCCCGGGAGAACCTGGTCGAGGGTTCCTTCGGATTGGTCTTCTCCCAGTCGGTCCTGCTGGCCCTTGTGTCGGCTGGTCTCACCCGCGACGAGGCCTACCGCATCGTCCAGCGCGACGCTCGGGCGGCCTGGGCCGAGCGCCGCCCCTTCCGGGCCGTGCTCGAGGCCGACCCCGAGGTCACGCTGATCCCGGCCCAACTGGACGATGCCTTCGACCTGAGCCGCACCCTGCGCCACACCGGGCGCTTCGCCGCAGCCCTCGAGACCCTGTGACCGCCGTGCCCTCCGCCGCCGAGCTGCCCCGGGTGCACTCGGGCAAGGTGCGCGAACTCTACGACGCCGGTCCCGAACGCCTGCTCATGGTGGCCTCGGACCGGGTCAGCGCGTTCGACGTGATCATGGCCGAACCGATCCCCGACAAGGGCCGGGTGCTCACCGCCATGACCTATTTCTGGTGCGAGGAGATGGCCGACGTGGTTCCCGGTTCGCTCATCGCGGTGGATCCGGTGGCGATCGAGGCGGAACTCGGCGTGGCTCTCCCGGCCGAGTGGGCCGGTCGGGCCACCCTGGTACGTCGGGCGAACATGCTCGACCTCGAGTGCATCGTGCGCGGCTACCTGGCCGGGCAGGCCTGGGGGGAGTACGAGCGCTCGGGGACGGTGCACGGCACCGCCATGGGAGCGGGACTGCAACTGGCGAGCCGGTTGCCCGAGCCCATGTTCACCCCGTCGACCAAGGCCACCGAGGGCCACGACCTCAACATCGACTTCGCGGCGGCCGTCGACCTGGTGGGCCGGGAGGCGGCCGAGGCCGCCCGCGCCATCTGCCTCGAGCTCTACACCCGGGCGGCCGCCCGCGCCGCAACGGCCGGCTTCATCCTGGCCGACACCAAATTCGAGCTGGGCTACGTCGACGGCGTGCTCTGCCTGTGCGACGAGGTGTGCACGCCCGACTCCTCCCGTCTGTGGCCGGCCGATCAGGTGGTGCCCGGCACCACGCCGCCCGCCTTCGACAAGCAGCCGCTGCGCGACTGGCTGGCCGCCCAGTCCTGGGAGCGCACGCCGCCCCCGCCCCCGCTGCCGCCCGACGTGGTCGGGGCCATGTCGGCCCGTTACGTCGCGGCCTACGAGCGCGTCACCGGACGCGCGTTGGCCGACTGGTACGGTGCCAGCACATGAGGTTCCGGGCTCGCGTCGAGGTGCAGTTGCGGCCCGGGATCGCCGATCCGGAGGGTGCGACCATCGAGCGGGCGCTGCCGGCCCTGGGCTTCGACAGCGTGGCCCACGTGCGGGCGGGGCGCTCGTTCAGCTTCGAGGTGGACGCGGCCGACGAGACGGCGGCCCGCTCCACCGCGAACGAGCTGGCCGACCGCCTGCTGGCCAATCCCGTGATCGAGCAGAGCCGGCTCGAGCTCGAGGCGATCTGAATTGGCGCCGCGCATCGGCGTCGTCGTCTTCCCCGGCACCAACTGCGAGCACGATGTGGTGCAGGCGGTCGAGGCGACCGGGGCCGAGGGCGCGCTGCTCTGGCACGGCGACGCCGACCTGGGCCAGGTCGACGCGGTCGTGCTGCCCGGCGGCTTCGCCCACGGCGACTACCTGCGCCCCGGCGCCCTGGCCCGCTTCTCGCCGGTGATGGACGCGGTGGCCGCCTTCGCCCGCTCGGGTGGGCCCGTGGTCGGCATCTGCAACGGCTTCCAGGTCCTGACCGAGGCGGGGCTGCTGCCCGGCGCGCTCCAGAAGAACGGGCGCCTGCGCTTCCTGTGCGAGCCGGCCCGGCTCGTGGTGACCTCGACTGCTTCGCTCCTCACCTCTGGCTGCGAGGTGGGTGACGAGCTGGTGATCCCGATCAACCACTTCTCGGGCAACTACACCTGCGACGACGAGACGCTGCACCGCTTGCAGGACGAGGAGCGCATCGTCCTGCGCTATGCGGACAACCCCAACGGGTCGGTGGACGCCATCGCCGGCATCGCCAACGAGGCCGGCAACGTGGTCGGTCTCATGCCCCACCCCGAGCGGGCCAGCTCGGCGCTGCTCGGCTCCGAGGACGGCCTGGTCCTGCTGCGCGCCCTGGCCGGCGCGGCCGGCGTGCGCACGGCCGCCTGAGCGGTCGCGGACCGACACCACTTCACGCGCCGGACTCCGTATGGTGTGCCGCACGATGCGTTGCACCGTGCGTCAGCTCGCACTGTTCGTCCTCTGCCTGGCGGTCGTCCTCGTCGGCCAGGCGTCGGCCGCGGCAGCGTCGGGCGCCTCGGCTCGAGCCGGCCGGAGCTCGAGCGCGCGTCGAGGAGACCAAGGGCACCCGGTCGACGCCAAGCTCTTCGAGCCGGGGGCCTGCATGGAGTACCAGCCGACGGCGGGCGATCGACGCCTCACGGTCTTTCTCGATGCGGGTCACGGCGGTATCGACCCGGGCGGCATCGGCCGGGACGAGAACGGGAACCTCGTAGACGAGGCGGACGAGACGCTGCCGGTCGAGCTCGACACGATGGCGTTGCTGCGCGGCCTGGGCTTCACCGTGGTCGTGTCGCGCACCAGGGACGAGACGGTGAGCCGCCTCGGCGCTGGACGACGTCGACGGCGGTCTCTTCACCACCGACGGCGTGCACGACGACGTGGCGGCCCGCGACGTGTGCGCGGACAAGGCGAAGGCCGATGTGCTCCTCGGCATCTACATGGACGCCGGCGCGTCCTCGGACAATGCCGGCTCCGTCACCGGCTTCGACAGCGTGCGCCCGTTTGCCGCGGCCAACCTGCGCCTGGCCAACGACGTGCAGCACGACGTGCTCGCCGCCATGAACGCGTAGGGTTGGGACATCCCCAATCTCGGGGTGGCCGACGACAGCGAGCTGGGCGGGCCCGCCCTCACCACGGCGGCCGGCGACTACCGGCACCTGTTGCTGTTGGGGCCGGCCTCGCCCGGCTACTTCAGCACGCCGAGCACAATGCCGGGCGCGCTCATCGAACCGCTGTTCATCACCGATCCCTACGAGGGCTCGATCGCCGAATCCCCGGCCGATCAGAAGGTGATCGCCGCCGGCCTGGCCAAGGCAACCGAGCAGTACTTCGCCGGCGGCACGGACTCGAGTCGGCGCGCCCGTACCACCACCGCCAGGACGGGCTGAGGCTGGCGGCCAGGACGTCAGCTCGGCGGCGTCGCGCTCCTCGCCGGTCCGGTTCCCGAACCCGCCTCGATCATGAGCGCTATGAGATCGGCCACGCTGCTTCGCACCTCGTCGAGTGGCGTGTCGCTCAGGCCGGCCGAGGAGATCAGGGATTCCTCGAGCAGGAACCACCCGCCCATCAGGGCGAAAGCGGCCGCAGTGATCACTCGCGGCGGGAAGCGGGATTCGACGCCACGGGTGGCGATGGCGCTCTGGAGCAACGCAATGTGCCGCTCCATCCCGGGATACCCCTGGCCGTCGCGGGGCCGGATCGTCCCGTCGAGCAGGGCGCGCGCCGTTGCGGCGGCGACGGGGTCGCCCTCTGCCGCAAAGGCAAAACCGGCCCGGAAGGCCTCTGCCGGATCGGTCAGTTCGTCGATGTGCTTCGAGTAGTCGGTGCTGCCCAACTGCATGACGGCGCGGCAGCAGGTTGTCCTTGGTCCCGTAGTGGCGGTGGACCAGTGAGTGGTTCACCCCGGCCCGCGCCGCCACGTCGCGAATGGTCACACGGCTGGGCGGGCGTTCGGCGAAGAGCTCGGCCGCCGCCCGCAGGATGGCCTCCTGGGTCGAAGTACGCCCTGATGTCGTGCGTCTGCGGGCCGAGGGCTCGATGGGCTTGGAGGTGGTGGACGATCCGCGTTCGGTCATGGCGACTCCGAGGCTACCAGCGAGTAACCGACCGGTTAGTCCGGCCCTCTTCGCCTGAGCCGCGTCGCCGTAAAGGGCCGACGCGGGCTCCGTACCTTTGCATGGGCTGTGGTCCTCCTGTGGGCAACATCTCCCCCGGGGAAATAGCGCATCCACCAGTAAAAGTCCATTCCTGGGTTGAAACTGGGCGAATTTCGGGGACGAGAGTCGGAGACCCTCAAATGTGACTTTCGTCACAAAAACTGTCACTTGTCCCGAGAAGACAGGAAATACCCCTTGCCAAACGGAAGCGTTTCCCTTAACGTGCCGACCGATCGAAGTGAGACCACGTGGTTACCCCCTGGGGTGCCACAACGGGGAGGAAACAGATGCGAACCATGCCGGCAGGCGCGCGCGCCCACAACGGGCAGCGTAACCACGGGTTGATCGGACGACTCGTGGCCTCGATGGCCTTACGACTGTCAGGAGCCGGCAAGTTGCTGCTGTCGGCACTGGTGATCGTGGGGGTCTCCGGCATCGCCACGGTGGCCGCGACCACGCCGGCCTTCGCCGCTGGCACTCCGACCGTTGCTCAGGGCTTCGGCGCGTTCTCGAACAGCCCGGTGGTCAACATCACCGGGTGCACGGGGACCACCTCCTCGGCCACGCTCACCTGCACGACCAACCCGATCACGGCGGGCGTGACCTCGGGGATGGGCGCGTACGGCGTGAATCTCAACAGCACCACGCCCAACTCGGTGGCGTCGGTGACCGCGACGACCATCGTCCTCTCGGGCAATCCGTCCGCAGCGGTAACGGCGGGAGCCACCGAGACCTTCACGGGCACCCAGGCCATCGGGAACGCCAACGACGCGACCTTGTCGACCACGGTGACCGACACTGGCAACTTTGCCGACTATGGCGTGGTGCCCGCCCTCGAGGTCTATGGCGCGGGCATTCCTGCCCAGACGACGGTCGTGAGCGTGAGCGGCACCAGCATGGTCCTCTCCCAGGCTCCGACCGCCGCGCTGAGTGCAACGACCCTGTTCTTCAACGCACCCGACGTCAACAATGTGCTCACCCAGGTCACCGGCGGAGCAGCCAGCGTGAACACCTCCTCGCTCACCGTCGTCACGCAGCCTCCCGCGGCCGACGGCTACCTCACCACCAGCACCACGAGCACCACGGGCATCGTCAACATGTACCAAGCGCTCAACCCCGTGGACACCACCTTCGAGCGCGACTCTCGCCTACTGCTCCCCCGGGTTCACCTACCCGGACGCCGGGAACTGCACCACGTTCGCCGAGAACTACGGCATTGCTCAGAACCAGGAGATGGCCGAACAGCTCAGCGAGATCGGCCAGACCGAGGACATCTACGAAGGCGCTTCGCAGGCTCACTTCGGACCGACCACCGCCGCCCAAGGGTCAACGGTGACACTGACCGCTGCCCCATCCGGCGGTGCCGTCCCGACCACCAGCAGCGGCGCCACCGTCAACTACATCGACGGTGACACCTTCATCATGCAGATCCCGTCCGGCCTCACCTACGTCCCCGGTTCGGTCTCCCTGAGCGGTGGCGACGCCGTCACCTCGGCTGCGGGGGCCACGACGGCCAAGTTCTGCACGGCCACGGGAACCGGATGCACGGCGCAGATGACCGGCAACTACAAGACCACCTTCCCGTACCTCGAAGAGCAGCTCGGCACCGCGACCGCGAACCGGGCCACGGGCGGAAAGTTGCACACGCTGCCGACCATCACGGCCAGCTTCGTCGCCACCGGCCCTGCGGGATCGGTGCAGAACCAGCTCGACACCGAGTACCTGGTCCAGACCAACATCACCGAGATCATCACCCTCAACATCGCCTTCGACGGCTACCCGAGCGCAGGGACGGTGGTGCCGCCGACGGTGCCGCCGTATGCCGCCCCGACCCCGGTCGCCTCCCTCACGATCCTCCCCGCGGTGACCGGAACCTCGACCTCCAACGGCAACGACAACGGTTCTGACGCCGGCGGCCAGACCGTCCAGATCGCCGGTTCGGGCTTCACGAACGCCGGTGGTGAGCAGGTGTTCTTCGGCGCCAACCCGGCGTCCAGCTTCACCGTCAACTCCAACACGAGCATTACCGCTGTCGCCCCGGCCTCGACCACCGGAGACGGTCCGGTCGACGTCACCGTGAGCAACGGAGGTCAGACCTCCCCGATCTCGCAACCGGCCGACCAGTTCACCTACATCCCCTCGGGCGCCCCCGACTTCCCGGTGAACGTCGTGCCCACGTCGGACAACGGGCAGGCCGAGGTCTCCTGGACCCCCGCGTTCAACGAGGGATCCCCGACCCAGTCCTATCTCGTGACGGCGACCGACGTCTCGTCGCCCTCCAACGACCCCAACAATGGCGGCTCCGGGCTCGAGACCTGCGCCTTCACCGTGGTCGGCACCGACGGCCCGAGTGACTCGTGCACCGTCGGCGGTCTGACCAACGGCGACGCCTACACCTTCGCGGTCACCGCGACCAACGCACTCGGCACCAGCGTGCCCTCGCCGGCCACGACCCCGATCACCATCGGCGATCCGGCGCCGCCGACGGCCGTCTCTGCGACCGCGGCACAGAACGCCAACTCGACCATCAGCTGGACCGACCCGGTCAACACCGGAGGGGGCCCGCTCCTGTCGGAGACGGCAACCGCGAACGACACCTCCAATCCCTCCAGCCCCACCAACGGGCTGCAGTGCACCTACTTCGAGCCGGCGAGCCCGAGCTATAACTCCTCGGCCCCGGTCGACCAGTGCAACATCGCCGGACTGAACAACGGTGACAGCTACACCTTCACCGTGGCCTCCACCAACGCAGTGGGAACAGGTGTCAGCTCGGCCCCGTCGGGCGCGATCGTGCCCTCCACGGTGCCCGGCGCCCCGACCGCCTCATCCGCCACGTCGAACGCCAACGCGCAGTCGGTGGTCACCTTCACGGCCCCGGCCAGCAACGGCGGGGCGGCCATTTCCAGCTACACGGTGTCTGCCGCCGACACGACCAACCCTTCGAACCCGGTCGTGACCCAAGCGGGCAGCGCCAGTCCGATCACCGTCACCGGCCTGACCAACGGTGACGCCTACAGCTTCACGGTGACCGCCACCAACGTCAGTGGGACCGGTCCGGCGTCCAACGCCGTCACGGCCACGCCGGCGACGGTGCCCGGCGCGCCGACGAACGTCACGGCGACCGCCGGGCCCCCGTCGGCCAGCGGTGCGGCCGCGGTCAGCTGGACCGCACCAGCCAGCAACGGCGGGACCGGCCTCACCAAGTACACGGTCACCTCGTCGACGGGCTCGAAGACCTGCACGACGACGGCCACGCCGCCAGCGGTACCGGCGACCACGTGCACCGTGACCGGCCTGACCAACGGAACGAACTACACGTTCACGGTGACCGCCACCAACGCCGTCGGAACCGGTGCGGCGTCCGTCGCCGGCCCGGTGGGCGGGGTGGTTCCGTCTGCGATCCCGTCGACGCCCACGGCTCCGACGGTGGTTGTGGCCGGCCTCAACGGCCAGGCCAACCTCAGCTGGACCGCTCCGAACAACCAGGGCTCCGCCCTCACCCAGTACACCTTGAACCCGACTCCGGCCTGCCCCGCTTGCACCGGGTTGACCGTCACCGGGAGCCCTCCGGCCACCTCGACCAGCGTTCTGGGCCTGACCAACGGAACGTCCTACACGTTCACCCTGGTCGCCACGAACGGCGACGGGAACAGCGCCGCCTCGTCGGCCTCGACCGCCGCAGTGGTCGGCATCCCGGCCGCGCCGGCCGCACCCACGACCGTCTCCACCAGCACCTCCGGGCAGGACTCGGTCAGCTGGACGGCTCCGGCCTCGGCCTCGGGCCCCATCACCGGCTACACGCTCACGCCGTCGCCGGCCTGCGCCGCCTGCACCGGGTTGACCGTGTCGGGGAGCCCGGCGGGTACCTCGACCACAGTCGGCGGCCTGACCAACGGCACCAGCTACACGTTCACGGTCAAGGCCACCAACGCCTCCGGTACCGAGCGCGGCATCGGCCGCCTCGGCGGGCGTCGTGACCGGATCGCCGACTGCGCCGACCGGCGTGGTGGCCGTGGGGGGGACCCCGGCTCCGAGCGGTGATCTCAACGTCACGTGGTCCGCCCCGGCCTCCAGCGGCCTCGGCACCATCGTCAGCTACACGGCGACGGCCAAGCCGAGCTCGGGCAGCAACAAGACCTGCACGTCGACCTCGGTCGCTCCGGCGACGCCGGCATTGGCTTGCCAGGTGACGGGCGCCACGAACGGGACGTCGTACACCGTCACGGTGACCGCCACCAACAGCGTCGGCACCGCCTACATCAGTGTCGCCTCGGCCCCCTCGGCCGCCGCGTTCCCCTCGACGACGTTCGGCGCCCCGACCATCGGCACGGCGACGGGCGGGTTCCAGCAGGCGACCGTCAGCTGGACCGCTCCCGCAGCACTGGCCGGGACCCAACCCGCCCTGACCGGCTACGTGGTGACTCCCTTCATCGGTACGACCGCCCAGCCGGCCCAGACGTTCAACAGCACGGCGACGACGGAGACCCTGACCGGCCTGACCGGCGGGCACAGCGTACACCTTCACGGTGGCCGCCATCAACGCCAACGGCACCGGCACCGCCTCGGCCAAGTCGAACAGCGTCTCGGTGACCGGGACCCCCGGCGCCCCGACCGGCGTCGTGGCCACGGCCGGCGAACCAGACGGCCACCGTCACGCTGGACCGCCTGGAGCCAACGAGTGGCTCGACGACCACCTCGTACACGGTGACGGCCACGGACACCTCGTCCCCGGCCCTCGACCCCAACGACGGCGGCGAGACCTGCACCTACACGGTGGCCAGCCCCGAGGTGGACAGCTGCACCTTCACCAGCCCGAACCTGCTGGCCAACGGTGACAGCTACACCTTCACGGTGACCGGCACCAACGCCAACGGCACCGGCGCCGCCTCGGCCCCGTCGAACAGCGTCACGCCGTCGACGGTGCCCGACGCCCCGACCGATGTCGTCGCCACCGCCGGGAACCAGACGGCCACCGTCGACCTGGACCGCCTGGCTTCGACGAGGGCTCGACGACCACCTCGTACACGGTGACGGCCACGGACACCTCGTCCCCGGCCCTCGACCCCAACGACGGCGGCGAGACCTGCACCTCCACGGTGGTCCAGCCCCGAGGTCGACAGCTGCACCTTCAGCGGCCCGAACCTGCTGGCCAACGGTGACAGCTACACCTTCACGGTGACGGCACCAACGCCGACGGCACGGGCTCCGCCTCGGCCCCGTCGAACAGCGTCACTCCGTCGACGGTGCCCGACGCCCCGACCAACGTCGTGGCCACCGGCGGCGAACCAGACGGCCACGGTGACCTGGACCCCGGGCTTCGACGAGGGCTCGACGACCACCTCGTACACGGTGACGGCCACGGACACCTCGTCCCCGGCCCTCGACCCCAACGACGGCGGCGAGACCTGCACCTACACGGTGGCCAGCCCGGAGGTGGACAGCTGCACCTTCACCAGCCCGAACCTGCTGACCAACGGTGACAGCTACACCTTCACGGTGACGGGCACCAACGCCGACGGCACCGGCGCCGCCTCGGCCCCGTCGAACAGCGTCACGCCATCGACGGTGCCCGACGCCCCGACCGGCGTCGTCGCCACGGCCGGCGACCAGACGGCCACGGTCACCTGGACCGACGGATTCGACGAGGGTTCGACGACCACCGACTACACGGTGACGGCCACGGACACCTCGTCCCCGCCCTCGACCCCAACGACGGCGGCGAGACCTGCACCTCCACGGTGGTCAGCCCCGAGCTGGACAGCTGCACCTTCACGGTCCGAACCGGCTGGCCAACGGTGACAGCTACACCTTCACGGTGACGGCACCAACGCCGACGGCACGGGCGCCGCCTCGGCTCCGTCGAACAGTGTCACGCCGTCGACGGTGCCCGACGCCCCGACCGGCGCCCACGCCACCGCCGGGATCGCAGACGGCCACGGTGACGTGGACCCCGGGATTCGACGAGGGCTCGACGACCACCTCGTACACGGTGACGGCCACGGACACCTCGTCCTCGCCGAACGACCCCAACAACGGCGGCGAGACCTGCACCTACACGGTGGTCAGCCCCGAGGTGGACAGCTGCACCTTCACCAGCCCCAACCTGTTGACGAGCGGTGACAGCTACACCTTCACGGTGACGGGCACCAACGCCAACGGCACGGGCGCCGCCTCGGCTCCGTCGAACAGCGTCACTCCGCCGACCTCGGCGATCAGTGTCACCGTCTCGGCCACGCCCACGACGTACGCGGCTGCGGGCACCGTCATCACCTACACCTTCGGAGTCACCAACACCGGTTCGACCACGCTCCACGGCGTGAACGTCTCGGACACGGTGGCGGGCGCGGCCAGCTGCCCGCAGACCACTCTGGCTCTCGGAGCCTCAGAGAACTGCACCGGTAGCTACACCACCGTTCAGGCCGACGTGGTCAACGGGTCGATCACCGACACGGCAACGGCCCACGGCCTGAACCCGTCGGGCACGGCGGTCAGCTCCGCTCCGGCCTCGACCACCGTGTCGGCCGCCACCGGGCTGCACATCACCACGACGACGTTGACGCCCGGGCAGAAGGGGGTGGCCTACAAGTTCAAGCTGGCTGCCGCCGGCGGAACCGCCCCGTACACGTGGAGCCTCAAGACGGGCCCGATGCCCCCAGGGCTGACGCTCAGCAGCACCGGCAAGATCGCCGGGACGCCGACCAAGAAGGGCACGTACACGCTGACCTTCAAGGTTGCTGACTCGGCCAGCCCGAAGAACAAGGCGACGGCAACGTTGACCCTGCACATCGACCCGTAGTCCCAGTCGAGAGGCAGAAGCCCGCCGGTACCGACTGCGGTCGGCCGGCGGGCTTCTCCAATTCAGGACCCGGGCTTCGGACACTACGTCGGCGGCGGCCGCTGACGCCGGCCCGGGTCGTTGTTCAGGAGGCGGCGTCGCCCCGGGCGGCGAGGAAGACCGGGATGCGACGATCGGTGTTCTGCTGGTACTCGGTGTAGGGCGGGTAGGCCGCGACGGCCCGCTCCCACCACTCCGCCCGCTCGTCGCCCTCGATCTGGCGGACGGTCACCGCGAAGGGCTCGGGCCCGTCCTGGATCGTCACGTCGTCGGGGTGGGCCACCAGGTTGTAGAACCACTCGGGGTTCTCGGGTGCACCACCCTTCGACGCCACCAGGGCGTAGGCGCCGTCGTGTTCGACCTTCATCACCGGGTTCTTGCGGAGGTTGCCGCTCTTGGCGCCCCTGCTCGTCACCACGATGATGGGCATGCCCGTGTCGAGCAGCGTGTTGCCGCGGGTTCCCCCGGACGCCTCGTACTCGGCTACCTGGTCGCGGACCCATGCGGACGGGCTGGGCTCATAGTCACCTTGGAGAGTTGCCATGGGCCGATCGTAAAGGGTCGGCGCTACGCTCCCGGCGTGGCCCGGGCACCGCTGGACGCAGCCGAGGTGGCGGCGTTCCACACCAGTCTCTCCAACTGGGGTCGCTGGGGCCCCGACGACCAACTGGGCGCCCTGAACCTCATCACGCCCGAGGTCACCGCGGCCGCCGCCGGCCTGGTGCGGACCGGTCGCCGGGTCTCGTGTGCCCGGGCCCTCGACACCACGCCGGCCACCGACAACCCGTTCCCCGTCACCCACCACATGACGGGCACCGAGACGGAGGGCTACGGCGCCGACTACCTCGCCCTGGCCCCGCACGGCTTCGCCACGAGTCACCTCGACGCCCTGTGCCACATCTTCCACGAGGGCCATCTCTACAACGGCTACCCAACGGGAACGGTCACGGCGCACGGGGCAGGCCAGCTGGGCATCCACCATCTCCGCGAGGGCATCGTCACCCGCGGCGTGCTGCTCGACATCCCCGCCCTCCTCGGGAGCGACGCCCTCGAACCGGGTACCCCGATCTTTCCCGACGAGCTCGAGGCAGCCGAGCGCGCGGCGGGCCTCATCGTGCGCTCCGGCGATGCCCTGCTGGTGCGGACCGGGCGCTGGCGCTGGCGGGCCACGCACGGACCCTGGGACCCCTCGGTGCTGGCCGGGCTCGACGCGGCGTGCCTGCCTTGGTTGCGCGGCCGGGACGTGGCCACGCTGGGCGGCGACGGCGTGTCCGACGTGTTGCCCTCGCGCGTCCCCGGGGCGCATCTCCCCGTCCACACCGTGGCGCTCGTGGCCATGGGCCTCCACCTGATGGACAACCTCGATCTGGACGGACTGGCCGTCGCCTGTGCGCAGGAGGGCCGGTGGGAGTTCCTGCTGACCGTCGCGCCACTGGTCCTACGCCACGGCACGGCGTCGCCGATCAACCCGATCGCGCTCTTCTGAGTCGCCGGCAACTCGCGGCGCTGTCTCGACCGTGCGGCCGGTGCGCGCCCGTGCCTGCGGTACACCGCCCTCAGGCTCAGGAAATCCCACCGCGAGGACCGATGACCCAGGTTCTCGCGACGGTGGAACAATCCCTGTCGTGGACGTACCGGCGGAGCTGGAGCACAACGGACACTGGAGGATGGCCGTGTGGGCCCTCCGTGCGGGATACGTCGGGCTGGCCGTCGCCCTCGCGGGCCTCATCGTGATGGCGATCGGAGCCGCGCCGTGGGTCCTGGCCGTCGGGGTGATCATCTGGCTCGCCTCCGCCGCCGTCACACTGGCGGGGTTCTTCTGGTCCCGGCTGGTGCTTCCCGAGCCGCGACCCGGGTACTGGTCGATGCGGCTCATGCTCCTCCACGACACGGTCCACGCCCGGTCGTCGGCCCAGCGGCCCTGACGGCTCCTCCCGTCGCGGGTTGCGTCAGCCGTGCAGGAGTCGTCCGTTTGTCGACCGACCACGGTGTGCCGAAACCGGGCGCGCATCGGCGAAATATCCCATACCGGTTCCGGCCTCCGGCGCTGTGCTCCACCAACGAGTCCAAGGTCAAACGAATCCAAGGTCAAACGAATCCAAGGTCAATTGTCCGTCGGGCCACGGTGAGCCGGGCCCGGCGCGCCGAGGGCTCAGGCGCCTTCGAAGGCGAAGCCCAGGTCAGGCGCGGTGAGCACGGCCCGGAAGGGGAAGCCCTCGGCGGCGGCCATGGCCTCGACCGTGCCGCCGCGATCCACCACGGCGACCAACAGCACCACCTCGGCGCCGGCGTCCTGGACGGCGTGCGCCGCCTCGAGGAGCGACGTGCCGCGGGTCACCGTGTCCTCGGTCACCACCACCTTGTCGCCCGGGTCCAGCGCGCCGGCGATGCGGCCACCCCCACCGTGGTCCTTGACTTCCTTGCGCACGCTGAAGGCCTTGAGGGCGCGACCTCTGGTCGCGGCCACCCCCGCCGTCACGAACGCGACGGGGTCTGCGCCCATCGTGAGGCCGCCGATGGCCGTCGCCTCCGCCGGGACGAGCGACAGCACCGCGTCGGCCACGAGCACCATCGCTTCGGGCCGGCACACGGTCTGCTTGGAGTCGATGAACCACGTGCTCTTCTTGCCCGACTTGAGGGTGAAGTCGCCCGTCTTGATCGAGTGCTCGAGGAGGTGGGCGCGCAGTGCGGGGTAGGCCGCGCTCACGCGTAGCGGATCCCCGGCTCGTCGGTCACGCGGCCGATGACCGTGGCGAGCACTCCGGATGCCTCCAACACGGCGAGCGCCGTGTCCGCCTGCGCGGCGGCGACCACGAGCGCCATGCCGACGCCGCGGTTGAAGACCCGGTCCATCTCGTCCTCTTCGACCTGACCCAGGCGCGCGATCTCCTCGAAGATGCGCGGCTCGCTCCAGGAGCCGCGCTCGATCGTGGCGCCCAGATTCTCGGGGAAGGCGCGGGGCAGGTTGCCGACGAGGCCGCCACCCGTGATGTGGGCACAGGCGTGCAGGACGTCGCCCAGCGCGGCGTGCGCGGCCAGCACGGCGGGGGTGTAGATCACCGACGGCCGCAGCAGCTCGTCGGCCACACTGACCTCGGCTCCCGCCCAGGCCGGGTCGTCCAGGCCGAGGCCGGCCCGCTCCAGCAGGACGTGGCGGGCCAGGGTGTAGCCGTTGGAGCGCAGCCCGGGGGAGGCCAGACCGATCACGGCGTCGCCGGCCCGCACCCGCTCGGGACCGAGCTGGGTGCCGTCCTCGACCACCCCCACCGCGAAACCGGCCAGGTCGATCTCGTCGGGTGCCATGACCTCGGCGTGCTCGGCCGTCTCGCCACCGATCAGCGCGCAGCCGGCCTGGCGGCAGCCCTCGTGCACCCCGGCCACGATGGTGGCCACCCGGTCCGGATCGACCTTGCCGGTGGCCACGTAGTCGAGCATGAAGAGCGGCTCGGCGCCGACGCAGACCAGGTCGTCCACGCACATGGCCACGAGGTCGAGGCCGACCGTCTCGTAGCGGCCCGTGGCGCGGGCCACGACCAGCTTGGTGCCCACCCCGTCGGTGGAGGCGACCAACACGGGGTGGGCGAAGCGGCTGGTGTCGAGCGGGAACTGGCCGCCGAAGCCGCCGATGCCCGCCACCATGGTGCGCAACCGCGCCACGGCGGCGTCGCCGGCCGCGATGTCCACGCCGGCCGCCGCGTAGGTGGCGCCGCCGCCGCCCTCCGTCACGAGCTCAGACTCCGGGAAGCGCGGCCTGGTGGGCCTTCGACGCGGCCGGCTCCCGGAAGGAGACCGGCGTCGAGGTGGCCGGCACCGTCGTCGGGTAGTCGCCGGTGAAGCAGGCGTCGCAGAACCCACCGTCCGTCCCGATGGCGCGATGCAGGTTCTCGATGCTGATGTAGGCCAGCGAGTCCGCTCCGAGGATGGCGGCCATCTCATCGACCGTGTGGTCCGTCGCCAACAACTCTTCGTAGGACGGCGTGTCGATCCCGTAGAAGCAGGGCCAGCGCCACGGCGGTGAGGAGATGCGCAGGTGCACTTCGGCCGCACCGGCTTCGCGCAGCATCTTGATGACCGAACGCTGGGTGGTACCCCGCACGATGGAGTCGTCGACCACGACGAGGCGCTTGCCCTCGATGGCGTCGGTCAGCGGGTTGAGCTTGCGCCGCACCGCGTCCGCCCGCTCCTTCTGGCCGGGCGCGATGAAGGACCGGCCGATGTAGCGGTTCTTCACGAGCCCCTGCCCGAAGGGGATGCCGCTGCCCCGGGCGAAGCCCTCGGCCGCGGGCACGCCCGATTCGGGCACCCCCATCACCATGTCGGCCTCGACCGGCGCCTGGGCGGCCAGGAGCTCGCCCATCCGGCATCGCGTCTCGTGCACCTCGCGTCCGTAGAGCCGGCTGTCGGGCCGCGCGATGTAGGCGAACTCGAAGATGCAGAGCCGGGGCTCGACCGGGCGGAGCCACGGGATCTCCAGGCTCTGGGGACCGTCGGCGTCGATCACGATCAACTCGCCGGGCTCCACCTCGCGCACGAAGGAAGCCCCGATGATGCTGAGCGCCGGCGTCTCCGAGGCCAGGGCCCAGCCGCGTGGGGCCTCGGCCGGCCCGATGCGACCCAGGCACAGCGGACGGAACCCGTGCGGGTCGCGCACGCCGAAGAGGCGTTGGGAGTTCATCAGCACCATGGAGAAGGCGCCCTCGACGATCGGCAGCACCGCTTGGAGGGCCCGCGCCAGGTCCTCGGTCTCGGGGAAGGAGTTCGCCAGCAGCTCGGCGACGACGTCACTGTCGGTGCAGAAGGAGCCGGGCAGCATGCCGACCTTCTCGGCCAGCTCCGCCGTGTTGGTCAGGTTGCCGTTGTGACCCAGTGCGAAGCCGGCCCGTCCGACCGGGCGGTAGACCGGCTGCGCCCCGCTCCAGTCCGACGCGCCATGGGTCGAGTACCGGGTGTGGCCGATGGCCAGATGACCTTCGAGCGCCGAGAGGGTGCGCTCGTCGAAGACGGTGGCGACCAGGCCCATGTCCTTGACGACCATGACGGTCTCACCGTCCGACACGGCCATGCCGGCCGATTCCTGGCCCCGGTGCTGCAGGGCGAAGAGGCCGTCGAAGGTGAGGTTGGCCACCCTCGCGCCGGGCGCGTAGACACCGAAGACACCACACGCTTCCTTCACGGCGTCCCCATTGTCGCACAGGCCTGCGCCGTCAGGTCCATCAGC
The DNA here is from genome assembly GCA_963809715.1 of uncultured Acidimicrobiaceae bacterium. Classification (GTDB taxonomy): domain Bacteria; phylum Actinomycetota; class Acidimicrobiia; order Acidimicrobiales; family RAAP-2; genus Bog-473. The sequence goes on along the minus strand of CAWEKO010000004.1, from coordinate 199,074 downwards.
CGTCGCCCAGCGCGTGTTCCAGGCTGCCCAGGTAGGCATCTCGCAGTGCGTCGACCGGCAGGTCGACCAGGTCGCCGAGCACGAACCGCTCGCCGCCGGCCCGGCCGAGCACCGTCGCCTCGACGCCCGCCGCCGTGGCCAGGGCGCACAGAGCGTCGGGCTGGTCGCTGGCCACCACGAAGCGCGACGGTGCCTCCGCGAAGAGCGCGGACGCCCCGGTCACGTCGACCTGGCAGCCCAGAGCGGATTCGGCGGCCATTTCGCCCAGGGCCACGGCCAGTCCGCCACCGGACACGTCGTGCACGGCACGCACCGGTCCCGGTGCCCCGCCCACTTGGGCGGCCACCAGTCCGGCCACGAACCGGCAGGCCGCGGCGTGGACGGTGTAGTCGACCGGGGGAATGCTGCCGCCCCGGTGCCGGCGCCGCTCGGTGGCCCAGCGCGTGCCCGCCAGCGAAGTGGCGGAGTCGAGGGTGGCGGGGCCGAGGACGACGATGGTGTCGCCGGCCGACCAGGCCAGGCCGGGCGGGCGCGTGCGCACGGCCTCGACCAGGCCGAGGAGGCCGAGCACCGGCGTGGGGTCGATGTCGGCGCCCCCGCTCTCGTTGTAGAGGCTGACGTTGCCCCCGATGACCGGCAGGTCCAGGGCCCGGCAGGCCTCGGCCATCCCGTCGATGCACTCGGAGAGCTGCCACATCACCTCGGGGTGCTCGGGGTTCCCGAAGTTGAGGCAGTTGACGACGGCGACCGCGGTGGCGCCCACGCAGGCCAGGTTGGCCACCCCTTCGGCGAGGACGAGCGCGGTGCCGTGGCGCGGGTGCAACGCGCACGCCCGCGGGTTCGAATCGGTGGTCACGGCGACGCCGCGTACGGAGTGCGGCAATCCGGGACCGGCCAGCCGGAGCAGCGCGGCGTCGGCGCCCGGCCCGACCACGGTGTTGAGGAACAGTTGGTGGTCGTACTGGCCGTACACCCAACGGGGCGAGCGCAGCAGCGCCAGCAGGTCGGCTGCGCAGTCGTCGGGCAGCGCCGGCGCCGGCGCGGGCGCGGCGGCCGGCGACGGGGCCCGGCGCGGTCGGTCGTAGAGCGGCGCATCGTCGGAGAGCGACGCCGCCGGCACGTCGGCCAGGACCGGTCCGTCGAAGCCGTCGCGGATGCGCAGGCGGCCGCCGCCGTCGGGCTCGGGCTCGGTGACGACGCCGATGACCGTCGCCCGCACCTCCCACTTGGCGCAGATCCGGGCCACCTCGGGCCAGGACCCGGGGGTGACGATGGCCAGCATCCGCTCCTGGCTCTCGCTCGTCATCACCTCCCAGGGCTCCATGCCGTCCTCGCGCCGGGGCACGGCGCTGACGTCGACGTCCATGCCCACCCCGCCGCGCCCGGCCGTCTCGCTGGTGGCGCAGGCCAGACCGGCGCCGCCCAGGTCCTGGATGCCCACGACGAGCTTGGTGTCGAGCAGCTCGAGGCAGGCCTCGATGAGGCGCTTCTCCTCGAAGGGGTCGCCCACCTGGACGCTGGGCCGCTTGGCGTCGTCGGCGGCCGCCTCCTCGCCGCTGAAGCCGGCCGAGGCCAACACGCTGACCCCGCCGATGCCGTCGCGGCCGGTGCTCGAACCGAGGAGCACGGCCAGGTTGCCCGGGCCCGACGCGATGCCGAGCACGAGACGCTCCGTGGGCAGCGCGCCCATGCAGAGCACATTGACCAACGGGTTCTGGGCGTAGCAGGGGTCGAACGTCAGCTCACCCCCGACCGTGGGCACGCCGACCGAGTTCCCGTAGCCCGAGATGCCGCTGACGACGCCCTCGACCAACCAACGCTGCCGGGCATCATCGGGCGGCCCGAAGAAGAGCGGATCCATGACGGCCAGGGGTCGCGCCCCCATGGTGAAGATGTCGCGCAGGATGCCCCCGACGCCCGTGGCCGCGCCCTGGTGGGGCTCGATGGCCGAGGGATGGTTGTGGCTCTCGATCCGGATGGCCACCGCGATGCCGTCGCCGGCGTCGATCACGCCCGCGTTCTCCCCGGGACCGACCAGGACCCGGTCGCCCTCGGTGGGCAGGCGGCGCAGGTGCAGGCGGGAAGACTTGTAGGAGCAGTGCTCGCTCCACATCACCGCGTAGAGGGCGAGCTCGAGATGGTTGGGGGCCCGCCCGAGGATCTTGGCCACCGCGTCGAACTCCTCGTCGGTGAGGCCGAGCGCCCGGTGCAGGGACTCCTCGGGGGCGGGGGTCGGCGGATTCGACTCCTCGGCCGCGGGGGTCATGACCCCCTCAAAACTACCGGCCCGCCGGCCCGGTTGGGTCAGCCGGGGCGCTGCGCGGCGGCACTGCGCGCAGGGCTCACAGCGCGTCCCGGCGCGACCAGGCCCAGTGCAACACGAAGACCGACAGGGCCAGGGTGAGCACGTTGACGGCCAATTCGACCAAACCGTTGGCGCCCTTGCCCCAGACGCCGTGCTCGAGGTCGTAGAGCACGTCCATACAGAACAGATAGATGCCCGCTCCACCACCCGCCAGCAGCCAGAACAGGGCCGCCCGCCGCGCCGTCAGGAGGCAGAAGGAGGCGGCGAGCAGGCAGAGGGCGAGCCAGCCGTCGGCCAGGGGAAAGGCCCCCTCGAACTCGGTGTACGGGACGGTGGTCTCCGAGGCGACCAGCGAGCGGTGGGCGTACCAGGCCACCCAGTAGGCCAGGATCAGGAGCGCCGCCGCGAGAAGCAGGCCGGCCATGGCGCGGCGCTGCCGCGTCCCGACCGTCACCGTGGTGGCCCGGCTCACCCCCGCCACGCTAACGGGGCCCGGCAATAGGGGATCGGGGAAACCCTGAATGGCGCGATTCGAACCTGGATATTTGCTGTGACGAGTGGCCGCGAATTTGCCCGATGAGTTCACCCTTTTCGCCCCCAAATGAGAAGGAGGACAAATCCGATGAGAAGGAGGACAAATCCGATGATTTGCTGCATATGGGTACGCCATGTGCGGCAGAATGGATCCATGGCAACAAAGGCAAAAACTCCGGCTCCTCGCAAGCCCATGAGCTCGGGCCACAAGGCCGCGCTCGCCCGTGGGCGCGCCGAGAGTGCATCCGTCCGTCACTATCTCGAGGCGCTCGAGACCTCCAAGCCCAAGCGGGGCCGCAAGCGCACCCCCGCCTCCATCGACAAGCGGCTCGGTTCCATCGAGAACCAGCTGGCCTCGGCGGACGCCCTCACCCGTCTGCACCTGCTCCAGGAGCAGAAGGACCTGCTCGAAGAACGGTCCCGGGTCGACCAGGTCAAGGACCTCTCGGCCCTCGAGAAGCAGTTCATCAAGGTGGCCAAGGCCTACGGCGAGCGCAAGGGCATCACCTACGCCACCTGGCGGGCCGCCGGGGTCAGTGCCGCGGTGCTGCAGAAGGCCGAGATCGGCCGCTCCCGGGCCTGAGCGCTCAACGGGCCCGGGCGAAGGCCTCCACCACGGCGGCCCGCCAGGGGACCAGGTTCTCCTTGCGCTCGAGCGGGGTCTTGCCCAGTCGCACCACCACCAGGTCGAGCGGCGGGCAGATGGTGATCGACTGCCCCTCGTAGCCCGCGGCGCGGAACGTGCCCAGGGTGTCGCCGGCCACGCCCCACCAATGCGACCCGTAGGGCGAGCCGTCCTCGGGGTCGACCGAGACCATCGTCCGCCCGTCGTCGACCCAGCCCGCGGGCAGGACCCGGGCGCCCGCCCAGGTGCCGCCGCGCAGGTAGAGCAGGCCGAAGCGGGCCCAGTCGCGCGCCGTGGCCCGCAGTGAGGACGAGGCGACCCAGGTGCCGGCGGCGTCGAACTCGGGATCGGCGCTGGTCATGCCGATCGGGGCGAACAGCCGCGTGTGCAAGAACCGCGCGTAGTCCTCGCCGGGGCCGACCAGGCGGGCCACGATGCCCGAGACGATGTTCGAGGTGCCCGACGAATAGCTGAAGCGCGTCCCCGGTTCGGCGGCCAGCGGCCGGTCGGCCGCGAAGTGGGCCATGTCCTCCTGGCCGTCGCCGAAGAGCATCCCGATGACGTCGGACACCCGATCGTCGACGTAGTCCTCGACCCAGTCCAGCCCGTCGCGCATGGTCAGGAGCTGGCGCAGGGTGATGACGCGGCGGGGATCGTCGACGCCCGACCATTCCGGTACGGCGGCCGGCGCATTGAGGTCGAGCCTGCGCTCCCCGACCAGCACGCCCACCGCGGCGTGCAACACCGACTTGGCCATCGACCAGCTGAGCAGCGGCGTGTCCGCCGTGACCGGGGTCGGCGGCTGGTCGAAGTGCTCGAGCGCGCCCTCGTAGCGCTCCGCGATCACCGTGCCGCCCTGGACCACGACCACGGCGTAGGTCTCGGCCAGTGGGCCGTCGGGGTCGAAGACCTGGTCGAGCAGCGGTGCCAGCTCCACGCCCGACGGCACCGTGCCCTCGGGCCAGGCCTCGGTGGGCCAGGGCACGCCGGGCGGTTGGGCCGGCAGCGCGGCGAGTGCGCTCACACCGACGCGAGGAAGGCCAACAGCGCCGCGTTCGTCTCGGCCGGCCTCTCCTGCTGCACCCAGTGGCCCGCGCCCTCGACGACGGTGCTGCCGCGGAAGTCGGGCAGGGCCTCGGCCATGGCCTCGGCCGCCCCCGGCATCATCTGGTTGACCGGGTCGAGCGATCCGGTGATGAAACCGGTCGGCATCGCGTAGACCGATGGCGCAATGTCCTTGGACCGTTCCCAGTTGGCGTCCATGTTGCGGTAGAAGCTCACCGGACCGAACAGGCCGCCCTGCGTGAGTCCTCCGACGTAGACGTCGATGTCCTCCTCGCTGATCCAGGCCGGCAGCGTCTCGGGTGCCGGGGTGAGGATGTCGAGGAACTTCGTTCCTTGGCGCGGCGCGTCGAGCAGCGCCGGGTTGGGGTTCGCCATCCCCTCGCCGCTCGCCGAGTAGAGCATGGAGCGCACCCAGCGGCGCGGGTCGGCCTCGAACTCGGCCTCGGCCGGCCCGACGTCCTGGAAGTACAGCATGTAGAAGAACTTGCCTTCGAAGAGATGCTCGAAGATCTCGAGGGGCCGGCCCCCGGCGTTGGTGTAGGGCACGCTCATGTTGTAGATGGCGCCGACCCGGTCGGGATGGAGCCGGCCCAGCTCCCACACCACCATGGAGCCCCAGTCGTGCCCGGAGAACACGGCCGTCTCGTAGCCGTAGTGGTCGAGCAGGCCGCAGAGGTCGCCCGTCAGCTGGTCCGAGCCGTAGGCGGCCACCTCGGTGGGGTGCGAGCTGCGGCCGTAGCCGCGCAGGTCGGGCGCCATGGCGCGGTAGCCGGCCTCGGCCAGGGCGTCGAGCTGGTGGCGCCACGAGTACCAGAGCTCGGGGAAGCCGTGGCACAGGACGACGGGGCGGCCGTCGACCGGCCCGGCCGCGGCGACGTGCAGCTCGATCCCGTTGGTCGGCACCTGCTCGTGTGTGATCTCAGGCACTGGGCACCTCGGCCCCGGCCTTGGCGGCCTTCTCCTCGTGATGCTTGGCGATGGCCGACATCACGGCGTTGCCCGCCGCGCCGATGAACTCGGGCCGGTTCTCGGCCGCCCAGTCACGGCTGGCGGTGAGGGTCTCCGAGGTCCCTTGGAAGTGCGGGGCGACGTAGCGGGCCAGCAGCTCGTAGGAATGACGGGTGGCCTCGGTGTCGGCCCACTCGTGTCCCATGCAGAGGTAGGTGCCGAAGCCGCCCGACTGCACCACGAGGCGCTCGATCTGCGCGATGGCGTCCTCGACGGTGCCGATCACGGCGATGCCCGACGCGTTGAGCGCGTCGACCAGCGAGGCGAAGTTCTCGGTGTCGGGTGCGATGGGGAGCGCGGCCACCCGTTGGAAGTAGTCCACCCACTCCTCCAACCCGAAGGCCACGTCGGCCACAGCCTGCTCCTTGGTGTCGGCGATGTGCATGGGGCCGACGAGCCGCCAGCGGTTGCGGTCGACGGTGGTCGAGAACTCCTCGGCCCGCTCGGCCATGACCTCGAAGTGCGCGCCGAGCACGTCGAAGCCGCCCTCGGTGGTGGCGCCCAGCGAGAGGAGACTGCAGCCGAAGCGCCCGGCCAGGCGGGGACCGGCCGGGGAGACCTGCGCCGCGACGGCGACCTCGGGCATCGGTCGCTGGTACGGGCGCAACTGCAGCCGGGCCTTGACCAACCTGAACCAGTCGGTCTCCATGGTGACCGTCTCGCCGGCCAGCAGGCGCAGGATCGCCTCGAGCGACTCCTCCATCATGTCGCGCTCGGCGGGCCGGGTCGATGCCCATCATGAAGGCGTCCGAGGGCAGCGCGCCCGGTCCCACGCCGAACATGACGCGGCCGCGGGTGAGGTGGTCGAGCAGCACGATGCGGTCGGCCAGGATGAAGGGCTGGTGGTAGGGCAGGGAGGAGACGCCCGTGCCCAGCCGAATGTGCGTGGTGCGCTGCGCGGCCGCCGCAATGAACACCTCGGGCGACGAAATGATCTCGTAGCCGGCCGAGTGGTGTTCGCCGAACCAGGCCTCGTCGAAGCCCAGGCGGTCGAGGTGCTCGATCAGCTGCAGGTCGCGCTCGAGCGCCAACGTCGGGTTCTGCCCGACCGGGTGGAACGGGGCCAGAAAAATGCCGAACCTGAGGCGCCCGTCGGCGTCAATGCTTGTCATCGCTCTCCGTTTCTATGGCTTGACGAGGATCTTGCCGTGCTCGCCGGGCGTGCGCAGCGTGGCGAAGGCGCCCGGGGTGCCGGCCAGGTCCACCGTGGCCGTGACCAGCTGCTCGGCTCCGGGCAGCCCGGCGGCCAGGCGGGCCAACGTGGCGGCGAACTCGTCGGGCGTGTAGCCGAAGGAGAAGCGCAGCTCCATCTCCTTGGTCACGGCCATGAAGGGCTCGATGCTGTCCGTGTGCATGCAGACGCCGACGACCACGATGCGGCTGTGCGGTGGCGCCTCGGCGATGAGCGACTGCAGCATCCCCGGCACCCCGACCGCCTCGAAGATCACCGGGTCCGCGACCGTGCCGCCGAGCATGCTCGCCCCGATGCGCTCCATCACCGTCCGCGGCACGCCGTAGTCCGACCAGCGCTCGTGGGGCGAACCCTCGGCGGGGTCGAGCACGACGTCGGCCCCGAAGGCTTCGGCGAGCCGGCGCCGGGTGGGCGAGAAGTCGGCGGCCAGGACGGGGCCGTGGCCGCGGCCCTTGAGCGCGGCGATGACGGCCAGGCCGACGGGTCCGCACCCCACCACGAGGCAGGGCTGTCCCTCCCCGAGGCCCGCCAGCCCCACCGCGTGCTCGCCGACCGCCAGCGGTTCGGTCAGCGCGGCGGTGTCCGTGTCGAGCGCATCGGGCACCGGGAGGAGCAGGAGCTCCTGGAGCACCAGGTGCTCGGCCAGCGCGCCCGGATAGTGGTTGGAGTAGCCGATCTGCTCGACGCCCGTCGGCCCCAGCAGAATCGGCACCGAGCAGACGCGGGTGCCCACGGGCAGGGTGCCCGCGGTGTCGGGTCCGTGCTCGACGATCTCCGCGCAGAACTCGTGGCCGAAGACGCAGTCGGCCGTGGCGTCGAGGGCGGGCACGCCGACGGAGTCCATGAGGGAGGTGAAGTGGGCGAAGTCGCCCAGCGCGTGCAGATCGGACCCGCAGATGCCGGCGGAGAGCGAGCGCACGACGACGTGGCCCGACGAGGGGACCGGATCCGTCACCTCGCCCACGACCAGTTGGCCATCCCTGGTCACCGCGGCTCGCATGCCACTCCCACCCCCTCCGACAGCGCGTCCCGCCACGCCGTCGCGACGATCGTTGCGCCCGGTGAGTCTCACACAGGCACCCGACGGGCGCCCGGTGGCAGGCCGGCGCCGGAACGACAATGGTGTAGCCATGCCGATCCTGAGTCCGGAGCACGACCTGGCCCATCCCGTCGAGGGGGACACCGCCTGGAGCGAATCCTGGTACTTCAACGTGTACGACCCCGGGAGCGACTCGGGCTTCTTCACCCGCGTCGGGGTGCGACCCAACGAGGGGACGATGGACGTCGGCATGTCCGTCTGGCTGCCGGGCGGCGAGCTGGGCGAGTACCGCTCGCTGAAGGAGCAGCGGACGATGGTCGACCGCGTGCTCGAGGTGGACGACGTCCGCTACGAGATGCTCGAGCCGACGCAGGCGTGGCGCCTGACCATGGACGGCACCGTGGCCGCCCGGCCGTGCCGGCGCGGCGAGGAGACGACCCACCCCGTCGCGGTCGCGCTCGACGTGCGCTTCGACGCGGTCACCCCGGCCATCGGGACCGACGGCCAGCCGAGCGGCGGCCCCAAGTCGGCCGAGGCGGCCGCCGCCGCCGGCACGGTGGGCAAGGGCCATCTCGAACAGGCCGGGCGCTGGACCGGCACCCTCACCGTCGACGGCACGGTCCACGAGTGGCAGGGCGCGCACGGCAACCGCGACCGCTCCTGGGGACCCCGGCGCTGGGGCGGCCCCAAGATGTGGCGTTGGTTCTCCATCAACATCGGCGAGGACACCCACTTCGGCGGCATCCGGTTGGGCACCGACGCCGGCGACCTTCACCGCGGCTGGGTCTGGGACGGCGGCCGGGCCACGTCGGTGGCCGAATGGGGCGTCGCCACCGAGCTGGCCGACGACGGGGTGACGCACCGGGTGGTCCATCTCGACGTCGCCGACAAGGCCGGCCGCACCCACCATCTGCGCGGTGACGTCCTGCGGGTGGCCGACATCGGGCGGGCCGGCGGCACCATGGTCAACGAGGGCCTGGCCCGTTGGACCTACGACGACGCCGACGGCGGGACCCGCACGGGGTACGGCATCTGCGAGTACCTGCACCAACTCGACGGGGCCGGGAGGCCGGTCGTCCCGGTCGAGTAGCCGCACCGGTGACCGACCCGAGACGCGGGGACGAACTGGCGGGCGCGCTCGGGCGTCGCCTGGGCGGCCGCGTGCACGGCCTGCGCCGGCTCTCGGGGGGCGCCTCCCGGGTGACCAGCGCGTTCGAGCTCGAGGTGGCCGACGGCCGGCGTGCGCTCATCCTCCAGGTCGAGCGGGGCCGCGGCCCGACCCAGGGCAAGACCCGGACCGAGCGCGACCTGCTCGAGGCGGCCGGCGCGGTCGGCGTCCCGGTGCCGCGGGTCGTCGCCATGGGAGAGGACGACGACATCGGCCCGGCCTGGTTGGTGGTCGAGCGGCTCGACGGCGAGACCATCCCCCGCAAGATCCTGCGCGACGGCGAGTGGGCGACCGCCCGCGGCGCGCTGACCGCGCAGTGCGGGCGCGCCCTGGCCGCCATCCACGCCATCGACCCCGCCGGCGTCGACGGGCTGCCCCGGGCCGACCCGCTGCGCGATCCCCTGCCCCTGCTCGATGCCCTGGGCGAGGTGCGTCCCGCGCTCGAGCTCGGGGCACGCTGGCTGGCCGCGCACCGACCCGAGCCCGGCCCCCGGGTCACCGTCCACGGCGACTTCCGCTGCGGCAACCTCCTCGTCGGCGCCGAGGGCCTGCGCGGCGTGCTCGACTGGGAGCTGGCCCACGCCGGCGACCCGGCCGAGGACATCGGATGGCTCTGCGCCCCGGCCTGGCGCTTCGGCGGCCCGGGCGAGGTCGGCGGGTTCGGCCGGCTCGACGAGTTGCTCGACGCCTACCGCGACGCCGGCGGCGGCACCGTGACCCCGGCCCGGGTGCACTGGTGGCAGGTCTACGCCACGGTCAAGTGGGCCGCCATCTGCGCGCTGCAGGCGGCGACCCACCTCGACGGGCTGACCCGCTCGGTGGAGCTGGCCGCCATCGGCCGCCGCGTCTGCGAGAGCGAGTGGGACCTCTTCGTCCTCCTGGGGGTGACGCCGCCCGCGGCGCGCCCCGAGCCCGAACCGGCGGTCGGACCTCTGCCGCCCTTCGGACGACCCAGCGCGGCCGAGCTCGTCGAGGCGGTGCGCGAGTACCTCGACGGCGTCACCGAGCGCGGCGAGGGCGCCGCCGGCTTCGAGGCCCGCGTCGCCCGCAACGCGCTGACCGTGGTCGAGCGCGAGCTCCGGTTCGGCCCTGCGCTCGCCCGTGCCCACGCGGCGCGCCTGGCCGAGCTCGGCTTCGACGACGACGCCGCATTGGCCGCGGCGCTGCGCGCCGGCACGCTCGACGCGGCCTGGGACACGGTGGCGCCCGCGCTCGCCGCTGCGGCCCGCGACCAGCTGCGGGTGGCCAACCCCTCCTACCTGCCGGCCGAGATCGCGTAGACCGCCGGCGCCGGCGCCGGTGCCGGTGCCGCGGGTTCCGCCGAGACCGACGCATCCGCCACCTCGGTGCGCCGGGTGCCGATGCCTTGGAGGACGGCGCCGGCCAGCAGGCTGACGCCGGCCATGAAGAGCCACGCGTGGTGGAACGCAGGGACGGCCGCCGCGCCGGTTTCCGAGCCCAGGATGGCCACCAGGCAGGCCACGCCGAGGGCCACCCCGATCTGGCGCGACATGGCGTAGAGGGCCGAGCCCGTGGCGAAACGCTGGGGCGGCAGCGGGGCCGTGGCGGCGCCCCCGAGCGAGGGCAACATCAGCCCGACGCCGAATCCACTGAGCAGGCTGCCCGGGAGGTAGGCGCCGAGGTAGTCGGGGACGGCGCTCACGTGGGCCACCCACCACAGGCCGCCGGCCGCGAAGAAGAGCGAGCCGAGCGTGCCGACGACCCGGTGGCCGAGGCGACCGCCCACGATGCCGGCCGGGAACGCGGTCAGCCCGGCCAGCAAGGGCCCGGGGGCGATCAGGAAGCCGGCGCGCAGCACCGATTCGTGCCAGACCCCGGTGAGGAAGAGGACACCACCGAGGACGAGCGCGCCGAAACCGCAGAAGAAGGCGAGCGAGCTGAAGTCGGCCAGCGCCACCGCCCGGTGCCGGATCACGGCCGGCTCGAGGATGGGGTTGGGGTGGCGCCACGAGCGCGCCACCAACCAGGCGCCCGAGACGGCGGCCAACGCGAAGGTGCCCAGGATGCGGGGGCTGGACCAGCCCCAGTCGCTCCCCTCGACGATGGCGGCGACCAGGCTGGCCACCGAGACCGAGAGGAGCGCGGCACCGAGCAGATCGGAGCGCTGCGCCAGCGGGTCGCGCACCTCGCGGAGCTCGCGGACCCCGAAGACGAGGGCGAGCACGCTGAAGGGGAGGTTGACCAGGAAGACCCAACGCCAGCTGACCTGGACCAGCAGGCCGCCGACCGGCGGGCCGAACGCGGCGGCGGCGCCGCCGACGGCCGACCACAGTCCGATGGCCGCGCCCTTGCGCTCGGGACCGAAGGCCGGGAGCAGGAGCCCCAACGAGGTCGGCAGCATGAGCGCACCGCCGGTGGCCTGGAGGACGCGCGCCGCGACCAGGAAGCCCAAGCTCGGCGCGAGGGCGCAGAGCGCCGAGGAGACCGTGAAGATGGCCAGCCCGAGGAGGAAGGCCCGTTTGCGCCCGGACCGGTCGGCCCAGCGCCCGGCCGGGACCAGGGCGGCCGCGAAGACGATCGTGTAGGCGCTCAGCACCCAGGAGAGCGAGTTCAGGCTCTCGCCGTGGAAGCTCTCCGAGATGCTCGGAAAGGCGATGTTCACGATGAAGAGGTCCAACGAGGAGAGGAACACGCCGGTCAGCACGACGAGGGCGGTGAGAGCGGGACGGGTGCGGGCGGGCGGCGGCGTCGAACCAGTGAGTTGTTTCATGGAACGGACTCTAGGTCAGGAAGTTGCATGAAACAACGCATTCGTGGGAATTGTGCGATATGCTGGAGGGATGCTGCATCGCGACTATCCCAGCCAGTACTGCCCGGTGGCGGCCACCCTCGAGGTGGTGGGCGAGCGTTGGACCCTCCTCATCATCCGCGACATCTTCTTGGGCATTCGGCGCTTCGACGATCTCCAGCGTGATCTCGGGGTGGCCCGCAACGTCCTCCAGGCCCGTCTCGAGCGCCTGGTCGACGAGGGGATCCTGGTCAAGCGGCCCTACCAGGAGCGGCCGCCGCGCAGCGAGTACCGCCTGACCGAGAAGGGCGCCGACCTGTGGCCGGTGCTCGTGTCCCTGCTCCAGTGGGGCGACCGGTACGGGCTCGAGGGTGAGCGGCCGATGATCCTCCAGCACCGCGATTGCGGGGGCGAGCTCGACGACCGCCGGCGCTGTACGTCGTGTGGGGCCGACGTGACCGTGACCGAAGCGGTGGCCAGCCGGACCGGCGCCGTCCGCCCGGGAACGGAGAGGGCGGAGCCGGTCGCCGTCTGAGCGCCGCGGACGGTGCGTCAGTACCGTTCGTGAGATGAGCAGCGACAGCGCGTTCCTCGACGCGACAGCACAGGCCGAGCTGGTCCGCTCCGAGCAGGTCTCGGCGGCGGAGCTGGTCGACGAGGCGATCGCCCGCATCGAGCACCTGAACCCGCAACTGAACGCGGTCATCCACGAGCTCTTCGACCGGGCCCGGGGCGAGGCCGCCGGTGCCTTGCCCGACGGACCCTTCCGCGGCGTCCCCTTCTTGTTGAAGGACCTCGGGGCGGAGTTGGCCGGCACGCCGTTCTGCGAAGGGATGTCGTTTGCCGGTGACTACCACTCGACCGAGACGCAGGAGCTGACGCGCCGGTACCTCGCGGCCGGTTTCGTGATCTGCGGGAAGACCAACACGCCCGAGCTGGGCATTCTGCCGACCACCGAGCCGCGCCGCTTCGGCGCGACGCGCAACCCGTGGCACACGGATCATTCCACCGGCGGCTCGTCGGGTGGTTCGGCCGCCGCCGTGGCCTCGGGCATGGTGCCGGTGGCGCACGCCAACGACGGCGGTGGGTCCATCCGAATTCCCGCGTCGTGCTGCGGCCTGGTCGGCCTCAAGCCGACGCGCGGCCGCAACTCGCTGGCCCCCCAGTACGGCGACCTGATGGGAGGGTTCGTCTGCGAACACGTGGTGACGCGCTCGGTGCGCGACAGTGCGGCCATCCTCGATGTGACGGCGGGACCGGTCCCCGGCGACCCGTACTGGGCCCCACCGCGCCGTGGCGCGTCCTTCGCCGCGGCGGCGGCGACACCGCCGCCGAGCTTGCGGGTCGCCGTCCTGACCACGTCGCCCACCGGCAGCGCGGTACACCCTGACTGTGTGGTGGCCGCGGAGTCGGCGGCCCGCCTGTGCGAGGCGCTGGGCCACCGGGTCGAGGTGGCCACCCTGCCCGTGAACGGTGACGCCTTCTTGGGTGACTTCATCAACGCCTGGGCGGCCGGGAACGCCTGGGGCCTGGCCGACTGGGAACGCCGGGTCGGCCGTCGCGCCCGCGAGGAGGACGTGGAGCCGCTGACCTGGGCCCTGGTGCAACTGGGCCGCGGGCTCGACGCGGGCTCCTACCTCATGGCGGTGCAGGGTCTGCAACGAGCCACCCGCCAGATCGCCGCCTCCTTCGAGGAGTTCGACGTCCTGCTCACCCCGACGCTCGGGGAGCCGCCGGCTCCGCTCGGAACCTTCGACTCGCCGCCCGGCGAGCCGCTGGCCGGCTTGTTCCGCTCGGCCGACTACGTGCCGTTCACCCCCCCGTTCAACGTCACGGGACAGCCGGCGATCTCGCTGCCTCTGGCCTGGAACGAGGCCGGGCTGCCCATCGGCGTGCAGTTCGTCGCGCGCCTGGGCGACGAGGAGACGCTGCTCGGCCTGGCCGGACAGCTCGAACAGGCCGCGCCATGGTCCGATCGGAGGCCGCCGGTCTCGGCCTAGGCGGAACCGGGGCGGTCGGCCACCAGGACGCAGCGGGTGCCCGAATAGATGGTCGGCATGCACTTGTTGCAATGGATGCACAGCGAAGCCGACGCGCGGCCGTCGCGCATCCGGTTGGGCAGGTCCGGTTCGCGCAAGAGGGCGCGGGCCATGGCGACGAAGGCGAAGCCCTCGGAGAGCGCGGAGTCGATCGTGGCCCGCTCGGTGATGCCGCCGAGAAGGATGAGGGGCATGGAGAGCGCGGCGAGGAACTGCCGTGCGTAGGGGAGGAAGAAGGCCTCCTCGTAGGGATAGCTGCGCAGAAAGCGTTTCCCGACGACGCGGAAGCCGAGACGGACCGGCGCGGGCAGGGTGGCGGCGAACTCCTGCATGGGCGCTTCGCCGCGGAACAGATACATGGGATTGGCCAGCGAGCTGCCCCCCGTGAGCTCGAGCGCATCGAGCGCGCCATCTTGTTCGAAGAGGGAGGCCACCTCCAGGCTGTCCTCGAGCCACAGGCCGCCGTCGACGCCGTCGGCCATGTTGAGCTTGGCCGTGACCGCGGTGTGCGGGCCGACCTCGTCGCGCACGGTGCGCAGGACGGCACGGGCGAAGCGGGCCCGGTTCTCCACCGATCCGCCGAACTGGTCGTCACGCCGGTTGAGCTTGGGGCTGAGGAAGGCGCTCAGGAGATAGTTGTGCCCGACGTGCACCTCGATGCTGTCGAAGCCGGCCTCGACCGCGACCCGGGCGGCGCGCCGGTAGTCCTCGGTGATGCGCTCGATGCCGGTGGCGTCGACGGCGCGCAGACGCGAGCCCATCGGGGTGAAGCCGCCGGACGGTGAGAGGGCGGGAGCCCGGTTGGAGCGCGCGTTGGCCACCGGTCCGGCGTGACCGATCTGTGCGGCTGCCGCCGCGCCCTCGGCGTGCACGGCGTCGGTGAGGCGGCGGAGCCCGTCGAGGTTGTCCGCGGTGAGCAGCAGGCAGTGGCGGTCGGTCCGGCCTTCGGGGGAGACGGCCAGGTAGGCCACGGTCGTCATGGCGACGCCCCCGGCCGCCACGCCGCGGTGGAATTCGACGAGGGCGTCGCTGACCGTGCCGCCCGGCATCACCCCCTCGAAGGTGGCCGCCTTGATGATCCGGTTGCGCAGGGTGAGCGGGCCCAGTGCGGCTGGCGCGAAGGCCTCGGGGGCGTCGCGGGCGTCGCCCGGCGAGCTCGGGGGCGCGCTGTCCCGGGATGGCATGGTCCTACCTTTGCCGACCGGGGAGGGCGCCGCACGTCCGGTGTCGGGTGGCGCGCTCGGCGTCGGACCGTTCGCTCAGGCGGCGCGGCCGGAGGTCGGGACGGGGTCGGCACGCAACGGCGGGGCGCCCAGAGCGCAGTGGAATGCGGTCGCCTGCCGGTCGACCGGGGTCGTCGTGCGTCGCGGGTTGGTGATGGTCCACAGCGCGACGAGCCCACCGGCGGCACAGGTGGCCCCGGCGATGAAGACGGCGGTGCGAAAGCCGGCGGCCAACTCGTCGGGCATCAGGCCGGCAGCGCCGGACAGGCCGGCCAAGGCGGGGAGGATGGCCACGGCGAAGAGCCCGGCGGCCCGGGCGACCGTGTTGTTGACGGCCGAGGCGATGCCCGAATGCTCCGCCGGCGCGGCGCTCATGGCGGTCGAGGTGAGCGGCGCCACGGTGACGGCGAGGCCGGCGCCGAAGAGCAGGACGGCCGGGAACACCTGCACCCAGTAACTGCCCGGCGTGGTGGCGCGGGCCAGCAGGGCGATCCCGGCCCCGACCAGCACGGGGCCCACGCTCATCTGGAGCCGGGGTCCGATGCGGGCCGACAGCTGTCCGGAGCGGGCGGAGAAGGCGAGCATGATCACGGTCACCGGCAGGAGGGCGAGCCCCGAATCGAGCGGGCTGTAGCCGGCCACGACCTGGAGCTCCACCGGCAAGAGGAAGAGCGCCCCGCCGAGCGCGCCGTAGACCACGAAGGTGACGGCGTTGGCCCCGCTGAACTGGCGGACACGGAAGAGACCCAGCGGCAGCATGGGGTCGGCGCTGCGCCATTCGACGAGGAGGAAGGCCGGCCCGGCGAGGAGAGCGACCACGAAGGCGGCCACGACCAGGGGATCGCCCCACCCACGCGAGGGCCCCTCGATGAACCCGTAGGTGAGCCCGGCCAGGAAGACGACGGCCAGCGCAGCCCCGGGCACGTCGATGTGGTGGGTCGCGGTCGGGTCGCGTGTCTCGGGCACGTGCCGGGCCGTGAGCACGAGGACGGCGGCGGCGACCGGGACGTTGATGAAGAAGACCCATCGCCACGAGGCGATGGCCAGCAGATAGCCCCCCACGAGCGGCCCGGCGGCCGTGGCCACGCCGCCGAGGCCCGACCAGGCGCCGATGGCCCGCGAGCGGTCCTCGTCGCGGAACGACGCCTGCAGGATGGCCAGGCTGCCCGGCGTCAGCAAAGCGCCGCCGACACCCTGGACGACGCGGGCGACCACCAGCAGCACACCGCTGGGGGCGAAGCCGCAGGCGGCCGAGGCGACGGCGAACCAGGCGATGCCGATGGAGAAGATGCGCCGCCGCCCGAAGCGGTCACCGAGGGAGCCGCCGAGAAGGAGGAAGGCGGCCAGGGTGAGCGAGTAGCCCGTCACCACCCACTGCAGGGTGCCGACGCCGCCGCCGAAGGAACGGCTGATCGACGGGAGCGCGATGCCGACGACGGTGGCATCGAGCGAGGCGATGCCCGAACCGAGGACGGTGGCGGCGAGCACCCAGCGCCCGCGGGCACTCTTGAGGACGAGTGCGACCGCCGGCGGTTCACCGGGTGCCGGGGTGGCACCCGGACCGCTCATTGCGGGCAGTGATGCATGGTGAAGTCGACGGCGGTATGGGCCTTGAGCACCGTGCCGGGCTTCATGCTCTGGCTCAGCACCGTCGGTACGTGGGGCGCCTGGCCGGCCACGGTCGTGCTGGTCGAGGTCGAACCGCTCGGTCGGTGACGGCTCGCCGGATTCGTCTTGGAGTTCGCCGACGCGCTCGAGTCGGCCGAGGCGTTCGATGCCGGCGCACCGATGGTGTGGGAGCTGGTCGTGCTGGAGTGCGCACGTTCCGGCGCGACCGAGAAACAGGCCCAGGTGAGACCGGCCAGGTGCAGCCGGTGCACCGCCTTGTCGAAGCTCAGTCCGGTGACGTTCGGGACGATCGTCCCGTGGGGGTAGCAGCCGGACCAGGTGACGCCGATGCGCGAGCGGGCCGGGCGGGCCGTCCCCGGCGCGAGCGGCGTGCTGCCGAGCCGCGGGTCGCGCCCGGGACCGGGAACCGACAGCGACGTCACGACGCTCTGGCTGGCCGTCGTGCCCTTGTGGCACGGCGTGTCGAAGGGCACCAGGTCGAAGCCGAGGGAGCGCAGGACGAGGCGGGTCACGTTGGGGGTGAGGCCGATGACGTTCGGCACGACGACGCCGGCCGGCGTGGTCAGGGGCGCCCTCGTCGGCACCGTGATGTCGGGCAGGGTGGTGGACGTCGTGGTGGAGGTGGTCGTCGTCGGCCCACCCTTGGCCTCGAGGTTGTCCGGCTTCGCGGGGGTGGTGGTGCAGGCGCCCAGCACGCACCCGGCGACGAGGATCCCGAGCCCAGCGGAGATCCGAACGGTGTGACGCACCCCCTCATCTTGGCCCTTCGGGCGGGGTCGCGGCGTATCGCCGGCCCGGCGGGGCTTTCACGATTGCACCCGCCGTGCCAGAATTTCGCTCGTGAACCGTCTGCGAGCCCTCTTCCAGAGCAGGCGCACGGTCATCGCCCGGGTGGGTGCCGTCGTGCTCCCGGTGGGTTTGGCCGCCTTGCTCGTCCCCTTCAGGGCCACCTTCGCCGCCACGGCGGCAGCCCTTCCTGCGTCGAGAAGAAGGATCCGCTCTGGGTCGGGCCGAGACGTGAGAACCGGAGCGGCGGGGCGCCGACCGAACAGGCGCCGTGGACGGATAAGCCTGTCCTTCGGCGATCACGCCGCTGGGACCCAGAGGTCAGGCGGTTTCGAGTTCGTGGCCGGCGGAGCGAGGCAGAGCAGGAGGCGTTGCCGATCGAGAACCGACCGGATCGCTCGCAGCCGGTAGCGGCGACTCACCCGAGATCTCGTCGAGGCTGCGCTGGCTCGTCTCAGGAAGCAGGAGGGTCAAAAGGAGGCCGCCCACGGAAGCAGCGCCAGCCACGAGGAGCATGCCGCGAAGCCCGAGACCCGACTGAAGCTGCGGCACCAAGAACACGCCGATGAACGCTCCCAGCTTGCCGATTCCGGCGGCGAAGCCGTGGCCGGTGGCCCGGACGCTGGTCGGGAACACCTCTGAGGGCAGCACGAACGTCATGGTGTTCGGTCCGAACTCCACGAAGAAGTAGCTGATACCGAAGATCGCAATGAACGGACCGACCATCTCAGTGAGCGGACCGATCAGGCCGAGGGCAACGAAGGTGAGCGCCATGACACTAAAGCCGAGGAGCTGGAGGCGACGGTGTCCGAAACGATCCATGCGGACGATGGCCAGGATGTAACCCGGCACGGCGAAGACGACAAAGAGCAAGAGTGTCAGTGCCAGCTTGCCAATGAGTGATGCATTGGGATCGACGTCCTTGAGGATGGCGGGCAATGACAGCGTGTTGCCGTAGTACGCGTAGTCGAAGAGGAACCACGCGCCCGCCGTGGCGATGAGGAGCCGCAACAAGCGGCGGTCGGTGACGAAGGCACGCAGTCCCAGGGTCGCCGTCTGCTCCCGTACTGTGGGAGAAGCCTTTATCTCTCCGCCGGAGTATTGCTCGAGTTGATCGATCACATTGGCGCTGTCGCCCCTCACCCGGGCTTCATAACGGGGGGATTCCGGCATCTTCGAGCGCAGGTAGACCACTGCGGCCGCCGGGATGGCGCCAAAGGCAAGCAAAAGGCGCCAAGTGAGATTGTGACTGACACCCCCACCCAAGAGGGCCATGGCGACGATCGGACCGACGATGAGGCCGAGTGCCTGCATGGAGAAAACGAGGCCGACCAGTTTGCCCCTGTCCTTGCGGTTCGAGTACTCGCTCATGAGGACGGCTGAGACCGGGTAGTCACCGCCGATTCCAAGGCCGAGGAGAAAACGGGCTGCGATCAGCCAGCCGAATCCGGGCGCCACCGCAGAGAGTAAAGCGCCGACAATCATCAGGACGGCTACCAGTGCGTAGACCCGCTTGCGTCCCAGGATGTCGGCGAGTCGGCCAAACAGCAACGCCCCGAAGAAGGCCCCCAGGATGGCCGAGCCGGCGACCCAGCTCGTCTGAGTCGTGGTGAGATTCCATTGGGATTTCAGCAGGATGGCAACCGTGCTGATCACGAACAGGTCGTACGCGTCGGTGAAGAATCCGACGCCAGACACGATCACGGCTCGGCGGTGGAAGCGACTGGTCGGCGCCTCGTCCAGGACAGCCGTCAGCGTGACTGGGCGAGCCGGTACCTGACCTGGAGTTTCTCCATCTGCTGCTATCAGAGCCACGACAAAGGGCACTGTGCCGCGCCAACGTGAAATCAGACTTATCCGACTGTGTCCGGGGGGTGAACTTCGCGCGAACAGATGGGAAACCACGCTCGCCGACCTGGCTATGTTCTCTGCCGTGGCCCGACCAGTTCAGGAGCTCGTTCTCAACCTGTTCGCCCGGGTTCGTGAGGCTCTCGCCCGGGCCACCTGGGCCCTGCTCAACGGCGACTCGGAGTTGGCGCAATCCGTGGTCGACGGCGATCAGGAGATCGACGACCTGACCTCGGATGTGGAGGAGCTGATCTGGGCACAGATCGATGCCGAGGATCTCGGCCAGAAGGAACTCCGGCACCTCGTCGGGATCTTGCTGATTTTGCCAGAGCTGGAGCGCAGCGCCGATCTGGCTGAGCACATCGCCCAGCGGGCCTTCACGAATACCGGCAGCGAAATGACCCCGGTCACCCGGGGCATCGTCCAGCGCATGTCCGAGGTGGCGGCCGAAATGTGGCAGATGGTTGGCTCCGCCTATGTCAACGACGATGCCAGCGCGCTCCAACTCGCGGAAGAAGACGAAGAGCTGGACATCCTGCACGATCGGCTGACGGCCGAGATCGCAAAGGGCGACATGTCAACGACGGTGTCGGCACAGGTGACGTTGATCGCTCGCTTCTACGAACGCATCGGGGATCACGCGGTCAACCTGAGCCGCCGGATTGCCGCGATGGAATCCAAGTAAGGCAGGGCGCGTCTGATCGCGTGCCTTCCCGCGTTGAGTACATGATCCACTCGACGGGTGTCCAGCACTGATCGGAGGCTTGACGGCGTGATGGCGGCACCCGACGTCGATGGGGTGCTCCTCGACTCAGCGTCGCTGGGGATTCGGTTCCTGGCTGTCGGCGGTGGCGGATCATTCGGGGTGAATCCGTCGGAGTTGAATCGGTCCATCTTCGATCAGTGGTGCCGGACGTGATCGTGGGGCGGCTTCGATCGATGAGGTACTCGAGAGCGTCGTTGGGGAAACGCCCTGGCCGGTTTCGGTTGACGCGCTCCTCGGTTGTTGGCGCGAGGCCGACTTCCGGCCCTCCACCGACGTCGTCGCGGCGGCGAACTCCTCGAGCGAGCGCGGCGCGCTCGGACCATTCCCCCCTGCGTCGTCGAGCACTCTCGGCAGGATGGGCGAACGCGCACATCGAGGGCTCGGTCGTGCCGCGCCGTGAAGAGGGCTCTGTGGACCGAGAAGAAGTCTTCGGGCTGCTTCTCTCGCACAACGACCGCGGCCATTTTGGCGGACAGGCCGGGTGGCGATCCTGCTCGTCCCGCACCGGGGTGCTTCCTCCCTCTTCGCATGTCTCTGCCCGAGCGAGAAGACGACGAAGCGAACGTCCCACTCTGCGCCGGCGTGTAGCCCGGTCAGAAAGTGTTCGTGCGCATTGCGTACGAACGGGCAGCGATATTCCCAGTTGACGGAGACTGTTCTCGTCATGGCGGTTGGTCCGCTCCGTTCTGGCTCAAGGTTTGGGTCCGCCCAGCCCAGGTCGAGTTCGGAGCGGACGTTCGGAGAGCCGACCGGAGCGCTCTCGCGCACGGTTGTACTCGCTGAACTAGGGAGTCAAGATTGCACGGTGACGTCCAATACTTCGTCCGCGTCCGACGAGTCTGGGAGACGCAAGACGCTCGACGACCTTCGGCGCGAGCGCGGTGAGGGATGGCAGTGGGCACGAGCGCAAACGGACCAATGCCCGCAGTGCGGTCTGCATCCCGGAGCAATGGAGCGGGACCAACTCGGCGATGCCTTGCTCGAGTCGGCCGCAGCCTGGCGGGACTTCCTGGCGGCGGCGGACGACCCGTACCTCCGCACGATCCCGGGCCCCGGGATCTTCTCGCCCATCCAGTACGGCGCCCATGTTCGCGACATCGAACGCGTCTACGGGGACCGGATTTTGCTGATGCTGCAAGAGGACAGCCCGGTGTTTCCCCAGTTCAACCCCGACGAGGGGGAATGGGATGCGTTCAACCATCTTGGCGTGGTGGACCTGGCCGACGGAATTGAAGCGCAGGCACAACGGCTGGCGGGAATTCTTGCTGAACTCGAACCCCGAGATTGGTCGCGCACCATGATCAGGGACGGGGGGAACGACGGTGTCTACGAGTTCACGGTCGCCGGCCTGGCCAGCTACGCGGTGCACGAATCGCAGCACCATCTCCGGGACGCCAACGGCACGCTGCAGCCGACGCTGAATTCGTAACAGAAACAAGGGGGGCTGATCGTGACAGGCACGGATCAAGGAGGCGTCGATGCGCGCCTCGCCGCGCTCGAGAGACGGGTCCACCAGCTCGAGGACCACCTCGCCGTTCTCCGTCTGATCAACAGCTGGGGTCCCGCAGTGGACACCGGCAGTAGCCAGCAGGCTGGCGCGCTGTGGGACGAGAGCGGGGTGCTCGAATCGGATCTCTCCCGGTTGGAGGGCCCAGGCGACGTGGTCGCCATGGTCGAGAGCGACGGGCAGCAGGCGCTCATACGCAAGGGGTGCGCGCACGTCCAGAGTGCTCCGGTCGTGACCGTCGATGGTGATCAGGCGGTCGCCATCGCCTACTCGCAGGTGTTCGTGCACTCCGAAGAGGGTCACGAGGTGTGGCGTGTCTCGGCGAATCGCTGGGAGTGCCACCGCACATCCGATGGATGGCGCCTGATTCGTCGGGTGAATCGGGTCATTGACGGCGCGCCAGCTGCTCGTTCGGTCCTGGTCCAGGCGTTCGACCGACCGTCGTGACCGCCGGGCCGATCTGGGCGGAGTGCCGGCGCGCCGGACCGCCCTGCTACGACTGAAACGCGTGGAGGGACGTGATCAGCGAGGAGTCATCTGACGATGGAGGGTCAGTCAGACACGTTCGCCGACTCGTGGGTGAATCAGCCGACAGTGTCCGGAGATCTCATTGAAGCGCAGTTGGTGTGACGGGCGCCACCGAGGCGCCGGCTGTCGTCGAGTGGAGGGTGCATCGCGCTCTCGAGGGAGTCAGTCCTCCGACGGAATCCAGCGCTTCATGAACTCATCGAAGAGGGGGACGGTGAAGGCGATCTCACCGCGACTCGGGACGTAACACATGGCGCGCCTGAGAAGGCTCTCTCTCACCGGGCTGAGGGAAGCTGGTTTTCGCTGGAGCGCAGTCGCCACGTCAGCGGTCCGTACCGGACCCGCGCCGAGGCGCGCCATGGCGCGCATGTACGCACGTTCGGCGGGTGTCGAGCCCGCAGCCCGTACGAGGAAGAAGCTGTCATCGAGTTTGGCCATCGACAACGGTACGGAGCGGTTGAAGTCATCGAGGGTGATGACTCCGGGTCCGTCGGCGACGTCCCACGCGTGCTTGCCGAACTCCTGGAGAAAGTAGGGATAGCACTTGGTGAGCTCGAGGACCCTCGTGATTGCATCGTCATCCCAAAGTACGCCCTCTGACCGAGCTGGTGTCTGGAGCGCCTCGCCGGCTTGAGACTCGCTGAGCATGCCCATTCGCGACATCACGAACATCCGTTCCGCGTAGGTCTTCGCCTCTCCGGTGAGAGCGGCCAGTGTCGGCAGCCCGGCTCCAGAAATCGTGATCGGGAGACGCTCCTGGGTGGCGCGGTGCAGACCGACGAGCAGTGCGGTCAGAGTGGCTTGATCGACGTAGTGGAGCTCGTCGATGGCGAGCAGGATTCCGGTGCCGGAGGCCCGTGCGACACCCCCAACTTCGACGAACAGTCCAGCCAGGTCGGCTCCGAGCTCGCCGGAGTCCGCCGGTCCCACGACGGCATCGACGTCGATACTCAATTCCGGACCGTTGGGGATCCGAAGGGTGAAGGCCTTGAGGACCCCAAGGGCGCGGCGCACCGCGTCCCCGATGCGCCGCTTGGCGTCCATGGCGAGGAGCACACGCCTCAGGGCCGCAGCGATCGCCGGAGCGAGGTTCCCGTCCTCGTTCACCTCGATGTACTCGTGGAAGTAACCCCGTCCCTCGGCCAGCTCTTCGAACTCATTGAGCAAGACCGTCTTCCCCGTCCCGCGTAGGCCGGCGAGGAGCTGGCTCTGTGAATTCGTCCCCAGCAGAAGGCGTTGGAGGGTGACGTCCATCGCTTCGATCTCGGAGTCCCGGCCGACCATGGCGGGTGGCCGGGTCCCGGCCCCAGGGTTGTATGGATTGCGTACGGGGTCCATGTAGCCCGGCCTTCTCTTGGCTTCTCTACCTGAATCTAGGATACGCCATAGATATATCGACCTCGGGGCCACTATCTAGATAGATCCATAGAGAGCACTAGATTTCTGAAGACTCAGCGGAAATCGACCACGCTTCACCTGCCTATCGTGGCGGCGGCGCCTGGCGCTGAAGGGTGAGATCGGAACGATGGAAGAACGGCTCGACATGGTGGTGGTGGGTGCCGGACCGGCAGGGGAGAAAGCTGCGGCCCAAGCCGCCTACTTCGGCAAACGCGTCGCCATCGTCGAGGCGGAACCCGCCCTCGGCGGGGCGATGGCCGCGAGCGCCGTGACCACAAAGGCCATGCGCGAAGCAGCTCTGTACCTGACCGGCTTCCAACGCCGGCGAATTTATGGGGCCGGCATCGACCTTCGTCCCCAAGCCGTGATCGATCGGCTCCGAGCTCGAGCCATCGACGTGGCTCGATCGATGAGCGATGCCGTGGGGGACAACCTGGCCCGTCATGGCATCGACTTGTGGGTGGGTAGGGCGCGGCTGCGTCCGGACCGGACCGTCGCCGTCACTCCCGCCGGCGGCGGCCCTGAGCGTGTGTTGGCGGCGGACGTCGTCCTCATCGCCAGTGGTTCACGGCCCTTCCATCCGCCCGGGATCCCGTTCGATGGCTCAGACGTACTCGACTCCGAAACGGCTCGCGATCTCGACCGGCCCATGCGCAGCCTCGTCGTAGTGGGGGGTGGGGCCGTGGCTTGTGAGTACGCATCGATTTTCATGGCCCTCGGTGCCGAAGTGACCCTGGTCGACCGAGGAGCGCGACTGCTGCCCTTCCTCGATTCGGAGTGCTCGGCGCTCATGGCGGAGTCGTTCCGTTCCTCCGGGATGAAATTGCTTCTCCAGACCTCAGTGGACAGCGTGACCAGCGACGGCAAGGGAGTGTCAGTGCGCATCGACCATGGCGCCGAACTCCGACCCGAGAAGGTCATCTTCGCGGCCGGTCGTGTGGGAAACACCGAGGACTTGGGTCTTGCTGATATCGGTGTCGAGGTCGACGACCGCGGACGAATCAGTGTGGACGACCAATTTCAGACGAGCATCCCGGGGATCTATGCGGCTGGGGACGTCATCGGCCCTCCGGCGCTCGCCTCGGTATCGATGGAGCAGGGCCGTGTCGCCGCCTGTCACGCGCTGGGGATCACCTTCAAGGAAACCGTCGATCCCATCACACCTTTCGGTGTGTACTCGATCCCTGAGTGCGCCATGGTCGGTCTTACCGAAGACCAGGCTGTCGCGCAGAAGACGCACTATGCGGTCGGTGTGTCCCGTTTCGCGGACAACAGTCGAGCTGCCATCGCCGGGACCACCGAAGGGATTGTGAAGCTGGTTGTCGACCGCGATGACCGGCGGTTGCTCGGTGTGCACATCGTCGGGGAGGGGGCCACCGAGTTGGTGCACCAGGGCCAGGCGGTCCTCCACTTCGGCGGGACGATCGACTACTTCATACACGCCACGTTCGACGTACCCACCATGAGTGACGCCTACAAGTACGCGGCCTACGAATGTCTCCAACGGATGGTGCCATCTCGATAATTGGAATTCCAGCTCGGCCGGTGAGCGGGGAGACTCCTGGAAAGTGCCTTCGAGTCATCGGTGGAGGTCCCGTATTCGCCAACA
The DNA here is from genome assembly GCA_963809715.1 of uncultured Acidimicrobiaceae bacterium. GTDB lineage: Bacteria > Actinomycetota > Acidimicrobiia > Acidimicrobiales > RAAP-2 > Bog-473. The sequence continues at coordinate 174,056 of CAWEKO010000004.1, read as the reverse complement.
AGTACACAGAAGCGTATACTTACGTCAGAAACCCGGCGCATCCTTGGTGAGGAGCCTGGGACGGCGACGGACTGATCGAACGGGGGACGGCCGATGGCAGTGCGTGTGGTGCAGTGGACGACGGGGAACGTCGGGAAACGGTCGGTGCGAGCAATTCACGCGCACCCCGACCTGGAGCTCGTCGGGTGCTACGCCTGGTCCGACGAGAAGGTCGGCATCGATGTGGGCCAACTGTGCGGCATCGACGCCGTCGGGATCGCGGCGACGAACGACGTCGAGGCGTTGCTCGCACTGAAGCCGGACATCGTCGTCTACAACCCGATGTGGCCGAGGACCGATGAGATCGTGGGCATCCTCGAGGCCGGCGTCAACGTCGTCACGACCGCGGCGTTCATCAATGGGAAGGGTCACCCCGAAGATCGGAAGCGGATCATGGCGGCGTGTGAGGCCGGCGCCTCGACGATCTTTGGGACGGGAATCAGCCCCGGTTTCATCGAACTGGTCGGTATCGCCACGGCGAACATCTGTGATCGCATCGACAAGATCACGATCGACGAGGGATCGGACACGACGCTCTACGACTCCCCCGCCACTGAACTGCCGTGCGGCTTCGGCCGTCCCATGGACGACCCCGAGCTACCCGGCATGGCGGCCAAGGGCACCGCAGTGTTCGGCGAGGCCGTTGCCATGGTCGCCGACGCCCTCGGCATCGAACTCGATGACATTGTGTGTGAAGCCGAGTACGCGCGGGCGACCGCGGACGTCGTCATGGACTCTTGGACGATCCCTGCCGGCCACGTCGCCGGCGTGTACGCCAGCTGGCAGGGCAAGGTCGGCGAACGCACGATCATTGAGCTGAACGTCCGGTGGCGAAAGGGCCAGACGCTCGAGCCCGACTGGCCGATCAGGGAGGGTCATGTCATCAAGGTTGACGGCCGCCCGACCGTCACCGTGGCCCTCGACTACCTGCCGCCGCCGGATTTCGAGGCCACCACCTTCGCCGAGTTCATGGTGCTCGGCATGATCATGACGGCGATGCCGGCTGTCAACTCCATCCCCTACGTGGTGGCCGCGCCGCCCGGCATCGTGACGTACACCGACCTTCCCTTGATCCTGCCCAGGGGTCTCGTTTCCTCGGCGACCAGCCAACCGTGAGCGACCTGGACGAGGTCGAGGCGATCCGGCGCCTGAAGGCCCGGTATTTCCGCACCATGGACACGAAGGACTGGGATGCGATGCGGCAGGTGTTCACCGACGACGTGGTGATCGACACGAGCGAGGCGGGCGGAGACGTCGTGCGCGGTGCCGCCGAATTCATGGCCTTTCTGCAAGGAGCACTGGACGGCGCGGTGACCGTCCACCAGGGCCACATGCCGGAGATCGATCTCACCTCGGAGACGACTGCGACGGGTATCTGGGCGCTCAACGACATCGTCATCTGGCCCAATGGCGTGCGCCTCGATGGCTACGGCCACTATTACGAAACCTACGAAAAGGGTGCCGATGGGTGGCGAATCAAGTCATCGAAGTTGACCCGGTTGCACGCCGACTTCGTGATGCCCGAGGAGAGCTGATGCCCGTCGCCGTCGTGACCGGTGGAGCCTCGGGCTTTGGTCTCGCCCTGGTCGAGCGGTGCGCCGCCCTGGGCATGGACGTGGCCGTACTCGACCTGGACGGAGAGCGCGCGGTCGCCGAAGCGGCGCGGGTCGCTGCAGCCCAACCGGTCCAGACCCTCGGGTTGGCCGTCGACGTCAGCGATGCCGCCGGCGTGGACGAGGCGGCGGCTGCGGTCGAGGGGCGGTTCGGCGCCGTAGACCTCGTCGTGTCGAACGTGGGCGTACAGCTCTTCGGGACCGTCGAGGGCTTTCGTGACGAGGAGTGGCGATGGTTACTCGATGTCAACGTCATCGGCTCGGCCCGGGTGGCGCGCTCATTCCTCGGCCTGCTCCGCAAGTCCCAGCGGGGCAGGCTGGCGTTCACCACGTCGTCGTCGATTCTGGACCCGGCCAGCCGTCTCGGGGCCTATCAGGCGAGCAAGTTCGCGGTGTGGGGCCTTGCCGAGACCCTCCGACTCGAGGTCGCCGAAGACGGTATTGGCGTAACGGTGATCTTCCCGTCCGCCATGATCACCCGCCACCTCGAGACGAGCGAGGCGGCGCAGCCGAACCACCTGCGTCGAGCGATCGCCCACGAGGGTGATTTCGACGCCATGATCGCCAGCAACCCGCAGATGACGTCGATGCTCGCCTCCGCCGATGAAGCGGGCACCGGAGTGATCGAGGCGGTGCTGGCGGGCGAGCCCTACGTCATCACCCACGGCGACCTCACAGAGGCCGTCATGACCCGATCGCTGCAGCTGACCCGGGCGGCCGAAACGTCACGAGACGCTTGAGCGGCGGACGATGATCGTGATGCGCTTGGAGACGCGCGCTTTCGGGGTGTCCACCGGCGATCTGTCAAGCGGGTCCGGCGTGTGAGCAAGCGCTCCGCGGTGAGAACAGAGCCACTTCGGGGACGTCCGACACAGGCCGAGGCCCTGGCCATTGAAGACCGACTCCGTAAGGCCGCGATCGAGGCGTTCGTCGACAACGGATTCGACGGGACCACGATGGAGGCTGTCGCGGCGGCGGCCGGTATTTCGAAGCGGACCTTGTACGCGAAATACGCGGACAAGCAAGCACTGTTTGCCGAAATCATTCCGCAAGCACTCGCAGACATGCCGTTCCTGGGCGTCGCCATCGAAGTGCCCAATGGTGACCTCAACACCTCGTTGCGCCAGATCGCGGGTCAGATTATTCAACGACTGGTCGATCCCAAAGCGGTGAAGCTCCGACGTCTCGCCGTGCTCGAGGCGGACCGCATCGCCGAGCTCGATCCAGTCCAGGGTGCCGACATGTGGTCGACAAGTCTGCGGTCGATCGTCCAGCTGTTGGCCAGCCATGCCGAAGCCGGTGAGATCGTGGCCGAAGATTTCGCAGTGGCCGCCGATCTCTTCCTTGCGATGGTCGCCGGAAGTCCCACCATGTGGGCCGACTTCGGCGTGTTCTGCTCCTCCGAACAGCTCGATCTCCACATCGCGCGTGCGGTCGACCTGTTCCTAGGGGGGATCCTTCCGCGAAACTGACCGCTTTCCGGGGGTCTGGATCGGTGTCGATCCGGTGACTTCTCGTTTCTTCAGGTCGGATCTGGCTGTTGCCCGAACTTGTGGCGCGGGACGAATCCAACACCTACTATCACGTCGCAGACAGCTGAGCTGATCGGTCACGGTCAGCCACGAGAAAGACGGGAGTCCCCCATGGGCATGAGGCGACGGGCACGACGTCGAGGACTCGTTGCTGGAGCGGTAGCGGGAGGGGCAGTTGCTCATCACCGCGCCAAACGGCAGGCGCAAGACGAGTACGACCAAGCGCCTGTCGACGAAAATCCGTATGTACCACCCGCAGCAAACCCGGCGGACGAGATCGAGCATCTCGCGCAGCTCCACTCCTCGGGCGTACTCACCGACGAAGAGTTCGCGACCGCCAAGGCGAAAGTCCTCGGGTCCTGATCGCAGGTCGGATTGCTCAAGACATTTTTAACCCATCGATGCGACAGAAATTAGGGACGTGATGAGTGAATCTCGCAAAGATGTGCTGCTGAAGGCCCTCGAGGCCGAGGTGGGTGGCGCATCGATTGATCTGGGCACCCTGTTCACCGACGATGTCGTGGGTTGGTCGCCGTATGCGTCGGTCTCGGGACTACCGGCACTCGCCGCCCTCGCCGCTCTTCGTGAGATTGCGTTCTCCAACGTCGTCATACTGCTGCGAGGACTCGATGAGGTAGGGAACAAGGCCTACGCCGAATGGGTCATCGAAGCTGACCACACGGGACCTCTGGTCTTGGACGAGGGTGCGGAGTTGGAGCCGACGGGACGTCGTGTCCAGTTGGCCGGGGTCACTGTGGCCGACTTCCGAGAAGGGAAGATCAGGTCATACCGGACGTACTTCGACGACATCTCGCTGATCGAGCAGATCGTCGACGCCTGACGAGTCGCCTGCCGTGGAACTCTGCCTCGAGGTTCAACCAGATCCTCTCGACATCGAGTTCCTCGAAAACCAGATCCGTAATGAGTCATCTGCCGTCATGGGGCTCGGTGACGAAGCGGAACTGGCAATCTTCGTCCGCCAGGCTGGCATGGTCATGGCCGGAATCAGCGGATGGACCTGGGGCGACTGTTGTGAACTGCAGAGCCTCTGGGTGCACCCAACCCTCCGAGGTCGCGGCCTCGCGACCCGCCTGCTCGCCGCGGCCGAAGCCGAGGCGGCGGCTCGTGGGTGCTCACAGACCGTTCACTTTACCTATGAATTTCAGGCTCGAGCTCTCTATGAGCAGAGCGGATACGAAGTGGTGGGTCGCGTCGAAGAATTCCCATCAGGTACAAACGTCCTCTGGTACCGCAAACGCCTGCAACCCGCCGGCGTTCCTGGCGACCCGGGCGCAACGACCGTTATGAATACGAATCTGGACACGCCTTCGGTGAGATCTCTTCAAAGCGAACTTCCAACACGTCGTGCCGACATATAGGCAATGACCACGCTTCCAGACGACCTCGATGCACGACTGTGAATCAACGTAGAGGGAGTCGAGATCCTTGTTATCAGATGGTCCCTCGTCGACCGATGACACACGACTAGCAACAGGATCTCTCGAGCATCGGTAGGGCATCGGCCGATATGACGAGATCGCGGGACGACCACCTCTGGGCGATTGTGCACGCCGAACGAGCTGCTCTTTCGGAGGACCTGTCGGGCCTCAATGACGAACAATGGCGGCACTGCACCCTGTGCGGGCAGTGGGACGTCGAGGAGGTCGTTGCCCACCTCACCGCTGCGGCAAGCCTGAGTCGGTGGCGATGGTTGCGCAGCATGCTCGGCGTGCGTTTCCGTGTCGATGAGCACAACCAGCGCCGGATGGTCGAGCATCGGGGCCGCACCCCCGTCGAGACGTTCGACCGGTTCCGCGCCATCATCGACAGCACCACCGCCCCCTCGGGACACACCCCGGCCTACCTTGGCGAGGTCGTCGTGCACGCCCAAGACATCCGTCAGCCGATGGGACTGCCGCGGACACCAGATGTCGACGCGCTGACGCCGGTGGCTGACTTCTTTGCGCGCCGCAACTTCACAGTTCCCAGTCGGACCACGGTTTCCGGTCTACAGGTTCGTGCAGACGATGGGCCGTTTGCCACGGGCAACGGACCGCTGGTCGCCGGATCGACCCTCGCGCTGGTGATGAGCATGGCTGGCCGCGCTCCTTACGTGGACCAACTCGATGGCCCGGGCGTTCCAATTCTGCGGGCACGCGTCCAAGGTGCTTCGGCGTGAGCTGCAGCGCTCAGACCTCAGTTGCCGGCGTCCTTGTAATCCCTCACTGCCGATTGAGTTGCGTCGTGGTTGACGTTTGCTCATAGCCGTCGGGGTAGGGCCATTCGTCCCCTACGGCTTACGGGCGGTCACGAGCCAGCACGCGCCGCCCAGCACGACACCCTCGGGCGTGACGTACGGTCGCAGCGCTTCGAGGGTGGCTTCGGTACCGGCCTGCACCGCTTCGGGGTCCTTGCCCTCCACGAGCCGGCGTCCCATCTCGTCAGAGAGCATGAAGGCGACGACGTCCTCGGGGTCGCGTCCCATGGACATCCCGTCCTTGTGCTCTTCGACGTTGGCCTCCGACCACCCGGCGGACTCAAGCAGGGCCTTGGTTCGCGGGGCGTCCGCCAGAGCGAAGGGTCCGGGGGCGCCAGGTTCGGGCAGCTCGGGGATTCCCACGTGCGCCACCATCGCCATGGAAGGCACCGCGATCCACTCGTTGGCGAACATCTCCTGCCAGCACACGAAGCACAGGCGGCCGCCTGGGCGGGTTGCCTTCGCCAGGTTGGCGAAAGCGGCCTCCGGGTCGTCAAAGAACATCACGCCGAAGCGGCTCAGGACAACGTCGAACGGTTCGTCGAAGGTGGCGGTCTGGGCGTCGCCCTGGATGAAAGAGACATCGAGCCCCTGTTCCTCGGCTCGTTGCCGGGCCACACCCAGCATGGGTGCCGAGAGGTCGAGGCCGGTCACCCGCCCGTGATGCCCTACGGCGCGGGCCGCTCCCAGGCTGACGGCACCGTTGCCGCACCCGACGTCCAGGACCCGCTCGCCCGACTTGAGGACGGCGGCTGTGAGCAGTCGGCGGCCGAAGGGAGCGAGAACGGCGTCAAAGCGCTCGGCGTCTCTCACCCAGGCATCAGCCGAGCGCCCGTTCCAGTACTCGGCCATCTCGGTGTTCGCCATGGCCCATTTCTAGTCTTTGTGGTGCGCTGAGTGTCAAGGTGTAGCCACCCAACAGCACCGATACAGAGCATGGCGCAGGGTGACTCCGAACGCCGGGAGTGGGCTCCCCAAATTCGCATCACTCCGGTGGTTGACCTAGTGCGGAGATGTCACCATCTCCATGTGACCCGCTGTCGAACCCGACGCCCCGAATCAATCACCCGACGTGGAGCAGGCGCAACACACAATCCAGGCGGAATACTTGCCTATCAAGGTTGCACTGATGCCGTCGCCGGGAAAACCGGTTCAGGGTGAATGCAGTCGTCGACTCCTGACCGCACAGGTAAGTCTCGTCAGTCCCTCGTCTTGTAGTTGAGGTACACGACACCATTGTCATACTGCTCGCAGGCGCCGAGGGACCACTTGGAAATGCCGACGCCCTCAGCGAACAGTCGTGGACCGGTGCCTAGGGTCAATGGATAGATGACGAGATGCAGTTGGTCGACCAAGTCATCGGCCAGAAGAGCACGCACCAAGGTCCCACTTCCACTGACGTAGAGATCCCCATCGCTGCTGTCCTTCAATCGTTCGACGGCGACCGCGTCGTAGGGGCCGATGATCGTCGAGTTTCTCCATGAGGCCTCCTTCAAGGTCGACGAGACGACGTACTTCTTCGTGTCGTTCATGAACGGGGCGCCTGGGTCGTCCGCTGCAGTCCGTACCGACCAAGCTGGCTCGAACATCTCGTAGGTAGTGCGCCCCAGCAGTATGCCGCTACACCCCCCCATTGCGTCGGCGATCGACTCACCCATTCTTGGGTCGAACCCGTAATCCATGGTCCACACCGGCGCGTCGATCACACCATCGAGGGTCATGAACTCGTGCACCCGAATCTCTCCCATGGAGAACCTCCCTGGACTTTGTTCTGGAGAACGACCTGGCTGCTCAAACTTGCTCCTGGCTGTCCGACCGGGTCGTGCAAGACGCCCCGAACTCCTCGAGCTGTAGCAGACAACATCCCTGAGGTGCCCCGCAAATGCCCGGGATCCATTCAGATTGCTCTCCGGGACCATCCCCGCAGTGCCGCAAAGTCCTAATGTCCCCGAGTACCGGGCTGACCACACTTGGCACCTACGATCGGCTGCATGGACTCCCCCTCTCTGGCCTGGGATTCCTTAGGTCCGAACTGGCGACTCGCCATCGACGAAGCATGGAGGTCATGGACTGCGGGTTCAGCTGGAGTCGGCGCCGTCCTTGTCGATCAGAGGGGATCGGTGGTTGCAACGGGTCGCAACCGGACAACGGAAAACTCATATTCACATTTGTCGGGAACGATCATGGCGCACGCCGAGATGGACGTCTTGTCCCAGGTTCCTTTTGGTACCCGGATCATGGGGCCGTTGTACACCACGTTCGAGCCCTGCCTCATGTGTGCATCAACGATCGCGTTCTACCGGGTTCCGGAGGTTCACTACGCTGCGGCCGATCCATTCTTCGAAGGCCTCCACGACTGGATGGGTAGCTATCCCTTCACGGCCGAGCGCCTGCCGGATCGGATCAGACTCGGGGGGCCGATCGGTGCTTTCTGCCACGTCTTGCACCTGGCATGGCTTGTTGCCTACCCCGCACCACCCGATGTCATCGATGCGCACAGTCGTCTCACCCCCTCGACACTCGAGTGCGCCATTAGCATCGGCAAGCGTCATCGCCTCCGGCAGATGGGCGATGAAGGTGCGACTGTCTTCGAAGCGATTCAAGAGCTCTGGCCGGATCTCTTAGCGTTGAGCATGTGACATCGATGCGATCTACGGGGGAACTCGTGAACGACCGGCCAGGTGCTCTTGCTCGCGTCGGTGCACAGGATCACGACAGACGGCCTCAATGACGCACGCCGACGATGTGGAAGAGACGGCTCATCAGGCGATAAGGATCGCGGCGGCTCGCCTCCAGTTCGACGGCCAGCACCGCTGACTCAGGGTCGATCGCTGGACGCTCTTGAGTCCATCCGTCGGTGAACAGCCGGACCCCGTACCAGGCAACACGCTCGATCCCTACTTCGGCGAGCATCTGGGTCAGATCATCCAGAGTGTCGGCGCGGGTGTTGATCCCAAGCCCGTTCACCTGCCGGTCGGTGTCGAACGACGTGAGTGCCGCGGCCCAGTCGCCTTCGAGTGCTGGCCTGACAGCGAGATTGTCGGCGTTCTTCGTCACGAGGGAGACGACTGCGCCGGGCTGCGCGAGGTCAGCCAAGACGGCCAGGAACGGCCGCGGATCGTCCACGTACATGATCACTCCGTGGCAGAGAACTCCAGCAAAGCATGATCGGCCGAGGAGATTTGGCGATTCCGCCGCAGTCGCCTGGACGAGTCGGATCCGTTCTCTTACCTCGGGTGTTTCTTGCGCCACGAGCGCGTGGGCTCGCTTCAGCATGGCGGCCGAAGGATCGACAATGATGACCTCATAGCCGGCACGGGCGAGGGGTAAGGCCTGATGACCCGCTCCGCCTCCGATGTCGACCAACCTCGCTGGTCGGGTCGGCAGGTGCTCGCGGAGATGCTGATCAATGACATGGGTGCGAACGCGGCCACGTAGCGAGCCGTAATGTCCGTCCACGAAGCGGTCAGCCAGCGGAGCCCAAGCGTCCTCGGTCACGCCCACATCCTGCCCGCTGAAAAAGGGCGCTGTGATGAATGCCCCATAAGTGCTGTAGGCGGACAGGTTTGGATGAAGCCTCAGAGGTACCGAATTCGGGCTTCGTTTTTCCGTACGACCTCGATCAGGTTCTTTCGTGTCTCACCCAAGGACCATGCGCAACTCTGCAAAGGATCCGGCAGCGAATCGTACGCGTTGCTCGATGAGGGAAACTCAGGGCAAGTCCTCTTGTTGCACCGTGCGCAGTCGCTTGGCCAATGTCTGGAGAAGATTCCAGGCGATGGTTGCGTTCTGCTGCACGAGCGGTCGAAACTCCCAATAGGTCAGCCCATAGCAAACGAGCTCCGTACTCGCGGTGACCGTCGCCGATCGTGCGCCCTCGTCGATAAGGGCGATCTCGCCAAAATAGTCACCGTCCGATAGCTCCGCGCGCTGCTGACCTCCAATCGAGACCGTCGCCTGGCCAGACTCGATCACGAAGAAAGCTGCGCCACCAGCGCCCTCTTTTGTAATCGTCTCGCCCGCGGCGAAGCGACGCTCCTTGAAGAGAACGGCGATGCCCTCGATGTCGCGAGGGCTCATATTCGCGAACAACGGAACGCGCTCGATGACCTCGACCGGTCGGTTCGCACCTCGGGACGCCATCGATGGTGATGGGGATCCGGCCCGGGTCACGGCACGGCACTGCAGAAGGTACAGCTGCTCGTTTGCAAACGCCCACTCGATATCGCGGGCTGGTCCGAATATTTCTTCGCACTGGACGGCGAGATGGTTGAGTTGCGCGAGCTGTGTGTCGTCGAGACACAGCATCTCAACAAGCTCCGGGGAAACCGTCTCCTCGATCGTTCCGCCATCGGCGGCGGCGCGGATAGCAATCTTCTTCACACCGGGTGTCCGTTCGCGTACCGTACCGGTTCGATCGATGCGAAAGCTATCGGGGATCACACGGCCCGCAACGACAACCTCTCCTAGTCCCCAGCTCGCCTCGATGAGCCGCTCGTCAGTCTTGTTGATCGGGTTCTGTGTGAAGAGCACTCCCGCAACGGCGGGATCGAGAAGTGACTGGACGACGACACCCACACTCGGACGTGTGAAAAGGCCAACCCGTTGGCGGTATGTAATCGCCGAGTCAGAGTTCGCTGACCACCAGATCTCCCGAATTGCCGCACGTAGATCGTCGATTGAAGGCACGTTGAGCAGCGTGAGGTGCTGGCCGGCGAAACTCGCGTCTGCTCCGTCCTCATCCGCGGCCGACGAGCGAACAGCGAGCGGGCCAGCCAGCGGACGGGCCGCCGACATGAGCTGCTCGATAGCGCGCTCGTCCCCAGCAGCCACCGCGTCGACCAACGAACCTGAGAGCGCTATGCCCGGTGGAATCGGCAAGCCCGCGCGTGCCGCTGCCCCCAGCCCCGTCGCCTTCGCCCCGAAGCGCGAGTCATCGAGCGCGTCCGGGAGCGCGACGACCTCTGTCACGCGTAACCCGTTACTTCACCGGCATCGCCGTCCACTCGTATACGCGTGCCATCGAGGATCCGGTCAGTCGCGTCGCGCGTCCCGACGACGCCGGGAATACCGTACTCACGCGCCACGATTGCTGAATGTGACAGGAGGCCGCCCGCATCGGTGACAATCGCACCGAGCAGCGGTAGCAGAATATTGAACGCCTCGCTCGTCGATTCGGTGACAAGCACGTCTCCCTGCACAATCCGATCGAACTCGGACGGACCAGAAATGAGTCGAGCCGGCCCCTCATAGACGCCGCCACTGGCGGCAAGACCGTGCAGGACCGTCTCCTCGTGTGGCGCTGAGGAGCTCCCGAACACCTCGCCCAACGCGATGCCCATGGCGTGCATCACCCGGGCCACACCCGGCGGGAGGCCCGACGGGTCAGGTGGTGGCGGCGCCGGTGGCCCGAGTGAAGTCGGAGCGTCCTTTGCCGTGCGCGAGCCGCGGACGACGAACCGCTCGGCGAGTTCATCGTCCGATGGCCCACCCTTACCTGCCACGAGCGAGCACATCTCGTCGAAACTGGCGTCGACAAAGTGCTCGGCAGCATGAAGGCGGGATTTACCTTCGAGGCGGCGGCCCGCTGCGAGCACCGCGCGTCGCATGATGCCCGAGGCCCAAATGTCACTGAAGACGCCGCGCTCGTCGCGCAGGCGATACATGAGACGAGCTTCGCCGACGAGTTCGTCGAACTGCGCACGGTGCTCTTCGGGGACTTGTGAGCGTATTTCGGCAATCAGCGCGCCGGTACCCGCATCATCACTCTCTGCGCCGTCGACCGACGATCGAATTGCGCGCAGGAGAACGTCAGGTAGCTCGAGGGCATACCGTCCCGAGATATCGAAACCGTCGAGCAGTCGAAAACCGACGAGGTCGAGATATTCCGACATGGCCGTTCCGACATCGCCTCCGAACGCGCTCGAATTCCTCGAGCACCTTGCCGGGGTCGCCGTCTGAGTCAAGGAGGGCGCGAGCGGCAGCGTCCTTGGTGATCGCGGCGATCAGCCTGTCGTGTTCACCTGAGGCGCCAGCTGACACTGGAGCCGCGCCTCGCATCATCGCCAATCCTTGAGCCGGGGTGACTTCGGTCCAGATCCCAAGGTGCGCAAGTAGGTCGCCAACGGGAAGCATTGCCGATCCCGTAAACCGCATGTGTTGGTACATCATCTGGGAGTGGTGCTCTCGACACCGAGCGAGGTAGGCGACCAGCCCGTCGTCCGACAGCGCCTCTGCGTCAACCGACTGCAGTTCGCGGTGAGTCTTGATCGCCGCGGGCTTGGCCGCGCTGTCCCACTCGCGCAACTGTTCGCGCCAGACCTTTTGTTCCCAGACGAGTTCCGCCCGCGCGAAGCGTTGCGGGATCTCGTTTTCTGGTGCCGGTCGCATCGCGTTGTAGGCAAAGCCGTTGACGTATTGGGTCTCCATCGTGTCGATGAGTGTCCCGCAATACGCCATGAACTCGCGCACCCCACGACGGAAGGGCTCCGGGTGCGTTTCCGCGAAGTACGCCGTCACCGGGCGTGGGAAATGCACTGGGTCGAGATTCCAAGAGCCCGGTCCGGGAGGTTCGAAATGAAGGTCGCTCGCGACTTGCCCGGACATGTGTTTCCTCCCTTAGGAGTTCGTAGGAGCAGCCTGCCCTTCCGCCCGGCCCATTGTCACCGCAGTTGCTCGGCCCGTCAAGCGCCTGCGTAGCGAGTCAGGCGAACGGCCGGGTCGGCGGCGTGATCCGACCGCAAGCAGCGAAGCGGTGCGATCGTGACGGAATGTGGTGCGGGTCCGGACGAGACGCTAGGTGTGCTTGGGTATCTGCAATGTCTCGAAAGCACCGGCCGTTCGCAATAACTGGCGCCCATGCTGGCTCGACACGGAATCAGATGACTGCGCTTCAGTGAGGACGTTGAACGGATTAATCGCCCGGTTCATGCCTTGCTCCAGCGGTAGCGCTGTCCCGTGCGGTCTGGTTTACACGTCATGGGTGTGCCTTTCGAGGTAACCCCAACTCCAGGGGGCGTGCAAAAGGCTCCCGGATGGACGATGGGCAGATTCGGGGCCGCGGTGCTGGGGACCGGAGCGGCCGTAGCGGGCGGAGCAGAAGTCGGGAGGGGACCGGCGGACGGCGAGGCCGGCGCAGGGCTGGCGGCAGGGGGGCCGCCAGTGGGCAGGGGCTGGGTCGGGCAGGTTGCAAGAACACTCGCTACGGCTTGGTGCTCGGCTGGGGTGACCCACAGGTCGTAACGGATCTTTACGGCGACCTGAATCGCCACATAGGAACAACGGAAGGCGTTGTTGGGTGGCAGCCAACTGGCCGCGTCGGCGTCGCCCTTCTGCTCGTTGGTCGGCCCAGATACAGCCAACAGTTCCAGTGGATCGTTGGCCATATTGGTGCGGTCGGCCAAGCTCAACTGTTGCGCCCCGGTCTGCCAGGCGTCGCCCAGGGCGACGACATGATCGATCTGGACGGCTGTGCTTGTGGTCACGCCCCTGGTGAAGGTGATGACTGTGTTCGTGTAGGGGTCGTGCAGCAATCCGCTGGCCACGGTGCAGTCGTGGGTGCCGGGCTTGACGACTATGTCGGTGAGGTCCCGGTGCAGGATGTCGTTTCGGGTATCACAGCCGTTGTGGCCGTCGGCCACCGTGACATCGTCGGTCCAAGCCGGGCCGAACTGGGTACGGCTGTAGCCGGTAAGGGGCGCCCGTCCCTTGACTGGCAGCGTGGCCAACCCTGAAAGGGCAGTGCTTGTCGGGAGTGCAGTGGTTGCTGGGAGCGACGTCGAGGCGGTCGTTGGCGGTGACGCGACCTGTGCCGTAACCGTGGTTGAGGTGGAGCCGGTCCCGCTCGGTGCCGTGCTACGGGAAGACGACGGCGACGAGCTGCACGCCACGAGGACAAGTGCGCTAGCGGCGAAAACCCCGTACAGCCGAAATCGCCGACCCCAAGCCACCTCACCGCCGAACCCGAACATCGTGTCTATCGTCGCGCCTCCTGTCTCGGCTCCCCGAGCGAACGTAGCCGCCGACTCGTGCAGTCACACGCAAATTGTCGGGAGGTTGGTGCACGGGAGGGCTCATTCACCCCCAAGGGTGCCATGAGAGACTCCGAGAGCGGCCAAGTCGCTTTCTCGGCCAGGATCACACCATGCTCTCGACGATCTCGACCACCGGGCACCCAGCATCTGAGCTGGTCCTCGTCCTCCTCTTGAATCTGGCCCCTCGGGGCGCACCCGCTCCGGCGGCCGTGTCTTGCCTGGAGGGTGCTGCGCCATGAGCGCGCTCCAGATGCCCGAGTTCGCGCATGATCCCGAGGCGTTGAAGGTCGGTCTGGTTGCGCCAGGCGAGCTGACGCAGGCAGCCGCACTCGAGGCGTTGCCTATTGATTCGTTGTGGACCGGGGGCCACGTGGCTTCGCCGAATCCGTCTCCGGAAGCGCTGATGGGTCTCGCTCGGCTTTCGGCAGTGACCGAGAGAGTATCGATCGGAACATCCATTCTCCTTTTGCCGCTGTATTCCCCGTGCATCGTTGCCAAGCAGATCGCGGATTTGGACCGGGCTACCGGCGGACGCGTCATCCTCGGTGTCGGCGTCGGCGGCGAGTACCCGCAGGAATTCAGGGCGGTTGGTGTTCCGGTCGGCGAAAGAGGACGACGGGCGGATGAAGCCATCCCCCTTCTCAGGCGCCTCTGGAGCGGAGAAGAGATCTCTCACCATGGTCCCTACTACCCGATCACCGACGTGAAGATCCACCCGCCGCCAGCTCAACCGGGTGGTCCGCCGATCGTGATCGCCGGGCGCAAGGATCCAGCGATGCGCCGGGCCGCACTGCTCGGGGATGGATGGATGCCCTATCTCTACTCCCCGCGTCGATACGCATCCTCGGTTTCTCGGATCCGGCAGATCGCGGACGACGCAGGCCGGGACCTTCGCCTGTTCGAATGGTATGCGTTCATCTTTGTGAATATCGACCGGGAGGGAGGCCGAGCGCGCCACGAGGCTGCAAGGATGATGGGGGGAACCTACGACCAGGACTTCGGTTCAATGGTCGACAATGTCGCCGCCGTCGGCACACCCGACGAGGTCACCGAAAAGATCGGGCAGTACATCGCTGCTGGTGCGCGACACCTCATCTTTCTTCCCGCGACGACGCGAGCGGGAGGATTCGATGTCATTGCGCGAACCTTGATCGAAGATGTGATGCCCCGGGTTCGCGCTCGGACAACACCTTGAGCGACCTCTGGGTTGCGGGCCAGAAACCGTCCAGTCCCACCAGCGGCCGCTCGCCGACGACTGAGAGGGTACGGTCGAAGTCCCGGAGATGTCATGACCGCACACCGGCTTATTCGAGGACGGTACATTGCCGTGGGTGACCCGGGGTGGCAAGCCTTGGCCCCACTGCCGGGGGCACCACCCGCGAGTTTGGGAGGCTCGACACATCTCACAAGCGGTGCGGTAGAGGGCCCGCCCGGGCTGCAGTTTCTTTACGACGTCGACTTGCGGCAGAATTCGTAGAGATACCTGAGTTCCAAGGTCACCCAGAGGATCGTCGGGTTTGCGCTTGAGCAAGCGAGAAGAGGTATGCCATGCCGCCGGTGATTGCTTCACTACTCTCGGAGACCCTTCGAGGCATCACTGTGCTCGATCTGTCTCGGAATCTGGCGGGACCCTATTGCACGATGCTGCTTGCCGACTTGGGCGCAGACGTCATCAAGGTCGAATCGCCCGCGTCTGGCGACGACACGCGGAATTGGCGCCCCCCGGCCTGGAATGGACAGAGTGCAGCGTTCCTGGCGTGCAATCGCAACAAGCGGAGCATCACCATCGACTTGGATGCGGAGGCTGGACAGCAACTCGTACGCCGCCTTGCATCTCGTGCTGATGTGCTGGTCTCGAGCTTTCGGCCAGGTTCCCTCGCCAAACGTGGTCTCGATCACGAGTCTCTTCATGATCTCAATACGAGCCTGGTGTACTGCTCCATCACGGCATACGGGCCGAAAGGACCGAAGAAGGATGCACCTGGCTATGACCCGGTGCTTCAGGCGGAGACGGGTTTGATGTCGATGACCGGCCATCCCGAGGGGCCACCCGCACGCGTGGGAGTCGGCGTGATCGACCTCGGCACCGGCATGTGGGCCGCCGTCGGGGTCCAAGCCGCACTCCGCAATCGTTCGGAGAGCGGCGTCGGTGCGCTCGTGGAAGTGAGCCTCTACGAGACGGCGACTTGGCTCCTGTCGTATCACATCGAAGGCTTTCTCGCTACGGGCGAGAGTCCTCAGCGCCAAGGGAATGGAACTCCATTCGTCGCTCCCTACGAGGTGTTCACGACCAGCGAGGGAGATCTCATGGTTACGGCGGGGAACGATCGACTGTTTGCCACCTTGTGTCGAGTCCTCGGTGTCCCGGACCTGGCGCGGATGCCGGACTATGCCCACAACGCCGACCGGGTCGCCAACCGCGTGACACTGCATGATCTGCTCGAGGTGCGGTTCAAAATGAAGACCGCCGAGGAGTGGGAAGTCCTCCTCGGCGCAGAAACCATTCCTTGCAGCCGGGTCCGCTCGGTGGGGGACCTCGTCAACGATGCGCAGCTCGACGCGCTCAAAATGCTTGTGGACATGCCTCACCCTGACATTCCCGACCTACGAGTGGTCGACATTCCCCTCACCCTCGACGGAGAACGCGCCACTCACCGACTTCCTCCTCCTCAGCTCGGAGAACAGACCGTTTCCATCTTGGAGGAATTGGGAGTGTCATCGGAAGAGATTCAGACACTCATTCGGGAACGAGTCGTTTCGCACTAGCGGTCGAGCATATGCAGGATGTCGTGTTTTCGAACCACTGTTCGCATGTAGCCCAGCACCTCGTCGGTCAACGATGAATTGGATCGGAGGTCGCCCATCAAAGCGACCGAGATCGGGCAACACGACAGGCCGGATCTGGCCGGCCATTCTCGCTTTGCTCTCAGGAGTCGGGTCTGGCTGGTCTGGGCCAACGCTGGACTCCGCCTCAGGATGTTGCGTTCGCCGGGACGGTCGGTCAGCTCGTTCCGGCTGGTGAGGGCGCTCCGGACCGGAGAGGGACGACCGAACGAACCAGCGGTGTACGCAGTCCGGAGGAGATGTCGCATCGAAGGGGTATGGATAGGAGCGAGCGGCTGACAACGAGTAACCGTGGAGGTGCACCCTGATGAAAGTCCAGTTCGTAACGAGCATCGCCCCGATCGTGCGAGACGCTGAGGCGTCTCGGTCCTTCTACGGGGACGCCTTGGGTCTGGGGTTTGAGGGCCAAGAAGGTGACTACGCCTTCACCCACAAGCTTGAAGGGACGAAACACTTCGGACTCTGGCCCCTGTCCGAGGCGGCGAATGCCTGCTTCGGAACGACCGAATGGCCCACCGAGATCCCCGCCCCGCAGGCAAGCATCGAGTTCGAGGTCGCCGACGTGGCCGCTGCAGCAGCCGAGCTCAGTGCCAAGGGCTATCGCCTCATCCACGGTGCTCATACAGAGCCGTGGGGTCAGATAACCGCTCGGTTGTTGAGCCCGGAAGGGCTGCTCGTGGCTGTCTGTTACACCCCGACATTTCAGGACCGGTAACAGGCTGAGGATGACAGGCGGAGACGCAGTATGGCCGGTTGGTGCGATCCCTTCTGCGTTTCTGGATGCCGGACGACGACACCCACCGAATCAGAGCTTCGCCGTTCTCCAGTGCAGCCACCGTCACAGGTGACGGTGAGCACCTGGGCGCAGTACCTCCTGGTTCATCGCCAAGACTCGGAGGTTTCGGCTGCACCACGCGAGATTGGTCTTGCGGTGATCCTTCCCGCCCGACGCGCGATCATCACCTGCTCGAGTCTTCTCACCTATGCCGTCTACGCCCCTCGGAAGCTGACTATCAAGGAGCTGGATCACTCGTTACGTCAGCGCGTCTCAACGACCGCCGGTGGAGCCCGACGGGTCACCCAAGTGTGACCTACCACTGCGCCCAAGGTGATCACTGCTCCCATTGCGATGAACCACGTGATGAGAGTGAACACCACCCCGATTGCTCCGTACAGGTGACTGTCAGAGACGAGGGTTGAAGAAAAGTAGAGCGACGCGAACGCGCCAAGGCCGACCCAGAAGACCCCTGTGGCAAGCGCGGCCGGGAAGAGTGGTCGCCAAGGCTCTTTCCCGCGCAGCAGAAAGTGGAGGCCCCACCAGAAGAACGCAGTCACGAGCACGAGGTTGCCCAGGCCCAAGAACACTCGGCCGGCCGGAAGATCCCGAAGCGGTCTGCTGATCACCGCATCGACATAGATCTCCACGGCGGCCGCCAGGGCCCACACAAGGCACCGAAGCACATTCGTCCATCCACGATCGTCGCGGTGATCGAAGACTCGTTGGTAGAGCTCCTGGACCAAGCGCGCAACCGCGATCGTTCCCAACAGAGAGAGGACCAGCGCGACGGCAACGCCGAAATTCAAGCCAGCATGTGACGATGTGAAAAGGGAGTCGACGATGTGGGACCCTTCCCTATTCAGTCCCAAACGTGTGGCGATTTTGTCGTCCACCCTGGTGTTCGCGAGCGCACTAAGGAGGATGATCAACGGGAGGACGGACAGCAGGAACGAGGCTCCGAACAGGAGAATCCAGCTTCCGAACTCGACGTCGCGGAGGCCCTTGAAGAAATCCTGTACGACAGATCCTTGGTAGTGGCGACGCCACGACGCAGAGACCCGGTCGTTCGCCGAGGCCTCCCGCGTCGTCTGAGAATTCCCAGATCGGTTCTTTGTGCGACTCTGTTGGGCGTCCACGACTTGAGGCTATTCCTAGGTCAGCGAATTGTTGAGGATCGCATGACGGAGAGTTGCCGTCGCTCCACGGGGGTTTGCAGGTGGCGAGCAGGCCGATGGCAGACGTTACGGGCGGCTG
Source organism: uncultured Acidimicrobiaceae bacterium (assembly GCA_963809715.1). Lineage (GTDB taxonomy): Bacteria > Actinomycetota > Acidimicrobiia > Acidimicrobiales > RAAP-2 > Bog-473. The sequence goes on along the minus strand of CAWEKO010000004.1, from coordinate 155,706 downwards.
GGCCGTATCAGCCACTCCTGACGATCTGGCAAAGCCAGTGTTCGAGCTTGTTGCAGACACGCAGAGGGTGATCGCCTGCCTCCTGTGAACCGAGAACGGGATGGTTTCCCCTGAGTGCAAGGGATCCCAGAATCTGTCGTTCCTGAGCTGAGGTGAACTGGCTGGGTGGATCGAGTTGCGCTGCCCGCCCTCCGTGAAACGATGTCGTGAGCAGTCGGGTGACCTGTTGCAACGGTCTCTCATGATGCTCAGGATTAGGCAGAAGGCTCTCTGGGCTACTCATGCGACAGTTCCAGCTGCGTCCGCTGATCCTGCCGCGTCCGCGGATCACCGATTAATCGAGCGCCTGCCCAAATCAGCAGTGAACCTACCAAGCGCCGTGACCGAGCGAACCACATCGAACGGTTATGGGGTCGGACTCTTCCACGACGTATGTGTCGGGCATCATTCAGTAGGTCCTCATGTCTGGCCTTCGCCAGGGCCCGTAGCAAATCGGGGTGCATCGTTGCTCCTTGGGGACGGAGGAGAAATATTTCGACACGGAGTGACAAATGGCCACGCGCGGCAAAGATCTCCGTAGTCGGTACGGGAGGGGAGCCGTCCGGGATTGTGTTTTTCGCAGAGCTGAGAATGTCCTATGAAAGACGCTGCGTTGGTCAGTTCTCGGAATGGAGCATGATCGCCGCCTTCGCCTGGCCCGGGAGGTTTGGACAGTCAGATTTCCACCGAGTGGCGTCTGTCGGTCGGTCCGCACGTCTACAGAATCGGCCGTCCGCCGGTCGACGAGTTCTTGGACTTCGTCGTCGGTCGGGCCCGTCCCACCACCGTGCGGTCCTGTGCGACCGAGCGTCTCCTTCTCGGTGCTGAGAAAGGATCCCACCGAGGTCAGGCCCAACGACGTCATGTCCTTCGTCAACCGCAGCGTCGTTCCCAATCCCGGCGTCGAGAACGTGGTGCGCATACTCGATGGGTCTGCGGGTCTCTCGGCGCCGACAGTTCGACCGGCTCGACGATGCCATCGATGCTTTCGTCTTGGACCACGAACTTGGGTGAATGAAACTTCACTCGAGTGTGCCGGCTTCGCCGATCAGGGCTTCCTAGTGGCGATCGCGAGGAGCTGGCGCCCGGAGTATGGGCGCCAGCTCCTCTTGATCTGTTTGGTTCGTGCCCCGTTGGGCCTCCATCGGAGGACCCATCGGGCCACTCAGCCGAAGCTCACCACACCGCTCGCCTGCACACCCTTCAGGGAAAGCACGAACGAGTCCCCGGCAGTGATGAACCAGTGGTCGAAGCTGTCATAGGCCGAGCCGAAACGGATCACGACTTTGGTCGAGGACCAAGTGTTCAACCGGATGCCGATGCATGCTCCGTTCGGTGGAATTCCTTGGCCGGCGACGAAATGCCCGACGTCCTCGAACCAGAGGTTGGTCGGCCCGAAGTCCGCCCCGTTCTTTGTGTATTGGCCGCAGGACGTGGTGTTGTCGGAGAACGCGGCCGGCTTCGAACCGAACCCGTGTCCGGTGATCGTGACCTCCGGCTTGGCCGTATCGCCGGCGAATGACACTTTCGTAATCTTCGGGCCGGCCGCTTCTTGAACCTCCACGGAACCGATGTCACACTTCGATCCTTGCGGGCGCGTCGTCCCCCGCTGATCAGTGCCCGGGCAAAGTGAGAACCCGTCCGCGGTGGTTGGGTTCGGAATCTCGTCGATGGCGGGACTCCCCGCCGCAGGCAGGTACGTCTGGGTGGGCCCACCGTTCGACGCCAGGGGTCCGAGATTCGGGTTGGTGCTCGACAAACTGGTCGAGTTGCTCAAGCTACAGGTGTTGTCATCGCTCAGGTTGTAGCCGGAGTCGCTCCACGTCGAGCCCGTTGTGATGGAACACTCAAACCCTGCGTTGCCATCGAAGATCGTTCCCGCCAGGTCGGTGGTGGTGCCGGCATTTGTGAAGACGGCAGAGCCACTCCCGGCTTCATTCTTGACGAGCGTATCGGCGTGGAGGTGCACGGTCCCGAGGTCGTTGTAAACACCGCCCCCGGCATTTGCGCCGAGTTCGGTGAACTCCACCAGGTTCGCCGAGAGCGTGTCGTCGTTGAGCGTCGTCGTCCCGCCGTTATAAATGGCGCCTCCGGCATCAGCGGCCACATTGCCGGAAAACGTGTCGTCGTTCAAGGTGGTCGAGGTGCCCGAGGCGGTGAAGATCCCCCCGCCGTCGAACATTCCCGCAGGTGCTCCATTGCCCGACACGGTGTCGTTGTTCATGACCAGAGTGCCGCCGTTGTACACGCCGCCGCCGTCGTCGACGACGTTTGTTCCTCGGCCATCCTCATTTCCGCTGATGTTGTCATTGCTCAGTGTGGCCGTCGCACCCTGTGAGACAAAGACACCGTTGCCGTAGGTGGTGCTGACGCCGCCATTGGTGAAGAGGGCTCCTTCTCCGTTGGTGATGGTCAGATTCTTGATCGTGGCGCTGGAACCGTCCTCTACGGTGAACACGCTTCCGATCTGCGCGGTAGTGGACACGCCATCAACTGTCGCGCCCCCGCTCGGGCCCTTGATAGTGATCCCCGTCAGGGGCGGGGCGATCACCACGATGTCGTGGTACGTCCCGGCGGCAACTTGGATGGTGTCGCCCGAGGCCGCCTTGGACACGGCGTACGAGATAGTGGCGCAAGGGTTTGACTGAGTCTGACAGTTGTTACCGCCGGCATTCGTGCCCGTTGCACTCACGTAGAGAGTCCCCGATGCAGCGGTCGCCGGCAACGCCGCCAAGGGAACCGCCGCCATGATGATCCCCAATGATAGGAGCGCCGTCGGGATCCGTACGAGCTTCCTCATGCTGTTCTCCCTCTTTCTTAGCGGTCAGTGGGCGCACTGTTTGTGCCCCGACGCGGATACACGTGATTTCTCCGGCAGGCCGTCGGAAACCCGCTCAGGAATAGCATCGTGCATGGGTGGTCCCTTGTCTGTCGGCATGGTGACAGACAGATGTGTTCCGGGACATACTTCGACTGCAGAATTGTGTGGATGTTATTGGTGTTCTTTCTGGCTGTTGTTCTCAGCACCGGCCCAAAATTGACCCCCCCTCCACCCGGCAGAAAACGACCCCCGGCCGGGTTCACGTTTCGGCTTCGACAGGTGTCCTGACCCGCCTAAACCAAATCTCATCTGCTCGGCTCGTCGGCCACTTCGGATCAAACAACACGAAGTGAGGTTCCTTCGACGCACGTCATAGTCTCCAGTCGTGATGATGCATCCACGGCCGATCTCCCGATTCTGAGCAGCACCTTTGCTGAGATGCCTCCTGCTTCAATCGGGCGTCGGCTCAGATCGCGGGTCGTGACGAGGCGACCGTCGACGCTTTTTACATTCCGTGGCGGTCGGACTTGGCGTGGGATCCGGTTCCCACTTCGGGATCCGAAGGACAGCGGCGCGCTGGCGGTGGCCGACGAAGTGGATGTGGGTGATTCAGATCTCAGCGGGTCAAACGGTAGGGAGCAGCATCAAGTTCGGCTTGCCGGCGTAGAGGAGCACCCGCACTCGATGGGTGACCGAAGGAGCGGAAACCAAAGGCAACGCGCTTGATGCGCTTGATGAGGTTGTTGGCTGCTTCGGTGGGACCGTTGGTGACCGTGGCCCCGTCCCAGGCAAATGATCTGTTCCTTCCAGCAGCTGAGGGTCGCTCCGAGTGAACGGACCTCGATGGGGTTGGCGCGGTCGGCCATGTCGGTGACCAGCCCGTCGATCCATTGACAGGCGATACGGCGAGCTGGCGATGCGTCGGAAGAGCCGCAGACTCTTTGGCGCTGAGAGCTTCATCTTGTTCTGGTACTGGCTTCTGTCGCGTCGGTGACACAACGGATGTCGCCCAGCCGACGAACTGATCCAATCCGGCCGCAGGAAAATGAACTTGGGTAGCAATCGGAAATGCACTCTCCGGAGAGGAGCGGAATCGATGTGGCGATTCGAGGCTCTGGTGGCAATACCTGCGGAGGCGAGATCCGAGGTTCGGGCTCGCGCGCGCCTCCTTTCTCTCGAATTTCAGGCGCCTGAGCTTTTTCCCAAGCCTTCTCGTGGTGCTTGCGTCATTCGCTCCAGTCGGAGAGCCTGATCATGGGTCCCGACGACGTTGACTGCATTTTCGACGGACTAGATCTCGCTGAAGACGCGATGCTCAAGTGGGTTCGAGTCATGTGTGACGCTCGCCACGTAGAGGACGTGGAGAGTGTACTGGGGGAGTTTGGAAAACTCATAGACGTTCTCCGCCATCTGATCGGTGCGGGACTTGCTGCTCGGAACGGAGATACCGAGACAGCGAACCTCGAGGCGACGGCTGCATTGGACGATTTGCAGCATTTCTCGGATCATCCTCGTCAAGCCCCGCAATCTTCGGCGTTGGTACTCGCAAGCGATCCGCATCACATGCGCAGGGAAGACCGCAGGCGTCGCAAGCACCTATGGATTTCGATTCGAACTTCAATTGAAAGTGAAGCAGCAAGGCTCGCCCGGCAGCATGGCCTGCGAACAGATCGTCGGCGGATTGATCGCCACAGTTCTGGAACACCTAAAGATCAGGACGAGAAGTCGCCAAGTTGGAACGGCCTGCTCACTTGGTTCTATTTCAGCCTTCATCTGAGTGGAGCGGTAGAGGGCGCTGTCACCGGAAACCGACGAGAGGCAAAGAAGGAGCTAGGTGAAGCCGAAGCTCTCGCTGTTGATTCCCTGGGGGGCGAGCCACTCGAAACGATTGAATGTACGCGACGACTCTGTGACCGCTTGTCGCGGCCACCTACGCCACCTGCCTCTTTCCGCCGGGCGTTGAAGTTGGGGCTCACCGGGCTTGGCCTCATTGCTCTCGCGTTGGGCATCGCCAGCGTCGCAGGTGCATTCGGCTCCCGCAAGACCCAGTCGATCACGTTCACCTCACTTGCACCCGCGAATGCGACCGTCGGCGGCCCGACCTACATCCCCTCGGCCACTGCCAGTTCGGGGCTACCGGTGACACTGTCTATCGACCCGTCAGCTACGTCGGTTTGCCAGAAATCTGGCGGCGCCGTGAGCTTCTCGGCTCCAGGCACCTGTGTCATCGACGCCAATCAGCCCGGCAACAGGATGTACGCTGCGGCGCCGCAAGTGGTGCAGAGCTTGACGGTCAAACGACGGGGTGCTGTACCCCCGCAGACCCAGTCGATCACGTTCACCTCACTTGCACCCGCGAATGCGACCGTCGGCGGCCCGACCTACATCCCCTCGGCCACTGCCAGTTCGGGGCTACCGGTGACACTGTCTATCGACCCGTCAGCTACGTCGGTTTGCCAGAAATCTGGCGGCGCCGTGAGCTTCTCGGCTCCAGGCACCTGTGTCATCGACGCCAATCAGCCCGGCAACAGGATGTACGCTGCGGCGCCGCAAGTGGTGCAGAGCTTGACGGTCAAACGACGGGGTGCTGTACCCCCGCAGACCCAGTCGATCACGTTCACCTCACTTGCACCCGCGAATGCGACCGTCGGCGGCCCGACCTACATCCCCTCGGCCACTGCCAGTTCGGGGCTACCGGTGACACTGTCTATCGACCCGTCAGCTACGTCGGTTTGCCAGAAATCTGGCGGCGCCGTGAGCTTCTCGGCTCCAGGCACCTGTGTCATCGACGCCAATCAGCCCGGCAACAGGATGTACGCTGCGGCGCCGCAAGTGGTGCAGAGCTTGACCGCGGCTCCATCGGTGACTGCTCTCTCTCCCACGAGTGGCCCGATCAATGGTGGAACTCAGATCACGGTGACCGGGACCGGTTTTACCGGCGTGACCGCGGTCATGTTCGGTTCGGCTCCGGGGATACAGTTGACAGTAGAGAGCGACACCGAGCTAACGATTTACAGCCCGGCAGTGACGATGGAAGAATCGGTCGACATCACAGTAACGGCCTCTGACGTGACATCGGCCACATCGTCCCTTGATAAGTTCAGCTACTACGTAGTACTCACGTAGGCGATTTGCGAACTTATCGAACCCGTGTCCCATCGTCGACCAACTCGAGCCCGTCATTTCGAACCACTCTGGTAGGAATCTCCTCCGACCGAAGTAGCGCTCCAGGTGGCCACCAAAGTGGTTCTCGGATTGCGTGACTGACAAGGTGGAGCCTCCCCGTGCCACAGCGTGTCACTCGTCGAATTCGCGCATGTTCGTGCCACAAGCCACGACAAACATCGGGAAACAGCGGATAGCAGTGAGCAACTACAAATGGTTGCTCGCCCGAACCCCGCTGGAGTCATCTTCTCTGACGTCCCGACTCTTGGCAGATACAGGCGCGAAGCGATCGGCCGCGTACGATCCAGAAGGTCCGTTTCATCGCTTGGCGTCATTCCCCGAAACACGACCCCAATGACGCCGTAACCTTGGTCGAGGACATCCGTTACGGCGCACATCCCGCCATCGAACTGGGACGGTGCGAGGTGAGGCCGGCCCTTCCATCGCACTGAGATACTGGGTAAGTCACCGACGATGCCGCAGAGGGGCGCTTGAGAGAGAGTCCGAGTTCTGACGCCATCTTGGACGCTCTTGATCGAATGGATGAAATCAACCGTGTTGTGAGGCAGAGCCAGAACCGAGTGGAGGCTCGCAACCTCGTAGCCTCTGAGCCATCCTCTATTCCGAGCTGGTGTCCCCGTACATCCTTGACTGGTCCGTCGGCCGGCACACCGTCGAAGACAGTTGAAGAGCTTCGACGGGAACGCATGCAGGCTTCAGAGAGATTGAGGGGTTCCGGATCGACGCCACGTCCGGCCGGATCTGGATTCCCCCCGCCTGCATGTGGATTGCTTCACTGGTTTGACTTGACGCCTTCGTCATATGATCGAGCATCCGACGTCATAGGCTGTTTTGGTGGAGCGAGCTGCGCATACGTGGGTGCTTGAAGTTCGCCCCGCAAGCTGGTGCTCGATCTCGATTCTCCCCTTCGGCGTCGGCCAGAACCGCCGCTTGATCGGTCGCACGGTGCCAACTCGAACTCGGCCAAAATCATCACGCGTCGACTGGGACATTCCCGTGGATCGCACGGGACGACGCCCTTCTGGGGCCCGCACTGGATGTCAGCCACCTCACCCTCGATACCCTCGGTCGGGAGATTCCCGAGGATTGTCGGAAACCGCCGCCAGCCGGCGTTTAACCTTTTCACATCGGCGGTACGACGTCCATCGCGTAACCGTTCGACGGAAGGCGTATTTGACCAGCTGTACTCGCATAAATGGGCACATCGACTTCGCTCGAAGCTCGAATACCCGAGTACCTAATGTGTCGGCTAAAGCTCAGGCGCCTCAGCGTCGAGCGTGAGTGGTCTGAGGTAGGACAAGTCGCGTCGGTCACGGGTCCCTGCTGGATAGCCCTGATCCTTGAAGAGCTGGCTCTGTAACCCCGACGCATCGGCCGTGAACATGAGTTCTACCGTCGAGCGTCGCACGGCGATCTTCCACTGGCCGTCGCGCTTTTCTAGTCGGTCGATGTACCGACCGCTGATGACGCGTGCGGTGATCCCGTCATGGTTCAGGAGACACACCAGCACAGAGCTCTCACAGTGCGCGGTGCTGCCGTCAATGTCGCAGTTATGGGTTGTGATGTTGTGCGTGTGGACCTGGGACCCCGCAGCGTGAACCGGATTGATCCAGGACGCGTATCGCGGGTCCCGGGTTGACGACTGTGCCGTGCTGGTCGAAACCGTCGGAGTGGTAGGCCTGCGTAATGAGATCCACATCATGGCGATCGTGGCCCCGGCTGTGTAAGGAGATGCAATCGAGGATGGCGGTGCGATCCGTGAGGTACTGCACGTCACGGCGCAGCTGCTCCAAGTCGGTTTTCTTGCTCACAGTTACCCCTCCTCCGTATGTGATGCGATCCCAATCCTGCCGTTATCGGTCGAGAATCTGTCCGTAGATGTGCTCGACGCGGAACTCGACGGCCATTCGATGGTCGGCGAGCATCTGAGCGCCGAAGCCGTCTCGATCTGACGCCGCCCCCAAACCCTCGTGGATGGCAAACAGTTTCTCAACGGCGGCATCGTCTGGGTCCATTGGGACGGCCAGGGTGGCCGGCCCTGACACGACGGCGAAGTTAAAGAAGTCTTTGCCCGGGACATGCAGCGCCGCCCGAGGGTTCAGCAGGAGGTTGCGGCCCTTGATCCGAACGGTTGTCGTCGAAAAGCGGACGAGTTGATCGGAAGGGTCCATGCCAACGGCCCAGGCACCCCCCCCTGGGGTGGTGGTGACTGCGGCGACACGGCCGAGGTCACCGAAAAATGAACTCTGCCAGGTGGTGCCGTCCCAGTGGTCGATGACCTGGTGGAGACCATGCTGATAGGCGGCGCCAACGGCCCATGCCGCCAGGGGTGAGACCACCGACACACCAACCAGGGAGTTGATGTTCACAGAGGCGTCGGAGTGGGCTCCACCGCCCAACTGGTGCCGTCGTGCTCACCGATGGTGGCCTGGATCGACGCTCCTACGCCGACGGCCACACGTTTCCGGCGGAGCTGGCCCCGACAGCGTCCAGCTCACTGCGTCATCGTTCACCCGAACTACGTCCACACCTTGCCGTTCCAGTGCTCGCGCAGCGTGTGCGACGCCTGAGTGCTGGATACTGAGCTGCCGACCGTCCAGCGTCCGTGGGAGTGACTCCTGCCACCCCGGACAATTGGTCGGCGCCGTCGGCGTCGGGCTCGGCACCATCGTCCACTTCGTGCCGTCGAAATGCTCGATGAGGGTCTGCTCGCTCGACCCCACCGTGGCCGACCCGACCACCCAGATGTCCCAAGACGAACTGCCGGACACCGCCCGGAGCTCGCCGGCCGACGAAACTGCGCCTGCGACCAGTCTCCAGGCAATGCCGTCCCAGTGGAGCAGCATCGGGACATTGCCCAGCGTCGAGGAGCCAGCCCCAACGGCCCAGACGTCGTGGGCCGAGAGCTCGGCGACACCGGAGAGGCTGGACGTGCCACCGAGGTTCGGGCTTCGCACCACCGTCCAGCGACGGCCGTCAAAATGCTCTGTCAAAGTCCGAAGGCGGCTGCCCGACTTGGACAAGGACTCGCCAACAGCCCACACATCGCGGGCAGACCCACCGCTTACTGCCGCCAGCGAAGAATGGCTGCCGGGCGGGGTGGGGACCGAAACCACTTGCCACCCATCGACGAGCGCCGTCGGCGCGGTCCCCTGCGCATCCGAAGCATCAGCTGTGCCTGGCTGCCCCAGACCGACAAAAAAGGCGGCGAACAGCGACACAGCGAGGGCGACCACCGCGCGTCGGCGACGCCGCCGCTCGAGGAGCTCGAGCGCCGAGGTCCCATGCCAGCTTACGAACCAGACGCCATCCGAGATTTCACCCGGGTCTCCTCCCCGGCAAAAACTACGCCGGCACGTCGCCCATCACCCGTGCCTCGGGGACCAGAAGACGGTGCTCGCTCGCTACGTGCGCAACCGACGGCTGGTCGAGCGGTCGACCTGGGGCCTTCGCCTCCCTCAGCTCCTCGCCCGGTGCCCGGGCCTGTTACGACGCCCGGCGGGCAGCCGGCGACGGACACCACCAGGCTCTACGGGTCCTCGGCAATCGCCTCGTCGGAATCCTCCACGGCTGCCTCAGCCACCACGTTGCCTACGACGAATCGATCGCCTGGGGTCACCGCTCAGAGAACGAATTCGCCCACGCCGCTTGACCTTTCGAACCGTGGGATGTCTAAGCCTCCGGCTTCCCTTGACCAACCTGACGATCAATAGGAGGGCGAGGGCTCGAAATTGAAACTCGTTCCAATTCCTGGAGGGCACGTCGTGGGCACGAAAATCTCGTGAGCAGACGATCACCCACATAAATGTGCCGCCTGAGCTGGACTCTAAGAGTGGTCGGGACCGGGATCGATCCGGTGACCTCACGCTTTTCAGGCGCGCGCTCTACCAACTGAGCTACCCGACCGGGTCACCTCGTTCCGCCGGCCGCAGGCAGACTGGACCTCGGTGGCGGACCTGACGGGATTTGAACCCGCGACCTCCGCCTTGACAGGGCGGCGTGCACTCCGAGCTGCACCACAGGTCCGTAACGGCCTTCGCCGTGACTCCCAACGGATGGCTTTGGGCCTCCCGATGAGCGACCCTTCACTGTAGCCGGTTCCCGGTTTCCGCCCTCCCCGGGCCGCAGGGCCGTGCGAGGGTCAGGGGGTGGCGGCGCGGAGGGTACTGACCGCGGTCTCGAAGGCCCTGAATTTGGACTCGTCCAGGGCCTGGGCCAGGGTCTGGGCACACAGGCGGTCGGTCATGACCTCGGCCTCGTCGTGCTTGGCCTTGATCGACGAAATATCCGGGAAGGGCTCGGCCCAGCCGAAGAACTTGGCCTGGCCCTCGCCCTCGTTGGTGAGGATGGCCTCGAGCGGGGTCAGGCCCGCGGCCGTGGTGGAGACGAGGTGGAGTCCGCCGCGCCACTCGCGCAGCATTTGCATCAGCTGGGCCGCCCGGCCCGCAGCCGTCTCGCAGCGCGCCGCGTTGCGCCAGCCCACGAACAGCGGGATGGCTGCGCCCTCGATGCCGTCCACCATTTCCTCGGTCACTGCGACGTGGTCCTCGAGCCCTTCGACCTCGGCGAAGTACTTGCGTCCCCACTTCGAATGCGCCTCGGCCATGCGCGCGGCCGCCTGGGCAGAGCCGGCGACTGCCGCGCCTTCGCCGTACATCGCCTTGACCGCATCAGGCTCAAACCACCCGAAGGCCGAGGTCACCACGTCGTGGCTGACGTCGCCCAGCATGCCGCCCCGACCTGCGAAGTAGAAGGCGAAGGGATTGGTCCAGCCCCACTCGGCTGCCCACCCGAACACATCGGAGCTGAGATAGACCGCAGTCCCGATGTCGTGGATCGGTACGGACGTGCGCCGCACCACGTCGAGTGCGGCTTCGTGATTCTGTGCCATGGGGCAACCTCCTCGGAGATCGATGCGGTCAGGCCGGCCGGGCCTCGGCCGCCGGAAGGGTGGTGTCGGCTGGGGGCAGGTTCGAGCGTAGGACGCGGCGCATGCCCGGGATGGTGCCCACCACAGCTTCGACCAGTCGGGCCAGCTCGGTGACGACCCCGTCGAGATGGGCGAAGCGATCGTCGAGCAGTCCGACGACGGTAGAGAGCTCAGGGGAGACCTCCTGCAGCGACCTCGTCGCCTTCGGCAGTTCGGAGGCCAGCTCAACGGCCACGCTGCTCAAGCGTTCGGTCAGGCCGCGCAGCGCCGAGGCCGAGTCGGACAGCGCGGGCAGAGAGTTGTCCAGTGTGCCCACTGCCTGCCCCAGTCCGGTGACCGCGTACGAGATGCCCAACGCCGCCAGGTCGATGCCGGATCCGGCCTTGTTGACTCCACCTTCGAGCTGTTCGAGCAGCGTCATGAGCCGGTCGAGCCGCTCGGCCATGTCGTTGATGGCCTCGAGGGCGGTGAGCGCGGTGGTCGGCAGCCGCAGGAGCGCGCCGGGCCAGCGGATCAGGGTCACGACCAACGAGGGCGACTCCACGTCCCCGATTGTGGGGCGCCGGCGAGGGAAATGTCCAGTATCGGAGCGGCTGAGGCCGCCGGGTCGACTGGTGGCAACCTCAGCGCGGCGGCCCGGACATCGCGCCGCAACACGGAGCAGCGCAGGCATTCCGGGGCGTTGGCGGGCCGGCTCGACCGCTCAGCGACGCGCGAAACGGGCTCCTTTGGCGAGTGCCCCTTGATAGAGCGAGGCGGGGAGGCGAGAGACGAAGTCGATGACCTTGGCGTCGGGCCCGATGAGGGCGCGCCGCCGGTCGCGCTGGACGGCGGAGAGGATCTGGCGGGCCGCCTTCTCCGGCGATGTGATGAAGGCTCGATCCATGTCGGCTCGGGCCTTCTCGGAATCGCCGGACATCCCGGTCACGCTCGGATCGAGGCGGGCGTTCCTGGCGATGTTGGTCTTGATGCCTCCCGGATGGATGGTGGTGACCGAAACGGGGGCGCGCTCGATCTCGAGTTCCATGCGCAAGGTGTCGGTGAAGCCGCGCACGGCGAACTTGGCCGCGTTGTAGGCGGACTGCGAAGGGACGCTGATGAGTCCGAACACGCTGGAGAGGTTGACGACGTGGCCCTCGCCCGAAGCTTTGAGGTAGGGCAGGAAGGCCTTCGTGCCGTAGACCACGCCCCAGAAATTGATGTTCATCAACCACTCGAGGTCGTCGTAGGACATGGATTCGATGGTGGCCCCGAGGGCGACGCCGGCGTTGTTCACGATCAGGTTCACCCGGCCGTGATCGACCATCACCTGGTCGGCCCAGGCATAGACCGCGGCCCGGTCGGCTACGTCGAGTCGCTGGGACGTGACCTTGACGCCGAGGCCTTCGCACAGTGAGACAGTGCCCGCCAGCCCACCCTCGTCGATGTCGCACAACGCAAGGTGGGCGCCGCGCCGGGCCAGGTCCTTGGCCAAGGCCCGACCGATACCCGAGCCGGCGCCGGTGATGGCGGCCACGCGTCCCTTGAAATCCCTCATGTCGACTCCTCGCGCTGGTTCCCGGTCAGGGGGCCGCGGTGACCGCGTCGCTCCGGACCCGAGGACGGCTGAACTCCATGACGCCGTCGTCGACCTGGCTCATGCGCAGAGCGCGGTAGTCACGCAGGTAGCTCTGGTTCACCTTCCAAGGTTGGCGCGCACCCTGCTTTGGGAGCAGGTGGGCGGAGCGCTGGATGTAGCCCGAGGTCAGCCCGAGCAACGGGCCGCCGTTGGTCACAGAAGGATCGGAGTTTCGAGGCACGCACTGAGTCTGTCCGTGGCTGCGCATGGACTCGAGGAGGCGGCACACGTACTGGCACGTGAGGTCGCACTTGAGGGTCCAGGAGGCGTTCGTGTACCCGATGGCGACGGCCAGGTTGGGGACGCCCTCGATCATCATGCCTTTGTAGGTGAGTCGGTCGGCCGGGTGCACGGGCGCGCCGTCGACGGTCAGTTCGATCCCGCCGAGAAAGAGGAGCTCGAGCCCGGTGGCCGTGACGACGATGTCCGCCGCGAGCTCCCGGCCGGACGTGAGCTGGATCCCGGTCTTGGTGAAGCGCTCGATGGTCTCGGTCACCACTGACGCGCTCCCGTCGCTGATGGCTTTGAAGAGGTCCCCGTCGGGGACGGCGCAGAAACGCTGATCCCAGGGGTCGTAGCGCGGGGTGAAATGAGTGTCGATGTCGTACCCGGCGGGCAGCTCGCGCTCGAGCCCCTTGCGCAGGAACCGCTTCATTTGTTCGGGATAGCGGCGACTCACGGCGTAGAAGCTCTGAGTCAGCAGCGCATGCGCCCACTTGGCCGCTGTGCCCGCCATCTGCCGGGGCAGCACTTTGCGGAAGATCTTGGCCATGGGGCTTCGTTCGGGCAGGGAAGCGATGTAGGTCGGTGACCGTTGCAGCATGGTCACGTGGGCGGCGGAGCGGGCTAAAGCCGGCACGAGCGTGACGGCCGTGGCGCCACTGCCGATCACCACGATTCGCTTGCCCGTGAAGTCGAGGTCCTCAGGCCAATGCTGGGGGTGGATCAGGGTGCCCTCGAACTCGTCCATGCCATCGAAGTCAGGTAGGTGCCCGTGGTCGTAGCGGTAGTAGCCGCTGCACGAGAAGAGGAAGGCCGCCGTGAGCTCGAACATCGTGCCGTCTCCGCGCTGCGCCGTGATCCGCCAGCGCGCCTCATCGGTGGACCACCCGGCCGCGATGACGCGGTGGTCGAAACGGATGTGCCGGTCGATGCCGGACTCGGCCGCAGTGTCCTTGATGTACTGGAGGATGGAGTCCCCGTCCGCGATCGACTTCTCGCCGTCCCAGGGCCGGAAGGAGTACCCGAGGGTGTGCATGTCCGAGTCCGAGCGGACGCCCGGGTATCGGAAGAGGTCCCAGGTACCGCCGACGGAGTCGCGGGCCTCGAAGATGGCATAGGTGGCCCATGGGCATTCGGTCTGGAGGTAGTGGGCGGCACCGATCCCCGAGAGGCCGGCTCCGACGACGAGGACGTCGAGGTGCTCGGGAAGATTCCCCGGCGGGAGGACCTTGTCCCTTGTGGTCAGCGCACTCATGTGGCGGAAGCTCCGATCAGCTTGTCGTTCAGGGACCCCGTTCTCGCCAAGTAGTTCGGACCGGCAGATGCCGACGAGCCCAGGTGTCGACAAGCATTGTGGTTCAGAGTCGTCCGGGTGGAAGCCGGGCCGGTTGTCGGCCTTCAGCCGGCCTAGAGCTGCGGGTCCATCCAGGGGGAGGTCCTGACCCCGGCCAGCTCGGGTGCAGGGCGCGCGGCGGGTCGGTGGCGCGGTCGCGAGCAGGGAGGTGAGGACGGCGAGTGATCGGTGCCGGGAGGCTGCTGTTTTATGACTCTCACGTTAACGTTAAACTTCCTGGCGTGAGCTCCGCCACCCTCCCCGCCACCAACGGCCGCGCCCGGGGTTCGGTCACCGACACCGACACCGCCACGCCCGAGCCGTCCAACTACCGCTGGATCGCGCTCGCCACGGTCACCCTGGGCACGCTGATGGTCTTCATCAACCAGTCGATCGTCCTGATTTCGCTGCCCGACATCTTCCGGGGCATCGGCCTCAACCCCCTGACCCCGGGCAACACCGGCTACCTGCTCTGGATGCTTCTGGGATTCATGGTCGTGCTGGCCGTGCTGTTGGTGTCCCTGGGTCGGGTGGGCGACATGTTCGGCCGGGTGAAGATCTTCAACCTCGGTTTCGCTGTCTTCACCGTCTTCTCCCTCCTCCTGGCCGTCACCTGGCTCCAAGGAACTGCCGGCGCCTTGTGGTTGATCTCCATGCGGATCGGCCAGGGCGTCGGTGGCGCCATGCTCTTCGCCAACTCCTCGGCGATCATCACGGACGCCTTCCCGGCCGACAAGCGCGGGCTCGGGCTGGGCATCAACAACACGATGGCCATCGCCGGCTCGTTCATCGGGCTCGTCCTGGGCGGCCTGTTGGCCCCGGTCGAATGGCATCTCGTCTTTCTGGTGTCTGTGCCGGTCGGGATTTTGGGCACGCTCTTCGCCTACGTGAAGCTGGTCGACCACAGCGCGCGTGTCCCCGCCAAGATCGATTGGCTCGGCAACTCGACCTTCGCGGTGGGTTTGATCCTGATCCTGATCGGCATCACCTATGGCCTGCTGCCCTACGGCGACCACACCATGGGGTGGACCAGTCCCGTGGTGCTGGCTGAGATCTTGGGAGGCATCGCCATCCTCGTGGCCTTCGGGATCATCGAGACGAAGGTGGCCCACCCGATGTTCCGCCTCCAGCTCTTCCGCATCCGCGCCTTCACCGCCGGCAACGTGGCCAGCTTCCTGGCCTCCATGAGCCGGGGCGGTCTCATGTTCATGCTGGTGATCTGGCTGCAGGGCATCTGGTTGCCCCTCCACGGCTACAGCTTCGAGCAGACCCCGCTGTGGGCCGGCATCTACATGATCCCGCTGACCGTCGGGTTGTTGCTCGCGGCTCCGCTCAGCGGCTTGCTGGCCGACCGCTACGGCGCTCGCCCGTTCGCCACGGGCGGCCTGGTGATTGCGGCGCTCACCTTCATCTTGCTGATCACCTTGCCGGTCAACTTCCCCTACGCCGCGTTCGCTTTGGTGATCTTCTTCAACTCCGTCGGGATGGGCATGTTCGTCGCACCCAACCAGACCGGGATCATGAACAGCCTGCCGGCCAACCAGCGCGGCTCGGGAGCCGGCATGACAGGGACGTTCAACTCGTCGGCCCAGGTGCTCTCGATCGGGATCTTCTTCACGCTGATGATCCTCGGGTTGGCGGCCAGCTTGCCCGGTGCCCTGTTCCACGGCCTCACCGCGCAGGGCGTTCCCACCGCGGTGGCCACCAAGGCCTCGCACCTCCCGCCGGTCGGCAGTCTCTTCGCCGCCTTCTTGGGCTACAACCCGGTGCAGGTGCTGCTGGGCCCGGCGCTGGGCCATCTGCCTCACGCCACGGCGCACTACGTGACGAGCCGGCAGTTCTTCCCCAACCTGATCGCGTCACCCTTCCACAAGGGACTGACCGAGGCCTTCGCCTTCGCCGCCGCCATGTGCCTGCTCGGCGCGGTCGCCTCCCTCTTGCGCGGTGGCAAGTACCACTACCAGGACGACCCCGCGATGGGCGAGGAGATCTTCGATACCGCAGAGCGCGTCTCGGCCCAAGAGGCCATTGCCGAGACCGAGCCTCTGCTGGTGGACTGACATGGCCGTGTCGACCTCGTCTCGCCGCCCGGAGGAGGCCCCGCCAGTCGGGGCCGGAGAGGCGGGCCTCCGGATCAGCGACGCCGCCACCCGGGCCGGTGTCTCGGCCCGCACGCTTCGGTACTACGAGGAGCTGGGCCTGCTCACCCCGTCGCTGTACACGCCGGGCGGGGAGCGTCGCTACACGCCTGACGACGTGGAGCACCTGGAGCGGATCCTCGAGCTGCGCGAGGTGCTCGGGATGAACCTCGACGAGATCAAGGAGTTCCTCTCTCTCGAGACCAGGCTGGACCAGTTGCGGGCCACGTACCGGGCGACCAAAGGGGGAACGAGTCAGAAGGCGCGCGCCGAGCAGAAGGCGACGCTGCAAGAGGCCCTCGTGCTCAACGAGTCATTAGCCGAACAGATCCGGTCCAAGCTGGCCCGCATGGATACGTTCCGGTCCAAGCTCACCCAGGACGCGCAGCGCTGCCGGGAGCTCCTGGCCGAGCTGGACTGACCCCGCACAGGTCCGGTCGAGTCCGGCCGTCGACCGGCGACAGAGATCGGGGTGTCTACGATCTCCGAGCATGGCCTCTGACGAACATCTGGCCGAGCGCATCCGGGAGCTGTTGAGCAGCGAGCGCGGCCTGAGCGAGGCGAAGATGTTCGGAGTGCCGGCCTTCCTGCTCGAAGGGAACCTGGCCATCGCCGCCAGCTGTCAGGGCGGTCTCTTGGTCCGGGCCAGCGGAGCCCCATGACGAGCACGGCCGCACCTGCCGCGGCAACGGAGGTGCCCGGGCGGCGAGGCCTGCGCGGCTGGGTCCGGGCCAAGGACCCCGGCTATCTGGCCGTGAAACGTTCAGTCCGGGCCGCCGTGGTCATGCCGACGGTGTTCGGCGTGGCGCACGCGGCCTTCAGCAACGTCCAGGTCGATCTGTTCGCGGCCTTCGGGTCCTTCGCTCTGCTCCTCCTGGTTGACTTCGTGGGCCGCCCGCGGGTGCGCTGTTCCAGCTATCTGGTGCTCTTCGCAGTTGGATGCGGGTTCATCGCGCTGGGCACGCTGGCCTCGACCCACAAGGTGCCGGCAGTGGCCGCCATGGCGGTGGTGGGTTTCCTCGTGCTCTTCGCCGGCATCGTCACGCCCCAGGCGGCCACGGCGGCCACCGCGGCGCTTCTCCTCTTCGTGCTGCCGGTCGCCGTGGCCGCTCCGCCCTCACAGATCGGGCCCCGGCTGCTCGGTTGGACGCTGGCTGCCGTCGTCTGCATCCCGGCCTGCATGCTTGTCTGGCCTACCCCATGGCACGACGTCCTGCGCACCCGGCTCTCCGCGGCACTCAAAGCGGTGGCCCGGGTCGCGGACGCCCTCGCCGCGGGCCAGCCTGATCGGGATGCCCACGACATCTTGGCGGCTGAGCTCGGGCTCCTCCGCCGCCAGTTCCGGGGCACGCCCTATCCGCCGACCAGCACGGCGTCCAGCGCCGTCGCCCTCTTCAAGCTGGTGGGCCGGGTGGAATGGGTGGCGAACAACGCCACGCTGAGCAGTACCGAGGTCGTGGACCTCGAGCCATCGGTGCGTGCCGTGTTGGCCTCGGCAGCGGACACGCTGCGATGCAGCGCGGTGCTGGTCTGTGATGCCGACGCGTATCCCGTCGACGACCCGAAACTCATCGGTGCGCTGCAGGACTCGGTGGACCACCTCGATGCCTTGATGAGTGAAGAACTCGAGGAGGACATCTCGGAGATCCTGGACGAGGAGCCTGCAGAGGTTCTCGGCGCCGCCGGCGGGGACTTCGCCTCGGGCCTCGACCCGGGATTCCACGCCCGGGCCCTGGGCATTGCGACCGAAATGGTGTCCGATGCCGCGTTGGCCGCTGCAGGCGCACAGACCGTGGTGGACAAGCGCCTGGGCATGGGCGAGTCCACGTCGCGTACCTTCATTTTTCGCTGCATCTCCTACCTTTCGTTCCACTCGGTCTGGTTCCGCAACGCCATCCGGGGAGCAGCCGGCCTGGCACTCGCGGTCGCGGTGGTCGAAGTCACGGACGTCTCGCACGGCTTCTGGGTGGTGTTGGGGACGTTGTCGGTGTTGCGGACCAACGTGTTCGGGACCGGCGCCACCGCCCTGCGCGCCATCGGCGGGACGGCGGTGGGCTTCTTCATCGGTTCGGCCATCATGATCGGCGTCTCCGATCACACGGTCCTCCTGTGGTTCGTGTTGCCAGTCGCCGTGCTCGTCTCGGGCGCGGCGCCGGCGATGATCTCCTTCGCGGCCGGCCAGGCCGGCTTCACGGTGGTCGTGATGATCCTGTTCAACATCATCGAGCCGACGGGGTGGAAGGTGGGCCTGACCCGGATCGAGGACGTGGCCATCGGCTGTGCCGTGAGCGTCGTGGTGGGCGTGCTGTTCTGGCCGCGAGGGGCGACAGCAGCGCTCGGTCGGGCTCTGTCCGCGGCCTTCGTGGCCAACTCGGGCTACCTGGCCGACGCTGTCGATCGCCTCACCATCACGACGCGAACGGTCGACACCGAACCCGGTCAACGCGAGTCGCACAGCGCCTATTTGCTCCTCGATGACGCCTACCGGCAGTTCTTGGCCGAGCGTGGAGCCAAGGTGGTTTCCGTCGAGACCGTGTCGCAGCTGTTCACGGGAGCCAACCGGATCCGGTTGGCCGCCTTCACCCTGGCCCGGTTGCCCACGTTGCCCCTGGCGGAGGGCCAGCCCGAGATGGAGTCCGTGGCGGTGGCGGGCGCGGTGCTCCGGGATTCCTACGCGCGGAGCCATCGCTGGTACCAGGAGTTTGCCGAGGTCTTGGCCCAACGGCGTGAAACGCTGGACCCGCCGCCCGACCACGACCGTGTCTTGCACGATGTCCTGCGTACCGCGTACGAGGAAGCCCGGTCCGAGCGCCGGCTCGACCGTCTCCGGGTGACCCTGCAGATGCTCTGGGCCGACCAGCTGCTCGAGACCCAGAGCCAGGTCCAGGACGACCTGAGCGTCTCGGCCGACCTGTTCGCGAAACAGCGGGCCGCCTTCGTCTGACCGTGGTCCGCGCTCGATGCGGACGTCCCTCGAACTTGTTCGTGCCATCCCCCCGCACCACTCGGAACGCAGCGGACGCGACGCCGGGCACCGGCGTAGAGTGAACACATGGCTCGCTTGGACGTCCCGCCCGGGGAGGGTGGTGACGCAGTGCAGATCTGGTCGCTGCAGCCCGACCTCGGAACAGCGGCCATGCGGCTGGTGGACGCGGCCTACAACAAGAGCATCCTTCCCGTGGGCGTCCGCGAAGCGGCGCGCATGCGGATCGCCCAACTCAACGAGTGCACCGTGTGTCTCGCCTTCCGAGCCGACAAAGTCAAGGAGCAAGGTCTCGGCGAGGCCTTCTACTGCTCCGTCGGAACTCGGGACGAGAGCGAGCTGAGCGAGCAGGAGCGGTTGGCCGTGGCCTACGCCGAGCGGTTCGCCCTCGACCACACCAGCATCGACGACGAGTTCATCGGGCGCTTGCGCGATGCGTTCACCGACCCCGAGATTTTCGATCTGACGGTCTGCCTGTCTGCCTTCCTGGGGCTCGGGCGGACACTCCGTGTGCTCGGCATCACCGAAACATCGCTGACCGACGTCTAACCGAACTTTGGCGGCCGCTTCTCCTCGAAGGCGTTGATCCCCTCGGCGTCGTTCGCCGCCGAGTACACGTCTTGGCGTCGCTGGTCGAGCCACTGCGAGTCCTGGGCGGAGAGGGCGGCCCTACGCACAATGTGGTGTCCTGGAATCCGTAGGCGCGGACGGCCTCGCCCGATCGGCTGCACATCCGGCGGTGAGACGCATCTGCGGGTGCAGACGGTCGGCACGGCGGCCTCGGTCCCCGTCGCGGGTGACACCGGACGTCCCCTCGTCTTCTTGACCAGCGCTTGCGGGTCGATCGGGCTCATCGGAGGGCAGCGCAGCTCTGGCCCGCGCAGCCACATGGTCCAATGGGGGCCTCACACCTCGAACCTGAGGAGGCGACACCATGACCACCCTGTCCGGCCGACCCAACAAGGCACTGCTCGTCATCGATGTCCAGAACGGCGTCGTCGCCGCGGCGCACGAGCGAGATGCGGTGGTGGCCAACGTCGAACAGCTCGTCGAGCGGGCGCGCCAGGCGGATGTACCGGTGGTCTGGGTACAACACGACGACGAGGAGATGGCCAAGGGATCCGACGAGTGGCAGATCGTCTCGGAGTTGAAGCCGGACGGCGGCGAGCCTCGGGTGGAGAAGAACTACTTCGACTCCTTCGAAGAAACGACGCTCGAGGAGGTGCTGTCCGCTCTCGAAGTGGGGCGTCTGATCGTGGTCGGGGCCCAGACCGACGCCTGTATCCGCTCCACCCTGCACGGTGCCATCGTGCGCGGCTATGACGCCACCTTGGTGAGCGATGCTCACACGACCGAGGACATGACGGGGTGGGGTTCCCCGCCACCCGATCAGGTCATCGCCTTCACCAACATGTACTGGCAGAACCACTCGGCCCCGGGTCGACAGGCCGGGACGGTGGAAACGAAAGACGTCGACTTCGTATCGGCGGACTGACCCCGGTCACCGCCTCGCCGTCGACGATGGCGTCGATTCTCGGCCCTGTCGGCGCCGTTGAGCTGCCACCCGGACGCGGCCAGGCGCTCCGGTGACCGGGGTGGCCAGCTGCCATGATCCCTTCGCGCCCGAACCGGACGCGCCACGGCGTCCGCCCCGACCGAAACCCTGCGGCACCGACGCGTCCGATCGGTACTCGCCCGTGGGGAGGCCGTTGGCCAGGGAGACCAGTCGATCGGGGCGACCCGAGTGGCCTTCGAGCGCGCCTGTCCCCCGGACCCGAGCGGGACCGGCTCGGACCGGCGCCGACAGGGGGAAGGTACCGGCTCGAGGCCGGATCGTGCCGACCAGGGCCGTCGGTGGGCGGCACGTGAGGCCGGCCGCTGTCTAGTCTCGGCCTCGAGGACCGGACAAGGGGGCACCATGGCCGACAGGACATCGACCCACGACGTGGCCAAGGTGGGCGGCCACTCGGAGGATGACGCCGAGTTGGCCATGGGCTCCATGACCGATCTCAAGGCGCCCCAACCCGGCTACATCGACATGATTCAAAAGGGAGGCTATGTCGAGATGGGTGAGGGCTTCGGGCTCAGCTTCGACCGGGCCACATCGGACCACGTTCTCCGCAACCACCAACTGTTCTCGTCGCGGGTGGAGATGGGTCTGGGCAACGTCCGGCCGTTGATCCCTCTCAATGTGGACCCGCCACTGCACGGCAAATACCGCAAGCTCCTCGACCCACTCTTCGCTCCCCGCAAGATGGAGGCGCAGGAGGAGGACATCACCCGACGGGTCAACGGGTTCATCGACTCGTTCATCGATCGCAAGGAGTGCAACTTCAGCGAGGAGTTCGCCGAGCTGCTGCCCTCGTCTGTGTTCCTCGGATTGATGGGTCTGCCCGAAGACCAGCTGGACCACTTCATCCACCTGCGCGACGGCATCTTGCATCCCGACAAGATCAATCCCGATGCCGGCCTCGACCCGGAGGCCCGGCGGGCCGTCCAGGCGGCCACCGGTCAGGAGATCTACGAGTACTTCGGGGGCGTGATCGCAGACCGCAAGGTCGCGCCGCGCGACGACGTCATCTCCGGTTTCTTGGCCGCCGAGATCGACGGGGACCGGCTCACCACTGACGAAATTCTCGACATTCTCTTTCTTTTCTTGATCGCCGGCCTCGATACGGTCAGCGACTCACTGACGTGTTTCTACGCGTTCCTGGCTCAGAACCCCGAGCACCGTCGCCAGATCGTGGCGGATCCCTCGGTCATCTCATCGGCGGTCGAGGAGCTGTTGCGCTGGGAATCGCCGGTTCCCGCCGGCGTGCCTCGAGTGGCCATCGAAGACACCGAGCTCCCCAACGGTCAGCGGGTGAGCAAGGGGACGGCCGTCGTCGTCAGCTACGGCGCGGCCAACGTCGACCCGGCCATCTTTTCCGACGGAACTGACGTGCGGTTTGACCGCAAGGAGAATCGACACATCGCCTTCGGGGGCGGCGTCCACCGCTGCCTCGGTAGCCATCTGGCGCGACGCGAGCTCCGGGTCACCCTGCGCGAGTGGCACCGGCGCATCCCGGACTACCACATCAAGCCAGGCCACGAGGACCTCGAGTACCCACCGGGGCTCCGGCACGTGAAAGATCTCTGGCTCGTCTGGGATTGACCACCCTGGGAGCTTGGTGCCCTAACGACGAGTGAAGGTCATATGTGTGATGCCGCTCGGTGAGCTGACCACCTCGGTGTCAAAGCGGCGCTCCAAGCCTTCCTGGCCGTCCCAGAGGCGCTCGCCGCGCCCGAGGATGATGGGCATGACGGCAATGTGCAGGTGATCGATCAGATCGGCGCCCAGGAACTCCCGGACGACGGTAGGACCGCCTCCGATGCGGATGTCGAGCCCTGGCGCAGACCTTCTTGCTTCTGCGAGCGCCTCCGCCGGGGAGGCGTCCAGGAAATGGAAGGTCGTTCCACCCTCCATCTCAATCGAGGGCCGGGGGTGGTGGGTGAGGACGAAGACGGGCGTGTGAAATGGCGGGTCGTCTCCCCACCAGCCCCTCCAGTCTTCGTCCGTCCAGGGACCTCGCTGCGGTCCGAACTTGTTGCGCCCCATGATCTCGGCACCGATTCCCGGACCCCAGCTTCTGGCGAAGGACTCGTCGACGCCAGAAGTCCCTCCGGGTTCGCCGTGCATCTGGCGGAAGAACCGCGTTCCGAAGAACCGTTGCATCAGGCTCTCCTGGGCATGCCCGAAGGGTGATTCCAGACTCTGTCCGGCGCCGGTTCCGTAGCCGTCGAGGGATACCGCAAAGTTATGAACCCGGACGCGTGACATCTGCTCTCCTCGTTCCTTCTCCGTCTCTTCTGCTGATGCGAAGGGTCGCCCTCATTGGGAAGCGTCCTCCGCGAGGTGCCGTCCCAGGGAGTCGAGCCAGTCGCCGGTTCCCTCTTCGCGCCATGCCGGCTGTTCCCGCCCGTCGAGGTAGGCGCCGGTCTCGATCAGGACGAGTGTGGTGTTGGGACCATGTGGTGTGAATTCGACTGTCGTGAGCGACGCGGTGATCACCGTGTCGTCCTCCGAGAGCACCGAGGTGTAGACGATGCGTTCGTCGGGAACGATCTCGCGGTAGAGCGACTCCCAGCTGATCGCCTTGCCGTTGTGGTCGCCGCGGTTGCGCTCGATCCCGTCAGGACGAAAGTCCAGGTGGTACCGGGTGGAGTCCCCGGCGAACCAGCGGGCCTTCATCTTGGGGTCGGCCCAAGCGGCGAATACCCGCTGGGCCGGGACGGGGTAGGTGCGTTCCAGGGTGAATGTGGCGTGAGTGATGCTGCGCTTGGTCATGGTTCCTCCTGCGTCGATTCGACGATCAAGGCGATTGGTCGTCATCTGGTTCCGCCAGGAGCTCGCCCAGGCGGTCGAGCCGGCGTTCCCATTCGGCGCGCTGGGCGGAGAGCCAGCCTTCGGCTGGTTGCAGGCCTTGGGGGGCAAGCTGGCAGACACGCACACGGCCGACCTTTTCGGAGCCCACGATCCCGGCCGCCTCGAGGACGCCGAGATGCTGGACGACCGCGGCCAGGGAGATGGACAGGGGTTGGGCCAACTCGCTCACCGAGGCGGTGCCGTGTGTGAGCCGCTCCACCATGGATCTCCGACTTGGATCGGCCAGGGCATGAAAGACCTGGTCGCATTCCGCCAATCGGTTAACCATACGCTTAAGTGTCGCGCTCGCTCGGCCTAAAAGTCAAGCTATCGCTTAAGTATTCCGCGGCGAGGCGGAACCCCGCTGCGAAAGGGTTACCGGAGAGAAGGGTGAATACACCTGGTTTCCCGCGGCGGTGCCAAGAAACGCACCGGTCTTGTCAGAGAGTGCGAGCACCTACGCCCGCGATGGTGCACGACACTCCGCGAAGGTGACCAAACGGCTAGCCGGCGGAACCCATCGCCCGCCCCGCTGAGACAAGCGGTCCCTCTAGAAGGCGCCCAGGACGGGTTTGTTGAGCGGGATGCCACCCATTGAGCCGAGGAAGGACGCGTCACCGAAGGAGAACACGCCGCCGTCGGAGGCAATGGTCCAGTACCCGAGTCCGTCGGCCGTGGTCTTCATGGCCACCATCGGCTGGTTGAGCGGCTTCCCGCCCATGGACCCGTAGAACCCGGCGTCGCCGTAGCTGAAGATGCCGCCATCCGTCGCGACGAACCGGTATCCCTGACCGTCAGGCGTGGCTGTCATGCCGACGATCGGTTCGTTCAGCTTCAACGAGCCAGCCGACCCGTAGAAGGGCGCATCGCCGTAGGAGAAAATTCCACCATCGGCAGCGACCAGCCAATACCCCTTCCCATCGGGGGTTGAAGCAATACCGACGATCGGAGCGTTGAGGTGCTTGCCTCCGCGAGAACCGTAGAAGCCCGCATCGCCATAGGCGAAGATGCCGCCGTCGGAGGCCATCAGCCAGTAGCCAAGGCCATCGGGTGTCGAGGCCATACCCACGATTGGCGCGTTCAGATGCGTTCCGCCCGTTGACCCGTAGAACCCGGCGTCACCAAAGGAGAACACGCCGCCGTCCGAAGCGACTTCCCAGTAGCCAGGGTGTCCGGCGACCTGCGCGCCGCCGACCATCGGCTGATTGAGCGGGTGGCCGCCCATCGATCCGTAGAAGGGGCTGCCGAAGTCGAAGAGCCCTCCGTCGGAGGCAACCTCGGTATAGCCCTGACTGTTGGGGCCACCGCCACCGACCGCCACCGCCACCGCCACCGCCACCGGAACCCGGACCGGTACTCGGCGTCGCTGCGGTGATGATCCGAACGGAGTCGATGTCATCCTCCGTCTGGAAACTCAAGAAGATGGAATTTGTCCCTTCCATTTCGACGAGATCGCCGTTGTTCTCCAGGCCATCGCCCAGGCCGATCTTGTAGCTCGTTCCTGGTGCGCCATCGGTCCCGTCCGTGGAGACCAACGTGGACTGCTGGACCATGACTCCAAGAATCGGGGTGCTGAAGGTCAGGGTCCCGCTGTAAGGGAACAGCTTGTGCGGCTGCCCTAGCGGATCGGAGTACAGGAAGTAGCTGTCGACCGGAGTGCCCGCCGACAAGGTACTCGGGGTGAGGGGATCGAATCCGATGTGGTACGTCCTGGAGCTACTCCCGTCTGGCGTGATATCCACCGGCGTCGGCGACGATGTCGGCAGCGTGAAGTCAGTTCTCTCCGTAAACATGTTGATAAACACGTTGCTCTGTGCTGTCACAACGGGTACGTCCGGGAGCGGAGCTCCGTCGATCTGGATCGCTCCGCTGTGTAGCGACGACGGAGGCACCGCTGGGTGCCGCGACGACGAGGACGCCGACTGCGCTCGCCGTGAGAGTGAGCGTCGTGAAGATGGCAAAGGGAAGAGCACGGGTCCGTGCGAAACTGCGCATGTTTGTACTTCCAGTGTGAGTGAGATTGTGCCGGACGGGATTCACGTCGCGACCGCCTGCAAATGTTTCTATCGCCGCAAGAAGTGTAGCGAGATCTCACGTTCGTGAGTAGGCGCGAGGGTGACTGCATGCGTGTTCACAAGACCGTCGGCGCGACGACGCCGACAAGGATCAATGATCAGCCGCCGATCGGTCACCGCACCCCGCAGGCGCACTCTCACCGTAATCTCAGCGAATTTAAAGCCTGCACTCAGGAAAACACCCAGGGTCCGTGCCTAGCTATGAACCCAACCCAGGCACGACAGCTCCAGCCGCGCGCCCTTGACCTGGCCCGGCATCACACGGCCCAATCGCCGAGGCGTCCACATAATTGGACGGCTTGAGGCTCAGCTGGCATGACACCGGCGCCAAGGACTTGCCGTGACAGCAGGCCCCGCCCGGTGGTCCTACCTCGTTCCGGTCAGCCGCCTGACGTCGTGATCGAGAGGACAGCCCAGCCGACGTTGTCGTGCGGAGGCGGCGACGTCGTCTTGGTGTCGGTGACCTCGACGACGAAGCTCGCGGTGCCCGTGGTTTTCGGCTTACCCGAGATCGCACCCGTCGTGCTGTTCAAGGTGAGGCCGGTCGGCAGTGTCCCAAAGCCATTTTCCACCGACCAGGTGTACGGGGCGTTGCCACCACTCGCCGTGAGCTTGGTCTTGTACGGCTGGTTGACGATTGCCGACGGCAAGGACGTTGAGGTCACAAAGAGGTTGAAAGGGACGACCACTCCCGCGAGCGCCGGAACCGCCTGGTAGGTCGCGAGGAGGTTCGGTCCGCTGACGCCCGGGAAGCTGAATGACCCTTGGCCGGTGCCTGACGTCGACTGAAACGATGCCAACACCGACACAGGGTTCGCGGTCTTGTCGAATGGCTTCTGCGTTGGCGAATCCCCTAGGGCGAGGATGGCCTGCAGGACGAGCGCCGTCGAGTCCGGGTCGGTCGACCCAGGGGTGCTTGCTGTGTTCGGTTCGAACCCCCAGCCGCCGTCGCTGTCTTGAGCGTGAACGAGAAACGCGTGTGCATTGGTGTCGGCCGAACCACTCAGGTCGCCCTGGGCGGCGAGTCCTTGGATAGCGAGGGCCGTCGAATTCGTGTCGGGCCCTTCGAAGTTGGCGGGAGATCCGTCGCACGGATTGAACTTCGACTTGTAGCTGGTCCAGCCGCCGTCTGGACACTGCTGGTTGAGTAACCACGACTCGGCCGCCCTGATCGCGGAGCCGCGAGTGGTTCCTGCTGCGGCGAGGGCGGCCAAAGCCAGTCCTTGGTCGTAGTCGCCGGCGTTGAAATCGTTCACCTGAGACTTCGTGCCGAAGAGCCCAGCGTTCTTACCGATCGACACCTGCGTTGCCAAGAGTCGGGCGACCAGGTTGGCCCCGCCGAAAGAGGTCGGATCGACGCCCAACGCGTGCGCGTCGAGGATCAGCAGCGCGAGCTGTCCGGGTCCGTCGACACCGTTTTGGGAGACGTAGGCATTGACGTTGGCTTCCAGGAAGGAAAGCGCCGTGGCAGCCAGACTCGGGTCGGTGTTGGCACTGACCAAGGCCAAGAGGCCGTTTGCCGTGGCGGATAGGTCGGCCGTTCCAGGATCGGATTGCGATGGGATGAAGCCCTGCGTGTTGAACTGACCCGCGAGCCATGTGGCTCCCGCTTGGGCGGATAGGGGTTGAGGCAAAGACGGCGACGTTGCCGCGTCGGCCATTGTCGGTGTCGCGACCACGGCAAAAGCTGCGCAGGCCGCCAGGGCTGCCGGGGTGAGGATTCGGTGGAACCTCATGGGGATGACTCCAATTCCGGGCAACCAACCCGAAAGGCCCCGTCGTTCCAACCAGCGGAGACCGCCCGGGTCCTTGCCGCATTTCTCGACGGATACGGACCCACTGCAGTAGTTCGGCGGCATTCCGACTCGTGGCGAACACTCTGTTCAGCCACCCACGGCTGCGGACCAGTGCCGGACTTTGACCGGCTTCCCCGTCGAACTACTTTCAACTGCTGTACCGACGCTAACACAGGCCTTCGTCCAGGCTCCAGGCCCGACACGGAAGGCATTTCCGGTTATCCGAAGTCTTGTCGTGGCGCCTTCGCCACGCGACGGTGTGAGCATCCACGGAACAGATGACGTCCCACAGTCCCAGTACGTCGCTTGGAAGATTTGATGGTTCTCCGTCCAGCTACGCGTCGCGACAAATGAAGTAGGTGTCGTCTCCGCCGCAGACGTGCCTGTCGGGTGCGTCGACTCCTCTCCGTCGACCGAGTGTTTCCCCTAGGCCGAGGTCCCACTCTTGGTCGACCCGCTCGAGAGAAGGATTAGAGCCAGTGCCGTCGTTTGAAGAGGAAGTAGAGGGTCGAGGAACTCGCCACCATCAGGGCGAGCGCGAAGGGATATCCGTAGTACCAGAGCAGCTCCGGCATGTGTTGGAAGTTCATGCCGTAGACCGAAGCAACGATGGTCGGCGCAAACCCGATCGCGGCCCAGGCTGAGATCTTCTTCACCTCCTCGTTCTGGGCCACGCTCGTCTCGGTCAGGCTGCGCATCTCGTCGTTTTGTTGCTGACCGACCAGCGTGCTGTGCACCGTGAGTGCATTCTGGAGGAGGACCCGGAACGAATCGGCACGCTCAACGATTCGGATCACGTGGTCGCTGACATCGCGGAGGTTCCTGCGCAGCTCGACATCCACCTCGTACTTCTCGAAGCCTCCCTCAAGGGCCTGCAACATGGCGAGGAGCGGTTGGGTCGCCCTCTGGAATTCGATGACCTCTCGGGACAGTTTGTAGATCCGACGCGCCAACGAAGGGTCCCCGCCCTTGAAGAGCTGGTCCTCGATCTCGTCGATGTCGTTCTCGAGCCCGGTGACGACGGGGGCGTACTCGTCGACGACCTGATCGATGATCGCGTAGAGGACCGCCTCAGGGCCGAGACAGAGCAACTGCGGGGTGCCCTCGAGCCTCTTGCGTACCTTGCTGAGATCCGGCGTCTCCGCGTGGCGGATGGTGACGACGAAATCTTCTCCAGTAAAGACGTGAAGTTCCCCGAACTCGACCTCTTCGGTCGCATCGAGATACCGCGCGGGTCGAAGGACGGTGAAGAGCGTCGTTCCGTAGCGCTCGAGCTTCGGACGTTGATGGGCTGCGACGGCGTCCTCCACGGCCAGATCGTGCAACTGGAATTCATGAGCCACGGACCGGATCTCTTCGAGATCGGGTCGGTACAGTCCGATCCAGGCCATGCCGCGCCGTTCGCGCAAAGCTTCGTAGGTCTCATCGAGGGTGCGTGGATCGGCGGTTCTCCGTCCACCGACGTACACCGCGTTGTTGACCAGGACCATACCGACCTCTGAAAGTGGGGGAGCCAACTCACGGTAGCGCCACGACGCGTCACCGGATGTTCCGGGCGCCACGAGGAGGAGGCGCCACGTCGTCGACCGGATGGGGGTACCGCAGGTCAGCACCCCTCGCGGCTCGCTCCCAACGTGGTCTTCACGCGTGGATCGCCGCTAAGACCCAGAATCTGATCGACCGGGCCGCCAGCGGGCTGAGGCACCGTCGCGCAGCTGGCGGGGCCGGGGATCGCAACGAACCAGCAGATCGGGAGACGGCGTGGGCCGAGTACTCCGGTCTCAGACGCGACGGCCAATCCTGGGTCGGAGTAAGAGCTGATTCGTTGATCCCGGATGCCGGCAAGGTCTGCCCTCGCCCGCTCATTTCTTGATGTAAATGCCGGCCAGGTTGGTGTGGCACTGACCGATCGGGGCCTGCACCGTGCCCCCGACCACCTTCTTGTTGTAGCCGACAAGCGAGGGCTGGAAGACCAGAGGGACCTCGGCGCCAATGGACATGGCGAGGGCACCTGCCTTCTGCATGAACGGTCCCTGCTGTTGGGCCGTCACGTACTGGAGTGCTTGGGTGATGTCGGGGGCGAGCTTTGGGTTTGCCGTCCCGAAGTGTTGGGTCAGAAAGCCGATCGGCAGGAACTCGTTCTCGAAGTTGTTGGCCAGGTCGGGCCCATTCGAGAGTTGCTCGGTCAGGACGGCGTCGCCCTCGCCCTTGATGTAGACGTTGGTCAAGAGATCGGCGGGGTCGACCTCTTGAAGCTTGACGGTGAAACCGGCGGACTTCGCCTCCTGCTGGATGAGTTGGGAGGCTTGGGCGAACGAAGGATCACCGCTCGGCACTTCGAGCGTGAACGAAATGCCCTTGGGGAAGCCAGCCGCCTTCAGCATGGCCTTGGCCTTCGCTGGCTGATAGGTGTACTTGTTCCCGACTGCCTTGTTGAAGCCAGGGGACCAGGACGGGAATGGCTGGTAGGCCGGTTCACCGAGACCGTCGTCGACCACCCGATTGATGGCGCTGCGGTCGACTGCATATTCCAACGCGGCGCGGACCTTGGTGTTGTTGAAAGGCGCGGCGTTCTGTCGCATCTGAAGATCGACATAGTCGTAGGACTTGCCCACGACCGCCGCCAGGTCGGATTGGGCCTTGACCGGACCGACCTCGTTCGGCTCGAGGTTCGCCATTTCGATGGCCCCGGTCTCGAGTGCGGTCACAATCTGCGGACCGGTCGAGGCCTGGACGAAGTTGACTCCGCCGAGGCGGTAGCGGCCTTTGTCCCAGTACCTGGGGTTGGCCACGAGCTTGATGGAGGACCCGACCTGATAGCTCTTCAAGACGAATGGTCCGGCTCCGACCGGATGGGTGCCGTCCGTCGCGATGGTGTTGGGGTCGTAAATCGTGCCGTCGGAGTGGTACATCGCCTGGACGACATCCCCGGGGATCGGGTTGGAGAGGTTCAGCACGAGGGTGAGGGGATCCGGCACATCGATCGTCGAGATCGCGGTCAAGGTGGTCAGGAGGGGGCTCTTGCGGCTGTAGAGCAGGCTCGTCCTGATGGCATTGGCGTCGACCGGGTCGCCGTTGGAGAACACGACCCCTGGCCGGACGTGAAGGGTGACGGTATGCGGAGTCGTCGACCAGCTCGCAATGACGTTCGGCAGGAAAGCCGTATTCGTGATGCCAAGGCCCGAGGCGTAGATGTTCGAGAGGATGGCGAACCCGCAGGGATTGAAGCTCTGCTCGGGATTGAAAGTGTTGTCGAACTCGCTGTTCAGGTCGATGCCGTACGTCAGGACTCCGTTGGGATTGTCGTCCTTGGGGAGCGACGCTCCGGCCGTCAGGGGTTGGAGCAGCGACCCGCAGGCCACCGCCATACAGACCAGGGAGAGTGCGGTCCGGGTCCCACCGCGACCCCCGAACGGGCGGCACCGCATACCACCGCCGCGGTGCCGCCTCCGTGGACCAGGCATCACCATGCATCCCCCACATCGCTCAGGCCCAGCGCACCGCTCTTGCGACGCGGTTTCGGAGGGCGACGACGGCCCTGAGCCTAGGCAGGAAACGTGCCCGTCGTCGTGCCTGCCTGAACCGGTCCACCCTTCGCCCCGAAGGGGCGGGTCACCCTGGGCGCGCCCGGCCCGGACGGCCCTCGTGTGAAGGCGTGTCGTGACATCGAGATGGTGCCAAGGGTCGAGCACCCATTGTCACAACCAAGGTGTTGTCCCATTGGGCTCTCAACCTCGCAACGGTCCAGAAGGCTGTCCCGCTGACTCGAGCGAACACGTGGTGTTCAAAGATCCCAGCCCTCGGAGCGACTGCCCACAGGTGGCGTGTGAATCAGCTCACGAAGCATCCCCCACTGGCGTCTCTCAAACCTCGGCCCCGCCCTTTCGCGAGCCTGTCCAGCCCACTACGTGTTGGCGCCGCACGGTATCGAATGATCGCCACCAGCAGACCTCTGCGTGCTGGCTTTCCGAGCAGCATCACTCGACCAGCACGGTGCTCGACCAGCGCGGCCCTCGGTGCTACGGACCTCTTTTTTGTTCAAGACAATTTCGTCGGAACAAGGTACAGTTCGAATGTCACTTCTCGGCACGGCGCCGGGGCCCCAGAGGAGGACGTCCATGACTGCTGAGAGCGACGCTCGGGCCGAGTTGGCTCCCAACCAGCGGCCACTCACTGCGTTGCAGGCTGAGAGGCTGTCGAGTTTGAGCGGAATCCACGCCGACGAGTTGGTCCGCAAATCGGTTGCCGAAATCAGCGAGAAGTACCGGTGGGTGCTCAATCCCGACTGGTTTCTTTTCGTGCAGATCTGTGGCACCGTCGTCCAGCTGAATCCCGCGAACGGTGAGCAGTACCCCGTTCCCTACGCCACGGTGTACGCCGAGGACACTGTGTGCTCCGTGCTCGGCTACTTCCCCGACCCAGGACCCTGGGCGTGGTTCTTCCCGTGGGAATGCCACACGGAGGTCGTGGCGCAGACCACGACCGACGCCTGTGGAAATTTCTGCGTATGGGTGCCCCGCTTCGAGGTCGAATGGATACTGCGGTGGCGTCTTGAACGCGTGTGCTATCTAGAGGCCTTCTCCAAGCCGACGATCTCCGACTTGTTGGCCTACCTGCAAGGAGGTCCGCCGGACCCGAGCGGGCCGATCACGCTTCAGCGCGGCACGGACCTGTACCAGCGGGCCGAACATCTGGTCGGCCGGCAGCTGACCCAGCGTCTGTCGACTCTGGACGCGTCTCCGACGTTTGGCAGTATCACCACCGAGCAGCGCGCGCTGCTCGCTCGCCCCGCGTTCCCCGCATCTTCGCCGCCACCGTTGCCACCCGAGCTGAGGAAACCAAGGGATCGAAGTGACCGGGAGGGTCACCGCAACGCCGTGCGGAGCACCCTGGCCAACAGGCTGAACCTGGCCGGGGAAGCCCTGGACGGCCTCGACCTTGGGCACTACTGCGGGCCGTTCCTGCGTTGCTTCGACATCTTGATCCCGGAGTGGACCCCGATCCTGGAAATCCCGGATATCTCCTTCCGGGTCACCCAGGACGTGACGGGCACCGGTACCCAGGAAGTGATCTACGACGGCGGACTGTTTGACGTTCCGTGGGGTTCGGGTACCACTGACGTGACCCTGTATGCCTCCCCTATCGCGGTGGCCAACCCGTTGTGCAACACGCCAGAAGTCCCGTGCGGGAACGAGCCCACCTTGGAGTTCGTCGGCCTGATGCCCCTGGTGAACCCTCCGCTCCCGGCCCCTCCTTATGTCGACACCGTGCCCACCGATGCCTTGTACGGCTTCGCCTTGCGGCCAAACCCGCCGTCTCCGACCGGAAGCTTGGCCGGGCCGACTCTCCTGCCGGCGAGCGCGCCCTTCACCGGGACCCTCCAGCTCTACGGCTGTAATCAGGTCGACGATGCAAAGTTCTACCGGCTCCTCTACACCTACACCCCTCCCGGGTCGACCACCGCTTCGGCGGTCAAGCCTTTCGTAGGGCTGACCTGGCCGCTCTACCGGCTGGTGGGATTGGTCTTGGAGACCCTGTGGCCTGTATCCGACTCCAACGGCTGGTACCCCGTCCTCGATCCAAATGCGGACTGGTTCCCGGCGTCGATGGTGCTCGAATGGGGTACGGGGAGCTTCCAAGACGGGCTCTACTCCGTGCAGCTGCAGGTCGGAGACGCCACCAAGACACCGCTCGCAACATCCCCGGCGGTGGGCTTCGTGATCGACAACTCGTATCCCAAGTACACCTACACCGCACTCTGGAGCTTCCACGAAGATATGAGTGCGGCCCAGCCCCTGCCGACCGATGAGTGCGCAGTCATCGACCGGGGAGTCGACCCGAGCGACGTGTACATCCAGCTTTCCTTCTCGGTCACCGCAGAGCATCTTCGGTCCGTCCAAGTGGGAACCGGCGGTTGTGGCGGAAATGATCCGGTGCTCCAGACGTCGATCACTCCGCTCTCGAACGTGCAGCACTGGTACGAGGACGAAGGCGACAACACCTTCGGGGGTGTGGGCCTCTACAAGATCCCAGCCTCATTCCCCCAGGGGGTCTACGGCTTCGACATCTACGCGACCAGCCGCGCCTTCAATCCGGCGGGTAGCGACTCGGGTCCGTTGGTTGACTGGCTGTACAACCCTGTCTACATCTGGTCCAATCCCAGCTTCTCGGCGGCAGTCGTCAACGATCCGCCCACCTAGTCGGCCCCTGCGCCTCATGGACACGAGGGAGTATCGATGAAGGACGAGCGCTGGCTCCGGTTGTTGATGGCTTCGCTGGTTACTTGGCGCCTCACCCACCTGCTGGCGTACGAGGACGGTCCGGGCGACGCGGTGGCGGTTCTCCGACGACGGCTCGGATCCGGCTTCTTCGGCAGCCTGATCGACTGCTTCCAATGCTTGAGTCTGTGGACCGCAGCGCCTCTCGCCTACTGGGCCGTACGGGACCGCCGCGACCTTCCCATTGCGTGGTTTGCCATATCCGGTGCGGCTTGCCTCCTCGAGAACGCGGGCGGCGAGCCGGTGATCATGCAGCCGGCGCCACCGAGGGAGCACTGAGATGGGATGCTGCGGTGACAAGCGCAAGGCCGCCACCATCCGGCGCACCCTGGCCGCAACTCCGCAACCCGGGCCCCCGAGAGCGTCGACGCAGGTACCGCTGCTCTTCCTCGGCTCCGGCGCCTACTTGGTGTCCGGTCCGCACTCGCGCCTGGTGTACACATTCTCGGACGACGAGCCTGAACAGTTGGTCGAAGAGCGGGACGCCCCAGCTCTCGTGCGGACAGGGCTGTTCCGCGCCCGCCCAGGCTCGGATCCGGGCTCCCGAGACCTCTGATCAGGAAACGTGCGCCCCGTGAATCCGGCGCGAGAAGTACACCGGGCCGGGATCACGAATCAGGGCTTCGTCTTCGTCCGCGAGGCGACACATGCCTGTTCGACATCGAGGGAACAAGAGCCCGAGCGGGACTGAGGGAGTCGTCAGTGACAGAACTGCAGGGGGATGCCAACGGGTCTCGTCGTCGACCGTTCACACGTCGACGACGAGTTCACCATTGGCGTCCACCGCCACCTTGATCGAACTCAGGCCCTGCGCTGCCGGCGGGCTCACGACCGCGCCCGTGTTCGGATCGAATTCGGAGCCGTGACATGGACACACGATAAGTCTGGCGGCGGAGGAATACCCCACGGTGCACCCGGCATGGGGACAGATGGCGTCGTAGGCGACGAAGTGGTCCTTCTCGAGTTGGAGGACGAGACCTGGGTCTCCCGTCTTGGGATCAGTGAAGCTCGCGGCTCCGCCCACCGGTACCTGGCTGGCCTGCCCAAGCGGAGTCCCCGCGTGAGCGGGTGTGCTCGGAGTCGATGTCGCAGGAGCAGTCGTGGTCGCGCCGGAGCCAGAGGCCCCCGACGTACCCGTGTGCGAGGGAGCGAGCGTGACGCTTTGGTTCCCGGGACTCTCGACGCCGCCCGCGACTCGTCCGAGTCCAGCCGCCGCTCCGGCAACCACGCCTCCCGCGACGGCCGCGGCAACTGCTGCAGCGCCCCCGAGAACAACGCTTCGGCGCCCGACCGAGTCAAGACCTCCTTGCTTGACGATGCCGGCACGTCCAGCCGGATCGGCCGATAGGAAAGGACAGCCGCGGACGTCGCATCGGCTGCCACTTCTCGCATCGCATGAGTCGTTGTCGTAGTGGCCGCAGACCTGTTGGACAAGGGCGAAGCGGACGGGGACGATTGCCGGGGGCCCAAGGTCGTACTCGTCTGCAACTCTTGCGGCGATCACCCCGTCGAGGGAGAGCACTCCACCAGAGCCGGCAAGCAGCAGCGGAATCCAGGCGAAGACGAAGACGATGTCAGCTCCCGTGTAGTAGGGCGACGAATGAAAGCTCACAGTGAGAAAGAGCGTGAAGGCGAGCACCATTCCTCCGGCCGCGGCGACTCGAGTCCACAGTCCGAGAAGCGTTCCCAGACCCACCGCCAGTTCGGCAAGGGCGATGATGATGCCGATGGGAACGGCGAAGCCTAGGAGATGACCGAGCAGCTCATGGAGGGGGCTGATCCGGATGGATGCGATCAGCTGGGCCTGGATGCTCGAAGGGCTGTTCGCGTTGAAGAAGTTCGGATTGGCCAGTTTCTGGAGCCCAGCAAAGCAAAAAGTGATCCCGAGGAAGGCACGTAAGGGCACGAGAGCCCATCCCGAGAGCGCCAGAGCCCGCGGCGGAGGGGCATCGAATCGGACACGCCGTCGACGTCGGGGGGACCGGTGGGCTCTTTGGGAGCCTCGTGTGGGATTCAAAGGTCTCGTTCGTTGTGACACGTCGACGCTCCTCGTTGTCGAATCCTTGCCCCGAGAGAAGGCCACACACTTCGGCCCGTCGTCAACGAGTCCCGGGTCTGCACGTTGCTCATCCGGGAAGGCGCCGCCACAGCGCTCCGGGGGCCAGACGGAGTGCCGGGAAGACCCACCCGAGAAGGCGCGGTGACCAGATCACCGTCTGCCCTCGCTTCAGGCCACGCACGATGTCGGAAGCCACGTGTTCCGGCCGGACGGCGAACGGTGCGGGGGGCCGGCCTCGCGTCATCTTGGTGCGCACAAAGCCAGGGCGGACGATGTGCATGGAGACACCCGTGCCACGAAGAGCTTCGGAGAGTCCGACTGCGTAACCATCGAGGCCGGCCTTTGCGGAGCCGTAGAGAAAGTTCGAACGGCGGACCCGGAAACCGGCCACCGATGACAGCACGATGATACGACCGTGACCCTGCTGGCGCAGCCGGGCCGCGACCGATGACAGTGCCGCTGCGGGCCAACTGAAGTTCACCGTCACCATGTGCGCGACCCGGTCAGGGTCGACCTCATCCACCGTTTGGGATCCGAGCTCACCCACGGCGACGATAACCAGGTCGACCGGCTCTCCCGCAGCCTCGAAGCACATCATCACGGTCTTCTCGACGTCGCCGAGCCCGCTGGCGTCGAACGTCACCGTTTGCACTCTGGCCACGCTGTCTCGGAGCCTCTCTGCCCTTTTCGCGAGCGTGACGCAGTCACGTCCAGCCAGGACGACGGACCTGGCTCGGTCCGCGACCAGAAGTGCCACGAGCTCTCGGGCGATATCTGACGTCCCCCCGAACACGACGACCGATTGCGGGTTTCCGAACGCGTCGTTCACTGCGGGATCCCGAGGCGGCGGGAAAGGTCGGAGGCCAGCACTCCGTCGGGATCGACCCTTCGGCAGACCCTCGCCATCTCGTCCATCCGGGGGTACATGACGGGAACGAGCTCAGGCCGCAGCCGGGAGTCCTTGGCCAGATAGACACGACCAGCGGCGCCGGCGACGGCGTCATCGAGACGATCGAGCAGTGCTGGGAGTGTGGACGGGCCGAGCGGAAAGTCGAGGGCCAGAGTCCAACCTTCCTGAGCGAAGGAGAGTGGACCAGGTGTCCCCGGACCGAAGCGTTTCAGCACGGCGAGAAACGAAGGCAGCCCCGACGACACGACCGCTTCCACCGCGTCTTGGACCACGTCTCCCCGATCGGACGGGACCGCGAACTGGTACTGC
This sequence comes from uncultured Acidimicrobiaceae bacterium, assembly GCA_963809715.1. Taxonomy (GTDB): domain Bacteria; phylum Actinomycetota; class Acidimicrobiia; order Acidimicrobiales; family RAAP-2; genus Bog-473. Next base: position 118,604 of record CAWEKO010000004.1, on the reverse strand, counting down.
ACGAATCCGCGGGGTCCGTAGAGCAGGTTCCACGCACCGATCCCGTCGAGCGGGTGGAAGTATCCGGACAAGCTCTGCAGGCTGCCCTCGGACTCCCTGGAGAATCGGAACCACGCCTCGTTGAGGGCCCGGATCGACAGCCGGTTCAGCAGTCCTCCATGCCGCGTCCGCGGTACCCGAAGTGTCGGGTCACCAGGGACCTCTCGACGACGACTCCGCAGCCGTCCGGGAAGGGCCTCGAGCGGGGCGTGGTCCCCGCGTGTGAGAACTGAGTGGTGATTGCCGTTGCGTCCTTGAGTGCAGTCCACCCACGCGACACTGTAGCGATACCAAATGTCCGTACTCTCCATCGCCGTCATCAACGCATCGAGTCGGCTGAACCGCTGGCTGTCCACCAGCATCCACGACGTCTCCATGGGGATCAACCGAAGGACGGCGCTGACGACTACTCCGGTGAGACCCATGCCGCCAGCCGTGGCCCAGAACAGGTCGGGTTCGCGATCGGGAGAGACGGTGAACATGCCGCGCGGCGTGACGATGGACATTTCGAGCACGTGCCTGGCGAAGCTGCCGTCGCAGTGGTGATTTTTCCCATGGACATCCGCTGCGATGGCACCACCAACGGTGACGTAGCGGGTGCCCGGTGTCACCGGGATGAACCAGCCCAACGGAATCAGGCGGCGCATCAGGTCGTGCAGGCTGACACCGCTCCCAACTTCGATTGTCCCTGACCCCTCGTCCAATGCACCCACGTGGCGCAGGCCCGCCGTGTCGATGGTGAGCCCACCCGTGCATTGTGCGGCGTCGCCGTAACTTCGCCCGAGTCCACGGGGAATGACACCCCCGGAATGGGCCAGAACCGCGTCGTGCACGGAGGACACGTCCAGTGGGCGGGCGACCAGAGCCGTGGTGGGAGCGGTTCGGCCCCAGCCGGAGAGCGGCTCAAGAGCATTCGCAATGGTGACCGTCATCCGTACAGACCGATGCCCATGAGGATCAGCCAGAGCGCTCCATAGCCCTGAAGCACCCGGTCCCGGAGGGCGAGTTGTTCGGGCTCGCCACCCTGCCCGGCATCGAGAAGACGAAGGATGTGCAGGACCGACAGGACGAGGGGGATGACGGTCAGTTCAATCCAAACGACGTTCTTTCCGGCGTGGGCGAGAAGTCCGCTTCGCTCGAACGCCCAAAGGCAGTACGACGCGAGCGTGACGGTCGCCGAGATCGTCAGGGTCGACTTGAGGAATGACTCGCTGTACGCGTCGAGTACCAGGCGGTGGACGCCCCGTTCGTCCCCGAGGCGCGCGTGCTCGGCGGAACGCTTTCCAGTCACGATGAAGAGAGCGGCGAACGAGGTGAAGACGAGGAACCAGTTGGAGAGTGGCACGCCCGCCACCACACCTCCAGCAACGGCTCGCAACACGAAGCACGAGGCAACCACCGCAAGTTCCATCACGGGTTCTCGCTTCAAGCGGACGCTGTAGGCGATGCTCAACCCTGCATAGGACGCCACAACGACAGTGAATCCCCATGGTCCGACGACCATCGCTGCGGCGACAGCCGTTGCGATGAGCGCGAACCCGACACCGAGGGCGACGCTCGGCCGCAGCGCGCCACTCGCCACTGGTCGGAGCCCCTTGACCGGGTGGTGTCGATCCGAGTCCGCGTCGACGACGTCGTTGACAAGGTAGGTGCCCGATGCCACCACACAGAAGATCGCGAACGCAGCGATCACGCGTATCGTCGTGTGCCATTCTCCGAGCACGCCGGCGGCGGCCGGTGCCATGAAGACGAGGAGATTCTTGAGCCACTGCGCCGGACGCGCGCCTCGAGCAAGCAGGCGGAACGTGGAACGCAGCTCCACCGGCGGGTGCTCGTCGCTCTGCGCACCACCTTTGAGGCGCGGAGGCTCCTCGCCCTCGAACCTGCGAACCACCGTCACGGGCCAGCCGCCGCAGACATGGTGATGAAGTCCCGGGCCCACCACGGCTCGAAGTAACGCCCGGGAGATCCGCTCATTCCTGAGATGAGCTCGGTGCCGTTGTTCGCGGTGGCAGGACCAGTTGCCGGCGACGGCTGGTAGCTGCTGAAGTTGACCCAGTCCGTGTTGATGTCGAGCTCCATGGCACGTACCGCTCCGGCCCGCACCAGAAGGTTGGCGAGGTCCAAGATGTCGAGGCCGGGACCACCGACGTAGACCAGGGCGCCGTCCGCTGTGACACCGAGTCCCGACCGCCACACGAAGAGCCCCCCACCGAGCGTGGCGCCCCATTGCCGGGTATTGGTGCTCGATGCCGCAGGCACAACCTGCCCGCCGTCGACGAGCAGGTCCAGGTTCTGGCGCACGGATACGACGTTGGGGGCCATCGTGACATCACGGCCCCACTGGCCCACAGTGGACGAGCCGTTCTTGTACACCACGAAGGAGGCCGCGCCCGTCCGCAACGGAACCACGGTCTTGTTGTCGGTGTAGTAGCCGCCGTTGGCATCGGACATCAAGAATCCGGCGTTGAACGCAGTAACGAGTCTTGTGGCATCAGTTGGCGAAACCGGAGCGGTATGTGTGTACGGGCCGCCACCCGGGATCGCGCTGCCTGAGTAGAGCGTGGCCTTGAGGAGCTCGGTGTCCATCCAGGCGACGCCCACCACGTAGCTCGTGTGAACGGCGTCCGGCCTGAGCATGGTTTCGTAGACCGCGGGCATGCCGTCGACGGGGCGCCCGACCGGCGACCATTGGCCTTCGCCCGCAACCGCTGGCTTGGCGAAGGGCACGATGGGAGAGGGCGTTGGCAAGTGCGGTACCGCGACGGTTGGCACCGTCGTGGGGACGACCGTGGGCTTGCGAATGGTCCCGGCGGCAAGGGTGCCACCGACCTTCGGCTGGTGGTGTGAATACCATTCGTTTTCCGCCCAGACGACGATCGACGCACCTCCGTGGCCACGGAACCACTCTGCGGCCCGAGCTCCCACGGAGGTTCCCAAGGCGGGGTTGGTCAGTGCGCCGCCGAGCGAGATGGCGAACCAGAGGAACAGGATCCCGAACGCCGTCGCAACGGCCGCAAGGAGCCGGCGACGACGGCGGTGAACCCGCGATTTCGACCAGCGAGATCGCCCAGCGGGACGATGGGAAGGCGACGCAAACGTGGGGGCCTCGAGGTGCTCTCGGGGTGGACTCAGCACGTCACGTCCGGTCCGTCAACTGAAAGGCCCGCTTTGGGCTGGACCGCCCTGCCCGCAGAACAGGCCCGAGAGGGCAGCGGGCAATGGGGCAACGTCGACGATCGGAAATCCCCGGCGAGCCACCGACGGGGCCCCCGGGCTCACGCACACACTCTCCTCGTAGCCACGGCGGCCCAGGGAACACCTGCACCACTCGACTGAGTGGGCCGGGTGTCAGCGTCGGGGTGCCGCGATCTCGGCGGGCAGACACCGAGAGCCCGGGCGCCGACCATCTCAGCGAGGCTGGATTGTGATGCGACGCAACGACGTGGACGGTTGGGCCGGTCCCATGTTCACGAGGGTACGGACGCACCCTGACGCTTACATGAAGCTCTCTCGGTTTCCGACGCCCGACGAGGTCGCACACTTGGAAATCCCAGGCCGCCTTCTCAGAAGGGCAGCCCACACAGGGGGTTCACTCGCAGAAGGCGCTCCCAGCGGGGCGGCATTCGAACAAGAACCGGTTCTCGTCCTGCCTGCTCATCGAGAGGTAATGGTCATTACTTCGTATCGACGCTTCTGGGATGCGAAGGCCAGATGGTGGCAATTCCCAAATGGTGGCGATTCGTAGCCCTTTTGATCCTCGGGCGGGAGAGCCCTTCACGCGTGCGTCCCGGGCTGGACAAGGAACCCGACCGCCACGGCGCGGACAGGCAAACGAGGATTCGAAGACACGGTAAAGCAGCCACAGTGTGCTGCTGCCAGCCTCGGGGTACGACGACGTGGTGGCCACGTTCATCATCGAGCTCAGTTGACGCAGGCTTGTAGATGGGAATCGGTTCGACCCCAGATCGCCGGATCGGGCGGAGGTGCTCGTCTCTTTGAGCCCAGCGACATCCCGTTGGACATTCGCACCTTCGTCGAGACCGACAAAGAGGAGTGGCTCATCGAACGGCATGGTCACCGCACATCACGAGGTGTTCAACGAGGCGACGGCACGTGTCGCCGCTTGGTTGTCGGAACCTGAGAGCAAGCGGAGCCGCGAAGCTTGGGCCCTGCCGAGGCACCGTTTCGCTCGTGGTGCAATGGCCTTTGGGTGGGCGTTCCTTCCGGCGCTACTCTCACGCCGACATTGGGTCGGAAGTCACGAACGCAGGCGGGAAAATATGGCGGCAAGACGTTTGGCGATCGTGATCGGCGGAGCCGCTGCGGTGGGAGCCAGCGTGTTGGCACCGGTTGTGGTGGCCCGGGCGGCGACCACGACGGACGTGACCACCGCTGCCTACGACAACCTCCGCGACAATTGGGACCACCACGAGCCAGGCCTCACTCCTTCGGTGGTCCAGTCGTCGAGCTTCGGGCAGTTGTTCTCGACGCCGGTCTCGGGGTCGGTGTACGCGCAGCCTCTGGTGGTGAACGGCACGGTCATCGTGACGACCGAAAAGGCAATGGCCTACGGCATCAACGCCACCACCGGTGCCGTCCAGTGGAGCCGGTCTTTTGGATCGCCGTTCGAGGCGGCGACCAACGGGTGCTCGGACCTGACGCCCGACCTTGGATCGACTTCCACGCCGGTGGTCGATCCGGCCACTGGGACCGTCTATCTCACGACCCGGCTCGAGACCGGGAGCGGCGGGCTCGCCAATGCCCACTGGTACCTCCAGGCGCTCTCCGGGACAACCGGTCAGGAGACGCCTGGATTCCCGGTCGAGATCACCGGTACCCCCTACAACACGCCAGGGGTCCCGTTCAACGATCCTTCGGAAGAGCAGCGTCCCGCGCTGCTGTTGTTGAACGGCGCCGTCTACGTCGCGTTCGCCTCGGACTGCGATTCCTGGCCCTACCGGGGCATCGTGGTGGGTGTCAGCACCACCACCCACGCCATCACCTCCATGTGGAGCGACGAGTCCGGTGTCGGGACGGACGAGAACTCTCAGGCTGGAATCTGGCAGAGCGGCGCCGGGCTGGTCTCCGATGAGCCAAACCACATCATTCTGACCACCGGGAACGGCGTGTCCCCCCACCCGGCCGCCTCAAACGCTCCGCCACCGACCTTGTCGGAATCCGTCGTGGGTCTCAACGTGGGTGCGAGCGGCAAGATCAAGCCCATCCAGTTCTTCTCTCCGAGTAACGCCGCCAACCTCGATGCCAACGACCAGGATCTTGGCTCCGGGGGTCCCGTCGCGCTGTCGCCCGCTCACTTCGGCACGAGTGCCCACCCTCATCTCCTGGTCGAGGAGGGGAAGGACGGGAGGGTCCTCCTGATCGACTCCGACAACATGGGCGGGTTCAAGCAGACCGGTGGCGTGCTGCAGAAACTGGGCCCCTTCGAGGGCGAGTGGGGCCATCCTGCGGTGTACGGGGGGCAAGGGGGCTGGGTCTACATCCTGCAGAGCGCGGGTGGACCGCTGCGAGTGTTCAGCTACGGGCTCAGCGGTCAAGGCCTCCCGCAACTCGCCTCGGCCGGGTCCAGTGCGGGATCGTTCGGGTACGCGTCGGGTTCACCGTTGGTCACCAGTAAGGGCACGACGGCGGGCAGCGCCGTGGTCTGGGCCGTCGACACCGGCGGGGGGAGCGGCCAGGACGGCACGCTGATGGCCTACGGCGCCATCCCGACGCATGGAGTGCTCCCGCTGCTGTGGAGCGCTCCGATCGGGACCGCTTCCAAGTTCGCCGTCCCCACGGCGTCGAACGGACGGGTCTACGTCGGCACTCGCGACGGGCATCTCCTTGCCTTCGGCGCAGGGGCGAACGCGCCGCTCCAGGCGGCGGCCGTCAATTTCGGTTCGGTGCCGGTGGGCTCGAGCCGTACGACCACCCTGGTCGCGACGACGCCCCAGGGTCTGACGGTCACCGGTCCAGCCAGCGTCAGCGGCTACCAGGGTGTCACCGGTCCTACGGCGACGGGGAGCTCCGCGACGGTCACCCCATCGACCGTCGTGTCGGGCAGCTCGACCACCATTCCCGGTGGCGCCACCGCAGGTCCGAAGGTCCCACCGCCACCTGTGGCCAAGCCGATCGCCGGCTCGGTGTTCGCCGTCGGGCAGCCGCCGGCCGGGACGACCTTCGCCCCCGGCGCGACCGTACGCCTCCCGATCACCTTCACCCCCGACGGTCCCGGCCCCGTGGTCGCGGCTCTCTCGATCCCGACGAGCGCAGGAACCCAGACGGTCTCGATCTCCGGGTACGGGACTGCCCCAGGGCTCTTGGTGTCAGCCAAGCCCCTCGATTTCGGCACGGTGAACACGGGTGCCGGCGGCAAGGCCCTGACCGTGAGTCTGACCAACTCGTGGAACCAATCCGAGACAGTGACCGGGCTCGACCTGCCGCGTGGTCCCTATTCCGTCACCGGCCTCCCCCCGGTAGGCACGGTGCTCGCGCCCCAGCAATCAGTCACGGCGTCAGTGAACTTCGACCCCGGTGCCGCCGGTTCGTACCCCTCGGCGCTGAGCGTGTCGACCAACCACGGCTCGGTGACCATCCCGGTCAGCGGCGCCGCCGTCACGGGCGTCGAACAGCTTGCGGTGACGAGCGCCTCCGTCGATGCCGGATCCGTTCCGATCGGACGGACCGTGCGTGTCACCTTCGGTGTCGGCAACAGCGGCACGGTGGCCCTCATCGTCACGCGGGCCATCGCGCCGAGCGGAGCGTTCTCCTCACCGGTGCCGGTGCCGGAGGGCACCATCATCGAGCCCGGCACCTTCTTGAATCAGACGGTGATCTTCCATCCGACCGCTCTCGGTCCGACCTCCAGCCGCTACATCTTCAACAGCAACGACGGACGAGGCCCGGTCACTGTGACGCTGCACGGTACGGGCACCTGATTCCTGCCCGCGCGGGAGTGCAGTCGACTCCTGACGAAGACGCCATGGTCTACCCGGTCTCAAACCTCCTCGGCCTCGAGGACCGGTTCCATCTGGTCGTCGTCTCGCTCCGCCGCCTCCACCGGCTGTACCGGTTCGCCCCGCGTGTTCGTCGCCCTCAGTGCGATCACGGCCGCGCCCAGCAAGAAGAGGCTGCTGGCCAGAAGCGCCCGATGAAAGCCTTGGGTCAGGGCCAAGGGGCCGGAGACACCGCTGGTCAAGAGTTCGTTCGTCCGGTTGGTGGCAATCGAAGAGAAGATGGCCAACCCGAGTGCAGCGCCGAACCATTGCGAGGTGTTCACGAGCCCCGCGGCGAGACCCGCTTTGTCCGGCGGAACGCCAGCGTTGGCAGCGGTGGTCACGCCCGTGAACACGGCGCCAAGTCCAATCGACATGATCATCAGCCCAGGAAGAAGGTTCGAAAGATAGGTCCCTTGGACGGGGATGTGGGAAAGCCAATAGACGCCTGAAGCCGCAACGAGAGCGCCGCCAACGATGATCGGCCTCGTTCCGACCCGCTCGAACAGTTTGGAGGAGATGCCGGCCGATGCCGCGACTCCGAGCGTCACGGGTATGTAGGACACCCCGGCGCGAATCGGGGAAAAGTGCAAAACGTTCTGCATGTACAGCGTGACGAAGAAGAACATCGAATAGAACCCGGCCATTGAAATGACCTGGGTTGCGTCGGCAGCGCCGAGTCCTTTGATTCGGAAGATGGACAGCGGCAGGAGCGGCCTGGGATGCCTCTGCTCGTTGACGATGAAGGCGACGAGCAAAACTGCTGACCCGGCCAGCCCGCCGATGGTGCGCTCGTTCCCCCAACCGACCTCAGGGACGCGAATGAGGGTGTAGATCAAGAGGAGCATGCCACCGGTCACGGTGGCGGCCCCGAGCGCGTCAAAGTGGGTGAACGATGCGGTTCGCCTCTCTCCGGTCACGACCCGGAAGGAGCTCAAGAGGAGAATGACGCAGATCGGAAGGTTGACGAAGAGCACCCATCTCCAGCCGAGCTCCTGGGACAGGACCCCCCCGAGCAGTACGCCCACAGCCGAGGCGATACCAGCAACGGCGCCCCACACACCGAGCGCCTTGAGCCGGTCAGTTCCCTCGCTGAAGGTCGTGGTGAGAATGGAGAGCGCAGCAGGCAGCATCATCGCGGCCCCGAACCCCTGCACGAGTCGCGCACCGATCAGCACACCTGCAGTGGGAGCCAGGCCACCGGTGAGCGAGGACAGGGCGAAGATCGAGATCCCGACAACCAACACGCGGCGCCGGCCGAGTAGGTCCGCGCGAACGACCGCCAAGAAGAAGGAACCCGCCGTAGGTCAGCAGGTAGCCGCTCAGGACCCATTGGAGGTTCTGCACCGAGAAATCCAGGTCGTGCCGGATGGAGGGCAACGCCACATTGACGATTGACGCGTCGACGAAGTCGAGGAAAGCGACGGCGCACACAAAGAGCAGGGTGAGCTTGCCGCGGCGCGTCGCGAGGACGGACACCTCGGGCTGGGTTGCGGTCATGGGGCGGCTCCTAGAAAGTTAGTTGCCTGACTGAGTATAGGAAGCGGGCCGCCGGCTGTCTAGACTGAAAGTGAGATGGCTGACTTAGTGACAAGTGAGGCCGGCGAGGCGGTCGAGCAGACACCGGGCAAGCGGGATCGGCTGATCGCCGCCGCCTGCGAACTGCTGTACCGACAGGGCATCGAAACGACGACCCTGGCCGACATCGCCCAGTTGGCGGACGTGCCCCTGGGCAACGTGTACTACTACTTCAAGACCAAGGACGAAATCATCGACGCCGTCGTCCAGACGCATTTGCACACCGTTCGTACGACACTTGCGTCAATCGAGGCGAAGCACCGGACGCCCAAGAGCCGCCTGAAGGCCCTCGTGAAGGTGTTGGCGGGGCAGCGTGACCTGATCGCCGAGTACGGCTGCCCGCAGGGGTCTCTCTGCTCTGAGATGAACAAGCGGGGCTCCGGCAGCGACCACTTCGCGGCGGATCTCATCCGCGTTCCACTGACGTGGGTCGAGGACCAATTTCGTCAGATGGGGCGCCGAGACGCGTACGAGTTGGCGGTGACGCTGATCGCGACGTACCAGGGCACCGCGTTGTTGAGCAACACGCTCAGCGATCCCACGCTGATGACCCGCGAGAGCCGACGGCTCGGCCAGTGGATCGATTCGCTGTCGCCGCGATGAGCGGATTCGGATCCGTTACCCCTGGGTGAGCACTCCGAACGCAACCGTGATCGAACAAGATCAGGTCCGCATCCGCTTGCCAGGAGGTGGTCTTAACTGCCTTTACGAACCCGCCAGGGCGATTCAATCTCCCATTCGGATCCTTGCCCGGAGCGCCGTCAGGGCGAGCGAGAGACCGACCAGCGCCAGCCCTGCGACCGCGGCCAATCCCTCCAGCAGCGGTCCGATTTGCCACCCCGACGTGATGAGCGACCGCAGCGCGCCGAGGAGATAGGTGACCGGGTTGTACGTGGCGATGACAGAGAACCATCCGGTGAGCACTTGCTTGGGAACGACGGCGTCGGTGAGGAAGAACAGCGGGAAGAAGAGCACGTAGCATGCGTTCACCGCGGCGGGACTCCCCGTTTTCAGCGCCACGGCGTAGGGGAAGCCGGTGAAAGCCAAACCCCAGAGCGCCGAGAAGCCGACGAAGACCAAGAGTCCGGGGAGGCCGGTGGCGAATCGCACCCCGACGATGGCTCCGATGACCAACACGGGCACGCAGAGTGCGACGATGACGGCCACGTCAGCCACCATCAGGCCGAGCAGGAGAGCGGACCTCCTGATCGGAGTCATACACAGTCGGTCGAAGTAGCCGCCCTGGATGTCGGTCACGAGCGCGGGGGCTCTCGACATGCCGGTGACGGCGAACGCAATCGCCATGGGGAGGAGGAACGCCTTGTAGTCGAGGGTCGTGCCGGCCAACTTCTCGAGGGCCCCGAGGTTGACCGTGTAGAAGAACGCCGGGACGAAGACAGCCGGGATGACCGCGGCGGGCTCCCTCGGGATCTGGCGGAGGGCCCGGCCGGCGACCGCCCGCACGTCTTGGAGAAACCCCGCCTCCCGCGCCATGACGCCAGCCGTCTCGGCCGCGCTCACGCGTGGACTTCTCCTTGCTCGATGCGAGTACCCGTCGTCTCCATGAAGACGTCGTCCAAGGTGGGGGTCCTCATTGTGAGGCTCCTGATGTGCAGCCCGGATCGGCCCAGAGCCACGGCAACCGCACCAAGGGCTGCGGGTCCGTCGGGGCTGTTGACGGTGATCGTGCCGGCGTCGCTCCACGCTGCCTGGACCCCCTCGATGGAGCGCAACGCGTCGACCGGTTCTGGGCCGTCCCCCTCGACCTCGGCCACGATCACGTCGTGGCCCACCGAATGCTTGAGAGCGGTGGGGGAACCTTCCACCACCAGCTGGCCCGACGAGATGATCCCCACCCGGTCCGCCAGGGTGTCGGCTTCCTCCAGGTACTGCGTCGTGAGGAAGATGGTCATGCCGAGCTCACGGTTCAGCCTGCGGACCTCGGACCAGACCGCCATCCGGCTGTGGGGGTCGAGTCCCGTGGTGGGCTCGTCGAGGAACAGCACCTCAGGGTTGTGGACCAGAGCGGCGGCGAGGTCGAGACGCCTCTTCATTCCTCCCGAGTAGGTGCCGATGCGCCGATCGATGGCGGCACCGATGTCGACCAGATCGAGGACGTCCCCGAGTCGCATCCGGACCTGCGCGGCACTCAGCCCGTAGAGGCGGCCTTGGAGCGTGAGCAGCTCACGCCCGGTCTGGCGGTCGTCGATCGCCGCGTCCTGGAGGGCGACGCCGATCCGCACGCGAACCGATTTCGGGTCCTGGGCGACGTCGTACCCTGCCACCGACGCCGTGCCCGCCGTGGGCTTGAGCAGCGTGCACAGGATCCGCACCACCGTCGACTTGCCGGCCCCATTGGGACCCAGGAATCCATAGATCTCCCCCCGATGGACGCACAGATCGAGACCGTCGACCGCAACGGTCGAGCCGAATCGACGGACCAGCCCGGTGGTGAGAACCGCTTCGTCCGCGCGCTCGAGTTGCAGGGTGGGAGGGGTCGTTGCCCTGGGTGCATACCCGATAGAATCTCTCATACTTGACAGTATTTACTATGCTGACCGGTAGCGCAACCTATGGCTCTTCAACCCCTCACTCCCGAGCGACGTCGCCAGCAGACCCGTGACCACCTGCTGGCCGCCGCCGCCGAGGTCTTCGCCGAGCGGGGTTTCCACGGGGCGTCGCTCGACGAGGTCGCCGCCGTCGCCGGCTTCACCAAGGGCGCCGTCTACTCGAATTTCAAGAACAAGGAGGACCTGTTCCTGGCCTTGTTCAAGGCGAACTACGAGCGGGAGATGGACGCCCTTCGAGCGACGCTGACGGACGCGGAGGCGCCGCCCGAAGCTCGGATCTCGGACTTCGTCGGCCTGATCCAGGATCAAACGAGGCGATCGGGCGGCAACTTCAGCTTGCTCTATCAGGAGTTCTGGCTCTATGCGGCACGCAACCCGGTCGTTCGAGAACAGCTGATACGGATCGACGAAGAGGCAGCGCGAACTCTCGCTGAGATCCTGCGCGCCGAGAACGAGCGAGTGGGCGTCGCGCCCCTGAAGTCGCCGGTCCAGACAGCGAGGCTCGTCGACATCCTGTTCCGCGGCATCAGCCAACTGCGCGTTCTCCAACCGGAGATGGTCGACGACGAATTCATCGAAGCCGCCATCGCATTCGTCGCGCGTGGCTTGGGCGACCCGGTCGATTGACCGCTCCACCCGATGACCAGTCTTGGTGATTCTCCGCTCCGGCCAAGGACGCGCTCGTTGCCTCATCCGAAGATGACCGAGGCAAACTCGAAATGGTTTCATGACGCCTGACGCGACCGACCAGAGGTCGAGCAGGAGTCATCGGAGTCGAATGCCTGGCTTTCTGAGAATGGCGTGAGCGAGCCCAGAGCGATGCGCTGCCCTCCATCTCCCTCCGAATCTGATCCACAACATGAATGACTGATGCACGATTAAGGTGCCGAGAATCGGCGGTCTACCTCGACGCCAGGTCTGAAAGCTCGGAGGTACCGGATGCCATCCAGTCGGCGTTTTCCAATCCGGGTCGGGACACTTGTCGTGCTGATGTGCACGTCGGTCCTGGTCGTTGCCGGTTCCCCGGCTACGGCGCATCTTGCGAACGAGAAGCTCGCTGTTCCGTCTTCAGGCGGAGCCCAGGTCTGGGTCTCCCGGGACACCGGGGCGCACAATGCCTACGACCGGCTTGGCGGCATGGTGACGAGTCCCGACGGTTCGACCGTCTACGTCGCGAGGACTTCGGCGGGGAACTTCGCCGTTGTGGCACATGACGCCCTCACCGGTGCCAAACGATGGTCGGTGAAGACCGTTGACCCCGGGGGGCTGCAGATTTTCGCCGAGGCGGTCGCGATCAGTCCCGATGGGACACGCCTGTTCGTGACCGGGGACGTCGAGCAGTCGACGAGCACCCGGAGTGGAAGAACAGTTGCCTACGACACGACCGATGGTTCGGTCGTGTGGACGGCCGACATCGTCGTGCCGGCGAACCGCGAGATCATCCCCCGGAGCGTCACCGTGAGTCCCGACGGGACCCGCGTGTTCGTGACGGGCAGCCGGACGGGTACCAACGGAACAGACGACTTCTGGGACTACGACACCGTTGCCTATTCCGAGGTGACGGGATCCATGGTCTGGGAGGCGAAATACGATGGTCCGGTTCATGGCGGGGACACTGCCGAAGGTCTCGGTGTCACCCCTGACGGCTCCACGGTGTTGGTGACCGGGACGAGCAAGGGCGACGGTACCGACGATCGCGACATCGCCACCGTCGCCTATCGCGCCGACGACGGGTCGGTGCGATGGATCAATCGATACGAAGTGGGGGTTGACAACTTCGCCGTCGGGCTCGTGGTGAGTCCGGATGGCTCGACCGTCTACGTGGCCGGGTACGGCCGCAGCGCGATCAACGTCCCGCACGACTACGAGCTGGTCGCGTACGGCACCGGCACCGGCACCGAGGAGGGCGCGGGCATGTACGCCGGGGGCGACGACGACTACTCGTCGAGCGTGGCCATCAGCGGCGATGGCGCGCGCGTGTTCGTCTCCGGGATCGGCGGCAAACACTTCCTCACCGTCGCCTTCGACGCATCGGCGCTGGTGCCCATCTGGTCGTCACGCTATGACGGCGGGCACGGCAGCGACGCGGCCTATGACCTCGCCGTAAGCCCGGACGGCAAGCGGGTGTACGTCACCGGAGAGAGCGCCCAGGGTGGGATCGCCTGCTTCGGGGACGTGAAGTCGACCGCCTACGCCACGGTCTCGTATGCGGCGGCCACGGGAACCCAGGTGTGGGTCGCACGGTACGCCGGCCTGCGACGGGATCCGGATCAGGCCGACCAAATCGCGGTGAGCCCGGCCGCACCGTACGTGTACGTCGCGGGCAACAGCGACTCTGGATGCACGGGATCGGACGTGGCCACGGTCGCCTACACGCGGTAGCCGGGTCTTTTCCGAATGGAGCCGACCTCGCTCGTTGAGCCTTGGTTCAGCCTGTGGGGTTTCGGCGAGTGAGTCCCCAACGGGCACTCCTGGCGTGACTGTCTTCGTACACGATGGGGTTCGAGTCTGGTCACCTGGAGTCGGACGCCGGTGTTCCGCGGTCTGACCTGACTACGGGCACCGCACTTCTAAGACAAGCCAAGGCAGGAGAACCGCCTCCGGGAGCCACCGTTTAGCTTGGAGCACCCTCGAGAGGAGGGCTCTCAAAACGTCACGGTCGCCTCTACGGCTCCTCTCGAACGTGTCGGAATCTCCGACACGGCTGCGTGTCGGCCCGACGCAGCTCGTGGGCCTTTCCGCGTCGCCCTGAGGGGACTCGAAGCATGCGCCGAGCGCTCGTGAGATCCACGATGCCTCCGGTAGGCTCCTGGCTGTGATGGGCCGGCGGTGTTCCCTGAGGATGATTTTCGCGAGCCGTACTGTGTCGCGTCGCCTCCGGAGACACCTGCGGATGCCCGTTGTGGTGGCCGCCTTGACGGCCGCGGCGCTCGGCTGGCCCAGCACCGCGACTGCCGGAACGCCGACGGTATCAGCGGCCCACTCCGGATTCGGCTCCAACTGGCTCACCTACCACGGGAACGCTGAGGCGACCGGAGTCCACGCCGCACACACCGACCTCTCGCCCTCGCGACATGCTTGGACCTCGCCGGTCCTCGACGGACAGCTGTATGGCGAACCGCTCGTCGCCGATGGGCGGGTCGTCGCGGCGACCGAGAACGACACCGTGTATGCCTTGGCTGCCAACACCGGAAAGATCCTGTGGTCACGTCACCTCGCGACCGCCGTGCCATCTGCGGATCTGCCCTGCGGCGACATCTCGCCCGTGGTCGGCATCACGGGCACTCCGGTGATCGACCGGGCTCGCCACGAGATATTCGTCGACGCTGACACTTTGATCGACGGCCCGGCCGCGTCCGGTGGCGTGGAGGCCTCACATCGGCTTTTCGGGCTCGACCTGTTCACCGGGAAGGTCGACCTGAAAACGCAGGCAATGCCGAACGCCGGCGAGGATCAGCTTGCGCAACTCCAGCGGCCAGGGCTGACGCTCGACCACGGGAACGTGGTCATCGCGTACGGTCAGAACACCGGGGACTGCCCCGGCCCCAACGGTCCCGCGCACGGGTTCGTCGTCTCGATCCCGGAGACGGGCGGCCCGCTTCACTATTTCCAGATCGGCAGCGGCAAAGACCGCGGAGCGGTGTGGATGGGCGGAAGCTCTCCGGTGGTCGACCCCGACGGGAACGTCTACGTGGCGAGCGCTGACGGCTACGACCTCGGTGCCGGCCAGTCGTACGATGACAGCGATGCAGTGCTCGAGTTGTCTCCGAGCATGCAGCTCGAGTCGAAGTTCTATCTCAGCAACTGGCAGGCGCTCAGCGCACAGGACTTGGACCTCGGAACTGGGGACCCGGCGCTCGTGGACGGGTTCGTGTTCCAGATCGGCAAGACGGACACCGCCTATCTGCTGCGTCAGGGACATCTCGGCGGCGCGGATGGCGAGGTCGCCTCCCTTTCAATGTGCAACGGCAATCCCGACGGCGGACATGCGGTGAAAGGCTCGGTCGTCTACGTGCCATGCCCCAACGGCCTGACGGCCGTGCAGGTGTCGGCCAATCCCCCGCATTTGACACAGCTCTGGACTGACAACGACGGCGCGTCTGGCGCACCGATCATCGCCGACGGGCTGGTCTGGACGATCGACGGCAACGCCGTGCACGGCCTCGACCCGGCGAATGGCGACGAAGTCGTCTCGATTCCCTACGGCGGGTATGCGAATCACTTCCCCACGCCGTCGGTCGCCGACGGTCTGCTGCTCCTGCCCGGCACCGACCAGGTCTTCGCCTTCATGGGTCCGGCCGGGCTGCCGCCGCCCCCCGCGCCGTAGCGACCACAGCCGGTTGTCTCGACCCGGATGTGACGTGGGTCGGTCATGATGACGGCTCTTCGGATTCTGGCGGCCGAGGGCCGAGGATGAGCGACGAGCGAGCACCCCCAACCGGATTCGAACCGGTGCTGCCGCCGTGAAAGGGCGGTGTCCTAGGCCGCTAGACGATGGGGGCCCGACGTTGCGGTGACCCGCAAGGCAGAACGAGCCTACCGGGCGGCTACGGGCACGCCCGCCGGAGCCGGGTCCGGCGTCACCGGGGCGGTGAGCACCTCAGGACCGTGGAAGGTGCAGGCGAGGAACGTCTGCACGGCGCCGATGACGAGCGCGGTGGCGCCGATCAGGTGGATCTCCACCACCAGCGCGGGCAGGTGGGTGAAATACTGCGTGTAGCCCACCGCGGCCTGCGCCACCATCACGGCGACCAGGATGCGGCCGGCCCGGCGGACGCGCTCGGGCACGTCGACCACGTGCAGCGCCACCACCAGCCCGACGGTCAGGCCGACGAGCAGCAGGGCCAGGCTCGAGTGCAGCTCGGCCATGTCGCGCAGCGACACCGGGAGGCGCTTCGCCACCTGCTGCCCCGAGCTGTCGCCGGCGTGCGGCCCCGCCCCCGACGTCGCCGTCCCCGCCCCGATGACGACGGCGAGCAACGCCAGCAGCCCGTAGTAGAGACGGATGAGGAGACGGGGCACCAGCAGGCGGGCCGACCCGGCGCGGTAGTCGCGCCCGTCCCGGTGGACGAGCACGACGGCGTCGACCAGCAGGAGCATGGTGGCGAAGAAGTGCACCATGACCACGTAGGGGTTGAGCTTGGTGTAGACGACGATGCCGCCCAGCACGGCCTGGGCCAGGACGCCGGCCACCAGCCCGCCGCTCAGCCAGACCAGGTCGCGCCGGCGGGGCGTGCGCAGGACGGCGCCCAGGAAGGCGGCCGCCACCGCGAGCACCAGCACGACGGTCACGAGGCGGTTGCCGAACTCGATCAGGCCGTGGAACTGGAGGGCCGAGGTGAGGTGGCCCGACGAGCATTCGGGCCAGTTCGAGCAGCCCAGGCCCGATCCGGTGAGCCGCACGGCCCCCCCGGTGACCACGATGAGGGCGGTCAGGACCAGGGCGACCACGTTGAGCCGGTGGCTGAGCGTGGGCGAGATGGAGGGGGTACGGCGCCGCGACACGACGGCCCAAGCGTACCGGGACCTGCCGCTTGGTCCCGGGCGAGGCCTGGACCTACGCTGGGGAAGCCATGACGACCCAGGCCCCCGCCGTTCCCGAGCAGCAGGCCGGGGCGCTGTCCCGGGCCCGGGGCACGGTGGGCGCCTACGTGGCGCTGACCAAGCCCCGCATCATCGAGCTGCTGCTGATCACCACGCTGCCCACGATGGTGGTCGCCCAGCGGGGCCTGCCCCCGGTCTGGCTCATGGCGGCCACCCTGGCCGGCGGTGCGCTGGCCGCCGGGGGCGCCAACGCCATCAACATGGTCGTCGACCGCGACATCGACCGCTTGATGAACCGGACCAAGAACCGGCCGCTCGTGGTCGGCGCCATGACGCCCGCCGCCGCCCTGGTCTTCGCCCTCACCCTCGAGGTGGCCGCCTTCGTGGAGCTGTGGCTGGCCGTCAACCTGCTCTCGGCCGTGCTCGCCGTCTCGGCCACCCTCTTCTACGTCTTCGTCTACACGCTGTGGCTCAAGCGGCGCTCGACACAGAACATCGTCATCGGCGGGGCGGCCGGCGCCGTGCCCGTGCTCGTCGGCTGGGCCGCGGTGACCGACTCGCTGGCCTGGGCGCCCGTCGTGCTCTTCGCCATCATCTTCATCTGGACGCCGCCGCACTTCTGGTCGCTGGCCGTGCGGTACCAGGACGACTATCGAGCGGCCGACGTGCCCATGCTCCCGGCCGTGGCCTCCATGAAGCGCACGACGACCGAGATCGTCTATTACACGGTGGCGCTCGTCGCGGTGTCGTTCCTCTTGGGCCCGGTGGCCCACCTCGGCTGGATCTACATGGTGACCGCGGCGGTCCTCGGCGCCGGCTTCCTCTCCATGGTGACCCGGCTCTGGAGCCTGGCCCAGAACGGGACGGTGACCGGCCGTGACGCCATGCGCGTCTTCGGCTTCTCCATCACCTACCTGACCGTGCTCTTCGTCGCCATGGCGGGCGACGTCCTCATCACCAACCAGCTTCACTAGGTTCGGTTGCGCGATGTCCACTGACGTGCCCACCCCGCCGGGGGCTCCGGAACCCTCCCCGGGCGTCGGACCTCCCGACGCCGGACAGGCGGTCCGCAAGCCCCGCAAGCGCTTCCTGGTCATCGGCACCGGCCTCGGCCTGGTCGCGGTCCTGCTCTTCGGGATCTTCACGAGCATCGGGTCCTCGACGGGATCGGGCAACGGCGGCGGGACCTCGGGCGCACCGCACCAGGGAGGCCCCGTGCCCGCCTTCAGCGGCACCAACATCGGCCCGGTGGGCCCGGCCACGGTCCGCGTGCCGGCCGGGGGCACGGGGACGCCCACCGTGCTCCTCTTCTTCGGTGCCTGGTGCACGGCCTGCCATCAGGAGCTCCCGCCGCTGGCTGCGGCGGTGCGGACCCAGGACGCCGCCGGCGGCCCGCTGTCGCACATAAACGTGCTCGGGGTCGACAGCCTCGACAAGACGTCGGCCGCCCAGAACTTCGTCCGGACCGTCGGCGTCGGCTTCCCCGTCGCCTACGACCCCGACGACAACATCACCAGTGGCGACTTCTGGTTCACCGGCGACCCCTACGCCGTGTTCGTCAATGCCGACGGCAGCATCAACCGGATCGTGCGCGGCGACGTGCTCACGCCCTCCTCGTTCACCGCCGACGAGCAGGCGCTGCTGCGGTCCGCACACACCACGACCTGAGCAGCGTGTCCTGAGCAGAGCGGCGTGAGCAGGGCGGCCTGAGCTGCGCTGCCTGAGCAGGGCGGCCTACTCCCATTTGAACGGTGGAGGCGGCCGCGAGCGGCGCCGCCACGGCCCAGACGGCCAGGACCACCCAGGACTCCACCGGCACGGCGCCCCCGGCCCCCAGCGTCGCGTGGAGCGCAGCAGAGAGAGCCTCAGCGGGGAGGAGTTTGGCGAAGGAGGCCAGACCGCTCGGCAGCTTGGAGATGGGGACGATCATGCCGCCGAGGAGGAGGAGCACCAGGTAGAGGCCATTGGCTGCGGCCAGGTTCACCTCGGCCCGCAGGGTGCCGGCCATGAGCAGGCCGATACCGGCGAAGGCGGCCGTGCCGAGGAGGATGGCGCCGATGGCGCCGGGCACCGCCGCCGCGCCCGAACCGCCGGGGTTCCAGCCCAGGCCCAGACCGACCGACAGCAGGACGGCGGTCTGAATCAGCTCGACGGCGATGACGGTGACGATCTTGGCCCCGAGCAGCCGGGGCCGGCCCAGTGGCGTCGTGCCCAGCCGCTTCAGCACCCCGTAGCCGCGCTCGAAGCCGGTGGCGATCCCGAGCGAGACCATGGCCGTCGACATGACGGCCAGCGACAAGATGCCGGGTACGAAGAAGTCGACGGGCGTGGCGGTGGGCGTGGAGACGACGGAGACCTCCGAGAAGAAGAGAAGGAAGACGATCGGGATGCCCAGCGTGAGCAGGAGGGTTTCCCCGCGGCGCAGGGTCATGAAGATCTCGGCGCCGGTCTGCGCGGTGAGCGGGCGCGCCCTCATCGGGGTCCCCGGCGACGCCGACGTCCCCGGCGGCGGAGCGGGCTCGGTCCCGGCGACCGGCTCGCCCGCCTGAGCGCCGATCACCTCGAAGTAGACGTCCTCGAGGCTGCGGCCCGTGGCCAGGTCGGTCAGGGTGACGCCGCGCCCGGCCAACCAGGTGGCGACGGCGGCCGTGGCCTCGGGCCCGGCGGCGGCCGGCCCCTCGACGCGGTAGCGGCCCGGCTCGGGCTCGCTGACGGTGGTGCCCGGGCCGACGGCGCCGGCCAGGCCCGCCGTGTCCAGGCCGGGGGGGCCGCCGAAGACGATGGCTGGTGGCCCGGCCGCGCCGGCGGCCAACTCGGCGGGGGTGCCCTCCCGGGCCACCCTGCCCGCCGCGAGGATGACGATGCGGTCGGCCAGGCGCTCGGCCTCGGTGAGCTCGTGGGTGGTGAGCACCACGCAGACCCCCTGCTCCTTGAGGCCGCCCACCACGGCCCGGATGGCCAGGCGGCCCTCGGGGTCGACGCCGGCCGTCGGCTCGTCGAGGAAGGCCACCTCGGGCCGGCCGACCAGGGCCAGGGCGAGGGAGAGGCGCTGCTGCTCGCCGCCCGAGAGGTGCCGCCACGGGGTGGCGGCCACCGCGCGCAGCCCGACCAGCTCGAGCAGGGTCTCGGTCGCCACGGGGTCGGGGTAGTAGCCCGCGAAGAGCTGGAGCACGCGACGGGGGCCGAGCATGGGGTAGACGCCGCCGCGCTGGAGCATCACCCCGATGCGCCCGGTGAGCGCCCGGTGCTGCGCACGGGGGTCGAGCCCGAGGACGCGCACCGTTCCGGCGGCGGGCCGGCGGTAGCCCTCGAGGCTCTCGACCGTCGACGTCTTGCCGGCGCCGTTCGGGCCCAGGACGACCAGGACCTCGCCGGCCTCGGCCACCAGGTCGACCCCGTCGACGGCCGGGGCGGCGTCGGTGCCGTAGCGCACCGTGAGTCCGCTGACCTCGACTGCTGGCATGGCGCCGCAGACTACTTTCTGTCCAAATGATCGATATCCGGCTGCTCCGAGAGGAACCCGATGCGGTGAAGGCCGCCTTGGCCCGGCGGGGGGTGGAGGCAAGCGAGGTGGACGCCGTCCTCGCCGCCGACACGGCGTGGCGGTCCCAACAGGGGAAGGCCGACGCGATGCGGGCCGAGGTCAAGGAGCTCTCCCGACAGGTCGGGCAGGCCAAGAAGGCCGGGGACGACGCTCGGGCCAGCGAGCTGAGTGCCCGCAGCCGCCGGCTCGGCGAGGAGGAGCGGACGGCGGCGGCGGAACTCGACGTGCTCTGGGAGTCGGTGCGGACCGGCTTGCTGTATCTGCCCAACATCCCCGCCGACGACGCCCCGACGGGTGCCGGGGAAGAGGACAACGTGGAGCTCCGGCGCTGGTGGCCCGGACAGGCCCAGGGCCGGCCCGAGCCGGAACGGCTCGACCACCAGCAGGTGCCGCACTGGGAGATCGGCGAGGCCCTCCAGCTGCTCGACATGGAGCGCGGCGCGCGCCTGTCCGGGTCGATGTTCCCGCTCTATCGCGGCGCGGGGGCCCGGCTGCTCCGCGCGCTGACGGCGTTCGCCATCGATCGGCACGCGCCGGCCTACGAGGAGATCCGTCCGCCGACCGTGGTGCTGACCGACACCATGACCTCGACGGGCCACCTGCCGAAGTTCGCCGACGACGCCTACCACCTCGAGCGCGACGACCTCTGGCTGATCCCTACCGCAGAGGTCCCGCTGACCTCCATGCACCGGGGCGAAATCCTGGAGGAGGCGCAACTCCCGCTTCGTTTCACCGCCGCCACCGCGTGCTACCGCCGCGAGGCGGGGTCGGCCGGGCGTGACACCCGCGGCCTGCTGCGCGTGCACGAGTTCGACAAGGTGGAGCTCTTCGCCTACGCCGCGCCCGACGGCGCCCTCGAGGCCCAGGCCGACATCCTGGCCCGGGCCGAGTCGATGTTGCAGGAGCTCGAGCTCAAGTACCGGGTGCTGGACCTCTGCACGGGCGACCTGGGCGGGTCGTCGGCCCGCACCTTCGACCTCGAGGCCTACGCGCCGGGAGTCGACCGCTGGCTCGAGGTGTCCTCGGTGTCGTGGTTCCGCGACTACCAGGCCCGGCGGGCCAACGTGCGCTACCGGCCGGCCGGGGGCGGGCCGCTGCAGCTGGTGCACACGGTCAACGGGTCGGCGCTGGCCTGGCCCCGCATCTGGGCCGCGCTGATGGAGAACGGGCGCCAGGAGGACGGCACGGTCGTGCTGCCCGAGGCGTTGGCCCCCTACGTCGGGGGCGAGCTCTTGATCAAGGCGCCGTGAGCTTCGGATTCGACGCCGCCGTCGACGCCATTGCCGAGGACAGTCGGCGCCTGAGTGACGCCGTCGCCTCCGCCAACTTGGACACCCGGGTCCCGTCGTGCCCCGAATGGTCACTACGCGACCTGGCCCACCACATCGGCGTCGTCCAGGGGTACTGGGGCGCCAACGTCCGGGCGGCCGACGCGGCGCAACGTTCGGGCGGCGAGCTGACGCCGGTGCCCGGTGACCGCGATCTCTTGGCCTGGTTGGGCTGGTGCAGCTACACGCTGCTGGGCGCGCTGCGCGAGGCGGGGCCCGACGCACCCTGCTGGACCTGGTGGGGCGAACCGCGTACGGCCGCCGCCGTCGGCCGGCACCAGGCTCAGGAGGTGGCGGTGCACCGCTGGGACGCGGAGCTGGCCACGGGGTCGGTGGGGACACTCCGGCCCGAGCTGGCCGGTGACGGAGTGCCCGAGTTCATTCAGATCATGGTGGGTCGCGATGCCGACGCGCTGAGCGGAACCGTCACCTTGACCGCAACCGATACCGGCGCCACCTGGCACGTCGGGGCGCAGCACGCCGACGGGTCGGAGCGGCGCGCCGAGCTGCGAGCCACGGCTTCGGACCTGGTGCTCATGCTCTACCGGCGCCTCCCGGTGCCCGACGACGCGGTGGTCGGTGACCCGATGCTGGTGGCTGCATTCCTGTCGCTGGCCGACACACGGTGACCGAGCTGGCCTTCCTGGGGACGGGAAATTTCCTGGCCCCGCCGGGCCGCTACTGGAACAGCTTCGTCATGGACACCTCAGTCCTGGTCGAGCCCTGCCCCACCGCGTTGCCCAACCTGCGCCGGTGCGGATTCTCCGTGGAGGACGTGGAGGTGGTCGTGATCTCGCACTTCCACGCCGACCATTGCTTCGGGTGGCCGTTCTTCTTGGAGGCCACGGCCGAGATCGGCGGCGGGCGCACCCTCCACGTCGTCGGCCCGCCCGGCCTCGAGGAGCACCTGACAGCGATGATCGAGGTGGGCCAGGTGCCCTCGGTGCTCGAGCTGGCGCAGGACCGGCTCGACCTGCGTTTCGTCGAGGTCGACGGGTCGTGGCAGGAGGTCGGGTCGCTGCGCTTCCGGGCCGTCGAGGTGGCCCACGTCCCCTACCTGCGCTGCTTCGGTTACCTCTTCGCCCGCGAGGATGGCGTGGTGGGCTACTCGGGCGACACCACGCCGTGCGCCGGATTGAGCGAGTTGGCGCGGGAGTCCGCCACTCTCGTGGTCGAGTGCAACGGTCGCCATGCCGCGCCGGGCGCGCCCACCAGCCACATGGACGAGGACTCGGTGCGGGTCCTGCAGGCGGCCCATCCTGATCTGCATCTGGTGCTCACCCACATCGGCGAGCAGGTCGACCTGGCCTCACTCCCCGGGGTGACCGTCCCCGATGACTTCAGCCGACTGACGGTCTGAACCGCGGCGCCGGGTTGCGTCAGTTGTTCTCGGCGGCGAAGCGGTAGCCGACGCCGCGCACGGTGGTGATGAGCACGGGTGAGGAGGGATCGGCTTCGATGCGGGAACGCAAGCGCTTGATGTGCACGTCGAGCGTTTTGGTGTCGCCGATGTAGTCCGTTCCCCAGACGCGGTCGATGAGCAGGTCACGGGTGAGCACCCGGCCCGAGTTCTCCACGAGGAGGCGCAACAGCTCGAACTCCTTGCGGCGCAGGTGGACCTCGTCACCGCGGACGAAGACGCGGCGCTGGTCGAAGTCCACCTTGATCCCGTTGGCCTCCCACGTGCCGTCGCTGGCGAAATCGAGCGAGCCGCTGTCGGAGGACTCGGAGCCGCCGGGGGCCCGGCGCAGGACGGCGCGCATGCGGGCCACCAACTCGCGTAGACGATAGGGCTTGGTGACGTAGTCGTCGGCGCCGACTTCCAGGGCGACAACGGTGTCGATCTCGGTGCCCTTGGCCGTGACCATGATGATCGGCACCGAGGAGCGACTGCGGATGTTGCGGCAGACGTCGATGCCCGAGATCTTCGGCAGCATGAGGTCGAGCAGAATGATGTCCGGGCTCATCTCGTCGAAGAGGCTGATTGCCTCGGCACCATCCCGGGCGACGCTCACCCGGAACCCTTCGTTGCTCAGGCCGATCACCAACGCGTCGACGAAGGACTCCTCGTCCTCGCAGAGGAGGACCCTGACGACGCCCTCTCCGAGCGTCGTGCCGCGCACCTTCTTCGAGGTCTTTTTTTCCTTGTCCATGGTGGTCCTGCTCATACGACTCGCTCGGCCTGGATGGGCAGCACGAGGGTAAAGGTAGAGCCTTCGCCCTCGCGCGACTCCACGTCGACCCAGCCCTGGTGGTTGTTGGCCACGTGGCGCACGATGGAGAGCCCGAGCCCGGTGCCCCCGGTGACGCGACTGCGGCCGTGGTCGACCCGGTAGAAACGCTCGAAGATCCGGTCGAGATCGCGGGCGGGGATGCCGACGCCGTGGTCCTGGACGGAGAGCCGGACCGAGTCGCGCTCCTCGATGCGCCAGCTCGGCGCCGACGAGACGGTCTCCGGGGAGCTCGTGGCCCCGGTTCCGGCTTCGGGCTCGGCTCCCGGGGGTGGGCCCGACGTCCCCGTGGCCGCGTTGGCCAGGGCCTCGGCCTGAGTGGGCGGGGTGTACTGCTCGAGGATCTCGGGCGTGAAGACGGGCTCGACCGACTCGCTCCTGACCACCTCGGGCGCCGCGTCGGACCGGCTCTCGAGGGCCAGGGTCTCGGCGGCCTGCGCCTCGGCCAGGGCGGACAGGTCGACGTGCTGGCCGGTGTCGATGACGTTGAGGGCGGGCGCTTCGCGACCGCCCTGGGACGCGGAGGGGTGCGACAGGTTCGGATTGGTCCGGTGCACCGCGCCGGTCACCACGACCTTCGAGTTGTCGTAGGAGTAGGTGATGGCGTTCTCGAGCAGGGCGTGCATCGCCGAGACGAGCTGGCGCCGGTCCCCCATGACGGCGACGGGCGGCGAGGGCTCGTGCAGGACGATCTCGATGCCGCGCTGGTCCGCGGTGGCCCGGACACGCTCGATGGCGTCGGCCATGACCAGGTTGACCAGGACGGGTTCGCGGGGCGGGGCCTCCTCGGACTCGATGCGCGACAAGTCGAGCAGGTCGTCGATGATGCGGCTGACCCGGAACGCCTCGTTGTGGATGCGTCCGGCCAGGCGCTGGGCCACCTCGGGATCGGGCTCGGAGACCAGCGTCTCTGCGAGTAACCCGAGAGCACCCATGGGCGTCTTGAGCTCGTGGCTGACGTTGGCCACGAAGTCACGGCGGATCTCCTCGAGCCGGCGCCGCTCCGAGACGTCTTCGATGAGCGCGATCACGCCCAAGGGTCGCCGGCCGTCGTCGATCTGACGGGCCCGGACCTGGAGGGTCCGGCGCGGTGGTCCGTAGAGGTCGAGCGTGCGCTCGGCCGAGCCGTCGTGCCAGGCGTCCTCGAGCAGTTCGGTCACCGCCTGGGCGGCCAGGGCGTCGCCGTGCCGGCTGACCATCAGGGCGTTGGCCCGGCCGTTGCGGTAGATGACGGTCCCGTTCTCGTCGCACAGGACCACGCCCTGGGTCAGCGTGTCGAGGGAGCGGCGCAGCCGGATGGCGTCCGAGCTGGCCTCGGTCACCGCCTGGGCCGCTCCACTGGTGACCTGCTCGAGGTAGGCCAGGGAGGTCTCGATGCTGTACTCGTCCTGGGGCGGGTCCAGCCCGAGGCGGGTGCCCAGTGCCGAGACGCGCTGGGCGATGGCCCGCCGTCCCGAGCGCCGTCCGAGGAGCGCGGCGACCAGCCCGACCAGGACCAGGGCCAGGGCGACCGCCACGATGGCGACGATCTCCTGTGTCTGGCTGACGTTCACCTCACCCAAGAGACCGCTCGCTGGCACATCCCCAATATGACAGGCGCGCGGCCCGGGGCGAACGCTTGTCAGCGGCGACTTCCCCTCCCTCAGGACAGTCCAAGCGCCGTGTCGGCCCGGGGGCGGGCCTGTCGCCGCTGGTCCGGGGGTGCGGGCGCACGCCGGTTGCGGGCCAGGCGCCCGCGCGCCCCACGGCCCGGCACCGAAACGAAATGTCATGGCCACCCGGATCGGTGCGGACCGGCGGAGTCTCGGCCGGCGCTGACGAAGAAGCCAGCCGTACCGGGGGCGACCGGGCGAACCGTTCACCCGGTGACAGCGGCGCCGGACCGTCCGGCCCGCCAGACACCCCGGAGGGCATCGCATGTTGTGGCACCTGGCCGACGTCTCGCTGAATCCCGACCTCAACGCGTTGCCCGGGGGAGGGACGCTGCAGACCCTCACGAACGGGCTCGGGGCCTGGGCCCTCATCGCGGCGCTGACCGGACTGGTGATCGGGGCGGCTGCGTGGGCGCTGGGCGTGCACGCGCAGAACTTCCAGCAGTCGATGGTGGGACGGCGGGCGGTGCTCGTCTCGGGACTGGCCGCGCTGTTGATCGGTGCCGCGCCGCCGATCGTCAACTTCTTCTTCCACACCGGCGTCAACCTGCACTGAGGCCCGGGATCCGTGTTGGCCACAGGTTGCCCCGGCCTCGACGCGCTGAACCCGGTCTGCCAGGCCGGCAGCGCAGCATCGGCGGGGTTCGAGTCCGTCCTCGGGGACATCAGCCAGTGGGTGGCGAGCGGCGCGGAATGGCTGCTGGCCCAGGTGGGAGAGGTGCTCACGAGCACCACGACCATCGATGTCGGCGCCACCTGGTTCCGCACCCACTACGGGGCGATGACCGCGCTGGCCGGCGTGGTCGTCCTGCCCTTGTTGCTCCTGTCGACCCTCCAGGCCGTCCTGCGCAAGGACCCGGGACAACTCGTGCGCTCCTTCCTGGTCCAGTTGCCGCTCGCCCTGTTGCTGGGGGTGGTGGCGGTGCAGATCGTCGTCCTCTGCCTGGCCGCCACCGACGCCATGAGCGACGCGGTGGCCGGCGGTACCGGTGCGGACGTGAACTCGTTGTTGGGCGGACTCACCTCGGGCCTCGCCGCGGCGGCGCTCGACCCCACGATCGCCAGTTTCGTGCTGCTCCTTCTGTCCCTGCTCGTGGCGGTGGCTGCCTTCGTGCTCTGGCTGGAGCTGCTCATCCGGGCCGCGGCCGTGTACGTCGCCGTCCTCTTCCTGCCCCTCGCGCTGGCCACGCTGGTCTGGCCGGCCATTTCGCACTGGAGTCGCCGCTTGGTCGAGACGCTGGCCGCGCTGATCCTGTCCAAATTCGTCATCGTCGCCACACTGAGCCTGGCCGCCGGCGCGGTCGCTTCGGGTACCGCCGGCACGGGCGACCACGGTTCGGGCTTCTCGGCCGTGCTGGCCGGCGGTGCTCTGCTCGTCATCGCCACCTTCGTCCCCTTTGCCATTTTGCGCATGATCCCCGCGTTCGAGGCGGGTGCGGTCGGCCACCTCGAGGGACTGCGTCAGCGCAGCACGGGCGCGATGACCCGCGTGGCCAAGACGGCGGCGCAGCACGCACTCGGTGAGGGTCTGCAGTCGCTCGCCAGCGCGCGGCTGTTGGCGGCGGCCGATGGTCCATCGGACAGAGAGCCCAGCGAGGAAGAGGATCTCGCCCAAGCGCGAGCCAAGGGCAACCGGGACAACGGCTGGGCCGTGCCCACGCGTGACGGCATGGCGATCGGCGAGGAGGAGTCGCCGCGGATCATCGAGGAGGTGCTCTCGGGCCGCCGGGCGCCACCCCCGCCCCGGCCCAAGGGACCCAAGCCGATCATCGGGTGGAAGCCCGAAGACGAAGGTTCTGAGCACGAGCACGGCGAGGAGAACGAACAGGAGAACAAGGACGCGGAGCGCGTGGCCTCACCCAGCGCGGCGTCGATGGCCCAGGCTCGCGGCCCGGGGCCACAGCGACCCGAGGACGCCTGGATGTGGGAGGGCGTGCCGGAGGGTCGCTCCCTCATCGGACGGGCCATGCCCGGGAAGATGCGTTACTACATGGACGACGACGGGCACGGTCCGCAGTTCAGGTGGCTCCCGGCGGCCTGGCCGCCCGGGCAGGAGCCGGGGGAGGCGGAGTGAGCCGGGAGCCCGGTCAGCGCTACCGGTTCGGGCCGCGTGAGCGAGGCGGCGGGATCGCCGGCTGGAGGACGGGACAGATCGTCACGGTGGCGCTGGGACTCCTCTTGGGCGTCCTGGCGCTGCGTTGGCAGCCGGATGCGGCGGGCGTGGCGGCGGCCATCGTCATCCTCGTGCTCTCCGGAGCGCTGGCCACCGTGCCGGTGGCGGGTCGGACGGGTGACGAGTGGTTGCCGGTCACGGTCTGCTGGGCGGCCCGCCGAGTGGGCTGGCCGGGCCGGCAACCCATGGGTGCGCTGCGCGGTGTGCGCCTGCTCGAGACCGGCTGGCGCGGCATGGGAGTGGTCCACGATCGCAAGGCCCGCACGCTGACGGCGGCGCTGGCGTTGCGCGGCCGCAGCTTCGCCCTCCTCGGTGCCGACGAGCAGGACCGCCGCGTCGGGGCCTGGTCCTCGGTCCTGGCCTCGCTCGCCCGAGAGGGCTCTCCGGTCCATCGGGTCCAGTGGGTCAGTGCCACTTTTCCCGACGACGGGCGTGGCGTGCGCGAGTTCCTGGCGGATGCCGCTGTTCCGCATGCCGCGTCGGCCTGCACCGCGTCCTACGAGTCGCTCCTCGAGGACATCGACTCGCACGCCAGCGCGCACGACGTGGTGCTGGCCGTTCAGGTGCGGGTGACCAAGTCGATCGAGGTCGGGTGCGCCGCCCTGGCCCGCGAGCTGGGGTCACTGGTGCGCCAGCTCGGTGACGCCGAGGTACAGGTCGACGCCGTCCTCGGCCCCCGCGAGCTGGCCCACCGCATGTTCCGCAGCTACGAGCCCCAGGTGGCGAGCGCGGGACCCGACTGGGCCGGCGGCGATCCCTGGCCGATGGCGATGGAGGAGCGCTGGTCCTCGGTCCGGGTCGACGGCCTGGTGCACGCCACGTTCTGGGTGGCCGAGTGGCCTCGGGTCGAGGTGCGCAGCGACTTCCTGGCGCCCCTGCTGCTCGGCGCGACGCGCGCGACCTTCGCCGTCGTGATGGCTCCGCTCGGCTCGGACCTGGCGTTGCGCAAGGTGGAGGCGTCGCGTACGGCCGACCTGGCCGATGCCGAACTCCGTCGGCGCGGCGGCTTCGTCTCGACGGCCCGCCAAGCCCGCGAGTCAGAGGTCCTGGCCCGGCGCGAGGCCGAACTGGCCGAGGGTCATGCCTCCTTCCGCTACTCGGGCTACCTGACGGTGTCCGCCCCGTCCGACGACGTCCTCGAGTCCGCCGTCGACGTGCTGCAGCACTCAGCCGGGCAGAGCCGGCTGGCCCTGCGCCGGCTCTACGGCGACCAGGCTGCGGCCTATACGTGCACGTTGCCCTTCTGTCGCGGGCTGCAGTGAACAGCCGCCTCTACCATTGACCGGTGGCGTCCGACGCGTCCCCGCGCAACCTGGTGGTGCTGCTGCTCGACAGCCTGAACCGGCACATGCTCGGGAGCTACGGCGGCACCGAGTTCGAGACGCCCAACCTCGACGCCTTCGCCACCCAAGCCGTCCGCTTCACCTCGCACGTCACGGGCTCCCTCCCCTGCATGCCGGCGCGTCACGACATCCTCTGTGGCGCGCTCGACTTCCTCTGGCGCCCCTGGGGGTCGATAGAGATCTGGGAGGAGCCGGTCACGGCGCAGCTGCGCCGGGCCGGGGTGACCACCATGTTGGTCTCGGACCATCCGCACCTCTTCGAGACGGGCGGGGAGAACTATCACACCGACTTCAGCGCCTGGGACTACGTGCGCGGGCACGAGGGCGATCCCTGGCGCACCTACGCGGACCCGAGCTACGTGGGCGCGCCGGCCCTGCCGGCCCGGAGCGGCGCCTGGTACTGGCAGCGTCTCGGCATGACGGGCGCACTCGACCGGCCCTATGACCAGTCCCGCACGTTCTTCCGGACCGAACAGGACTTTCCCGGGCCGCGCACGATGCGCACGGCGGCCGACTGGCTCCGTCGCGGCGCACCGGCCACCGAACCCTTCCTGTTGTTCATCGACGAGTTCGACCCGCACGAGCCGTTCGACACCCCGGCGCCCTGGGCGGGCCGCTACGACCCGGACTGGGAGGGTGACCTCGTGATCTGGCCGCCCTACGACGTCGGCGCGGTGGCGGCCGGCCGTTTGACCGAGCGCGAAGGGCACCAGATCCGGGCCAACTACGGCGCCAAGCTCGCCATGATCGACCACTGGGTGGGCCGGGTCTTCGACGCGCTGACCGAACGCGACCTGTGGGAGAGCACTGCGGTCGTCGTCTGCACCGACCATGGCCACTACCTGGGGGAGAAGGACATCTGGGGCAAGCCCGGCGTGATGCAGTACGAGCCGCTCGGCCACACGCCACTGCTGATCCACTGGCCCGGCGTGGCCGGGGGCGTGTGCGATGCCCTCACGACCAACGTCGACCTGCACGCCACCATCGCCGACGTGTTCGGTGTCGGGCTGCGGGGGGTGGCGCACGGCACGTCGCTGGCTCCGCTCGTACGCGGCGAGGTGGACCAGGTGCGGGAGTGGGCGCTCGGCGGGGTGTTCGGCAACTGGGTGCAGGTGACCGACGGGCGCCGCAAGTACGCCCGCGGGGCGGACGGCGAGAACTTTCCCCTCTCCATGTGGTCCAACCGCTGGTCCACCATGCCCGTGCACGGGCTCGAAGACGAGGTCCGCCTGCCCCCGCCCGACCGGCGGGCCCGCCTCGACTTCATGCCCGACTCGCCGATCCCGGTGATCCGCCAGCCCTACGAGCCGGGCGACCGGTTGCCGTTCTGGGTCGGCCACAATGCGGTCGACGCGCACTTCCTCTTCGACCTGGAGAACGACCCGGTGGAGGACGAGAACCTCGTCGGAAGCCGCGCCGAGGCGGACATGGTGGAACTGCTCCGGGTGGCGCTCCATGCGGTCGACGCACCCGACGAACAGTTCGAGAGGCTCGGCATCGCCTAGAAACCGTGGCCCTGCGGCCGGGTCGTTACTGCAGCTAAATTGTGCCAGGCCGTCCACAACGGGCTCGCCGGGATCGGGTGTGAGACTGGTAGCAGGGTCGGCAGAAGCCTCGGTGTCGACAGTTGGTCGAGCCGATGACGAGAAGGGGGGCAGCTGATGAAGAACATCGCTGCGATCATGAACGCCAAGCATCGGCTCGCGGCCGCCGTCGTGGTCGCGTTGGCGACGGCAGCGGCGGTCACCATTGTTGGCGGCAGTACGGTGGCCAGTGCCGCGGGGACCGCCGACCTGAGTGTGAGCCAGGTGGTCTCAAACGGGACGGGGTCGGGCAACACCACCGTTACCGACCACATCCATAACGCTGGACCGTCGACCGCGACCGAGGTGGTCGCAACCGCCCTACTCAAGACCAGCGGCGGGTCCGTCTCTTACTTCACCTCGAACGCTACCTGCGAACAGCAGCCCGCCCCGAGCGGGTGGTCCTTCATGTTCACCTGCCAGCTTGCGTCTTTGAAGTCGGGGCACACCTGGGTCCCCAGGTTCAGCCTGACAAGCAGCGACGGGGCTCCGTTCACCCGCTTCGTGAGCGCCGGCGAAAACGGCCCGGGCGATCCTTCCCTGGCCAACAACTCTTCCACCCTCAACAGCTACTTCGGGTCGCGGGCGGACCTTTCACTGACACAGAAGGCCACCGCCGGCTCGACGGCAGGCAAGGTCACCATCACGAACTCGATCAACAACGCCGGCCCGTGGACGGCCAACAATCTCCAGCAGGTGATCGAGATCAACTCGCCTACATTTAGCGGCGTCGGGGCGTCCAGCAACCTGTCGGGTGCATCTTGCCAGTTCATTCCACCCGCCTCGGGCTTCAACTCCGCCGTGTCGTGCACCGTCGGTTCGCTCGATCCGGGTGAGCTGTGGAAGCTGACCTTTCACTACACCGGTGGCGCCGGCGGAAGCCTGGTCCAGCAGGGCACCACCAGCGCGGCTTCCCCCAGCGACCCGGTCCCCAGCAACAACACCGCCACCACAAGCACCGCCTACCACTCGTGAGCTGACGAGGAGCTCGAGGGGCTCGGCATTGCCCAGATACCGTCGCCCGTACGGCCAGAGCGTTACTGGGCCGGGCGCAGCTGGAGCGGCTCCAGGCGCCCGAAGTAGCCGGCCGCTCCGAGCGCGAGCACGGCGGCGACACCGAGCGCCCAGGCCGGGCTGACGTGAAGGACCAGCGCGGCGCCCGCGAGGGCTCCCGCGAACATGCAGAGCACGGAGGTGGCCCGCCCTGCCTGGTTCGGATTGGTGCCGCCGACCAGGGCCGAGTCGGAGACCAGGCCGGTGAGCGTCGTCGTCAGCACGGTCGTCGTCATTCCGTCCACCGCCATACGGCGGACGGAGGCGTTGCGCACGCCCATTGCGAAGGACAGGAGGGCGATGACGAGGTAGCGAGGCCAGCCGGTGCCAACCCCCGCCACGCAGGCGCTCACGACGGCGGCTACGGCGATGAGGCATCCCTCCAGTGTCGTTTCGCCCACGAGCATCGTGCGGTGCGAACCGACCAGGCGATCGAGCCGCCCTCAGGCCCCGGCTCCTCCGACGAAGAAGCCGACCGCACAGAGGTTGGCCGGCACCGAGAAACCGGGCGCACCGGCCGCGGCGAATCCGATCAGGACGATGTTCTCGGTCATGTTGACGGTGAAGACGTGCCCGAGCCCAGGTAGCTCACGGCATCGAGGAAGCCGCCCATCACGGTCAGTATTGCCAGCGTGACCACGAGTGACGGGGGCGGGCCTTCGGTCTCGCTCATCTTTGCATCGGCCTTCCCCGCGGCCAGAGGCTGCAAGTGCGATCCGCTCGAGGTAACGGAGCGGAGGCGGTCCGTGGCGACCGTTCACCCGAGATGAGAGAGCGACAACCACGGCTGCCGGCCCACCAGGTGACCACCCGCAATCTGGGGGCGGCCTACCCGTTCATCGCCGAGGCCGGCCTGGGCGGGCGGGGGGTCGCGATCGGCGACGACCTGCTGGGTGGTTCCTTCGTCTTCGACCCCTTCGAGCTCTATGCGGCGGGGGTCGTCTCCAACCCGAACATGGTGGTGTTCGGCCAGATCGGCCGGGGCAAGAGCGCGTTCGTCAAGACGTTGCTCTGGCGGGAGGCCGTGTTCGGCCGGCGCGCCTGGGTGGTCGACCCCAAGGGGGAGTACGGCGACCTGGCCGCCGCCTGGGGAGTGCGACCCGTGGCGTTGCGTCCCGGAGGGGACATCCGGCTGAACCCACTCGACCCGGGTCCCGAGCGCACCGACCATCACGACGGCGAGGACGTGACGGGGCGCCGGCGTACGGAGCTGCTCTCCTCGCTCGGCGCAGCCTGTCTGGGCCGGAACCTGGTTCCCCGCGAGCGGGCCGCGAAACGTGGAGGGTGCGCGTGACCGCGGAGAACGCCGGATCCCTGTCGGAGATGTACGTGTCGATGGTCATCGGGGGCCTGCAGGCCCTGGCGTCCAATCACTAGTCGCGATCGGGTCGGGGTTCGTGAGGCCCGGGATCCTGAGCATCGTCGGAATGCCGCTGCCGCCGCCGTCGAGCGAGTCTGGCTCTAGCAGCTATGCGGCTACGAACCCGACCCGCTCGATGTGCGGGGCCAAGACGTCGAGATCGAACGAGTAGAGCTCGGCGGCATTCTCATAGAAGATTTTGCGCGCCAGTTGTTCATCGACGGCGGGGTGCTCGAGCAGGTTCTGGACCTGCTGCTCCGTATCGAAGATGATGGATTCGAAGTGCGGGAAGTCGACCCCGAACATGACCGTCTCCGGCGTGATCGTCGCGGAAGAGTCGCCGTCGAACTCGACGCCGCCGTTGAACTGCTCAATCGTGAAAGGCGAGATACCAATGTGGAGGTTGGTTCCCCAGTAGTCGCTCGCCGTCTTCTTCACTGTTCGCTCGCGGTTCATGAGCTTGGCGAACTCCATCCAGTCGTCGTTGCGGCTCAGCCTCACGTCGAGGTCGTGGATTGCCGGGGCGATCCATTCAGCACCGGTCTCGACGAAGACGAGGTGGAGGTCCGGGAACCGATCGAACACACCCCCATAGATCATCTGCCAGAGCGAGCGTCCACAGTAGAACTGCTGTTCGAGCGCCAACGTCATGATTGCCGCGAAACCAGGCGGGTCGTAGAGGGGTGCGCCTGCGCCCCCGTGCTGACTGATGGGCAGACCCACTTCTTGAATGGCCGTCCACACCGGGTCGAGTACCGGATTGAAGTAGGCGGTGCCGCCGGGCATCAACGCCGGCATTGAGATGCCACCGAGCCCGTGCTCCTTGGCCCAGTAGACGTCCGTGACCGCGAGGTCGATGTCGTCAAAAGAGATCTGGGCTTGGCCGGACCGACGTCCGGGTGCCTCGGCGCAGAAGTCCGCGAGCCAGCGGTTGTACACCATTCGCTCCTGCCGATCGATATCCGGATCGGAAGGTCGCTCTTTGTGGGCCGTTCCCCGACTGGTGGCAAACGGCATCCCGTTTGGAAACAGCACCTCGGCCACGATGCCCTTCTCCTCGAGGGCGTGCATACGGACCTGCGAGTCCCACTGGCACTCAGGCTCGAGACCTGCCTTCACCAGTCCCGGCGCGCGCTGGTCTCGCTCGGGGGCCCCCACCAGCCAGTCGTCGTAGGTGGGCAGGAACTTCTTCTCAAAGTACTGCCGGTAGCCGATTGGGCTGGCTTTCGCGTGCCCATCGATCGAGATGATGGCCATGTTCTGCATGGCGCCCCCTTCAGCTTTGCGGCCGATGCAGATAACGGTAGCGGATTCCGGGCGCCATGTATATCGTCAAGTCAGTAGTGGCCCGGCCTGACACTGCTGGGGCGCGGTCGTATGTTGCCCCGCCGAAGTGGCTGTCCCGTAGCTCTCGTTTCAGGATCTTGCCTGAGGGGTTTCGGGGCAGACGATCGTCGCTGAAGGCAATCCGGCTCGGAATCTTGAAAGCCGACAGTTTTCCAGCCAGGAATTGCTGAAGTTCCAGAGCATCGAATCGGGAATCTGGCCGGCGATTGATCACACAGGCGACCTCCTCACCAAGACGTTCGTGCGGTACGCCGAACACCGCAGCCTCATAAATGCCGGGATGCTCGTAGATGGCGCTCTCGACCTCAGCGCAGTAGACGTTTTCTCCTGCCGCGGATCACCATGTCCTTCGCCCGATCCTCTATGTAGAGGAACCCGTCAGAATCGATCCGGCCGAGATCGCCGGTGGCGAGCCAGCCGTCGACGAGATCGTCCGCTGTCGCGTCGGGCTTGTTCCAGTAGCCTCGGAAGAGGTTCGGACCCTTCATCCAGATCTCACCTCGGATCCCGACGGGGACGGGGCTTCCATCTTCATCGCGGATTTCAACGTCCAGAATCGGAAAGGTTGCTCGCCCGGTGGATGACGGATGCGAGACATAGTCGTCCCCGGTGTTACCGGGTCCGAACGCGTTGGTCTCGGTCATTCCATAGCCGATATTGGGACGTCCACGGGCAAATGCGTTCTCGACTCGCTCAACGAGCTTGACGGGTGCAGGCGCCCCACCACCACCAATCGTCGCCAACGAAGAGGTGTCATATTTGGAGAAGGCGGGACTCTCGAGCATGTCCCAGCTCTGTGTGGGCACACCGACAAAGGCAGTGACGCGTTCCGCCTCAATCAATCGAAGGGCGACTTCAGGATCCCAGCGGTACATCATCACCAGCTTCATCTTCAGGCCGAAGCACGAAAGCATGACGGGAACACAGCCGGTGACGTGGAAGAGCGGGACGATCAGAATGAAGCATTGCGGTGGGGTGTCTGTGTCGCGGATCCCGTCGCGGTGACCACGACGTGCCGTCAGGATCGCTGTGCGTGCCCAGAACGCCATCAGGGCCTGAGTCACCGCCCGATGAGTCGATACCGCGCCCTTCGGAAAGCCGGTCGTTCCTGATGTGTAGAGGATCGTGGCGTCATCGTCGGGGAGGATCTCGACTCCCGGCATCGGCTCGCCGAGCGTTATCACGTCTTCATACCGTCGTACGCTGCTCGGGATCGTCGCGTCCGCTGCGATTCGCACGCCGATGAGTGGGACCTTGCGTCGGCTTGCAGGACCCTGGGCGTGGAGCAGCCGCTCCCCGTCGACGAAGAGCACTGTGCTGCCCGAGTCACCGAGGGCGTAGTCCAGCTCGCTTTCCGTCCACCAGGCGTTGAATGACACCGATACGGCGCCGACGGAAAGGATGGCGGCGAATGCCACGATCCACTCGGGCAGGTTGCGCATGGCGATTCCTACGCGGTCCCCTTTTTTGATCGCATAGCCGGACACCAGTGCGTGCGCCAATGCGTCGATGTGCTCTGCGGTCTCCTTGAACGACCAGCGCTCTTCCTCGTAGACCAGAAAGGTCGACTCGTCATCCCGGGCGCCGGCAAAGAGTTGCGCCAGCGTGGAAGGTCCGTTTTTGAACACGCGGTAGTTGACGTCGCCGATCGACTCCACTGCCAGCTCGAAGAACCGTCCAGGGGCAGTGACCTCGGCGCAGGCCTCGTCGTAACTCATGGCCATCGTACTTCGCCCCTCCCCGCCGCACCGCGTGTCGGTATGTCCATGGAAATCCAGCCTGGGTCGACTCGCCTTCCATTGTGCGATGCCCTCGGTCTCGTTCCTTCCTCAATGCAATATGTCCAGGTAATGGAGCAACCCCCTCTCTTGTCGGGTCGGCATCGCTGACCGGCAGCCGCCTGAATTTAGTGCTGTAATACCCATTCGATAACGGATTCGGGGGTCACCATGAACTGGTACCAGGGGCGCGCCAGCGAAGCGCAATCCGGGAGGGTTCCGACAGTCGGGCACCGGACATCGAAGCCAGGGAGAAGGGGCTCCCGCGTGATCCTCGCCATGGGGGCGCTCGTCGCCACGCTGTTGGGGACCGCCCTGGCGGCGCCGGGGGTGGCGGGGGCCTCGAGTCCTGCGGACCAAGGCGTCACGGCAAAAAGCATCAGCGTCGGGATCCCTTACGTCAATTTCGCAGCGCTAGCCAGCCTTGGCGTCAAGATCGACGAGGGTAATATTCCTGATGCATATAACGCCCTCATCGCGAACATGAATGCTCACGGAGGAGTCGACGGGCGAAAGCTCGTCCCGTACTTCGCGGAGATGAATCCGGCCCTCCCGGCAGACGCCGTGTCCTCGTGTACTGCGCTCACCGAGGACGACCATGTGTTCGTTGCAATGGAGCCGGTCTACCCGGACTGCTACGAACAGGATCACGACACCCCGGTCATCGCGGGCTCGTTGCCCGGGACGTTGCCGTCAGGCTCGGCCCCCGACTTCACCCTTCTGCCTCCTGACGAGGCTTATGACCCCTTACA
Source organism: uncultured Acidimicrobiaceae bacterium (assembly GCA_963809715.1). Lineage (GTDB taxonomy): Bacteria > Actinomycetota > Acidimicrobiia > Acidimicrobiales > RAAP-2 > Bog-473. The sequence goes on along the minus strand of CAWEKO010000004.1, from coordinate 81,731 downwards.
GCTCGCCGCTTTCGACAAGCGGGGAGCCTTCAAGGGCAAGAAGGTGGGCATCTTCTATGCGTCAGGTTCGGACGCTGACGAGGTGAGAGTCGTGCAATCAGATCTGAAGAAATTGCATGTCAACGTCGTCCTCACGGCCGAGGACAGTGCACCAGCCACGGACGCAGTGGCCTCCGATCAGCAGGTCAAGACCATCGCCGTGAAGTTCCAGGATGCCGGCGTCAACGAGGTGATCGGCGTCGGAGGATCCGGTTCGACAACGTGGCCCAAGGCCTTGCTCGACAATCAGAGTACGTACAAGCCTCCCTGGATCGCGACGAGCGAAGCATCCCTCATCGCGTCCGTCCAATCCGCCAAGGGACAGAACCCCTACATGGACAATGTCCTGACCTCGACGGCTGTGCCGAGCTTCTATCAAATGTGGAAGGACCCGGCCGTTCAAAAATGTGTCGCCGTCGTCCGCAAGGCGCACCCGTCGGACACGATTGACGCTCCGGTCAATCCCGCCAGTCCGAACGCGACGGCCAGTGGCGCCGACGTGACCTACGCGGGAGTCGTCGAGGCCTGCCAGTATTTGGCCATTTTCGCAAAGATCGCCGCTGCCGCCGGAAAGCACCTGACCGTGGCGAGTTTCACCAAGGCGGGGTACGGGTTGCGTAACGTGACCTTTCCAGGATCCGACGGGCCTGTTTCATTCGCGCCCAATCAGGCCTACGCCATCGGCCGGGTGAACATCGTCACCTATGACCCCACCTCGAAGAACCTAGTGGCCCTGCCAAGTTCCTCCTCCAATTAGGTCATGGCCTGGGGTCACCGTTCCACATCAAAGGATCCAGTGGCGCGTCGTACGGCCTGTCGCCGACCCTGGCCGACTCAGGACGATGTGCCCGGCTCCGACGAGGCATCGGCTGCGCCCGCGTGGAGCACCCGGACCCAAGCCTGCATTGCGTCAGGATCCATTTCGGAGCACAGGGCAACGATCCGGCCGTCGGCCACGGTGAAGACGGTATTCGTGGAGACGACAACGGGACTTCCATTCGCCGCAGTCCCCTCGATCCTGCCGCGAACCCGGATGCGCTGGCCTTCGACGGTTACCGTCGGCCGATGGACGGTCACGTCCGGAAGCGCTCGTTCCACGGCTTGCACCTCTTGGCCGGCTAGTTCAACAAGCCTGCTCGACGGGATCGGACCGTCCCCGGGTCTCGGCGGCACATGCGAGAGTTCGATGGACTCGGTGTACAGGCTTGCCATGAGTTCGCTCGATCGCGCCCGGTCCGTTCCGGCCTGCCTGATGGCGTCGGCGATTTCGGTCACAGACATCGACACGATTTACTCGCATTCGTTTCGGCGTCGGTATGCCGCCGCCATTCTTCGAAAGCCATCGACCGAGAACGCAGAGTACACGTGGACTCTGCGGTACACAAGGTTGTTGTATGAGCCCAAGCCGTCCAGGTCAGTACTCCACAAAGGCCGAACCGAGCTGTCGAGAGTGGTGTCACCGCGTCCACCGCGTCCCGTACCGCGTCACCCGGACGAGGCGCCGTATATCTCCAGCTGAGTCCGACGCCGAGGTGGAAGCGCACCTTCGCGGCTCAGGTACTCGCGCCAGAGGTCTTCGGCGCCTTCGGCGTTGCGGCGTTCGATCAACTCCACGAGAGCGGCGAAGTCGCGAACGGATCTGGACATTACGTCCTTGATGTGCCGAACAGATCTTGGGTTCTTCGCCATGTAGGCGTCAAGACCCTCACGTAGGAGCGCGTCCGTAATCTCCGAGTAGAGGCTGAGGGGCTTGTTGTGGGCTGCACGCATGAGAGCCTCGGTGAATGCCGAACCCGCCACGAGGAGATCGCCGACCGTGTGTGCTTCACTGGCCACCTCTACGGCGGCGCGCAGCCGGCTGAGGTCGTCGCGGGTGCGTGCGGAGGCCGCCAGGGCTGCTGCCCCGGGTTGGATGAGCGCCTGTGCTTCGATCAATTCCCGGACGTGGGTCCGCCGGAGCTGCAAATGCAGCCCGACCCGCCGGGCAAGCCTGAAGATGTCGGTCTCAGCGACCCGGGCACCACCATTCGTTCCGCGTTCGACGGTCACGAGTCCGTCGGATTCGAGAATTCTGAGGGCACCACGCATCGTTGGACGTGCCACCTGATAACGATCCAGCAGGACGCTCTCGGACGGCAGTATGTCACCAGGCTTCAGCTCACCAGTCGCGATCTGCGTCCGAATTTGTTCGGCAACGATCTCGCTCGCTGTGCGAGCCGTCGCGTTCGACCTGAGATTCTTTTGGTGGGCTGACACGAAACCAGTATCGCACCACACCTGCGGCGACGGTTTGGTCGGTCGCTCATTGGCGTGCAGAGCCTCGATGGGAGCGGCTGACCTTTCGGCCTCGCCCATCTTTACATCGGCCTTCCCCGCGGCCAGAGGCTGCAAGTGCGATCCGCTCGAGGTAACGGAGCGGAGGCGGTCCGTGGCGACCGTTCACCCGAGATGAGAGAGCGACAACCACGGCTGCCGGCCCACCAGGTGACCACCCGCAATCTGGGGGCGGCCTACCCGTTCATCGCCGAGGCCGGCCTGGGCGGGCGGGGGGTCGCGATCGGCGACGACCTGCTGGGTGGTTCCTTCGTCTTCGACCCCTTCGAGCTCTATGCGGCGGGGGTCGTCTCCAACCCGAACATGGTGGTGTTCGGCCAGATCGGCCGGGGCAAGAGCGCGTTCGTCAAGACGTTGCTCTGGCGGGAGGCCGTGTTCGGCCGGCGCGCCTGGGTGGTCGACCCCAAGGGGGAGTACGGCGACCTGGCCGCCGCCTGGGGAGTGCGACCCGTGGCGTTGCGTCCCGGAGGGGACATCCGGCTGAACCCACTCGACCCGGGTCCCGAGCGCACCGACCATCACGACGGCGAGGACGTGACGGGGCGCCGGCGTACGGAGCTGCTCTCCTCGCTCGGCGCAGCCTGTCTGGGCCGGAACCTGGTTCCCCGCGAGCGGGCCGCGCTCGAAGTGGCGCTGGCCCAGGCGACGCGGCGTCGGGCCATTCCCACCGTGCCCGTCGTGGTCGACGCGCTGCTGTCGCCCGATGCCGACGCAGCCCGAGCATTGCGAACAGAACCGCGCGAGTTGTTGGAAGACGGGCGTGATGTCGCGCTGGAACTGCGCCGGCTCGTGCACGGGGATCTCCGGGGCATGTTCGACGGTCCGACGACGCCGGGTTTGGACCTCTCGGCCCCGCTGGTCGTCCTCGACCTCTCCGCCCTGTACTCGTCGGCAGCGCTTGGTGTCCTCATGGCGTGCGCGACGGCGTGGCTGCAGGCGGCGCTCACCCGAACTGTCGCAGGATCCGGACACCACCAGACCTTCCTCGTCGTCGACGAGGCCTGGGCCATCCTGTCCAAGGCAGGCATTCGTCAACCCATGTCACGTGGACGGTGACTGCGGCGATCCGGTCGGGGACTTCAGCTTCGAGATGCGCCGCGTCCCATCAAGGCAGCGGTTATCTCCCAGAGCTGGGATATGACTGAATACTGTCACGTCCGCCACATTGCGCTTGGCGGAGATCGAGGCCCGGCTTTCCGACATCCTCGATCGGATCGAGCGCGCGCGTAGCGCGTAAAGGCGGTGGCCAGTTCGCTCGCCCGGGGCCAGCTCTCATCGAGCCGCATGATGAGGTCACGCCCGCGGTGGACCGAGACGGCGGCCACGTGCAGGACGCGGTAGCGCATCGTCTTGGGCTCGGCCTTGGCCAGCGCGCCGTCGAAACAGGTCATCTGGCTAGAGGCCAACAGTGACCCGGCGATGAGCGAGACTGCGGTCCAGGCCTCGTTGGCGCAAAAGCCGTCGAAGGGCAGATTCGCCAGTCCGCACGCCTTCCACCAACGCACCCGGTCCTCGACTCGGGCGTGGCCGCGGTGGCGCGCTTCGAGGGCGGCGATGTCGTCACAGTGCGTGTTGGTGATGAAGCAGGTGTGGCGCCAGCCGGCGTGGGTGTCAAAGAGCGAGAGCTGGGCGCCCGGGTGCGGGCGTTCTCGGCGACAGATCGCCCTCATGTCGGCCGGCCACCCCTTGAGCTCGATGACTTCGCTCAGCTCGATCACCTCGGCGCCGTCTCGTATCCCGCCGCCGATCTCGGTAGCTCTCACCCAGTCCTCTTCTTGGACGAGCAGCAGGGCGTCACGCACAGAACCGCTGAGGGGGAAGCCAATCGAGTAGTCGAAGGTGGCGTCGCTGAGGGACTGGACCAAGCGATGGGAGGCCCCGGCCGAGTCGGCACGGACCAAGATGGGGTGGACAACCACTGCGGGGTCGTCACCTTCTTCGTGGCCAAGCGCGTACTCGGGCGGGACAGCCCGGACCACCTGCTCGAGCAGCTCGAGGTGATCGTCGGTGTTTCCCGGCGCGGCGTTGCCCGGACGCAAGATCGCGCCCAGGGGCTCCTTGGTGTTGTCGCACCACGGCGCCCAAGGGGTTGAACCCGAAGCCGTGCTTGTACGTGGGGGCGGCGTCTTCCTTCTCTGCGTGCACGTTGAGCAGGGTGGAATCGAAGTCCCAGATCATCGGGCCGACCGGTGGTTGCGCCGCCCAGACGCGCGCACGGGCGGCGACCAGGGCGAGCGGGATGGCCCGCAGCTCGAAGACGGCGGTGGCGTGCACCGCCCGCCAGGCCGTGGCGACTGACGCCACCGGGCCGAAGAGATCCTCTTGCTCTTTGAGAGCGGCGATGTCGGCCAGGCAGTCCGCCCCGTCCGCAATGGCGACGGCCAGATGGGTCAGCACCACACCGGGAGCGTGGGTGTGCCAGGAGGTCCCACAGTCCTCCATGGCCGCCGACATGGCCTCGGTCAACCTGCTGCGATCAGCCAACTCGGCCAAGAGCGCAGCACCGGCATGGGACACAAGGTTCTTGCCGTCGGGTATCACTTTGGCGCGACGGACCGAGCGACTACGGTGCACTTTCAAGGAGCTCTCCTCCTGGTTGGTGAACGCTGTTGTGGTGACAGTCATTCTTCCAGGAAGGAGAGCTTTTTACGCGGACGCGTGCAACGCTTTCTCAGTGGTCGGACGAATTATTGGGGCTAAATCTCGAGCCCACCGCAGCGGCTACACCGTCCGCCGACGCGCTGATCAACCACGCCCGATAGCCGACACGCTCGTGGTGGTAGGGGGCGGCCGAGGGCACTTGTGAGAGACTCGCAAAGTGGGGGAGGGCAGCACCGAGGTGGGGGAGGTCAGCATCGAGGCGGGGTCGGGGCGCGGCCTACCGACGGTAACGCGGATTGTCAGTCACGGGGCGGTATGGACTGCAGTTCTGGTGCCCATGTTCGTGGTCCTCACTCACGGTTGGACGGCCGGTGGCGACTTTGCCTCGATCTCCATACGAGCATTCCAGACCACCGAGCTTCCGCCACCCCTGGTCGGCATGTTGTCCACCGCAGGGACCGTCGGGCACAACATCTTCGATCCCGGACCTCTGCTGTTCTGGATGCTGGCCATACCGGTGCGCATCGATCCGGCTCACGGTGCGCTGTGGGGTGCCGCTCTGCTGGGTGGTGCGGCGATGTCGGTCGCCGTGGAGGCGACCTGGTCGACAGGACGGTGGCTGGGATGCGCCATCATCGGATTCTGCGCGCTTGATCTGGTCGACCGCCAACGCTCGCTCTCCCGCCTGCCAGAAGCTGTCGCGCGGCCGTCGTCGAGTTCATGGTCGGACCCCTTGTTGATTCGCCGCGTCGTGTGGGCCACCCGTTAGTGCGCGAGCTGGCTGTCCTGTGGTCGGCGCGGCGTGGCCCGTATCGCATTGTCTACGAGATTGTTGACGAGCAGCGTAAGTCTCGTCGCGAAGTCGAGTGTTTCGGATCGATCATCGGGCTGACATCTACCGCCCGCGTTGAGAACGACGGGCCACAGTTCGCCGCTGGAGATCTGGACCTCCAGGTCGACCGAGTGAGGTGGGCGGCAAAGTCGAGTGGAGCTCCGACCACCCTTCCGATCTCGACGGTTCCACCTTCGTCGAGTGCCAACACCGGTAGTGCAAGGCCCCGCCGGAACGATCTTGATGATCAAGCTCTACGTCGGCAATCCGACCGCCGCGTCATTGTTGGGACGCGATGCACACTCACACCTGCAAAGCTGGTCACTCCGTCGTCAGAAGGCGTCCTTGCTCGGCCTCGCAATCTTCCCGGGCGACGTGGTCGAAGTCGACCTCGAACACCGGGATCCCGCAGCGCCGTGGCCGTTCGAGGGCGAGACCTTGGCGTGCACGCTCAAGGATCCCGACGAGGTGCCCGTCGAGTTCAGGGCTCGGGCTATCGCTACGGCTGGCCCACACGGCTCAACTGGTGCCGAGCTTCTTCGGTGTTGACGAGGAAGGTGGCCGTGAGATCTCGACGGGCGATGCCCGGCTCTTTGCGGTCGTGACCGCGGCCGTGACTGCCCATGACCGTCGCCACCGTCGTCCATCGCCAACATCGAGCTCACCCACTGAGGGCCAGGTGGCGATTCCCGACTCCCGCTCGGCCCGCTATTCGGTTCTCCACAAGGATCGACCCGACTGGGAACCGCGAGGTGTCTCCGTTCGAGTCGGCGACGCTGGAGTTCGGGGTTCCTCATCTCGGGTGGCAAGAGTCTTGGACCGATGCTCGCGGAATCGTTCGGGAGTGTGGTGGTATCATGACACTATGACGAAGAATCTGACCGTCCGTCTCCCCGACGACGTGGCCGCCGACGCCGAAGCCCTGGCACGGGTTGAAGGGACGAGCCTGAACGAGACCGTGAAGCAGTCCTTGATCGAGGCCGTGGAGCGGCGGAAGAACAACCCCAAGTTCAAGGCCCGCCTGGCCAAGATCATCGAAGAGGACAGAGAGCTGCTCGAGCGCCTCGCTCGTTGAGCATCGAGTACCCCGATCTCGCCGACTATCTGGCGATCTCGGCTGACGTCACCGGCACCGATCTCAAGACGATCATGAGCGCCGCCAAGCTCGACCTGGCCGACTCAGCCCTCCATGCGCCTCTGGCCAGTTTCGGTGGCGAGGAGTTCTACCCGGACTTTTGCGACAAGGCTGCGGTGCTCCTCGTCCGTCTGGCCAAGAACCACCCCCTTCTTGACGGGAACAAGAGGGCCGCCTGGGTGACACTGCGAATGTTCATCGAAGTGAATGCATGGCAATGGGCGGACTATCCGTCGGTTGACGAAGCCGAACGAGCGGTACTGGCCGTGGCAGCCGGCGAGTGGGACGAGGAACGGACATCAGCGTGGCTCCGTGAGCGGATCGACCCGCCTTCGGCTGCTGAGGACCGCCAACAGATGGACTAAAGAGCGGCACACCGTGCACGCTACGGAAGCTCGACCGAAGTAACTGAGGTGAACGTCATGCCACGGACCACGCAAGAGATCATGAGTCAGGCTGATCACAAAACATTTTGAGGATCACGATCCTGACTCAACGAACGTGCGTGGCTGCCTCTCTGCGAAAGATCCGGAAGGCCTTCCTTCGACGGGCGGATGCCGAGGGAGAGCTCCTTCATGGAGTTCTGAGCGCTCGTGAAGACGGCCAAAGCTGGGGAGCGATTGGAGCAATGCTCGGAACATCAGGTGAGGCCGCTCCGTAGCGCTACGGGTCCCAATCAACCAAGCGCTGAGGACGTTCCTCTGGCCCGGCGGACTGGCCTTGTCTAATGCGTGGGCTGACCATGATGATCCTCGTTAGCGGCTCTGGAAGTCAAGAGGTGGTGATCCGCCCGATCGACGCGTTCCCTTCGTTGGCGAACCAGAGCGCCCCGTCGGGTCCGGCAGCGATGCCCTCAGGATGGCTGATCCCGCTCCCGGTGTAGATCTTCACCTTCCCCGCGGTGGTGATCCGCCCGATCGAGTCGGTCCCGTAGTTGGTGAACCACAGCGCTCCGTCGGGACCGGCCGCGATACCCCAGGAATGGCGGATCCCGCTGACGACGTAGTGGCTCACCGTCCCTGCGGTGGTGATCCGCCCGATCGACTTGTTCTTGTAGTTGGTGAACCACAGCGCCCCGTCGGGACCGGCCGCGATATCCCAGGGAGTGCTGATACCGGTCCCGGTGTAGTTCTTCACCTTCCCGGCGGTGGTGATCCGCCCGATCGAGTTGTTCCCGTTGTTGGTGAACCACAACGCCCCGTCGGCGCCGGCCGCGATGCCTTGCGGCACGCTGATCCCAGTCCCCGTGTAGATGGTCACCGTGCCCGAGGTGGTGATCCGCCCGATCGAGTTGGTGCCGAGGTTGGTGAACCACAACGCCCCGTCGGGACCGGCCGCGATATCCCAGGGAAAGTCGATTCCGCTCCCGGAGTAGTTCTTCACCTTCCCCGACGGTGGTGATCCGCCCGATCGAGTTGTTGAAGGGGTTGGTGAACCACAACGCCCCATCGGGACCGACGGCGATGTCTAGGGGACCGTCGATCCCGGTCCCGGTGTAGGTGGACACCGTCCCCGCGGTGGTGATCCGCCCGATCGAGTTGCTCCCCTTGCTGGTGAACCACAGCGCCCCGTCGGGACCGGCCGCGACATCGGACGGGCTCGCTGATCCCGGGCCCGGTCACGTTTGTCACCGTCCCCGACGTGGTGATCCGCCCGATCGAGCTGGTCCCGTCGTTGGTGAACCAGAACGCCCCATCGGGACCGGCCGCGATGCCGCCCGGTTGGGCCGAGCCCGGGCCCGGTGTAGTTGGTCACCGTCCCGGCGGTGGTGATCCGCCCGATCGAGCCGTTAACTCGATTGGTGAACCACAGCGCACCGTCGGGACCGGCCACGATCTCATCGGGCGCGTCGATGCTGGGATCGGTGTAGTTGGTCACCGTCCCCGCGGTGGTGATCCGCCCGATCGAGTTGTTCATCCCGTCGGTCTCGCCGTCGGTGAACCACATCGCCCCATCGGGTCCAGCCACGATGCCGCCCGGGTCATAGATCCCGGTCCCGCTGAACTTCGTCACCTTTCCCCCGGTGGTGATCCGCCCGATCGACCCGCAAGGTGGTGTCTCAGTAAGGCATCCGCTTCCGCTTTTGCTTCCGCTTTCGCTATAGGCACTCGTGAACCACAGGGCCCCGTCGGGACCGGCTGTGATACCCACGGGGTCGTGGATCCCAGTGCCGGTGTAGTCCGTGACCGTCCCCGAAGTGGTGATCCGCCCGATCGAGTCGTGCCCGTCGTTGGTGAACCACAACGCCCCGTCGGGACCAACCGCGATATCGAGCGGATCCCTGACGTCGGGCCCGTGGTAGATCGTCACCGTCCCCGACGTGGTGATGCGCCCGATCGAGTCGCTGCCGGAGTTGGTGAACCACAACGCCCCGTCGGGACCGGCCACGATGCCGTAGGGCTGAATGATCCCGGGCCCGGTGTAGTTGGTCACCGTTCCCGAGGTGGTGACCCGCCCGATCGAGTCGTTGGCGAAATTGGTGAACCACAACGCCCCGTCCGGACCGACTGCGATGCCGCACCGGATTGCTGATCCCGTTCCCGGTGTAGGTGGACACCGTCGCCGGCGACGCCGGTGAGATCGGCCCGACAATCGCCAGCACGCCCGCCAGCACGCTCGAGGCCAAGATGGCGCGCCCATACCTCGGCCGCACGCTGCCCCGCCGTTCCCGAGCCATACGCCCCTCCATCTGTCGTGCGCTCCCGCCGAGGATTCATACGCCTCTCGCCGCTGGAGCGCCGCCCACCAATCGCCCTTCGGTGCTCGACCCTCGCCCGCAACGACATGCTGAGAGACCGAGTGAACCCTGAGACACGTCGAACATAGATCAAAAGAACGGATTGTCAAGTGGTCTTGAAGAGGTCTTCGCGGTCAGACGGCGATGCTGGTCCGCCAAGAACTCGTCCAACAAAACGCTGATCCGGGAAAAGTGGCCTTGGTGCCGGCGGCGTCACCTATGGTCGGCGGCGTCAGGGAGAAGAGGGCAGCGTCAGGTCGAAGATCGTAGACTCGGTCGGCCGGCTGCAGCCTGAACCGCCAGCCTTGTAGGGTCAAAGGCTTGGCCCAACTCCTCCCAGGTGAGGGTGCGGCCGTCGACGATCACGTTGTAGGACGACCCAGTCGCATGTTCGTCACACCAGACCAGACGTCCCTCCACGACATCGTCCGCCATCGTGGCCATGTCCTCCGCGACCCGTCTCGCACATGGGCCACCAGTTGATCGACATTGGCTTCGTGCGCGCCGAGCGCAGCACAGTGGTACCCCTCAGCTGGGCACGCTGATCACGTCCAGTTCGACCTCGGTGACATACCGGGCACTCGGTGCAGCAAATCTGCATATATCGGGCGTGCCACTCGTCTGGGTAAGGATGCGTAGGATGCGCAAGTACGTGCCGGGGATTAGGTTCAACGCATCCTGGTGTCCCGGTTGGAACGTCGTAACGGAGGGCCGGTATGGGCACGACCCTGGACAGCGCGAAGAATTTCGGCGGAGGTCATCGCGGCGAGCGCGCCCATCACCGAGTCCGAACGGTCAGTGCCTGGAGACTTGGTGAGCGCGCTCAGGGAGGCGGGCGTCTTTCGCATGTACGTCCCGCGGTCGCACGGGGGGGACGAGTTGCCGCCGCTTGAGGTCGTCCGGGTGATCGAGGAACTGTCCCGCGCAGACGCGTCGGTGGGCTGGATCGCCACCATTGGTGCGAACACGCCGGCGATCTTCGCGTTCTTGCCGCCTGAGACGTACGACACAATCTACGCAGACGGGCCCGACGTCATTCAGGCAGGGAGCCTCGTCCCGCGCGGTCTCGCCGTCCCGGTGCAGGGCGGCTACCGCTTCAGCGGGCAGTGGCCGTTCGCGAGCGGTTGCGATCATGCTCAATATTTTAATTTGGCCGCTTTCGTCGAGCAGCCGGACAATTCGTCGGGATCGGGGCAGGCGGAGGTCCTCATGGCTGTCGTCCCGGCCGGCCAAGTCGAGATCGTCGACACTTGGCACGTCAGCGGGCTGAAGGGCACCGCGAGCAACGACCTGCGAGCCACCGACCTGTTCGTCCCGACCGAGTGGACGGGGTCGTACTTGGCACCTGCGCCGGTCATCCGACACCCGCTCGACCGCGTACGCCCGCTCGGCCGTCTCGGCCTCGAACTCGCGGCAGTCGCAGTTGGCACAGCGCAGGGGGCGGTTGAGGATCTCATCACTATTGCTGCGACGAAGAAACCGCTCGGGGGCCTCCTCAACCGTCTCGCCGAACAACCCATTTTCCAACACACCCTGGGCCGGCTCGACACGGACCTTAGGACGGCCCGCGTCCTGCTCCACAATGTTGCCACCTGCGACTGGGAACGAGCCACGACAGACCATGACCCCGATCAACAGACGCTGCTCGAGCGCAGAACTGTGCTCTCCCGGGTCGGCGAGATCACGACCAGCGTCGTCAACGGCGCGTACCACCAGGCGGGCACGACCGGGCTGTTCGAGAGAAGCCCTCTGCAGCGCCGGCTACGGGACATTCACGCCGTCGTGCAGCACGTGCTATTCACGGCCGACGCCTTCACGCCAACGGGTGCGACCCTCCTCGGCGAACCGACGCCCGGGTTTCTGTTCTGACACCGGCGCGTAAGCTGACCCAACCGGACAGTCGTGCGAGGCACCCGACGGAGTTTCCAGGCCGGTTCGCCCGGCACCCGAAGCGCCCGATTCGGCGTTTTGGGCCCTTTAGGAGGGGGCTGCCGCTGCCGTTACTTCGGCCTCGATCGCCTTAAGGAGTTCAAATAATGTTGATTCAATCTCGCGTAATCACACCCTCGCCATCCACGTGCCCGATCGGGGTCCTGCGAGACGATAATGACTCCGCGATGGCTCAGTGTCCGTGCAACGTCGCATGCTGCGCCCTCTTGTTTGGCCTGGGTCACCGCCTCATCGATGAGGCCGGAGGCGGTTATGTAGTCCCCATACTGGAAATTGATCCATGCCGATAGGTCCAGGAAATCGACCGTGAGCGCAGGGTCACTGAGCTAAGTATCCCTCCAGTCCGGCGAGTCAATGTAGCCCTCGGCCATTGCCGAGATTGAGGCCGGACGTGAGGACGTGGCCCAAGGCAGAACAATCGGGGCCAATGAGTTGCGCGCCAAATATCTGAGCAGGTGAGCGACGCAGCACACAATCTGGTGGTTGCTGCCGCGGCCGAACGCTCACTTGCCCGTCTCCCAGAGGCTGTCGCTGCGGCTGTCGTCGAGTTCATGGTCGGCCCCCTCGTCGAATCGCCGCGTCGCGTGGGGCATCCACTCGTGCGGAGCTGGCCGGTCTGTGGTCAGCGCGACGTGGTCCGTACCGCATTGTTTACGAGATAGACGATGAGCAGCGTGAGGTCACGGTGCTGCGAATTGATCATCGAGCCGATATCTATCGACCACGCTGAGCCAGTGGGTACGCCTCTCAGCGTGACTTACTGATTTACCCCTAACCGAAACCTCTTCATCGACGATTCGAACGTGGCTTGCCGACGCTCCAAGCGCCGCAGTTGGTTTCGAAGTCGTCGCCGACTACGAACCTCGATATCCAGCTTGATCTGTCTGTGATAGATCCTCCTCGAGCAATCCGGACGGGGGACCGTGTCTGATCCACAGTCCTATCGGGACGGGCTTCCGGGACGCCGCAAACCGTCCGGCCGCTTCCACTGTGGAAATCGGCGCTGCGCTGCGGCCGCAGCCGTCAAGCGTTCGCTCCGCCGGCCTCTGGCCGCGTCTGATCGCTGCTCATATCCGTGTGATCCCTAGCCCGGTACGCACTACGGGGATAGTCCTGGGAGTAAAAGGAATCTCGCCCGGTAACCGATGCGATTTCAAACCGGTCGGTGTCATGCGCGGGTGACCGGCCGAGGTGAGTCGCCGGGCTTCGCCCTTCGGCTGCGCTTATGCTCGAGGCTGTGGAGCGGTATGTGATCCGGGGGGGCCGTGAAGGATACAACCGCCTCTTGCTACTGGCACGAGCGAGCTGGCCTGATACCGCGGCTCTGTTCGGCCGAGCCGGACTCCGCCCCGGAATGAAGTGCATCGACGTGGGCTGCGGCGGCGGGGAAGTTACCTTGGCGATGGCAAGGCTCGTTGAGCCCGGCGGCTTCGTTACCGGCGTGGATATGGACGAGGTGAAGCTCGACCTGGCGCGGAAGGCCGCCGTGGAGCGCGGAGTCAGCCAACGTTGAGTTCCTCGAAAGAAATGTCAACCGCTGGGACGAGCCGGACGCCTATGACGTGGTGTATTCGCGGTTTCTCCTCCAGCATTTGAGCGAGCCGGTGAATCTTCTTCGCCGGATGTGGGCCGCGGTCCGAACCGGTGGTCTATTGATCGTCGAGGACGCAGATTTTGACGGGTGGTGCTGTCATCCCCCCAATAAGGGCTTCGATTTCTTCGTCCGCACCTACGCGGAAGTGATTCGAAGAAGGGGCGGTGACCACGCCTGCGGACGAAAGCTGTACTCGTATTGTCTTGAAGCGGGGATCCCAGCGCCGCAGGTGGCTCTCGTACAGTCCGTTTTCACGAGCGGAGAGGGCAAGGAGTTGGCGTGGTCGACGCTGGATGCGACAGGGGAGGCGATCCTTGCCGAGGGCGTCGCAACTCATGGAGACACCGCACGTGCCGCATCGGACCAGCCCCGAGAGGAGCCGCTTCCGGCCGCCGGGGTAGGTGTGACGCCGGGTCCGTTCAGGGTCGTTCAGGACGGCGCACACGGACTCCCAGGTGCTCACGTCCATGAGCGGCTCCCGCTTGGTCATGACCGGACGACCGTCGGCGTCCCTCGCGATCTGCTTCTGATGGATGCGGAAGCCGGCCATCCGCGGGGAGACGAGCATGGCCTTGAGGACGCTCTGGAGCCATTGGTTGCCGTACGGGGTGCGAACCCCCTGTTCGTTCCATCGCCGGGCGATGGTGTGGAGTCCCACACCGGCCAGAACATCTCGGGCGGCTTGCCGGACCAGCTCGGCCTCGGCCGGACGGATCGTCACCTTGTCGTCCTCGTACCCGAACGGCCGCCGCGTGCTGCGGGGGACGCCTCGCTGTGCGAGCTCCAGGTTCTTGCGCTTGATGCGGCGAGACGTGTCCATCGAGGACTTGTTGGCGAAGGCGACCATCACGCGGGCCATCGTGCGGCCGTCCGACGTGGAGAGATCGAGATCCTGCTGCACGGTGGCGAAGACCAAGCCGGGACGTGTGTCGAAGATACGGATCGCCCGCTCGAGGTCCGCCGGCTGGCGGGAGAAACGGTCGAGGTCGTAGGCGACGACCCCGTCGACGGTGCCTCGTTCGAGGTCGGCCAGCAGGCGCTCGAACTCCGGACGCTTCACCTTGACGTTGAAGGCCGAGTAGTCGTTGTCCTGGTAGACGCAGGCGACGTCCCAACCGCGCAGGCTGGCGACCGTTCGAGCGTCGTCCTCTTGGCGGCCGACGCCCAGCCCGAGCCCCTCGGTGTCCGACGAGATCCGGCTGTAGATCCCCACCCGCACGAGACACAGGTTAGCACATGCTGTCTAATCTGGGCGTGGCCCGGTGGTTGCAGTCATCGTGGAAGCTGTCGCGGGCGTTCGGCGTGGCCAACGTGGCGGTGCTCCACCGGGTGTCCGATCTGCGTTCGGTGGGGGCGTCGGACTCCGAGCAGGTCGCACTGGCCCAGGGATTGCTGGCGGACTCGGAGACCCGGGTGGTCTATGCGCAGTCCCCGGGCGAGCTCGAAGCGGCGGCCGAGCTCTTGTCGCTCTCGGCCACCGAGACCGAGCTCCTGCCCCAGCTGCGGCGGGGCGTTGCCCTGTGGAAGGTGGGCCAGCGGTCGTTCCTGGTCCAGCACCGCTTGAGTTCGGTGGAGCGGCAGATCGCCGACACCGACGCCGCCATGATCGGACGCTCGGGGTGAGCCTCGAGTCCGTCGTGCTCGCAGTGGGCCTGGGCGGAGCCTTGGTGGCCGGCGCGTCTCTCCATCAAGGCGGGCGCCGCCCCGCCGCGACGCAGCGGCGCCGCGGCGCCCGCTGGGCCGGTCGTCGCGACGTCCGGGCCCTGGTCGTTCGACCGGACGCTGCTGTCGCGGGGCGCCTGGCGCTCGGGCGATTGCCCGGCCGCCTCGCGGCCGCAGCCCTGGCGACCGAACCTGCGCAGTCGGTCGTGGTCGTGGGCCCCACCCAGAGTGGCAAGACGAGCTGTCTGGCCGTTCCCGCCATTCTGGATTGGCCCGGCCCCGTCCTGGCGACGAGCGTCAAGGGAGATCTCCTGCGCCACACGAGGGTGTCTCGGGCGGACCGAGGTCAGGTGTGGTGCATCGACCCCACGGCGAGCACCGGCTTCCCGGCCAGCACGTGGTCGCCCTTGACCGGGTGCGACGACTGGCGTCACGCCTGCCGCGTGGCCGCCGACCTGTGCGAGACGGCCCGGGCAGACGGCACGTCGGCCGACGGAGACTTCTGGTACGCCACGGCGGCGAAGTTCCTTGCGCCCTTGCTGCTGGCCGCGGCGCGGGAACGGCGCACCATGGCCGACGTCGTGCGCTGGGTGGACACCCAGGAGGTGGCCGAGGTGGCGGAGATCCTCGAGCGCGGCGGCCCGGCCGAGGCACTGGCTGCCGCTCAGGCCTCCTGGTGCCGGGACGAGCGCACGCGAAGCTCGGTTTCCACCACGGCCGAAACGGTGCTGGCTCCGTTTGCGCCGGTTTCCGAGTCGACGGTGGCGCCGCCGTTCGAGCCGGTCCACCTGCTCGACGGGTGTCACACGCTGTACCTGTGTGCGCCCGCTCATGACCAGCGACGATTGCGGGGCTACTTCAGCGCGCTCACCCAGCAGGTGCTGGCCACGGCCTTCGGGCAGGCCACACGAACGGGACGACCACTCGATCCACCGCTGCTCGTGGTGCTCGACGAGGCCGCGCACATCGCGCCGCTCCCCGAGCTCGACGGACTGGCCGCGACCTGTGCGTCGCACGGGATCCAGCTGGTGACGATCTGGCAGGACCTGGCCCAAGTCAGGGGTCGCTACGGCACGAGGGCACCGACGGTGCTGAACAACCACCGGGCCAAGCTGTTCCTCCCGGGCATCGCCGACCCCGACACCCTCGAGTACGCCAGCCGACTGGTGGGCGACGAGGAGGTGACCCAGCCCTCGGTGACCCGGGATCCCCGTGGGGCCCGTTCGACCACTTCGACCACGGGTCCGCGGCGGTTGTTGCCGCCCGAAGAGCTGCGCTGTCTGCGGCGTGGGCAGGCGGTCCTGGTCTACGGGACACTGCCACCTGTCCGGCTGCAACTCCGACCGTGGTGGACGACGTCGAGATCCTCCCGGTTCAGCAGGCTCGCCAATCGGTAGTGGTCGTTGTGTTCGAGGCGCGGCACGCAGCGGCGCGGGAGCGACAGAGCTCGCGTTCGGGGTCGTTCCCGGCACGTGCGGCTGCGTTGTCGAACTCGACCGCTGCCTCCTCGCGTCTTCCTAACCGGTCCAGTAAGTCGCCCCGCACGCTGTAGAGGAGGTGGTAGCGCTCGAGGCTGCCACTCGCCACGATCACATCGACGAGGGGTAACGCCAGCTCGGGCCCGCTGGCCATGGAAACGGCAACGGCCCGATTCAGTTCCACGATCGGCGAGGAGAATCGCTGCGCCAGTTCCGTGTAGAGGTCGACGAGTTGTTGCCAATTCGTGTCCTCGGGGCGAACGGCTCGGGCGTGGCACGCCGCAATCGCCGCCTGAAGGGTGTACGGGCCCGTGATGGCCTGAAGATCCTCGGCGCGCGCCAGGGCGTCGACGCCTCGTCGGATGAGGAGCTGGTCCCAGATGCGCCGATCCTGGTCCAACAACAGAACCGCTTCGCCGGCAGGTCCGACCCGGGCGCTCAGACGCGACGATTGGAACTCCATGAGGGCAACGAGTCCGTGCACCTCCGCCTCGGCGGGCATGAGCCCGGCCAGCACGCGTCCAAGGCGTAGCGCCTCCGAGCAGAGATCCGGTCGGACCCAGCCCTCACCTGCCGTGGCCGAGTGTCCCTCGTTGAAGACGAGGTAGATCACCTCGAGGACGGCACCAACCCGTACCGCACGGTCCTCCCCTGTCGGCACCTCGAATGGCACGCCCGCACGTGCGATGGACTTCTTTGCGCGCACGATGCGCTGGGCGATCGTCGGTTCGGGGACGACGTAGGCGCGGGCGATCTCGGGAACGCTCAGCCCACCAACGAGCCGGAGGGTGAGGGCGACGCGTCCAGCAACTGGAACCACGGGGTGACAGGCCACGAAAATCAGTCGAAGTCGATCATCTTGAATGGACTGCTCGTCGTCCAACTCGATCGACACCGCAGAGGTCGGTGCACTCGCAGATTCCCGCCCGAGCAAGGCGTACTTCTGTGCCAGGGTGCGATCCCGCCGGATCCGGTCGACGGCGCGGCGCTTGCCTACCGCGGTGAGCCAGGCCCCAGGATTGTCCGGCGTTCCGTCCAGGGGCCATTGGCGCAGAGCGTCGACGAGCGCCTCCTGGGCCAGCTCCTCGGCGAGGTCGATGTCGCGCACCATGCGGGCGAGGACGGCCACGACTCGCGGGAACTCGATCCGATAGGCCGCCTCGATTGCGGCGGTTGAATCGGTGGCCGGCACGCCACCGATTCAACCACCAGGTGGATCAACTGGTCATTCCGGTCAGAACACCGGGCGAACCCGCGACTCGCCCTCTCCGAGCACCCCGAGGAACCGCTTGGTCCATTCCACCGCCTCTGCCAAATCGCGGCACTCGAGCAGGGCCCAACCCCCGATGATCTCCTTGGCCTCCGTGAACGGCCCGTCGACGACGGTAAACGCACCGTCCTTCAGGGTGATCTTCGCTCCCATGGCGGTCGGAGCGATCCCACCGGCGGCCGCGATGACGCCAGCCTTGGTGGCCTCTTCCATGAATTTGCCCATCGCTTCGAAGACCTCGGGAGACGGGGGCTCGGCCGGCATGGCCGATTCGTCGCCGAGGGTGTATCCGAGGAACCGCATGATGGTCTCCGTTTCTGCTCGCTGAGACGTCTTTCGTCTCACTCTGGCAGAGCGTCGAACGAGTGTCCCCCGAATCGACACCGCGCGCGAACTTTTTGCGGTTGAGGCAGGCGGTCGAGAACTTCCTGGACAAACGGACTTTGATTCGCTCCGGGCGAGTCGAGGGGGACGCCAGTTCCTCAGGCCACGATGCCGGCCACCTTGAGCTCGAGCATCTCGTCTGTGCCGCAGTCGATGCTGCCCAGGATCTCCTCGCAGTGCTCGTTGAACTCGGGAGCACGCTTGGGCGTGGCCGGAACGCCGGAGAACTGGACGGGGGTGGTCACCAGCTGGAAGGGCACGCCCTCTGCGCTGACCGTGTCCCCCAGGTAGCCGTTGGCCGCCACCATCGGGTCGTCGACGACCTCGAGGGTGTCCTGCGCCACCGCCCACTGTCCGTCGAAGGAGTCGAGGCGCTGCCTCCACTCGGCCAGCGGCGCCGCCTTGAAGACCTCGGTCAGGATGGCGCGGGCCTCCTTGGCGTTGGCGGCCAACTGCTCGTGCGAGTTGAAGCGCTCGTCCTCGATCAGGTCTTCGCGGCCGATGGCCCGGCAGGCGCCCGGCCAGTACTTGAAGCCCTGGAGGCAGGTGAAGGCGAGCGCCTTTCCGTCCTGCGTGAAGTACGTGCCCACGAGAGGGTTCGCGGGTCCGGCCCCACCACCGCTGCTCGGGCCGGGACGCCAGGGCATGTTCAGCTGAAGGGAGAGCGCGATGGCCGGGCTCATGGCCCACATGCCGACCCCGAGCAAGGACACGTCGACCGGCAGTGCCTCACCGGTGCGCTCGCGGTGGAAGAGCGCCCCCAGTATCCCGCCCGCGATGGTCATGCCGCCGATGGAGTCGCCGTAGCCCGGGCCGGGCTGCCCGCACATGTACTCGACGTCGGTCGGCGTCGTCCCCATGGCGCTCCCGGCGCGGCACCAGTAGCTCAGGAAGTCGTAGCCGCCCTTGTTGGCGTCGGGCCCTCGTTCGCCCGCTCCGGTCCCGGCCACGTAGATGATGTTCGGATTGTGGGCGCGGATGTCTTCGAGTTCGATCTTCAACTTCTTGCGGACCTCGGGGAGCTTGTTCGTGAGGAACACGTCGCAGGTGGCGGCCAGGCGGTAGATGAGCTCGCGACCCTGCTCGGTATTGACGTCGATGCCGATGCTCTTCTTCCCGCGGTTGGAGTGCTCGAGCAACACGTGCACGTTGCCCATGGAGGGCATCACGCCGCTCGACGCCAGGCCCCTCATGGCGTCACCCCGCTCGGGGTGCTCGATCTTGATCACTTCGGCACCCCAGTCGGCCAGGATGGCTGACGCGGCGGGGACAAACGTGTGCTCCGCCACCTCAAGGATGCGGACCCCTTGCATGATGTCAGCCAACGCCGTTCCTCCCGTGCGTGTCGTGGTGCGAATCGAATCGCCCCGTGGCGAGGACGATTCAATCAGAAGAAGTTGCTTTTCCGCATAGTGGGAGGTTCAGCCCTCAAGACCGAGCTCGGCCATGACCTCCGCGTTGTCGGCGCCGAGCGCCGGTGCAGTGCCCAGGGGCCGTCGCGCCGAGGGTGGGGCGGGTACCAATTCCTCGGGGACGGCAAGCGTCGGACCGGCGAACGAGGCGGCAACACCGGCCATGGCCACGTCCAGCAGCCAACGACCGCCGTCTTGGAGGGCCTGGAGACCTCGGGCGGCCGCGGTCAAACCGGTGAGGGGATCGGCGATGGCATCGCTGCAGAATGCGGGCTCCTCGTCGGACCATGCGACGAGTCCGCCGGCCGCGGCCGCGTCGTCACCGAACCCGACCCGGTTCCCTGACACTCCCTGGCGACCGTAGGCGGTAATGGAGAGCCACAGGCGCGGTCCGCTGGCCACCATGTCTGCAGCCACGACGCCGAGCTGTTCGAGCGCGCGAGGCCGGCTCGCCTCGATCACGACATCGGCCGTGTGGACGAGACGACCGAGGAGTGCGCGCTCGGTCGGGTCGTTGAAGTCGAGGGCGACTGATCGCTTGGCTCCGTTGAGGAGGTCGAAGAAGGACACCGGACCACGCCGCGCACCGTCAGGCCGGGAGGTGGATTCGACTTTGACGACCCGCGCCCCGGCTCGGGCCAGCAGATCACCGCACAGTGGCCCCGCCCACAGCGAGGAGAGGTCGACGACCAGGAGATCCTCGGGACCGGAGAGCGGCGGGGCATCCCCGAGGCGCCCGGCCGTGACACCGGGAGCGTTCATCTCACCCACCCGGGCGACAGGGAGCCCGAGCAGGACGGCCCGATCGAGCAGAGCGGACGCGTCGCGCTCGGCGAACGCCTTTCGAACGACCGACCAGGTCGCCGGTTCCGTCGCCGGTGGCGAGGACAGCTCGAGCCAGGCGGGCACCAGGTCGCGATCCTCTTCCCGCGGCAACGAGACGGCAACCCAGCCCTCCGAGCTCGCCACGAGGTGGCAACTCCCGCCGCAGCTGATCGAGCCTCGTCGCCAGAGACCCATGAGCGCGGCGCGCTCGCCCAAGAGGGCCGGCGCATCGAGTCCCGGGAACGACGCGGCCAGTTGGTCGAGGCGCTCCATCAGTCCCGAGGGCGGCCCGAGGGGGCGTGTCGCCGACCCGGTGAGCGCCATGAGGCCGCTCGCCGCCCAGCGCTCCACGGTCGGGTCCTCCATGGGCGCAGGGTAACGTCTCGTGATTCTGGACATCCTCAGTGCTGACGCTCTGCTCGACGAGCTGCGCCGACCCGTCCCATCCGAGCGCAGCGGGGCGGTGCTGGTGCATCTCAGCGACGCGCGGCACGCGCCCACCGAGGAGACCGTTGCGCGCTTCACCAGTCTGCCCTTCGTCGTGGTGGGGGTCACCCGCGCCGAGGCGGAAGAGCCCTGGAGGCGGTTGTGCGACGTCCTGATTCCCGAAGGTGACCCCGTCCTCGAAGCCATCGCGGCGAACCTCGAGGCGCACCCCATCGCCGGCACAACGTTGGCCCTTCTCCTCCGAGGTCAGGAGCGCAGGACGATCGACGACGGACTCGTGGCCGAATCGTCCGCCTACTCGGTGCTGCAGTCGGGACCTGAGTTCGAGGCCTGGAGGGCAAGCCGCACGCCGGCTGGTCTCGAGGGTGATGACGCCCCCCGTGTCCGGGTCGAACGCGATGACGACACCCTCGTCGTCATCTTGTCCCGGCCGAAGCGCTTGAACGCGCTCGACGCCCGTATGCGCGACGAGTTGGTCGAGGCGCTCACGGTGGCGGCTGCCGATTTCAGCATCAAGAGCGTCGAGATACGAGGTGAAGGACGTGCCTTCTGCGCGGGCGGAGATTTGAACGAGTTCGGCACCCGGTCAGACCCGGCTTCGGCCCACCTGATCCGGCTCGAACGCAGCGTGGCCCGGGTCCTGGCGCGCCTGGCGCAGCCGACGACGACGTATATCCATGGCACGACGTTTGGATCCGGCATCGAGCTGGCGGCGTTCACCGACAGAGTGGTCGCATCGGCCGAGACACAGATCGCGCTGCCCGAGATCGGTCTGGGCCTGGTGCCCGGTGCCGGCGGAACGGTCAGCCTGCCGCTGCGCATCGGCCGTCAGCGGACGGCCTGGCTCGGTCTGTCCGGGCGTGCCATCGACGCCGAGACCGCGCTGGCGTGGGGCTTGGTGGATGCGATTGTCGAGTAACCGGCGCCGCAGTGTGCCGACGAGCCACCAGACCCGGGCGCGACTCGGTGCCCGCCTCTGGCGCCTTAGCCCAGACCCCCCGCATCGCGGAGCGCCCCAATGGTGTCCCAGTCCAAACCGGACTCGAGCAGAACCTCCTCGGTGTGCTGACCCAATTCTGGTGCAGGCCCAGACGGTGCCGTCGTGTGACCGGAGAAATGGACCGGCGCCGCCACGATGCGGTAGTCCGAGCCGTCGTGCGCCGTCACGTGGGGAAGATACCCGTTGACCTCGACCTGGGGATGGGAATGGAGCTCCGATGGGCGTAGGACCGGCGCCCAGACACCGCTGAACGCCTCGAACTTTGTCCGGATCTCGTCCAACGTGAGGCCGATGAACACATTGTCGAGCTCCGTCACCAGTTCCACCCGGTTCTCGTAACGCGCGTTGGAGTCGGCATAACGCTTGTCGGTGATCAGATCGGGACGTCCCAAGAGGGTGCAGAACTCCTCCCAGAACCGGTCCGGCTGCAGGCACACGAAGTAAACCCAGCGGTCGTCCTTCGTGGCGTAACCGTTCACAAGTGGGTTGGGCGCTTGCTTGCGATCCCCGTAGCCGACCACGTCTCCGCTGTAGGGCGCTCCCGTTATGTCGGGTGAGAGCGCCCACATGCCCACGTGCATCAAGGAGACGTCCACCACGGATGTCTCGCCGGTGTTGACCCGCTTGAAGAGCGCGAAGCCGATGGCACCGGCAATCGTGTTGGCGCCTTGGAGGTCGAAGAAGGCCGGCGGCTGAGGCAGTGGTTCGATTCCGCCCTTGTTCATTTTGAAGGCCATACCGCTACTCGCCCAACCACAGGCCATGTCGTACCCACCGACGTCCGCCATGGGGCCTTGGTTGCCCCACCCCGTGCCCCGCACGTAGATGATGTCGGGGTTGGCGGCGCGCACGTCCTCTACTTCGATCCGCAACTTCCGGCGGATCGGAGCCAGGTTGGAGGTCACGAAGACGTCGGCCGACCGCACGATCGCGCCGAGGGCTTCGTGTCCGGCATCCGTGGTGAGATCGCAGGTCACGCTGCGCTTCCCGCGGTTCGGGATTTCGACGAACGGGTTTGGGCCGCCGCCCTTCATGTTGAGCATGTTCAAGAGCGCACGCTGCGGGTCGCCGTTCGGCGCCTCGACCTTGATGACGTCAGCGCCGAGATCGGCCAGCACGGCGCCGGCTGCCGGGACGAACGTCCAGTTGGCGACCTCGACAACGCGTACTCCGCTCAATGGTCCGGCCATGGATCCCCCGATCTGTCGGTCGATGACGCAGGCTGACACTAAACGGCGATGCGCAATCAGGTCGTTTACGACTCTGGACGCGACCTACGGGACGGTGCCGCCTGTGAGGCCTCGGGCCGGGTCGTCGCCTTCACGTTCCAGCGCAGTCTGGGCCGAACCTTGGATCGCAGAGAGTGCGCATTAACCCTGGTCGACGCAGGGTCACTCTGGTCCAGGGCGACGAGGTCATCGTCGGGATGGGCGGTAACCGGGCTCAGTCCTTTACGCTCGGGCGTGGACGATCGCTGGAGGAACGACAGGATCGATCGAACATGATCGCTGAACGGGCGCCGGGACGATCCGGGGAGCCGAAGGACTAGCCATGACCTCGACTCACAAACACACACAGACGAAGACGAACGGCCACGCTCGCGGGGCCGCCGCCGCGAACGACCCATTCCCCGAAGTCGAAAGGGTGCAGCCTGGCTTGTGGAGCATCCCGGTGCCCCTGCCCCAGAACTCGCTGCGCTACGTCCTCGTCTACCTCTTCGAGACCGACCGGGGGCCCTACCTCGTCGACGCGGGCTGGAACACGGACGACGCCTTTGGCGCGCTGGTCGCCGGCATGAAGGTCGCGGGGTGCGAGGTGTCCGAGGTCCAGGGCGTCATGGTCACCCACATCCATCCCGATCACTACGGGCTGGCCGGCCGCATCCGGGACGCCTCCGGCGCGTGGATCTCGCTCCATCCTGCCGACGCCGAGCTGATCCACGACCGCTACGACGAACCCGAGGACCTCCTCCAGCGGGTCGCCACCGCGCTGCGCCGGATGGGTGCGCCCGACGAGGAACTCGAACCCCTGCAGAATGCCTCCATGCCGATGCGACCCCTGGTGGATCCCGTCGTGCCCGACGTTCTCCTCGAGGACGGACAGAAGCCGGAGGTGCCGGGCTGGGACCTGACTGCCATCTGGACCCCGGGCCACTCGCCCGGCCATTTGTGCTTCTACGAGGGGCGCCGCCAGCTCATGCTCTCGGGCGACCACGTCCTCCCTCGCATCACGCCGAACATCCCGTACCACCCGCAGGCGGGGGCCAACCCGCTGGGCCAATACCTCGACTCGCTCGACAAGCTCGAGCCCTACGAGGTGGAGGAGGTGCTTCCGGCGCACGAGTACCGGTTCGCCGACCTGCACCGGCGGCTGGAAGAGCTTCGCCAACACCACCGGGAGCGCTTCAACGAGGTCATCGCCATCCTGCGCGACGGTCCCCACACCGCATGGGATATCGCCGCGCACATGAAGTGGTCGCGTTCGTGGGACGACATCGCAGGGTTCATGCGCCGGGCCGCCGTCGGAGAGACGGTGTCGCACCTGCGCGTGCTCGAGCTTGACGGCCTCATCCGGGTCGAGGAGGGCGAGCCTGCCCTCTGGTCACTCACCGAGAAGGCGTAGCCCCCAGCGCACGCTCGCAGAATGAGCGCACGCGGCGCGACGCCTCAGCTTGCGTCGTCGCACGCTCTTGCGTCGGGCTGAGCCCCGCCGCCGCCCAGGCCACCGATTGGATGAGTGGTGCATCACCGACCGGGTCGGCCAGCGGGAACGACCCGTCGGCCACGCCATCGGCCAGCAGTTGCTCCAGCGGGGCCATGAGCATGCGGGTCGCATGCTGCGTCTCCTCTGCGTAGCCTTCCGCCTTCATGGCGCCGGGCGAGCTCAAGACCGAGACCCGTACGGCTTTGGCCTTCTGGTGGCCAAACGACAGGATCTCGTCGATCCAGATGTCGAGCGCCGCCCGCGGGTCTCTCGCCGCGTCCACCTTGGCCGTCAGCCGGGCCAAGGCGCCGTCGGCCTCGCGGCGGCAGAGCGCGCACAACAGCTGGTCCTTGGACTCGAAGTGCCGGTAGAACGAACGCGTGGAGAGGTCGGCTTCGCGCAAGATGTCGGCGACCGAGGCGTCGACGTAGCCGTTGCGCTCCATCACGATCAAGGCGGCGTCGAGGAGGATGCGCAGCTCGTCGGCCGACTCGAAGCGACGGGGTCGACCGGCTTTGACTACTGACGTTGCCTTCTGTTTCAGCGTCTGGGGCATGCCGGAACTCCGGACGGCTTCAGCCCGGGAGGGAGCCGGCGAGGATGGGCACCTCGGCCAGCGAGCGCAGCCCGTCGTTCAGGTGGGTGCAGCAGTCGACTGACTTGAGGCGATCGAGCACGGCGGTGCGCATCTCGCGCAGCTCGGTGCCCTCCATCCATGATGCATTCGGCGCCGCTCCGGTGCACTCGTTGTAGGGCAGGACGCGGGGCTCGGCCCTGACGGCGCGCAACACTCCGCTGGAGCGTTCGGCGCTGCCCTGCATGTGGTACTCGTGGACGACCGACTCTTGCCCGTCGGGGTCCCACGCATTGTCGCGGAACATGGCGTCGATTTGCAGCATGTCGCCCTCAATCCAGACATCGATGCGTCGCGAACGCCGCATCGCCATGGGCGGGTGGTCATCGAGCTCGTGCCAACTCCAGGGATCGTCCGGATCATTGAGTGAGGACGGATGCGCGACGTTCTGCAGCTTGCCCGAGAGGGTTCCATCGGGGAACAACGCCACCGAACCGGGGCGGAAGCCTGAGCAGATGTCCTGCATGCGGTGTTTCGGTCCGTTCTGCATCCGCTCCCGGAAGGCCGGCAGCTCGTCCATCCAACGGATGAACACAAACCCGGCGATCAGGGTGCATCCGGCCACGTCGTCGAGCAACAGGTGCATCGGCGTTCCTGCCGCGACCTCGTCGGGCAACTCCTCGGCGATGGAACGACGGAGGTTGCCACCGGCACGTGTACCGACCAAGTTGTCCAACCCGAGCGGTGACGGGTCGGCCTCGATGCTGACGACCTCGCGAAGGGGGTTTGTCACGACGTAGAGGTCGGCGTTCCCGAGCACCTCGGGCTCGCCGTCGGCCGGGGTCAGGAGGTCTCGGGCCCTCCCCTTGAGGTGCAGGTCGGTGCCGGCGCCGTCGGGCCAGAACATCAGGATGGAAGACGTGCGCCGCACCGAGCCGGGCCGGCGCCCCGGTGGCACGACCACCGGATTGGACGGCGGTCTGGTCACCGGGTCCACCGGCACATCTCCGTTTCGCAAACCATGTTTTCATCATAGAAGTGCTGCAGACCGGAGCACCGTCTGGGACACTCGATTCCCAAAAGAGCAGGTCAACGAGGAAAAATCCAATCTCCTCGGCGGGAGGCCGGATCGGTGTCCTCGACGTCTCCTTGCGCCGTGCCGCGCCCCGGTGCGGAGGCCAGCGCAAAGCGGGCAGCCAAGGCATTGCTGGCGCCGTCGAGGCGGAAGACCGGGAGCTGGTCCGTCACCGCATTGCGCCGGCACCTCGAGGCGCTCGGCTCCATCGTGAGCTGAACCCGTCGCTCGCATTCCTGACGGATCCGGGGTCTCGGATTCTTCGGGTCCCTTTACGGAATACACGCAGAGTCCCAACATTTGGGGACGACAGTGCCTTCATGGCACTTGCATTCACCCCCGGCCGGACCATCGCCGCTGGCTTCCTGTGTGCCGTCGCGGCCACGGTCGGCGTGTGGAGCGGCCCCCTGGCCTCGGCCACCACCGCCCTGCACACGTCCGACACCCCGCCGGCCCACGTGACGCTGCGTTCGTCGGACCAGTCCGGACACTCCGCTCGCGAGGGCGCCCGACCCCGATTGTGAACCCAGACCGGGTGTGTGCGGCACCGTCACCGGGCTCCTTCCAGGGTGCAAGAGTCCGCAGGTCCTGCTTCTCGCCCCGGCCCGCTCCCGCGGGACCGGAGGCCGATTTCCACCGTGTTCGCCTGCCGTAGTAATCACGGGAGCGTCAAAGAGCGAGAAAAGCGCGAAGGGGAGGAAGCCCAGATGGCTGACGAGGAGAAGACCGAGCCGGTATTGATGACCGAGCGTCGGGGGGCAGTGACCATCCTGCGACTGAATCGGCCCGAGGCCCGCAACTCACTGAACCCCGCGCTGCTCGATGCCATCGGCCTGAGCATGGTGGCAGCCGAGAACGACCCCGACACCCGTGCGATCGTCCTGACCGGCACCGGCGACAAGGCGTTCTGCGCCGGCATGGACCTGCGCGCCTTCGCCGAAGGCGGCACGGTGAGTGCAAGCAAGGAGGGTATGGCCGGATTCGGCCGTTTCACCAGCGGCGAGATCGCGGTGCCCATCGTCGGCGCCGCGAACGCCACCGCCGTGGCCGGGGGCTTCGAGCTGCTGCTCGGGTGTGACGTCGTCGTGGCCGCCGAGACGGCGTTGTTCGGTGTCCCCGAGGTCAAGCGCGGCCTCTTCGCCGCCGGTGGTGGCGTGTTCATCAGTACGCGGATTCCCTTGGCCGCTGCTCTGGAGCTGACCTTGACCGGTGATCTGATCGATGCCGTGCGGGCGCAATCCCTCGGCCTCATCAACCAGGCCGTGCCGCAGGCCGAGGTGCTCGATGCCGCCGTGGCCCTGGCCGAGCGCATCGCCAAGAACGGCCCGCTCGCCCTGGCGGCCACGAAGCAGATGGTGCGCACGGCCTCGACCGACCTCAAGCGGGCGCAGGAGCTCGCCAGGGAATGGCAGCCGAAGGTCTTCAACTCGGAGGACGCCAAGGAAGGGGCCAGGGCGTTCATCGAGAAGCGCGACCCTGTGTGGCAGGGCCGCTGAGCCACTCGTTCAGGTCGGGGGCGCCTCGGGAGGCTCGACCGGGGGCTCGAGGGGCGTGGTGACCCGGGCCACCACGATGTCGCTGCGGCTGCGCAAGGCTCGGGAGAGGACGAGGTCGATC
Organism: uncultured Acidimicrobiaceae bacterium; assembly: GCA_963809715.1. Lineage (GTDB taxonomy): Bacteria > Actinomycetota > Acidimicrobiia > Acidimicrobiales > RAAP-2 > Bog-473. The sequence goes on along the minus strand of CAWEKO010000004.1, from coordinate 54,062 downwards.
TGGTTGTGCAGGATGCGCTGGCGCAGGTGGTCCGGGCGCACCATCGGGATGAGCACGACGATCTGGTCGTCGGGATGGTCCCGCCGCACGTCGTCGATGAACTCCACAATGGGTTGCACGACCGAGGCGTACTCGTTGTGCACCACGTGGAGGGCCACGCCGGGATCCCACTTGCGCCACTCCTCGCGCAAGGTGTCGATGTAACGGGTCCCCTCGTCACCCCCCTGGAGGACGACGGTGACGGCCTTGACCTCCTGGCCCATCGACATGGCCTCGGTCAAGGCATTGCCGGTGAGGCGGGACAGTCGATTGATCGGGACGATGACGATCGTCCGCTTGATCACGGGCTTGGGCGGTGTCTGGTCGATGCGTAGCTCGACGCCGGCCTTCTCGTAGTACGTGTGGATGCGCTGGAACAGCAGGATGAAGGCGGGCACGGCGATGACCACGACCCAGGCACCCTCGGTGAACTTCGAGACGAGGAACACGATGGTGGCGATGCCCGTGATGACGGCGCCGATCCCGTTGATGGTGGCCCGCCGGCGCCATCCGGGCCGGCGTTCGCGGCGCCAGTGCACGACGAGGCCGGTCTGCGAGAGCGTGAAGCCGACGAACACGCCGATGGCAAAGAGCGGGATGAGCGTGTTGGTGTTGCCCCGCACCGCGACCATGAGCGCGGCGGCCATCAGGGAGAGGACCACGATGCCGTTGGAGAGGACCTGCCGGTCGCCGCGCAGGGTGAAGAGGTGGGGCAAGTAGTTGTCCCGGGCCAACAGGCTCGAGAGGATGGGCAGCCCGCCGAATGAGGTGTTGGCGGCCAGGGCCAGCACGACGGTGATGGTGATGGAGATGATGAAGTAGGCCCAGCCGCGTCCGATCGCCATGGCCATGATCTGCGAGAGCACGGTCTGGCCGCTGCGCGGGCCGATCTGCCAGCGCTTGGCCAGGACGGCGAGGCCGAGCAGCATGGCGCCGAGGATCAGCCCAAGGAGCAGCTCGGTCCGCTTGGCCCGCACCTGCCGGGGTTCGCGGAAAAGCGGGACACCGTTTGCGATGGCTTCGACCCCGGTGAGCGCGCTGCACCCGGCCGAGAAGGCGCGCAGGACGAGGAAGACGGTCACCGCCTTGAGGCCGCTCGTCGGGAGCTGGGACTGACCCATTGGTGCTTCGTGCAGACCAAGCGGGTGGATGAGCCCGATGGCAATGATGGCGAGGAGACCGACGATGAAGACCATGGTGGGGAGCAGGAAGGCCCGGGCGGTCTCACCCAAGCCGCGCAGGTTGAGCAGGGTGATGACCGCCAGGATGGCCAGGCAGAGCGGGACGGTGGCCCCGGTCAGCGACGGGAAGGCGGAGGTGAGCGAGGCCACGCCGGCCGCAATCGAGACGGCGACGGTCAGCGTGTAGTCGACGACCAGCGCGGCACCGGCCACCAGACTGGTCCCGGCGCCCAGGTTGGCCCGGGAGACGGCGTAGGCGCCCCCGCCGCCGGGGTAGGCGTCGATGACCTGGCGGTAGGAGAAAACCAGGATGGCCAGCAGGGCGACGATGGCGATCGTGATGGGCAGTACCAGGTGCAGGGCGCCGGCACCGGCGACGGCCAGCACGAGGATGATTGCCTCGGGGCCGTAGGCCACCGAGGTGAGCGCATCGAGCGACAGGGCGGAGAGTCCCTCCACCGGAGTGATGCGGGACTTCTCTGCCGCTCGCGCCGGCCGGGGCGGGCCGACGAGGAATTCCCAGACCGCGGTGCCCGTACTCCTGTCTGCGTCAGGGTCGGCCATGCTCGGCACTCTACAAACGCGAACCCCGGAGGCGAGGGTTCTCACGCATTGTCACTAGAGTCCCTCACCTCATGGAGCTCTGGGAACTGGTGGCCCGCGAACGATGCCGCGACACGCTGGCCAAGTACACGCATGCCGGTGATCGCTTCCAGCTCGACGAGTTCGTGTCGGCCTTCTCCGAGGACGGCGTCCTCGAGATTCGTGGAGAGGCGCCCCTGGTGGGCCGGGCGGCGATCCTGGAGCGGTTTCGTGGCGGCATCGGGAATTCGGCCTCACCAAGCCAGGCGCAATCGGCCGCAGGGGCCAAGCGCATCGTCCGCCACAACGTCACCAACCTTCGCTTCGAGTCGCTGACCCGGGAGGAGGCGACCGTGGCCAGCTACTTCACCGTCTTCACGAACGTGGGCGCGGACCACATGGGCCGCTATCGAGACCGACTGGTGCCCGTGGGCGACGAGTGGCTCATTGCACATCGGTACGTCTCGACCGACTGGCACGCGCCCGACAGCCTCTTCGGTGAGGGTGCATGATGACGGGCTTATGACGCACACCTCTCGACGACACACCCCCCTGTTCTGTTCGCTGGCGGTCATCGCCCTGGCCACGTTGGCGCTGGCAGGCAGCGCGGCGGCTCCCTCGGCGGGCGCTTCCGTCACCTCGACTGCAGCTATCCCCGCCACGACAGAGGTCGAGGGCGACGTGGTGCCCACGGCCGCGCACCTCGGGACGAGCACCTTTACGCACCCCGGCCCGCTCGGCGTCGGCGAGACGACGCTGTCCCTGCCGACCGACGGCGCGCCGGTCGAGGTCTGGTACCCGGCGACCAAGGCCAGCGTGGCCGGCAAACCCATCGCCACCTATGACGTGGCGACCTGGCTGCCGCCGGCGCTCCAGAAGCTGATCCCCGCCGGATTCTCCGTGACCTACCCGAGCGGCGGCGTGGTGGGCGTCCCGGTGGCGCCTGGTCGCTATCCCTTGGTCGTCTTCAGCCACGGCTACGCCGGCTTTCGCGATCAGTCCACCTTCCTCACCGCGTTCCTCGCGTCGTGGGGTTTCGTCGTGGCCGCTCCCGACCACTACAGCCGGGACCTGACCGAGGTCCTCGGCGGCCCGACCGCCGCCACGGCGAAGACCACCGACGTCGACGATCTGAAGGCGACCATCGCGCTCATGGGGACGCAGGACCATGCGACGTCCAGTCCGTTCCATGGCCACATCGACACCACAAAGGTCGGGGCCGTCGGCCACTCGGCGGGCGGAGCGGCCGTCGAGGGCCTGGCTGCCACCGACCCCAAGGTGGCCACCTTCATCGGGTTGGCCGGAGCGACTGTGGGCGCGCTCGGCCCGGCCAAACCGGCCTCGGGGACCGCCCTTCCCCACCAGCCCGGTCTGCTCATGTCGGGCACGTCGGACCAGGTCGTGAAGACGAGCTCGATCATCTCCGCCTACGGGTACCTGCACAGCCCCAAGCGGCTCATCCTCGTCCGTGGTGCCGGTCACCTCGTCTTCGCTGAAGTGTGCGAAGTCGGTTCGGGTCAGGGTGGGCTGCTGGCCATCGCCGCCGCGCTCAAGGTGCCCGTTCCGGACTCGCTCAAGCCGTTGGCCACCGACGGCTGCACCGCACCCGACCTCTCGCCGCCGACGGCCTGGCCCGTCATCCGCCAGGCCGTGACGGCACAGTTCCGCCACGTCTTCGGGTTCGACGACTCGACCAAGGGCCTGGCCGGGCTGGCGTCGGCCTATCCGGCCGTCGTGTCGGCCGATCGGGCGAGTTGAACCTGACTCCAGGACGGCGCCGTGGCGTCGGCCAGCGCGTCCGGCCATGCCCAACACTCCGTCGGCGGCCCAGCTGCGGGCCTCTCGTGCTGCCGGCATGAGCGAACCTCCTCGCCGGGGCGGGCCCCTAACGGAACGTATAGGTGATCGGGATGCTCTTTGGCCCCTGCACGAAGTAGGCGTGGGTCCACGTGGGCTGTCCCGCCAGCTCGACGGACTCCAGTCGTCTGAGAAGTTCGCCGAACAGAGCCCGGATCTCCATGCGGGCGAGGTGCGCTCCCAGGCAGAAGTGGCGCCCGAAGCCGAAGGCCAGATGGGTCGCCGCGTTCTCCCGCTGTACGTCGAGGCGGAAGGGGTCGGCAAAGACCTCCTCATCGCGGTTGGCTGACGCGAAGGAGAGTAGGACCAGGTCGCCAGGTTCGAAGGTCACGTCCCGCACGGTGAAGGGAGACTGGCACGTACGCAGGAAGTGCTTCACCGGCGACACGTAGCGGATGAACTCGTCTGCCGCGTTGTGGACGAGTTCGGGCTGGGACAGGAGCAGCTCGAGCTGGTCCGGGTAGTCGAGGAGTGCGAGCATCCCGCCACCCATGGCGCTCGACGTGGTGTCGTGTCCCGCCGTGGCGATGATGAGATAGTGCCCGAACGCGTCGAGGTCGGCGATCGGCTGGCCATCGAGTTCGGCGTTGGCGATCACGGAGGCCAGGTCGTCCGTGGGATGGGCCCGGCGATCGTTGGCCAGCGCAGTGAAGTACTGCACGAAGTCGAGGACGACCTCGAGGATGGACGCATCCTCTCCGAGACGGCCGACATCGGGGTCCTCCGCCCCGAACAGCTCCTGGGTGAGCCGCAGCATGCGCGGGAAATCGTCTTCGGGCAGCCCGAGGGTGGAGAGGATGACGTGGAGGGGGAAGTGCAGAGAGACATCGCCGGCGAAGTCGCACCGTCCGCCCAGACTCTCCATGTGGTCCACCGATTGCACGGCCAAAGCGTCGATGCGCTCCTGCATCCGGCGCACGCTGCCGGGCAGAAAGTAATTGTTGACGATGTGGCGGTGCGCCTTGTGCTCGGCCCCGTCCATTTGGATGAGGGTCTTGACCGGGACGTCACCCGCGGCCTTGGTGTCCGCCTTCGGTGTCAGGACCGGCAACGGAGCGTTGGTGAAGACCTCCGGATTGCGTTCGATCTCCATGACGTCCGCATGCTTCGTCACCGCCCAGAACTCGGGGTAAGCGTCCAGCGTCACCTTGAGGATCGGGGATTCCTCGCGGATGCGCTGTGCCGCGGCGTGCCAGCCAACCGGGTCGGCATAGGCGGCGGGGTCGGCGAAGATCGCCCCGAGGCTTTCGGTGGTCGGTGCGGCCATCGCCCCATCATAGGGAACGGCGCGTCAAACGTCTAAAGGTTTCGGCCCGAGCGCAGCGCCGGGGCCACACACCGGAGGGTCAGGTGATGAGCGGGTCCCGGGGCAGGCCGAGGATGCGTTCACCGATCTGGTTGCGCTTGATCTCCGAGGTTCCGCCGGCGATGGAGAGACCCCGGTGCATCAGGATCATCGAGGAGGACATGGCACCGAGCCCGTCGGAGTAGAGGGTCTCCGCACCGCCCAGCGCGCCGATGATGGCGGCCGCCTCGTGCCCGAGCTCGGACAGCACCAGCTTGGTCACGTTGCCCTCGGGACCCGGACCGCCACCGATGACCGCCCGGTGTGCACTGCGCATGTTGAGGACCGCCATGGCCTCGTTCTGCGACACGAAGCGCCCGATGCGCCCCGCACCTCCGGCCAGCCGCTCCGGATGGAGGTCGAAAGCGGCGACCACCGCCGCCGGCGTCATGCCACCACCCCCGCCGGCACCTCCGCCGATGGACACGGACTCGTTGCCCAGCGTGGCGCGGGCCACCGTCCACCCGCCGTTGACCGGTCCGACCACGTCGTCGTCGGGCACGAAGACGTCGTTGAAGAAGACCTCGTTGAACTCGGAGTGCCCGGTGACCATGCGCAGCGGTCGGACCTCCACGCCCTTGGCGTGCATGTCGACGACGATGGTCGTGATGCCCTGGTGCTTGGGCACGTCGGGGTCCGTGCGGATGGTGGCCAGGCCGAAGCTGGCCAGGTGGGCGCCGCTCGTCCAGACCTTCTGGCCGTTGACCAGCCAGCCGCCCTCGACCCGGGTCCCTCGGGTCTTGACCCCGGCGGCATCGCTGCCGGCATCGGGCTCGCTGAAGAGCTGGCACCAGATGACGTCTTGGCGCAGCGCGGGCAAGACCCAACGTTCCACCTGGTCCTCGGTCGCGTGCTGGATGAGGGTCAGGATCACCCACCCCGTGATTCCGTACTGGGGACGGGCCACCCCGGCCGCCCGGAACTCCTGTTCGATCACCAGCTGCTCCACCGCGCCGGCGTCGCGGCCCCAAGGCTTCGGCCAGTGTGGCATCACGTATCCGGTCTCGATCATGGCTGCCCGCCGTCCGGACTGGTCCAGGTCCTTGACCTGTTCGGCGAAGATGCGCACTTCGTCGCGCAGCGGCTCGGCCTCGGGTGGCAAGTCGATCGTGCGGGCCCGCTTCGTCCCACCGCGCACCGAGTTCGCGACGTCGATCGCCACCGCCTCGGTGTCGACCATCGCCTCGAGCGAAGTGGCCCGGCGCAGGTAGAGATGGGCGTCGTGCTCCCAGGTGAAGCCGATGCCCCCGTGCACCTGGATGTTGAGGTTGGCGCAGAGATCGGCCGCCTCGAGCGCCAGCACGGCCGCCATGGCGGCGCTGTAGGTGCGCTGGTCGTCGCCCTCTTCGGCCGCCCGCGCCGCGTCCCACACGTTCGCCGTGGCCAGCTCGCTCGCGACGAGCATGTTGGCGCAGTGGTGCTTGACCGCCTGGAACATCGCGATGGGCCGGCCGAACTGAAGGCGAACCTTGGCGTAGTCGGCGGCCTGCTCCGTGCACTCCGTGGCCAGGCCGACGGCCTCGGCGGCGATGATCAGACGGGCCAGGTCGACCAGGTCCCGCGCCCCGCCCGCGATGACGTCTGCCGGCGCGTCCTCGAGCGTGACCCGGGCCGCCCGGCGGGTTGGATCGAGGTTGTGCGGCCGCTCGATCGTGACGCCCGCTGAGGTGGCGTCGACCACGATGACGTCGTCGCCGGCCGGGAGCACGAGGATGGTGGCCAGGCCGCCGCCCAAGACCGCCGGAGCCGTCCCGGCGGCCTTGCCTCCGGTGACCGTGATGTCCGAGCCGAGCGCGATGCCCCCGAGGGCTGAACCATCGGCGAGACCGGGCAGCAGCCGCGCCGCCAGTTCGTCGGGTGCCGCCGTGTTCAACACGGCGCTGGCGATCACCGTGGGGACGAAGGGGCCGGGGGCCATGGCGCGGCCGAGCTCCTCGACCACGACGACGAGCTCGGGGAGTCCGTAACCCGATCCGCCCCTGTTCTCGGGCAGGTGGAGACCGAGCCAGCCCAACCCGGCCAGATCGCTCCAGAACGAGGGGAGGACTTCCAGTTGCGCCTCGAGCAGGGACCGCGCCGCGCCCCGGGCGTCGCGCTTGGCCAGGAATTCTGAAGCCGTTTGCCCCAGGGCCCGGTGGTCTTCGGTGATGGCGATCGGCATGGCGAAATCGGTTCCTCTATCGAGCTACATCCCAGCCCAACGCCGGGGCGGCCCGAGGAGCCTTGCAGTCTCCCGGAGTGCCGACAAATGGGCTCGTTCTGGCGGTCTCAGTCGTCGTCACTGCACGAGGGTCCCGGGCGACGGTCTGGCGGTCAGTCAGCCGCTTCGCTGTTCCCGCTGCCTCCCCCCGAGGACACGCCCGGCGGTGTCTGCATGCTCGTGGCGACGCTGGCGGACGTGCTCGTCGTGGTGAGCGGAGCGCCCGTGTTACCCGTGCTCCCGCTGGCCCCCGTCACCCCGGATCCTGAGTTCCCGGTGGCGCCGGTATTGCCCGCCACGATGTAGCCGGGCCACACGTAGGAGGTCCCGGGCGCACCTGTGTAGCCCGGCCAAATCGCGTCCATCGCCGTGCCCGGAAAATCACCGGGTCCGGTCGGCCCGGTGTTCCCGGTGTTGCCGAGAGCCGCACTGGTCGGCGTGCTCGGGGCCGGGAGGGCGACTGCGCTCGTCGTAGTCGTCGCGCTGGACCCGCCCGGTGCGGGAGCGACGCCGAGCGCGGTCGATCCGTCGCGAGTTCCGGGGGCCACCCGGTGTGTCGCGGCGGAAAGTGCGGGCTGGTGCACAGCATCGTGCCCGAGCAGGCCGAAGACCGGGAGTGCCACGAGCATGACTCCGGCGGCCACCAAGGGGAGCCATGTGGTCCGCGTCTTCATCCACGGGTCCGCGCACTGGGCCAGCCAGCGGTCGGCCGCCCGCAACGTGGCGGCCGCCGTACCCACGGCACTCGCCAGAGTGCAGACGTAGAGCCCCGGTCCGATGTGGACCACCGTTCCTGGAGTGGCCGAGAGTGCGGAGAGGCGGACGATTTCGAAGACGGCCACGGCGACGAGCGCGTACCAGGACAGCACGAGGAGCCACGTGGTTTCCCGCTCGGACCGTCGCACTTGCGGGCCGGTGAACAGGATCGTGATGAGCAGCGCGACGGCGAAGACGATCCCGGCGTCGATCTCGATGCCCATGCGGTCGCTGCCGTTGCCCGTGATCCAAGGAAGGAAGAGCCCTCCAGCGGCCAGAAGCAACGCGGCCACGTTCACCCAGGGCAGCGGCGGCGACGTGCGCACGACGGTGGTCGGCCGGCCACGATCACCCGGCGGTTGACTCATCGGCGCCCCCGTTTCTGCTGCGCCTCACAACAGAGTTCGCCTAATTGTTGCCCAGTCCCACCCGTGTGTCGAGCCTGGAGGTCTTGGACTCGAGATCCCGTTGTCCCCGGCGTAGGAATTGCCGGCTCAGGTGTTCCCGAACTGGCCCGGCCCGAAGAGGCCCGGGCCGGAATTCCCGAAGAAATCCGGCCCCGAGTTCCCCGATCCCGAATTTCCCAGACCGCCTCCTGGGCCGCTGTTTCCGCTGTTCCCCGTGCTCCCGGTCGTGCCGGAATTGCCCGAATTCCCTGATCCGCCGAAATTGCCCGAGTTCCCGGTCGACCCCGTTCCACCGGTCGAGCCCGACCCCGTCCCCCCGGTCGACCCCGACCCCGTCCCCCCGGTCGACCCGTCACCACCTGGCGGAGGGCCGCCCGTGCCGTTGTCGAACGGCTGGTCAGGCGACAGGGCCGGGATCGGGCCCACCGGACTGGCCGCGGCTCGGTACCCAGCGAAGGCGGCCGCCGCCGCCACAACAGCCAGCGCGACGAGACCACCGGCCCAGACGACTCCGGGATTCGCCGGGCCGACGGGGTGGGCAGCAGAGCAGAGCTGGGCCAGGTCGGCCAGGCTGCAGACACACGCCACCAGGGCGGCGAAGCCGCACAGGTAGAGCCCCACGCCGATGTTGAGAGTGAAGAGCCCTCGGGTCGGCACGGCGATGACGTCGACGATCTCGTACACCGACAGCGCCAGCGCTCCAAGCCAGGAGGCGAAGAGCAGGACCCCCGTGCGACGACTGGTGGCGGCCAGGTGCCACCAGCTGAGCACCAGCACGACCGCGAGCACGCCGCAGAGCAGCCGCCCTGTTCCCAGGCCGATACCCGTGACGCTGGTCCGCAATCCGGACAGCGCGGCATCGGTGGTCGCCCACGGCATGTTGACGCCGACGATCGACAACACCAGCGCGGCCAGGCTGACCACGCGCAGAGCGATGAAGGGTGAGGGCGGAGAGCGGAGTCCGCTTGGAGCGCCCGCCGACCGCCGCGGGTCGCTGAGGACCGGCGCGCCCACACCGCTGTGCGCCCGAGCCGTCGGGGTTCGAGGACTGCTGGGAGCGCTTCGGGTCGGACCGGGCACTCGACGAGTCACATAGTCAGGATGCAACTCGGGCGGGTACCACATGCCGTCGCTCGCTCGCCACCAATCGGGGCCTTGCGACGCGTCGCTCATGTGCGTCAGTGCGGGTCCTCGAACGCCTGCAGCTGAGACAGGGCCTGGCGGACTTCTTCGGGCGCCTCTTCCATCGTCCCCGGCAGCAGCAGGTGCTCCTGGTAGAGCGTCGCCCCGAGCTCGCCCAGCCGGCCCCGCAGCGAGCCGTGGTACACCCCGCGCGAGCCCCAGGCCTTGATGGGTTCGAGGTCGATGAGCACCCAGTCGTCCGCCCTGATGTCCTGCTGGAACCACATGGCGTGGTCGATGCTCGGCCCGCCCCGCGTCTTGATCTGGTTCATGTGCTGCCCGAAGCCAGACCCGAGATCCGAGAGGTACGCCAGGGCAGCCCGATGCACCAGGAGGCTCTCGCCCAAGGGGGCGGAGGATCGGGCCCACATGCAATCGCTGAAGACACCCTTGAGGAAATCCGTTCGTGTGACCTCGCGTACCTCGAGCAATGTGTGGTGGCTGCCCCGGGGAATGTCCTCCGCATCGGGTCGGTCCCGTCTCGGCGCGCGGTCGAAGGTCCCGCTCTCGCGTTCGGTCTGGAACGAGGTGAGCATGGAGAAGATGACTTCACCCTCTTGGACCGCGACGACGTGCCGGGCCGAGAAGGAGCGTCCGTCGCGGTCGCGATCGACCCGCAGGACCACCGGCAGGTCGGTCCGCCCCGGCCGCAGGAAGTACCCGTGGAACGAGTGGGGGAGCCGAGTGTCGTCCTCGATCGTGGCCGCAGCCGCCATCAGGCACTGGGCCGCCACCTGCCCGCCGTAGAGGGTCTGGCGGGGCCCGAGGTTGGCGTTGCGCGCCCGGAACAGGTCACGGTCGACTCGCTCGAGCGTCAACAGGGCGGGCAGGTCTTCGGCCAGCTCGAGTTCCATAGTCGATTCCCATCCGTTCGTGGCTACGTGGTCTCGTCCTGCCTCATCCGCTCGCCGGACCAGCAGCCTTCCAGTTCCGCACCCAGTCCGCCCACGTGTGTATCCGCTGCCAGAACAACTCACGCGTCCCGGCGAAGTTGTGCATGTGGGCCATGCGCGGGCATACGAAGAAGTCGACGCTGGGTGATGACTCGTAGGCCCGGGTCTCGCCGCGCGGATCGACCAGGACGTCGCGCTCGCCCAGGGCGACCAGGACCGGCGTACGCACCGCCGCCGCCTCGGCCAGCGCGCCGCCCGGTGTCACCGACCAGAGCGCCACCGTGAAAGGGACACTGGCCGACCCCCAGGCCGGCAGATTGCCGCCCCGCAACGGGTAGCCCTCCATGTCGCGCTGCACCACCTCGGGGGCCACGTCGTCGTAGTGGAAACCCCAGGCCATGGTGCCGGTGCGCTCGCCCGCGCTCTCGAGGCTGAGGGCGAACCCATTGGTGAACACACCCTCCGACGGTGCCGTGTCCCGCGGCACCCAGGGCAACCCGAGCGGCGCCGTGCCGGGCTCCGTCTTCGGGTGTGTGCGAAGGGGGCTGTAGCCCAGCACCCCGATGCCGTCGTAGCAGTGGAACCGGCCCTGCTGCACGATGGTGAGCGCACCACCCATCGACTGCCCGATGCCGACGGTGAGCGGATCATCCACCGGAGGCAGCCCGTCGATCAGGGTGCCGGCCGCCAGCTTCTGCCGCACCTCGGTCTCGGCGGCCTGCGCCGCCGCCACCACCGGCGTATAACCCAGCTGCTCAGCGTCGTGCTGCGAGCTCTCGCCCACGCCGAGATGGTCGACGGCCACCATGATCCAGCCGCGCGCCGCATGCCAGGTGGCCTGCGCGCCGGCCGCCACACCGGGTGCCGGCCCGGGCAGTGCCTCGGTGAAATACCCCCGGGAGTACCCGGCGCCGGGCTTGGCGAAGCAGACGACCGGCGGCCCGCCGACCGGCAACTCGTCCGGCGCTGTCACGGTGAGGGCTACGTGCGCCGGCTCCCCGAGGCCCGCCGCCTCGGTGACGTCGACGTGCAGATCGACCGATCGCACGGTGGCCCTCCTGACTACTTGGGGGCGAAGCGCGTGCCGGCGTCGAGGCGGATGCAGAGGCCGTTGAGCATCGGGTTCTCCACGATGGCCACGGCGAGCTTTCCGTACTCCTCGGGCCGGCCCATGCGCTTCGGGAAGGCCGCGTCCTTCGTCAGCACCTTGGCGAACTCATCGGGGATGCCCTCGGTGAGGCCGGTGCTGAAGAGGCTCGGCGCGATGGCCATGGCCCGGATGCCAAGGCTGCCCAGGTCGCGGGCCATGGTGAAGACCATGCCGACGATGCCTGCCTTGGCGGCCGAGTAGGCCACTTGCCCGATCTGCCCCTCGTAGGCGGCGATCGACGCGGTGTCGATGATGACGCCGCGCTCCTCGTCTTCGGGCTCGTTCTTCGACATGGCTTCAGCCTGGAGCCGGTTGAGGTTGAACGTACCCACCAGGTTGAGGTTGATGGTCCGCACGAAGTCCTCGAGCGGATGCGGACCGTCCTTGCTCAGGGTGCGCCTGGCCGTCCCCCCGCCCGCAGTGTTCACCGCGATGTGCAGGCCACCGAGAGCAGTCACGGCGTCGGCGAGCGCGGACTCCGTCTGGGCCGTGTCGAGGATGTCGACTTCGTGGAAGGTGCCGCCCAGCCCCTTGGCCACCTCGGCCCCGGCCGAGGTCGGCAGGTCCAGGATGGCGATGTCCGCGCCCTTCTCGCGCAGCAATTCGGCCGACGCCTTCGCCATGCCCGATGCGCCTCCGACGATGACGGCCTTCTTTCCCTGGATCTCCACGCTTCGTTCCTCTCCTCTGTCCTTCGAATCTTCTGTCTTTGGTCGTGTGTGATGCTGTCCGCCACCGCGCCCGGCCGCAAACCGGGGTAAAAGAGTGTACTGAGTAGAGCGGCCGGCCGGCCAGGAGGAACCCCTTGGAACGCGAGACCATCTTGTTCGACGTGGCGGAGCATGTGGCCACCATCACCTTGAACCGTCCGGACAGCTTCAACTCCTTCAACGACGCCATGGCCGCCGACCTGGTCTGGGCCTGGGAGACGGTCCGTGAGACCGACGACATCTACTGCGTCGTCCTGCAGGCCAACGGTGATCGCGCCTTTTGCACCGGCATCGACATCAAGAACCCGGAGCCCTGGTTCATGAAGGAGAACACCTGGAACAGCTACGACCCCGGGGTCTCGCTCAGCCCGAAGCTGCACCACAAGGTCTGGAAGCCGGTCGTCTGCGCCGTGCATGGGCTCTGTGCCGGTGGCGCCCAGTACTTCGTCAATGAGTCCGACATCGTCATCTGCTCCGAGGACGCCGTGTTCTTCGACCCGCACGCCAACGTGGGGATCGTGAGCGCCCTCGAACCGATGGGCATGCTCCACCGCGGGGTGCCCCTCGGCGACGTGTTGCGCTGGGCTCTCATGGGGAACGAGGAACGCATCACCGCGGCGACCGCCCTACGGCTCGGCCTCGTCACCGAGGTGGTGACCCGGGAAGCCCTTCGTGAGCGCGCCCGCGAGATCGCGCTGTCCATCGCCGGTCGGAACCCGAAGGCCGTTCAGGGTACGGTCCGGGCGATTTGGGAGTCCCTCGACATGACCCGGACGCCGGCCCTCAACAACGGCGTCTCCTACACGCTGATCGGCAACTTTCCGCCGAACCCTCCGCCACCCCGCGACAAGTCTGCGACGCAGTACCGCTGACGCAGGTCCTGGCGGTTAAAGCAGCCTGATGACCGCGTCGGCGGCGTGCTCGGGTGAGTACTCTGCCGTCGAGATGTGCAGCTCGGGGTTCTCGGGCTCCTCGTAGGGCGCGCCGATCCCGGTGAAGTTCGGGATCTCACCGCGCCGGGCCTTGGCGTAGAGGCCCTTGCGGTCTCGTGACTCGGCCACTTCGAGTGGGGTGTCCACGTAGATCTCGAGGAAGTTGTTGGCGCCCGCCAGATCACGGGCCATGCGCCGCTCGGCCCGGTAGGGCGAGATGAGCGAGACCAGCACGATGAGGCCGGCTTCGGCCATGAGCGACGCCACCTCGGCCGTCCGGCGGACATTCTCGATCCGGTCGGCGGTGGTGAACCCGAGGTCCTTGTTGAGGCCGTGCCGGAGGTTGTCGCCGTCGAGCAGGTAGGTGTGCCGGCCCTCCGCGTGCAGCTTGCGTTCCACGATGTTGGCGATGGTCGACTTGCCGGCGCCGGAGAGCCCGGTGAACCAGACCACTGCGGGGCGCTGGCCCTTGAGCGTGGCGTGCGCGGTTGCGTCCACCTCGATGGCCTGCCAATGCACGTTGTCCGCCCGGCGGAGCGCGAAGTGGATGAGGCCGACGCCGACGGTGTTGTTCGTCATCCGGTCGATGATGATGAAGCCACCCATGTCCCGGTTGTCCTTGTAGGGGTCGAAGGGCACGGCCTTCTCGAGGGTGAGGTTGCACACGCCGATCTGGTTCAGCTCGAGTGTCTTGGCGGCCATGTGTTCCAACGTGTTGATGTTCACCAGGTACTTGGGCTCTTCGACCGTGGCACCCAGGGTGCTGCCGCCGATCTTCACGAGGTAGCGGCGCCCCGGCAGCATCTCCTCCTCGCTCATCCAGACCACATGGGTCTCGAATTGGTCGGCCACCAACGGTGGCTCTGTCGCCGCCGCGATCACGTCGCCTCGGCTGACGTCGACCTCGTCGGCCAGACAGATGGTCACCGACTCCCCGGCTACGGCCTCTTCGAGGTCGCCGTCGTAGGTGACGATTCGGCTTATGGTGCTCTCGACGCCCGACGGCACGACCCTGATGCGATCGCCTGTGCGCACGGTCCCCCCGACGATGACCCCGGAGTAGCCGCGGAAGTCGAGGTTGGGGCGGTTGACCCACTGGGCTACGAAGCGGAAGGGCTGGGTGTCCGTGTCGTCGTCGACCTCGATCGCCTCGAGGTATTGCATGAGCGTCGGTCCGGAGTACCACGGCGTGTTGGGACTGGCCTCGGTGACGTTGTCTCCCCGCAGTGCGGACAGCGGGATCGAGACGATGTCCTGGACTCCGAGCTCCGCGGCGAAGGCGCGGTAATCGGCATCGATCGAATCGAAGACCTCCTGGGAGTAGTCGACCAGGTCGAGCTTGTTGACGGCGAGGACCACGTGGCGGATCCCGAGGAGAGAGACGAGGTAGCTGTGGCGCCTCGTCTGGGTCAGGATTCCCTTGCGGGCGTCGACCAGGATCACGGCGACTTCGGCCGTCGAGGCGCCGGTGACCATGTTGCGCGTGTACTGCTCGTGCCCCGGCGTGTCGGCCACCACGAACTTGCGAGTCTCGGTCGAGAAGAACCGGTAGGCCACGTCGATCGTGATGCCCTGCTCGCGCTCGGCGGCCAGGCCGTCCACCAGGAGCGCGAAGTCGAGCTCGCCACCCTGGGTGCCGACTTTCTTCGAGTCGGCTTCGAGCGCGGTCAGGTGGTCCTCGAAGACCAGCTTTGACTCGTAGAGGAAGCGCCCGATGAGCGTGCTCTTGCCGTCGTCGACCGAGCCGCAGGTGATGAAGCGCAGCAACGACTTGTGCTGCTGGCGGTGGAGGTACGCGTCGATGTCGTCCGCGATGAGGGGATCGATGTGCGCCACTAGAAGTAGCCCTCCTGCTTCTTCTTCTCCATTGAGGCGGACGAGTCGTGGTCGATGACCCGTCCCTGGCGTTCCGACGAAGTCGTCAGCAGCATTTCCTGAATGATCCCGGTGAGGGTGTCCGCCGTGCTCTCGATGGCGCCGGTCAACGGGTAACAGCCCAAGGTCCGGAAACGGACGCTGCGCTGCTCGGGCACCTCCCCGTCGTCCATCGGCATGCGGTCGTCGTCCACCATGATGAGCGTGCCGTCGCGTTCGACCACCGGCCGGGGTGCGGCGTAGTAGAGGGGCACAATGGGAATCTCCTCGAGGTGGATGTACTGCCAGATGTCCAGCTCGGTCCAGTTCGAGAGCGGGAAGACCCGCACGGTCTCGCCGGGGTTCGTGCGGGCGTTGTAGATCCGCCACAGCTCGGGCCGCTGACGTTTGGGATCCCACCGGTGCTGCGCCGAGCGGATGGAGAACACGCGCTCCTTGGCCCGGGACTTCTCCTCGTCCCGCCGTGCCCCACCGAAGGCGAGGTCGAACTGGTTCAGATCGAGCGCCTGCTTGAGGCCCTCGGTCTTCCACATGTCGGTGTGCATCGCCGAGCCGTGGTCGAAGGGGTTGATGCCCAGCCGCACGCATTCGGGGTTCTGGTGGACGATCAGGTCCAAGCCCAAGTCCGCCACCGTGCGGTCACGGAACGCATACATCTCCTGGAACTTCCACGTGGTGTCCACGTGGAGCAGCGGGAAGGGGGGCAACGACGGGTAGAAGGCCTTCATGGCCAGGTGCAGCATGACGGAGCTGTCCTTGCCCACGGAGTAGAGCATCACCGGGTGCTCGGCCTCGGCCGCGGCCTCGCGCATGATGTGGATGCTCTCGGCCTCGAGGCGCTGCAAATGGGTCAGCCGTCGCTTCGAGGAGGTCGTCGTCGTGGTCGTGGTCGTCGTCATTGCTTCACCATGGTGGAAATCACTTCATTGGGTCGATTCGAGTCGTTGTGCGGTGAGTCTTGCTGATCCGTCAAGGCCCCATCTTCATGGATGCATTTTCCCAGGTCGCGGCCGTGTCCACGCTATCGCGCCCGGATCTGCCGCCTCGTACGGCTCCCCTCCTCGTCGGTGTTCACGGCCCGTACCGGGCAGACGGTCCTTTCGAATTCTGACCACGGCCGGCACGCATGGTGTGGCGGGCCAAGTCGGCGAGGGTAGTGCCATCAACCTGTCGAAGAGGACCGGTTGGGTGCCGACGGCACCAAGCGCGCGTTGACCAGGCGAGTTGAGGAGCACGTGTAGAAGTACTTACAGTCAGCATCACATTTCCTATCCAGGGTCTCCCGGGGCGGGACGCACCATGGAGACGACGTTCCTCGAGTCTGAGGTGGAAAGGCGGAACGCCACGATCACGCTCAGCCGGGCCGGGCCGGCCAACGCGCAGACGGTGCCGATGCGCGACGACTTCGACGAGGCCTTCATCACCGCGGTGCAGCGGCTCGGCATGGTCAACAACGTGGTGCCGCTGGACGACCTGGGGGCGGAGACCTGTGCTCCGGCGGTAGAGATCGCGAAGAAACGGCCGTTCGCCGCACGCCAGGGAACGCGTTGACGATCTTCTTGATCGCCGCACTGCTCATCCTCGGGCCGTCGAACGGCCCTCTCGAGCAAGCCCAGAAACTCGGTGCGCCCAGCCCCGTCTCGAGCTCCTGCCAGTTCAACGGGATCCAGACGGTGACCATCGTGGGATCTCCGACTGGAGGCTCCTGGCAGCTCTCGCTGGACTCTGTGCGCACGCTGTCGCTTCCCGTCACGGCCACGGCGAGAGATGTCTTCTCGGCCCTTACGAATCCGAGGGCGGGTCTGCCCATCACCCCTGGAGATGTCGGAGTCACCGGGCCGAATGGAGGTCCGTACACCATTACCTTCAGCGGCGCCATGTACAACAGCGTGGACCGGCTGAAATCGGTCAACTCGTTCACGGGCGGCACGACTCCGAAGGTGCACACCGGGGTGACGCCCATCGACCAGACCGTCCAGTTCCAGAAACTCGTCAACTCGAGCCCGGACAAATCGACGCTCACGCTGCCCCAGGACTCGTGCTGGGAAATCGACGGCCAGCTCCCGGCTGGGAACCTGAACTCCGACCTGTTCATCGACGACCCGGCAGGCGCGGCGACGCTGACCAACGGCCTCGTCTTCGGTGGGACCCTGACCAAAGAAATCACCCTGGACGACACCGTGACCCGCCTCCACGTGACGAACACGGGTAACCAGGACATCCCCGATGCGTCGAGCGTGGCGGTCACAACCCCAGAGGGGTTCAGAGTGCAGTCCTTCACGACGTCCGGTGATACGCCCCCTGGGTCAAAGACCGTCAAGATCTCGGGGCAACCGACCGCCACTGCCACCTTCCGATCCGGCTCTCAGTTTGCGGGCTTCGTGACGAGCCTGGCTTTCTCGCCCGCGAATTCGATCGACGTTCCCTCGGGGTCGCATCTGTACCTGTCCAATCCGTCCATGAACCACGACCAGACCTTCGTGACCAACACGGACACGCCGCCCGGATCAACCTCATTCAGCGTCGATGGACAGGCAGCCAACTTCTCCTACAGCACCACCGCCACGGCCATCCCCCTGCGTGTGATCACCTCTCTGTCCCCTGATGGATCGTCTCGCTACGACATCCCGTCCGGGTCAGCGTAACGATCGCCCCTTCCGCGGGCGAGGTGCCACAACAGACATTCCACACGACCTCAGACTCACCAGCGGGCTCCACGACGCCAATAACGATCACCCCAGTCTTCCCCAACTTCCCTTATCCCGCAGGCTCGACGGTGACCGATACGGGGAACTTCCTTCACATCCACGACCACACCAAGCTCACCATCAATGGCAATGGGTCTTCTCTGGTCCAGACGGTCTGCCAGCCTGACGAGAACATCGGCGGGTTGCCGGTGGTCTTTCTGACCTCGGATACGGGACTGACCATCAAGAATCTGTCCATCTTCGGAGCGATTGGCTGGCCTCACGCGCACTGCAACGGCAATGGCCCCGCGTACGAGAAGTCGGCTGGCATCATCGCTGAAGCAGAGGTCAACCTGACCCTCACCCATATCGGGGTCTACAACGTCCAAGGCGACGGGATGAGCCTTCAGCTACCCCAAGACTTCGGGCTCGGCAATCAGCTCAACACGAATGTCGTGGTGTCGGACTCCACATTCAACGGCGGCGGGGGCGGGTACCACGGACTCGTCGTGGAAGCAGTCGGACCGACGCCGACCTGCCCGAACTGCGGAGCCAAGTTCATCAACAACACCTGGAGCCACTGGCCGACCGAGATGATGGACTTCGAGGTTGACGAGGCGTCAGACGGGGTTTCCGGGCGCGACAGGGTGTACATCACTACCCGGTGGACTCTGCCCCATCTTCGCGGCCCAGGACAACATCGTCATCTCCGGCAACACGTACTCGTCGTGGTGCAGCCCGTGGTTCACGTCCATCCAAGGGACTGACATCGGCAACGGAGTCCAAGAGCAGAACCTGACCATGACGAACAACATCTTGACCAACAACGTTGCTTCACCATCCCGACAGCGCAACGGCTCCTTCATGGAAGTGGTCAAGTTCACACGCCGATCGGCGTCCCGCCCCAGTTCTGGACGAGCAACTGGAACATCAGCCACAACACCGAGACGGGGGCCGGGTTCTCAGCGTTCGACTCCTTCGGCTGCGCCTCCCCTCCACCGGCTCAGCCAGCCGCCGAGATCATCGGACTGGTCGACTCGCAAGATCACGGACAACACCTTCCCGGTCAACGACGGGCAGAACATCGACACCTGCCCAGGCAACCCGTCCTCCTCTTCATCCACGCCCACGACACCCACAACCTCACCGTCGGGAACAACGACTTTGTCGGAGCGTTGCGGTAGCGTCGTCGCACTCCGCCAACCCGAGCCAGAACGAGAACTACGTCCAGTGCGGGAACAACTGGGGCGCTCACGGGCACCAACGTGCCGCCGAACCCACCCAATGGCACCCCGGACCCACCGTGCCAGTAGGATTTGCCAGTGAGCAGGCACCACGCGATCCCAGGATTCGTCGTTACCGGCAAGAGGCTCGGACGCCACGTCAACCACGAGGATCGGTGGCTCGAGTACCTGCTGGAGGACTCAGAGCCCAAGACGTTCGGCAGGACGAGCGAGCGGTGAATCAGACCCTCGACGTCATGGCCTTCGACGCGGCAGTCCACTCGGTTTTCGACATCCATGAGACGGGTCATGGGAATACGCTGAGCGAGACCGGCCTGCCAATCTTGATGCTGCTGGACGACATGAAGACCGAGATCGCCAAGCCTGCAGTTTCGAGCAACGGATCGTAAGGAGGAACGCCGATGCGTACCGAAGACATGGTTCTCGTGAGTGTGGACGACCATGTGGTCGAGCCCCCCGACCTCTTCGAGGGCCGGCTGCCGGCCAAGTATGCGGACCTGGCTCCCCAGTTCGTGACCAGGGAGGACGGCACCAACGCGTGGCGCTACGAGGGCACCGACGTGGGCAACGTGGCCCTCAACGCGGTCGCCGGACGCCCCAAGGACGAGTACGGGATCGAGCCGACCTCCTTCGCCGAGCTGCGAGCGGGCTGCTACGACATCGACGAGCGGGTCATGGACATGAACGCCAACGGGGTGCTGGGGTCCTTGTGCTTCCCCTCCTTCCCGCAGTTCTGCGGGCAGCTGTTCGCCCGGACCAAGGACAAGGACGTCGCCCTGGCAATGATCCAGGCGTACAACGACTGGCACATCGACGAGTGGTGCGGCTCGCAGCCCGGTCGCTTCCTCCCGCTGGCACTGCCGGCGATCTGGGATCCCGAGGTCCTGGCGGCCGAGGTGCGCCGGACGGCGGCCAAGGGTGCCCACGCCGTCACCTTCTCCGAGAACCCCTCCAAGCTGGGTTGGCCCAGCCTGCACTCGGACCACTGGGATCCGTTCTGGAAGGCCTGCAGCGACGAGGGCGTCGTGGCCTGCATGCACATCGGGTCCTCGTCGCAGATGGTGATCACGTCGGACGATGCGCCCATCGACTGCCTGATCACCCTGACCCCGATCAACATCGTGCAGGCGGCCACGGACCTCATCTGGTCGCCCATCTTCCGAAAGTTCCCTGACGTGCGCGTCGCACTGTCCGAGGGCGGCATCGGATGGATTCCCTATTTCCTCGAGCGCATCGACTACCAGTACCGTCAGCACCACACGTGGACGGGCCAGGACTTCGGTGACCGGTTGCCGAGCGAGGTCTTCGACGAGCACGTGTTGACGTGCTTCATCGACGACCGCTTCGGCGTGGCCAGCCGCGACTTCCTGAACATGGACAACGTCATGTGGGAGTGCGACTACCCGCACTCGGACTCCACCTGGCCCTTCTCCCCGGAGGAACTGGCCGGCTACCTCGAAGGGGTCAGCGACCACGATGTGGACCGGATGACCCACCTCAACGCCATGCGGCACTTCTCGTACGACCCCTTCCCGATCCTCGGCGGGCGGGAGAACTGCACGGTCGGTGCCCTGCGGGCCAAGGCCGCGGGCCGCGACGTGTCCATCCGGTCGACCAAGCCGAAGGCGGCGGCAACCGGGCCCGTGCGGTCGATGGATCTCGGGGCCAACGTCGCCAAGACCCCCGCCGGGGCGCGCTAGGCCCCGACGGCGACAGCGGGGGGACGACCATCATGCTGTTCGCCATGCGGTTCGACCTCCGTAATCCGGCCCTCGCCGGTACGTCCATGGCGGAGCGCTACGACACGGCGCTCGAGATCGCCGAGTGGGCCGACCGCCTGGGGTGCGTGAGCATCGCCATCTCGGAGCATCACGGGTCCGATGACGGGTACCTGCCCAGCCCCATTCCGATGATCGCCGCCATGGGGGCGCGGACGAGCACGGTGCGCTTCAGCATCGCGGCGCTGGTGGCACCGTTCTACGAGCCGATCCGCCTCTCCGAGGACCTGCTTGTCCTGGACAATCTGACCAAGGGCCGGGTCGATCTGGTGATCGGTGGCGGCTACGTCAGTGACGAGTTCGCCATGTACGGAGTACCGACGAAGGA
The DNA here is from genome assembly GCA_963809715.1 of uncultured Acidimicrobiaceae bacterium. Taxonomy (GTDB): domain Bacteria; phylum Actinomycetota; class Acidimicrobiia; order Acidimicrobiales; family RAAP-2; genus Bog-473. The sequence continues at coordinate 32,916 of CAWEKO010000004.1, read as the reverse complement.
GCGGGTGCGCCGGATCACCGAGGTCGTGTCCACGCTGCGCGGTGCCTTCAGCGGCGAGCCGTTCGACTACAGGGGTCGGACCGTGCGCCTCACGCCCGCCCCCTACTCCGACGGCATCAGTATCACCATGGGCGGCAGCAGCGAGGCGGCGGCGCGCCGGGCGGCGCGCATCGGCGACGGGTTCGTGCCCTCGGTGCCCGAGGTGTGGGACTTCTACCGCGACGAGGTGCAGAAGCTGGGTCGACCCGATCCCGGCCCGTCCATCATCGGCGCGAACCGTGTGGTCGCCTTGGCCACCGACGCCGAGCAGGGCTGGAGCGACATGGCGCCCTTCTTCCGGCACGAAAGCAACGCCTACGGCCTCTGGCAGGCCCAGGAGCAGGTGGCCTCGCCCTATCGGATGGTCGAGGACGACGAAGAGCTCCGAGCCAGTGGCCAGTACGCCGTCCTCACACCCGAACAGCTGATCCAGGAGTTGAAGGACGGGCCGTTCCCGTTCACCCTCCTGCACCCGTTGTGCGGAGGGATGCCCCCGGAGCTGGCCTGGTCCAGCCTGCGTCTCTTCGAGGCGGAGGTCCTGCCGGCCTTCTCGTGAGACCAAGCTCGCGCCGCGGCAAGTCGGCCCCGCCTCGCACTGGCCGGCCGCTCGTCCTTGGAATACCGTCCGTCCAACTTCATGAGGGGGATTGAGTCGATGCCCGTTCGTTTCACCACAACCCCGGCCGACGCATGAGCGGACCGATGGAGGGCATCCGCGTCGTCGAACTCGGCGTGTGGGTCGCCGGCCCGGGCGCCGGTGGCATCCTGGCCGACTGGGGCGCCGACGTCGTCAAGATCGAACCTCCCGAGGGCGACCCGTGCCGCACCTTCCTGAATGTTCTCGGTGGGGATCTGCCCTCGAACCCCGTCTTCGAGCTGGACAACCGGGGCAAGCGGGCCATTGCACTCGACCTCTCGAGCGAGCGCGGCGTCGCACTGGCCCACGAGCTGGTGGCCACGGCCGACGTCTTCCTCACAAACCTGCGGCCGTCGGGTCTCGAGCGCATGGGCCTGGGTCCCGAGGAAGTGCGCCAGCGCCATCCGGGACTGGTCTACGCCATCATCACTGGGTACGGCCTGGAGGGTCCCGACGCCGATAAAGGTGCCTACGACATCGCCGCCTTCTGGGCCCGGGCCGGCATCGCGGACTCGTTGCGCACCCCCGGCGGCCCGCTGCCCTTCCAGCGCGGCGGCATGGGTGACCACTCGGCCGCCATGACGGCGGCCGCCATGGTCGAGCGCGGCACTGGTCGAGCGCGCCCGGACGGGCAGGGGCCAGGTCGTCTCCACCTCGCTGCTGCGCCAGGGTTGCTACACCATCGGATTCGACCTCAACGTCACGCTGATGTGGGGCCAGACGCTGGGCATCGGGGTCCGCGAGACGATGTACAGCCCGGTGCTGAACAACTACACGGCCGGGGACGGGCGCCAGTTCTGGATCGTCGGCCTCGAGGGGGATCGCCACTGGCCCGCCCTGGCCCGGGCCGTGGGCAAGCCCGAATGGCTTTCCGACGAGCGCTTCGCCAAGGCCACCGGCCGGGCCGTCAACGCCCGCGAGCTGATCGGGCTGCTCGACGAGATCTTCGCCACCAAGCCGCTCGACGAGTGGGCGGAGATCTTCGACTCCGAGCCCGAGCTGTTCTGGAGCCGGGTGAACTCCATCGACGACGTCGTGGCCGACGAGCAGTTCCACGCGGCCAAGGCCGTGGTCCAGGTGCCGGACGACCAGAGCAGCATGCCCATGCTGGCCACCCCGGTGGACTTCGAGGGGGAGCCACCGATCCCGCGCTTCCGCGCCCCCCACGTGGGTGAGCACACCCGCGAGGTCCTGGCCGAGCTCGACTTCGATGCCGGCAAGGTCGACCTCCTGGTGGCCGAGGGCGTGGCCTTCGACGGTCAGTCCGCCGCCGGCTGAGATCGTCCGTTCGGCGAGGTGCGGCGCGACGGCGCCTCTCGTTGAACGAACCATCCGGCGGCGGACTCCCCGACCCGCCTTACGGCCACACGGCTACGGTGCAACGGATCCGCCGAGTGGGGAGGCTGCCATGAGCACAGCGTCGTTCGAAGTGATGCCCGGGGCGGCCCCGGACGTGATGCGGGACTACGACCTGGCCACGCTGGGGTACGAGGAGACGGAGTACGCCGTCTCGGGCACGGCAGAGTCCTACGAGCTCAAGGGTGAGCGCGGCGCCGACGGCCGGTGGGACGTGAAGCCCGGCCCCGAAGCTCCGTTCCGCACCCGGATCGTCGTGCGCCGACCGAGTGATCCCGAGCGCTTCAGCGGCACGGTCGTCGTGGAGTGGCACAACGTCTCGGCCGGGATCGACGCCGCACCTGACTGGGGCTTCTTCCATCGGCACCTGGCCGCCCAGGGCCACGCCTGGGTCGGGGTCTCGGCCCAGAAGGTCGGTATCGACGGCGGAGGGTTCGTCCAGAGCATCCACCTCAAGCTGTTGGCCCCCGAGCGCTACGCCGCGCTCGAACACCCGGGCGACGCCTGGTCCTTCGACATGTTCACCCAGGTGGCCCGGCTCGTGCGCCTCCCGGCCGAGCAGAACCCGCTTGGCGGCCTGGCGGCCCAACACGTGCTCGCGGCGGGCGAGTCCCAGTCGGCGGCTTGTCTGGTCACGTACATCAACGCGGTCGACCCGCACACGCGCGTGTTCGACGGCTACTTCGTCCATGGGCGGCCCGGTATCGGCGTCTCCATCGACGGCGTGTTCATCCCGACCCGGGACCGGCTCGGCTTCGAAGAGACGACACGCATGATCTCGTCGAGCGGCGAGCGGATCCGCGAGGACGCCCGGGTCCCCGTCCTCATCCTGCAGAGCGAGACGGATCTCGTCGTCCTCGGCGGTCACCTGGCTGCGCAACCGGACTCCAAGCACGTCCGCGTCTGGGAGATGCCGGGGGCGGCCCACGCCGACACCTACACGGTGAGCGCCGGGCGCCACGACGACGGCACGCTCAGCCCGGCACGGCTGGCCGAGCTCATGCGGCCCACCCGGAACCTCATCATGGGTGAGACGCCGACCCCGGTCAACGCCGGACCCCAGCAGCACTACGTCGCCCAGGCCGCACTGGCCCAGCTGGTGCGCTGGGCCGCCGAAGGTCACGCCGCGCCGATCGCGCCCCGGCTCGACCTCGAGGAGTCGGGCCAGAGCTATCACCTCGACGGCCAGGGCAACGCCACCGGCGGCATCCGCACGCCGTGGGTCGACGCCCCCACCGCGATGCTCTCCGGGCTGGGCCAGACCGGAGCGGACTTCGCCGTCCTTTTCGGCCGCACCGTGCCCTTCGACGAGGCGGCGCTCGCCGCCCTCTACGGGGGAGGCAAGGACGAGTACCTCGAGCGGTTCACCGCATCGCTCGATGAGGCGATCGAGGCAGGTTTCCTCCTGGCCGAGGACCGCGAGGAGATCCTGGGCCTCGGTGCCGCGTCGTACCCCCTCCTCCTCGCCGAGGAATAATCAGCCCCGCTGCAGCAGGCCTCGGAGCCCTGAGCCGCTCTGCGAGGGTCGCAGTCGAGAGGACTTTCGGAGGGAGGGTGATGGAACGGGCACCGATGCTGTTCTGCCAGGGTCTCCGCAAGTGGTACGGCGACCGGCCGGCCGTCGACGGCGTGTCCTTCTCCATCGGGGAGAACGAGTGCTACGGGCTGCTCGGTCCCAACGGAGCGGGGAAGACGACGACCATCTCATTGCTCTGCGGGCTTGTCCTCCGTGACGAAGGCCAGATCACCATCGACGGCCACGAGGGCGGCTCCCTCGAGGCCAAGCGGACCGTCGGCTACGTCCCCCAGGAACTGGCCCTGTACCCGGACCTGACGGCCACCGAGAACCTGACCTTCTTCGGCCAGCTCTACGGGCTCTCGGGCAAGGACCTCGAGGCCCGCATCGCCGAGACGCTCGAAGTCGTCGGCCTCTCCGACCGGGGGAAGGATCGCATCGGGACCTATTCGGGCGGCATGAAGCGTCGGGCCAACATGGCCGCCGGCCTGTTGCACAAGCCCAAGCTGCTCGTGCTCGACGAGCCGACCGTGGGCGTCGATCCGCAGAGCCGCAACGCCATCCTCGAGACGGTGGCCGCGCTGGGCATCGCCGTTCTCTACACGACCCACTACATGGAGGAGGCCTCGAAGCTGTGCGACCGCATCGGCATCATCGACGACGGCCACCTCATCGCGGAGGGGACGGCGGAGGGACTGATCGCCGAGCACGGCGGCCGCGACAAGGTGCACCTGAGTTGCGCGCCGGACGACCTCGACGAGCTGGCCGCCGCCTGCCGTGAACTCGAGCTCGTGCACGATGTGGGCGAGGTCGACGGCCACCTGGAGCTGACGACGGAGCACGGGCCCGCCGTCCTGCCCGCCGTGGTGGTCGTGGCCGGTCGGCATCGCGTCGAGCTGACGGGGGTCGAGGTGCGTTCGCCCAACCTCGAGGACGTCTTCTTGAGCCTGACTGGGAAAGAGCTGCGAGACTGATCCCGTTGCAGCATTCGTGAGGTCCACAGCGGCCTGCGGCAAATCGTCGAACCTGGTGCGACAAGATGGAGTTCTGGAGACGGGACGAGCGACGCCCTGTGTCGCGCGGACTCCGGGGAGCGTGCTGCGACCGGTGAGCACAGCGCTGCCCGACCCCGAGGAGGAACGGTGCACACAACAGGTACCCGCGGGCGGCCCCGCCCGGCGGTACGGAGACTGGCGGTCTCGGGCGCCCTGGCGGTGGGCCTGTTGTCGGGCGCGCTCGCGTCGGGCGGGCCCGCGTCCGGCGTGGGCGTCTCCGACGTGAGGACGGCGTCGCACAACGTCACGGTGCACAAGGCCACCGGGTCTGCGGTCACCGTCGGCCTCATCAGCGATGCCGGTGGCTCGGGCGCCGTGGGGACCGGGCCCCTCGTCGAACAGGGCGCCCGGGCGGCCACCGAGTACCTGAATGCGGACTTGGGGGGCCTCGAGGGTCACAAGGTGAACCTCTTCGTCTGCGGGGACAAGGCCACCGCGGCCGGCGGCCAATCCTGTGCCAACGCCATGGTCCAGCACGGCGTGGTCGCCGTGGTGGCGCCGTTCACCGACGAGGGATCGACCGAGGTGCCGACGATCGTCGCCGCCGGCATCCCTTACATCGTGGTGACGGGCGCCTCGTCGGCCGAACTGTCGACGTCGGGTGCCTACGCCCTCCAGTCCGGGTTCCCGTCCTACATCGGAGCCATGGCGTTGAGCGCCGAGCAGCACGGCTACAAGAACGTGGCCTTCCTGGTGGACAGCACGCCGGCCACCCTGCAGACCGTGCAGACGCTCGGCGGGATCGTCTACAAGGCGGCGGGCGTCACCCTGGAGACCGAGCCGGTGAACCCGGGGACGGCGGACGTCTCCGCGCAGCTGCAGGCGGCGGTGTCAGGCGGGGCCACCGCCGTCGGCGTCATCGGCGACCTGACGCTGTGCAACTCGTTTCTGAAGGGCTACGAGAAGCTGCACCTCACGCTGCCCCGCTACGTGCTCCCGACCTGCCAGGACCCGAGCATCGAACACTCGACCACCCTCGACAGGGCGCTGGCCGGCTCCTACGTCCCCACGACGACCATACCGTCCAAGACCGACGAGGAGGAGTACGCCGCCATCGTGAAGGCCTTCATGCCCAAGGTGAGCAGAAACGCCGTCGTCAGCAGCAACCAGGCCGAGGGGGCGTCCGCCGTGCTCACCCTCGCCAACGTCATGAAGGGCTCGACGCAACCGGTCACGGCGGCGGGCATCGAGCAGACGATCGCGCCGGACAAGAACGTCACCATCGCGCTGTCGGGCGGCCTGACCTTCACCTGCAACGGGACGGCCATTCCGCAGTTCACCTCGGTGTGCTCGTCGTGGGCGGCCATCGGGACCATCCAGCCCGGCAAGGCGGGCACGGTGACCAAGGTCAAGGTGCTCAACCCGACGCCGCTCTACTGACGACGCTCGGATCAGCCCGCGGTCGCCCCGCTGTCGAGCGTCGACGAGCAGCGGCGGCCCGTGGGCCACAATGACGCCATGGCTCGTTCGGCACTCATGATCATGGACATCCAAGGCACGGTGGTCGAGCGCCTCGAGCAGCCGGACGCCCTCTTGGCTTCCATCAAGCGGGCCCTCGAGCACGCCCGGGCCGCCGACGTGCTCGTGATCTACGTGCGGGTCGCGTTCCGGACCGGCGCCCCCGAGGTACACCAGCGCAATCGCATCTTCTCGCACCTGGCCGGGAGCGACCGGTACGACGAAGACAACGCGGCGACGCAGATCCATCCGTCGGTGGCGCCGCTGGCCACCGAGATCGTGGTGACCAAGCGCCGGGTCAGCGCCTTCGCCGGGAGTGACCTCGACGTGATCCTGCGTTCGTCGGCCGTCGACGAGCTCGTCCTGTGCGGGATCTCCACCAGTGGCGTGGTCCTCTCCACGCTCCGCCAGGCGGCCGACCTCGACTACCAGTTGGTCGTGCTCGAGGACGCCTGCGCCGACTTCGATCCCGAGGTGCACCGGGTCCTGCTGGAGAAGGTCTTCCCGCGTCAGGCCGACGTCATGACCGTCGACGACTGGATCCTGCGGGGTGTCAACGTCTCCTGAGGCAACGTCTCCTGAGGCTGCGTATCCCAGAGGCTCCGTAACCCAGAGGCTCCGTAACCCAGAGGCTCCGTAACCCAGAGGCTCTTGTCAGGTCTTCCCTGACGGCCGTAAGGTGTCCCCTGACACGGGAGGGAGCGCCACCTCATGCCGCAGACCGGCACGATCACCGCCGCCGACGCCATCGCCGGCTGCTCGTTCTGCCTCCGACCCGACACCGACGTCGAGGTCCTGGTGGCCGGCCCCGCCGTCTACGTGTGCAACGACTGCGTCGACCTCTGTCGCCAGATCATCGAGCAGCATCCCGGCAAAGGGACCACCCCGCAGGTGCTGCCCTGGGCGCAGGCGGACTCCCTCCATGCCGTGCTGGCCCACCTGCCCAAGGTGGCGGCCGCCCGGACCCAGGTCGAGGAGACCCTGCAGGGCTGGACCGGCCGGGCCCGCAGCCTCGGGGCCACCTGGGCCCAGATCGGCGACGCGCTCGGCATGACCCGCCAGTCGGCCTGGGAACGCTTCGCACCCGATGACTGATTGCACGACTGAGGACACTGACAGGACAAGAGGTCTGCGCCGGGACCATCATGGAGCGATGGCGCACGTCACCTGCAGCGTGGACATCGACCGGCCGCCGAGCGATGTGTTCCCGTTCGTCACCGATCCGTCTCGCTTCGGCGAGTGGCAGCGGGGGGTGCTGAGCGGTCAGGTCGTCGGTGAGCCGGCGGTCGGGTCGACCTGCACCATGACGCGCAAGATCGGTGGGGCGGCCCGCGAGTCCACGTCGCAGATCACCGAGTACGAGCCGCCCGTGCGTTGGGCCATCCGCGGCACCGACGGGTCGATTCGGGCCCACGTGATCGTGCAGGTGGAGGCGCTCGACGCCGCCCGCTCCAGAGTGACGGTCGACCTCCACTTCTCCGGACACGGGTTGGGGAAGCTGATGGCACCGATGGTCATCAGCCGGGCCCGCAAGGAGGTCCCGGTCAGCTGCCAGAACCTGAAGGGCTTGCTCGAACAGGCGTCCTGACTCCCGCATGCGGCTCCCGCTGGCGCAGTGCTGGACCTTCCTGACCGCGGGCGAGCGCGGCGTGCTCAGCACGCGCAACACGCACGACGCGATCGACGCCGTGCCCGTGTGCTTCGCCGTCGTCGGCGAGACGATCGTGAGCCCGGTCGACCGCATCAAGCCGAAGGAGACGGTCGAGCTGGCCCGTGTCTGGAACGCCCGCCACACGGGCACCGCGACATTGCTGTGCGACCACTGGGACCCTGACGACTGGTCCAGGCTCTGGTGGGTCCGGGCCCACCTCGTCCTGCGACCCGACGCGACGACCGAGATCGCCCCGCTCGAGGAGGCGCTGCGCCGCAAGTACCGCCAGTACCGCGACACGGAGTTCGCCCATCTGCTGGTCTTCGACGTCGAGCGACTCCTCGGCTGGAGCGCGGCAGAAACCTGAGCAGGCTGAACCCCAGGAGGCGACCCGAGAGAGGCGACCCCAGAGGCGGAGTCAGGCGAGCCAGTCAGGCGGAGTCGTCGCCGCCCGAGGCGGCCGCCAGCTCGTCGCGCAGGACGCGACGCAGAAGCTTCCCCGTCGGCGAGTACGGCAGCTCGTCGCGGAAGTCGATGATCCCGGGCATCTTGGTCGAGCGCAGCTGCCCCCGGACCCAGTCCTGCAGCTCGGCCTCCGAGACCGGGGCCCCCACGTGCAGCACCACCACGGCGGCCACCGCCTCGCCCCACTCGGTGTCGGGGATGCCGATCACGGCGGCTTCGGCCACGGCCGTATGGGCCATGAGGACTGCCTCGATCTCCCCCGGCGAGATGTTCTCTCCCCCCCGCACGATGACATCGTCCAGCCGGCCGTCGACGTACAAGAAGCCGTGCTCGTCGAACCAGCCGGCGTCGCGGGTGCGGAACCAGCCGTCCTCGGTGAGCACCGACTGGCCCACGTACTCGCCGGCCACCTGCTCGCCGCGCACCCAGATCTCGCCCTTCTCGCCCGTCACGACCACGACGTCGTCCTCGCCCCGCACCTCGACCTCGAGGGTGGGCAGGGGCCGTCCGACCGAGCCCAGCCGGGCCCGCACCGCAGGATCGTCAGACCCGAAGGCCTCCCGGTGGTCGTCCGGCGTCAGCATGGCGATGGTCGACGACGTCTCGGTCAACCCGTAGGCGTTGACCAGGTCGACCTGGGGCAGGTCGCGCAGCGTCCGCTCCACCAGCTCGAGCGGCATGCGCCCGCCGCCATAGGACAGATGCCGCAGCGTCGGCAGCCCGACGCCGGTCGACTCCACCGCGTCGAGGATGCGCCCCAACATGGTCGGCACCACCATGGCGTGGGTGATCGACTCGGCCGCCGCCGTGCGCACCCACTCCTCGGCGTCGAACGTCGGCAGGTACATGATGCGCCGCCCCGAATAGAGCGAGGACAGCACCGCCGCCACGCCGGCGATGTGGTACGGCGGCACGCAGATCAGCTGGGCCTCGTCGGCCGAGCACCCGAGGAACTCGACGCTGGTGATGATGTAGGACACCAGGTGGCGGTGGCGCAGCACGGCCGCCTTGGGCTCCGACGTCGTCCCCGAGGTGAAGAGCAGCACGCCGATGGACTCGGGGTCGACGAAGTCGAACTCGCCCGCCGACAACGACGCGTCGTCCAGCGAGGCGGCGAACTCGTCCTTGGTCACCACGGTGTCGGCGCCGACCGCGTGCAGCCGGGACACCTCGTCGGGGTCGGCGATCATGAGGCCGCCGGGCACGCGCGAGACGATCCCCTTGAGCTGCTCGTCCGGTGCTCGATAGTTGATCGGCGAGAACGGCACCCCGGCGAACGCCGCGCCGAACAGCGCCACCGGCAGGATGTCGGCGTTCAGGCCGAAGTAGCCGACGACCTCCGCCCCGCTCTTGGTGAAGGAGACGCCGGCCCGCCGGGACCGCTCGAGCAGGTCGGCGGCGGTGAGGCCCCCGGACTTGGATCCGACGACGACGCGGTCGGGATCACCCTCGGCCGCCATCTCGAGCAGCATGGCGATGTTCACCGGTGCACCTGTTCGTCCCTGTCCCTGTCCCAGTCCCTATGGCAGTCCGCGTCGTGCGGTCGGCCGGCGCCGGTCAGTCCGAGGCCGGGAGCGCCTTGGCCCCCTTGACCTCGAGCACGGTCTCGCCGACCGAGATCGACCCCTCGCCCGCCTTGGTGCACAGCAGCTCGAGCCCGAGCTCGTCGTCGGCGTAGCGCTTGCCCAGCTGCGTCCCCCCGTCGAAGCCCGGCTCGATGCTCTGGGGCGTGACCTCGGCATCGAGCGCCACGAACGGGTGCCCGCCGCAGCGCAGGTCGACCGGCTCGCCCGGAGCCTTCACCACCACGACCTCGCAGGCGTCGACCGCGCTCCGCAGCCTCGTCCCTGCCTTCAGTTCGATCCCCACTGCTGTCCTTCCCCGCCCCGGGCGTCCCGCCCGAGGCCTTCGTGTCGTCGTTCCCTGGTTCCGCCTGTGATGCGGATCGGCCGCATTGTGCTGCCCTCACCGGGGAGGCGGAACACCATTTCTACCGCCGCACGGAGGCAACCCGCATCCGGGCAGGCCAGCTGACATGAGAAAACGGCGGCGAGGGGGCTTCGCGCGGGGTTCCGACGACGTCCGTCGGATCAACGCAACGTCAATTCTGGCTCCGGTTCCGGTCGCTGTGCCGATGAGAACTGGGACGAGCCCGACAACGACGGCGTCGTGCCCGAGGATTCCCACGAGGATCCCGAGGAGTTCGAGGACGCAGATCGTGGTCAGCGGGGATCTCCCCGAAATGGGCCGGACGCTGACGGCCTCGATCACGCTCGACCACTCCAGTTTCGGCACGCCGGTGTCGGTGATGCCACCGCCCCCGCCCCCGTCCAGGGGTGTCCGAGCAGCAGTTCGAGGCCAGAGGACGGGCTGGCCCACCCTCGAACCTCCTGACGTGCTCTTATTCATTTGACTTTCCAGAGGGCGCGATGCTCTCCTGTGGGCAGTCTGTGTCACCATTCGACCGCACAGGCAGGCGAACTGACGAGCTCGAGGGAGCGCCATCACGTGAACCCCCCGGAACCGGGCTGGTACCGCGATCCGTATTTCAAGAACAGAGAGCGGTACTGGGACGGCGAGAACTGGTCCAACGAGTGTCGCTTGACCCAGCGTGCGCTGGGTTTGGGCGGGATCGAGGGCGCGGCAGGGGCGGGCACGGCGACGGGACCGGCAACGGTGGGTGGGCACGAGCGCGAGGTTTCGCCCCAGCCGGTCACGGCCCAGGAGCCGGCGGTCAGCCAGGATCCCATCACGACGCAGCAACCGGCGGCCAGCCAGGACCCGATCACGACGCAGCAACCGGCGGCCAGCCAGGACCCCATCACGACGCAGCAACCGGCGGCCCCGACGCCGTCGGACACCCAGCCCATCCGAATCTTCACTGGTGGCGTGGCGGGGGTGGTCGGCCTCAACGGAGGCGACGTGCCGGCCGCCGCCGAGTCGACAGCAGACGGCGCGGCGACAGCAGCGGCGGACGCCGGTGGCGCGACGGACACCACGTCGGCACCGCCGACCAAGGCTGAGGCGGCGGCGAACGCGGAGCGAGTGCGAACGGCAGGTGCGGCAGCGTTTCTCGGTGGCGACGTGGCGGACGGGGGGACCACGACCGCCGGGGCACCGCCACGGACGCGCAGCGTCAGGACGCCGAAGGAACCGCCGCCCGAGGCGACACGCCGGGTCACGTCGGACGCCGACCCGCTCCTCGGGGTCAGCATGCCGGCGACGAACAGCGCGACGACGACGACAGCGACGACGATCGCGATCAAAGAGAAGGCGGCGAAGAGTCGTCGGCTCAGGTTGATCATGGCCGTCGCCGCGGTGGTGGTCGTGCTGGCCGGCCTGGGGATCTATGTCGGGCTCAACCACCACTCGTCGAAGGGCGGCGGGAAGAGTCACAAGGCCAAGAACGCGACGGCAGCGGCGGCTGCGGCCACGACCCACGAGAAGACGGCGACCGTGAACATCAGCACGAAAGTGTCGTCGGCGCTCGGGCAGACCGACGGCCCGAGCGCGGTGGGCAACTTCAACCTTACGAAGCAAGAGGGGTCCATGGCCGTGACCGTGCCGCCCTCGCCGACGCCGATGCAGGTGGTCTACAAAAAGAAGACGATCTACGTCAATCTCGGGACCCAGCTGTCGGCGGTCATGCCGGGCAAGACGTGGGTGTCGGCGTCCGTGATCCAGATCGGATCGTCGTCACCAGGTGTCAGCACGAGCCTCAGTGGCTTCGTGCAGATGGTCGGCAACCCGCTGGGGCTGCTGCGCCAGCTCAAGGGCGGCGGGGCCACGATCGTGTCGCTCGGTTCCTCGACCTTCAACGGCACACCGGTGGAGGGTTACAAGGTGACGTTGGGGAGCAAGTCGCTGAAGAAGAGCGCCGGACTCGTGCCGGCGACGCACACGACCGAGACGGTCTACGTCGCGAAGTCGGGCGGAAAGATCGAGGCGATCGTGATCCCCACCACGACGACCAGCGGGGGCCAGCTGATCAACCAGACCGTCACCGTCGCGTTCTCGAACTTCGGCGCGCCCGTCACGGTGACCGTGCCGCCGGCCAACGAGACGGTCACGCTGGCCCAATACCACGCCGCCTTGGGCCAGCCGAGCACCACTCCGACGACGACGCCGCCTGGCAGCCTCACCAACGGAGGCTCGCTCGGCAGTCTCACGGGCGCCAGCTCGCCCGGCTCGGGTTAGGCCGCTTCGCTGTTGGCCCGCACGGCGCGGGCAAGGGCGCCCCAGCGTTCGAACGAGTCGGGGTCGCGCACGATGTTGTTGCCCGTGAAGTAGCTCACGACCCGGGTGGCGATGCCGCCGTACTTGGCGACGATCTTGTCCGCGATGTCGCTCCAGGTGCCGACGGTGGTGAATTGCTCGAGTAGGTCGTCGTCGATGACCGCGGCCATGCCGGCGATGTCACCGGCCCGCTGGCGTTCGCGGATGCGGTCGGTCGTGTCCTCGCGGTCGAGCTGTTCGAAGATGAAGGCGTAGTTCGGGGTCGAGCCGTAGAAGGAGATCTGGGTGCGGGCCATCTCGCGCCAGGTGTCCTGCTCCTCGTCGGTGTCGCCGACGCAGAGGAAGGCGGGCACGATGACCTCGAGATCGTCGAACGACTTGCCCGCCCGGGCGGCACCGGCGGAGAGCTCGGGCACCAGCGTGTCGGCCAGGTAGACCGGCGTGTTGAGCGGGTGCACGTGGACGCCGTCGGCCACCTCGCCGACCATGCGCAGCATCCAGGGGTTGACGGCGGCCACGTCGACCGGGGGGTCCGCGCAGTCGATCGGTCCGGGCGCCCAGGTGGGAGGGAGCAGCGACATGGCGTAGTAGTCGCCCTCGACGGCGAGCGGCCCGCCGGTGCGGAAGGACTCGAAGATCTGCTTCACGGCCAGGACGTACTCGCGCATGCGGGGCCCGGGCGGATCGAAGTCCGAGCCGTAGCGGCGCTCGATGTGGGCCCGGACCTGGGCACCGAGGCCGAGGCGGAAGCGGCCGCCGCTGGCCTCGGCCAGCTCCCAGGCCGTGGACGCGGTGACCATCGGGCTGCGCGGGAAGGCGACGGCGATCCCCGTGAGCACGTCGATGTCGGCGGCGACGGCCAATGCCCCGCAGGTCAGGTAGGCGGTGCGGCCGGCCTCGGTGACGACGAGGCCGGAGAGTCCGGCGGCGGCGGCCCGACGTCCGAGCTCGGCGGCCCGGCGGAGCGGCTGAGCGGGCAGCATGGCATCGAACTTCAACGCCGAGGACTGGCGGGGCAACCGCGTCATGCCTGGCGGACTTCGCGGATGTAGCCGACCAGTTCGTGGACGCTGGGCGAATCGAGCCAGGGGGTGAGGTCGACGCTGGAGGCGGGGCCCGGCTCGCGGCCCTCGTCGAGGGCGTGCGGGTGGGAGGCGATGAAGCGGCCGTCGACGAGGCAGACCTCGGTCAGGAGCTCGGCGTAGGGGAGCGTGGTGGCCGAGGCGGAGCCGAAGCCGAAGACGCGTTCGGAGCCCATGACGGCGTTGGCGGCGGCGCGGCCGGCGAGGAACCGTTGGTAGTCGTTGCGTTCGAGCTCGCCCGAGTAGGCATCGAGGATGCGGGCGGCCCGGCTGAGGGCGCCTTCGTCGAAGGCGTAGAACACGTTGGGCGCGGGCAGGTCACCCCAGACGCCCCACATCCACCAGCGGACGCTCGTCGGGAGGGCGGCCAGGGCCCGCTGGACGCCGCGGGCGACCGCCTCGTGGCCGTGGTGGACGTCGTGCGGGCTCGGGGAGACGACGATGGAGGCGTGGTGCTCCTCGACGATTGAGGGCAGCTCGGTGGCGATGCGGTGCGTGGCGAGGGCGAGGTCGGCCTGCAGGTCGAGGGTGAGCGGTGGGTCGAGGAAGACCGGGACGAACCCGGCCCGGTGCGCTGCTTCCTCGGCCTCGGCCCGCCGGCGCCGGTGCTGGTCCTCGAAGCCGAGGCTGGCGATGACGCTGACCACGGTCCACCCCCGGTCGTGCAGGTGCAGGAGCGAGACGGGGCAGCCGACGGCCTCGTCGTCGGGGTGGGGCGCGACGTGGACGACGGCGGGACTCATCGGACGCAGGTTATGTCCCGGCCACGGGGCGCGGGCGGGTCCCGACGGGAAACCGGGCAGCTCGGCCCGGTTGCCGGGGCGGTGGGGTCAGGCGGGGGTGAGCGGCGGCATGCCGACCATGGCCCGCCACTCCTCGGTGGAGTTGGTCCGCGGGAACGGCCCGTCGGGCACGGCGACGCCGAGGCGGGTGCAGAGCGGGCCCCAGCCGTCGGTGACGGTCCATTCGAGGAGTTGGGCGGCCGGGACGCCGATCCGGACGGCGTCGTTGTGGCGCTCGAACGCGGCGACCATGGCGTCACGGTCCTCGAAGCGGTCGTCGAAGCGCTGGTCCATCATCCGGACCATGGCCTGCATCCACGCGTCGCCTGCGTCGGCCAGCATCTTCATGCCGAAGATCGTGTTGGCGCAGCTGGTGTACCACTGGTCGGGGTCGCGCAGGGACAGGATCACGAGGGCATCGGGGTTGGCCTTGGTGAGCTCGGGCCAGAAGCTCGCTCCGGGCCAGTCCACCTGGGTGACGTAGCCGTCCATGAGGGCGTCCCAGTCCACGGGCCGGCCGTCGATGGCATCCGTCCAGACGCGCTGCTGTTCGGGGCTCGGAATCACGTCGATCATGTGATGGCACGGGCCGTCCATGAGTTGCTCGAGTGCGATCTTGAGCGAGTGAGTCCCCGTACGGCCGACGCCGGCCCCTACGACCTTGAGCATCGTGCACCTCCCCAGTGTTCGATGTCGGATTGCAACCGTAGTGCCGGTTCTCGGGGGCGCCTGCGTGGTGGTGGGTGGCGGCGCGATGCGGTGATCGGGCGGTGTTCAGAGTATTAAGAGCTAGATCACTCTTTACAGATTACTCTGAATAGAATAATCTATTCGTCATGCCGAGATGGTCCCGCTCGAATCCCCTGGCCCTGGCCGTGCTGGTCTGCCTCTACGAGAAGCCCATGCACCCCTACGAGGTGGCCCAGACCCTGCGCCAGCGGGCCAAGCAGGAGAGCGTGCGCCTCAACTACGGCTCCCTCTACGCCGTGGTGGAGTCGCTGGAGAAGAAGGGCTTCATCAAGGCCACGGGGACCGTCAAGGACGGCAAGCGGCCCGAGCGGACGATCTACCAGATCACCGACGACGGGGCGCGGGAGATGAACGAGTGGATGACCGAGCTCATCAGCGTGCCGGCCAAGGAGTACCCCGCCTTCATGGCCGGGCTGTCCTTCCTGGGCTCGCTGCATCCCGAGGAGGCGCTCATGGCGCTGCGGGCCCGGGCGGACGCGTTGAGGATCCGGCTCCTCAGCATGCGCAGCACCATGAAGGCGACCCTCGAGGCCGGCCTGCCCCGCTTCTTCGAGCTCGAGTCGGAGTACGAGGAGGCGCAGCTGGTGGCGGAGCTGAAGTTCGTGACGGCGCTCACCGAGGACATGGAGAGCGGGCGACTCGGCGGCATGGACATGTGGCGGCACTTCCACACCGAGGGCTTCAACCCGGCGGAGGTGGAGTTCACCTTCGAACTGCCGGACGAATGACCCGAGGCCGCGTGTTCCAGCACGCGGCCCCGGGCCTACACACCAAGAGCTCGGCTCACGAGGAACCTGCGCCCGAGGCAGCACTCAAAGCGTAGGCGACCCCTTTCGGTCGGGCTCTGCAACGACAACACAGAGCAAATCAACCGAAAGGAGGGGCGCTGATGGGTGCCCTCATTCAGGCCGACGGCCTCAGCAAACGGTTCGGGAAGGTGCAAGCCCTCTCGGACCTCACCTTGACCCTGCCGCCCGGGCAGCCCGTGGCCGTTCTCGGTCCGAACGGAGCCGGCAAGACCACGTTCATCCGCATGATCGCCACCCTGATCGAACCCGACCGCGGGACGCTCACGGTGGACGGTCACGACGTCGGGCGCGAGCCGATGGCGGTGCGGCGCATGATCGGCCTGGCCGGTCAGTCCGCCGCGGTCGAAGAGATGATGACCGGGCGGGAGAACCTGCTGATGGTGGCCCGCCTCTACGGTCAGCGGAAGAAGGAAGCGGTGGCCTCGGCGGCGCGGATTCTCGAGCTCATCGACCTCGAGGACGCGGCGGACCGCCAGGTGCGCACGTACTCGGGGGGCATGCGGCGGCGGTTGGACCTCGGCGCCAGCCTGGTCGGGTCCCCCCGCCTGCTGCTGCTCGACGAGCCGACGACGGGGCTCGACCCGGGGAGTCGCAACGAGGTGTGGGACGCCATCCGTGAGATGGGTCAGGCCGGGACCGACATGTTGCTGACGACGCAGTATCTCGATGAGGCCGACCACTTGGCGGCGTACATCGTCATCATCGACGAGGGCCGGGTCATCGCCCAGGGCACGCCCGACGAGCTGAAATCCCGGGTGGGCGCCGACATGGTCGAGCTGCACACGGCCGACGTGGCGACGATGCGGCGGGCGGCCGAGGTGCTCTCGACGCTCGGCGTGGCCGAGCCCTCGACCGACCCGGCGACGCGGCGCTGCTCCATCGCCGCACCGGGCGGGGCGAAGTTGCTCCCCGTCGTGGTGCGCGCCCTCGACGAGGCCGGAGTGGCGGTGGAGGACATCGCGCTGCGGCGACCCACCTTCGACGAGGTCTTCCTCGCCCTGACGGGGCATTCGACCCGACACGACAACGGGAACAACCGCGGCAACCACAGCGACAACGGCGACAACAGCGACAACGACACTGACCCCACGAGTCCGCAGGAGGACGCAGCATGACGATGACCGAGTTGCGAGTGGACCCGCCCCGCCAGGTGCGCGGCGTGCGGGCGGACAATCAAGGGGCGTCCTACGTCGCCGCGGCCAACCAGGTGTACGGGCGCACGATCAAGAAGTTCGTGCGCACGCCGTCGCTGATCATCGCCGGGACGGCGCAGGGTGTTCTGTTCCTCCTGATCTTCCGCTACGTGTTCGGCGGGGCGGTGGCCCACACGGGTGGGCTGTCCTACGTGGACTTCCTCGTGCCGGGCTTCATCGTGACGGGCGTGCTGTTCCAGGGCATGGGGGCGGCGGCCGGGGTGGCCGAGGACCTCCAGGGCGGCCTGTTCGACCGGCTGCGCTCGTTGCCCATTCGCCTGCTGTCGATCGTGACGGGGCGGGTGGGCGCGGACACGACGATGGTGGCCTGGGGCTGCTTCATCATGACGGTGGTCGGGTTCGCCGTGGGCTTTCGCATCCACGGCACGACGGTTGACGCAGTGGCGGCCTTCGGGCTGACGATCCTCTACGGGTTCGCCTTCGTGTGGCTCTTCATCGTCCTCGGTCTGATGGCGGGTTCACCGCAGGCGGCACAGGGGCTGTCGTTCCTCGTCTTCCCGCTGAGCTTCGTGTCATCGGCCTACGTGCCGGTGGCCACCATGCCGGGTTGGCTGCAGGGCTTCGCCACGAACCAGCCGTTGACCCAGATGGTGAACACGACCCGCCTGCTCACGGGTGGGCCGGCGGCGGAGCAACTGCTGGGGCACTCGGTCTCCTACTATCTCGTGCCGTCGCTGCTGTGGACGGCGGGACTGATCGTGGTGTTCGCCCCGCTGGCGGTGTGGAAGTTGAAGCACTCGTGACCTGATCGGTTCGATCCGGTCCGGCGACGCCTGTCGGCGCTCCCAAGCCGATGCGTGAGAGGGGGTACCGGAGGGTCACGTCAGCTCGGTTGAGCGAGGCAGGCGTAGTAGGACTCGAACTCGACCGGTAACGACCCTTGGAAGAAGTGTCGCAATCCCTCCTCGCACCAGGAGCGGATTTCGGATCGTGCAGCGCCGGAACTCACTGCGGCGGCAACGTTGCTCTCGGTCATCAGGTAGTCGAGGTAGCCATCCAACTCGAAGTCAATCGACACGGTGAAGATCTCATGGGCCATCAGGTGCATCGGAGCTGACTCGAACGTCGCCCGACTCACCTCCCGCACCCCTTCGCTTGGTTTTGGCCAACGCTGCAGCATCTCGGCGTACCACGAAGCAAGCTCGGCGCACTGCGCCGAGCGTCGTCCCGACGCAAAGTCGTAGACCACCAGGAGCCCCTCGGGGGAAAGCACCCTCTTTGCCTCAGAAAAGAAGGCTGGGATGTCGGCGTAGTTCAGAGATCCCGCTGCGGTGATCAGTCCGACAGTGCCGGACCTCACCGGAAGAGCCTCGGCGGAGGCGACCGCGAAGGATGCGCCCTCGACATGACCTCTCGCCGTACGGATCATGGCAGGAGAAGGATCGACGCCGAGCACGTGACCTACGATCCCGCGCCGCATCAACTCGATCGTCGAGGTTCCGGCACCGCAACCAACGTCCAGGGCCAGGTCGATCTGCGCGGCCGATTGAAGGGCTGTCACCCGATCGAGAATGTGCGAATGGACGGGTGGCCGACTCGTGGCGTATCCGCCGGCCAGCCAATCATCGCCATACGCGCCATCCCGTCGTGGCATGGGGTGAACGTAACAGGAGGCCGCCGAGGTGACGGCACTTGGTGTCGGAATGCCTCCCTCCCGTCGCTCTACATTTGAACAGGGGCAGTCGAGAGATTCTCGGGAGCTCTGCTACGACAGCACCGATTCCCCGGGCAATGGGAGGCTGAGTCGGCATGCACGCAGTCGAACTCGTCTTTGCCATCGGATGGGCTGCGTTCTGGATCTACTGGCTCGTGGCGGCCTTTTCCATGAAGAGGGGCCGTGTCGCTTGGTCCCGCGAGCTGCGTATCAGGGCGGTGGTCGTCGTCTTGGCGATTCTGTTGCTCCGCTCGCGAGCCTTCGGAGACGGAGGCCTCCACTCGGATCCCTGGCGTGCGGGCTTCGGGCTCGTCCTCTTTGTCCTCGGGCTGGGGTTCGCGATCTGGGCCCGCCTCCACATTGGGCGCAACTGGGGGACACCAATGTCGCAAAAGGAAGAACCGGAGCTGGTGACCAGCGGCCCCTATCGCCTGGTCCGCCATCCCATCTACTCGGGCATTTTGCTCGCGGGTGTCGGCACCGCGATGGCGCTGAACTGGCGGTGGCTGATAGCCGCACTTCTGGCTGGGGTCTACTTCGTGTACAGCGCGACCGTCGAGGAGCGCTATCTGACCGAGCACTTCCCTGACACGTATCCGGCGTACAAGCGCTCCACCAAGATGCTTGTGCCCTTCGTGTTCTGAGGCTTTCGCAGCGCTCCTACTGGCGAACCGGGTGACTCGTGCTTGCGTCAGACAATGTTTGCGACGTCCGGCCCGGCACGTCGCGTCATCATTGGCGTCAAGGGAGTTCGATTCAGGGGCGACCGGCTGAGCCGAAAATGAACCGTCGCGTCGCATTGGATCTCAGCCGTCCAGCCCTCCGCCTCGATGAGTGACTGCAGCTCATCTGGCTCGTACATCACACTGACGACCCGGTACCGCGATCCGTCGCGAAGACGACGCAGGTGAAGGTCGGTGTCGTATTGGACGACGAATGGATCCTTCGTCGTCGTGTCCGGCACTGGATCGTCTCGATTGTCGATGAGGAAGGCCCGGCCCGAGGGAGTGAGGTACGAGTGAACGAGGGACCAGAACTCGCCAAAGCGGGGCCTGGGCACGTGCGAAAGCCAGAAGGAGAAGAACACAGCGTCATATTTGGAGTCTGGTTGCCAATCGAAGAGATCCTCGACGACATAGTTGACATCGGGACGTCCCACCCGTGCCCGGTTGAGTGCGAGTGCCTCAGGCGAACTGTCCACAACGGTGAGACGCTCGGCCGTCCGTGCGAGACGCTCAGTCCACCAACCAGTTCCCCCCGCCAACTCCAAGACCGAGCCCGTGGCGCCAAAGGAGGTGAGGGCGTCGTCCACGACCGCTACCTGGCGCTGCCATTCGAGCAGCTGTTCCTCGCCCCGGTCATACCGACCCCGTCGCTGCCACCATTCGTCATACTCGGGCGCCCGCGCCCGATAGTACGAACGCTGCTCGGCGAGCAGGTCATCGTCGTTCATGTCCACAGTGTCGCGCTCGTAGGCGAGCAGTAAGTCTGTGGGCAGTCGGCCCCCTGCCCCCAAGTGCCTGCTTCGGGGAAGCCCGCAAACGTTGGCTGACGCGGCACTCGGTAGTGTCGCATTTACCCGTCGAAGTGAGGCACCCCTGCGCCCCGCTCGGTATCGGCAGGGGCGGCTGGGGTCAGCCTTCCGCCGGTCGGAGAAATACGAGGGGAATCTCTCGGTCCGTCTTGCGCTGATACCCGGCGTAGTTGCGGTGCTTGCCGGCGATGATCGGCCAGATCCGGGCCCGCTCGTCGGCATCGGCGATCTCGGCGATCATCGACTCAGCGGGTTTGGGACCCAGCTTGACCATCACCTTCGGATCGTCCCTGAGGTTGAGGAACCATGCGGGGTTGGTGTCGTCACCGCCGCGGGAGGCCACGACCACCAGTGTCGAACCCTCCTGGTAGGGCGACGTCAGCATGGTGGTGCGCGGCTGGCCGCTCTTTCTGCCGGTCGTGGTCAGCTCGACGACAGGCATCCCGGAGAAGTGCCAGCCGAGCCGACCTCCCGAAGCGCCGAGCAGTACCCGATGCACGCGATTCATGGTTTTGAGGGCAAGGTCCGAAGGCATGGTGAAAGCGTAATGAGACTTTGCCCGTACTGAGTCAAACTGCGGCCTGGGCCGGACTGGTCCGAGTCCCTCACCACGAACCCATGCCTCCAACGGTGCCGGATTGCCCCACCATCCGGGCGAAGCGCGGGTACCGCCGTCAGCGATGTGGTCTTCGGTTTGATCAGTTCCGAGCGGACCGATAGCCAGTGCGCCGGCGAGAAGCACGTGTGCCATGAGGAGCATCCGGCCAAGCCACGGGCACGGGCGTCGTCCCCAGAACGCCGGCTCTGACAGGGCCCCCATGGCAAACATCGCTCCCAGTACCCGAAGCGCCCCGGGTCGATGTCGATACAAGGCGATGGCGAGTCCAAGAGAGGTGACGGGTGCCGACAGAGCTGTACCCCACAGCACGACGACGGCTGGGGTTCGCACGTCGAGTGAACCGCCGATGCCGAAGGGCTCTCCCGCCACGCGATGCTTCACGGCAACAGCGCCGCCCGCTGCGTCCACCGCGAGAAGCGCCGTCAGCAGTCGCTTCGTTGTGACCATCACTGGGCAGTATGTCCGCTGTCCCCAGCCCACGCAACGGTGTGGCCATTGCGGACTGAGGCACTTCGGATCTGTATTTGGTCGACGACATCGAACGATAGAGTGCGGCGATGGACTGGAAACTCGAGCTTGTGTCAATTCCCGTAACCGACGTCGATCGGGCCAAGGATTTTTACGTCAACCAGGTTGGTTTCTCTGCCGACCACGACCACCAGGTCAACGACGCGTTGCGCTTCGTGCAGCTCACCCCTCCCGGGTCCGCGTGTTCGGTGGTGCTGGGAACAGGGATCACCGAGATGACACCGGGTTCACAGAAGGGTGTGCAGGTTGTCGTCGAAGACGTCGAGGCGGCCAGACAACACCTCATGGCCAACGGCGTCACTGCGAGCGAAGTGGATGTTCAGCCGTGGGGCTCCTTCGTCACCTTCAGTGATCCCGATGGCAATACCTGGGCGCTGCAGCAAGTACCGGCGCGATAGCTCGACAAAGGCGCCACAGCCCGGCGGGGGCCACCCTTTCTCAACGAGGAAAGATCGTCACCACTGCCCCATGTAGTGCAGGTCGGCTGCACCCCGGGCCGCCGAAGGGGGAGAGTCAAAAGCACCGAACGATTGTGCCCGAACACCGGGTCCGCCAATGCTCCGGTGGGGTAGGGTCCACCCGTGGCCGGCTTCGAGACGGTGCGAATCGCGGCGGTTCAGGCGACTCCGGTGATCCTTGATGCGGAGGCCACGATTGACAAAGCAGTCTCTTTGCTTTCCGAGGCCGTCGAATCCGGTGCCCAGTTCGTGGCATTCCCCGAATGTTTTGTGTCGATATACGCCAGCGGAGCCTGGGCGGCGGCGGCTGCTACGTGGGCCGATGGATGTGACGAGTTGTGGGAACGGATGTGGGCATCGAGCGTCGACGTAGGCGGACCGCTCGTGGGACGGTTGTCGAAGGCATGCGCCGATCGCAATGTGCATCTCGCGATAGGTGTCAACGAGCGAGAGGACGATCGGCCGGGTTCTCTGTACAGCACCCTCCTAGTGATCGGGCCCGAGGGGCTCGTGCACCGACATCGAAAGCTGATGCCGACAATGCACGAGCGGGTCTTCCATGGCGTCGGGGCTGGTGATGATCTCGACGTCGTCGCAATCCCCGGAGTCGGTAGGGTCGGTGGCCTCATCTGCTGGGAGAACCGCATGCCGCTGGCACGGTGGGCTCTGTATCAGGGCGGCCCGCAAATCTGGCTGGCGCCGACCGCAGATGACAGTGAAGGTTGGATCATTTCGATGCGACATATCGCAATCGAGGCCGGCGCTTTTGTTGTCAGCGTTCCCCAGTTCATTCCTGCCTCCGCCTTCCCAGAGGACTTCCCGTTGCCGCTTCCTCCTGACATCGAGGTCTTCGGTCGGGGCGGGGCGTGCATCGTGTCACCAGTTGGCGAAGTCATAGCGGGACCGCTCTATGACGCCGAGGGCATCCTCACCGTTGACTGCGATCTGCGTGAAGCGCTTCACGCGAAGAGATACTTCGATGTCGTCGGACACTACGGCCGCGCGGACGTCCTCGCGCCATACTCGCACCGGCCGGAATTCAGCTAACTCTGCCCATCCAGAGACCCCGTTACCGGCGATTTCGAATCCGTCTACGAGTTGTACTGCCGGACCTGGGGCAGAACTCTACGGGATGGGAGGCGAGGTCGAAATCTGGATGATGGCAACAATCATCATCAATCCGCCCAGGGTGATCAGCCCCACTCGGATCCGAAAGAAGCGGAAGTGTCCACTGATGCCGATCAGGAAAAGAATTGTGGCGAGGTAGATGGTGTCCCGGACGTAGCTGTCCGAGTTGGAGCCGGCCTGTACTCCGAGTGAATACTCCTCAGTAGCCTTCTTGTCCAGAGCGCTCGCGGCGGCAAGCTCGGGTTGCTTGTACTGCGGCATGTAGGTGGGGCCAGGCGGCGCCTTGGCATTGGTGAAGGGATCGGTTGCCAGCCATGCGTCGAAGGCAACCTTGAACGGCGGACGGAAGCGGCGCACTGCAACGGCCTCGGCTGTTGAGTTTCCAGCGACGTAAGCCGTAAACCACGTGTTGAAGGTCGTTGAGTCGAAATTCTTCAAATTTTGCGCATTGAGGGCCGCTCGGTTCGCCTCAGTCCGGGCGGCGGACGCACCGGCAAGCCGAACGGATGACTCCGTGCCCCATTTGGCCGAGGCAAATCCGGTGTACGCGGCGAGCAGGGCCACGACGGCCAGCATCACTGCCTCGATGATGGAGAGGGTCCGGTCATGGCTTCGTGTGCCGTCGACGGTGCCAGATCCTTCATCGACATCCTCGTGTTCGGCCGAATGCGTCTTGTGTCGCGAGATTTCCCCGGCCACTTCGCTCGAGGAGAGTCCCTCAGCCACAGTTCTTTTCCTTTTTGTCTTTGCCTTCGCCGTTCCTCGACGAAAGGGTACTCAGGTCCGGGGTGCCTCGATGGTGACCGGAGTGTCCGCCATCCCGTCGGACGAGGCACCGCGGCAGGGCAACCGTCCCCCAGCCGTGACAACGGAGAATGGACACGTAGCCTTGGGGCATGTCCGGTGAGGACCACGTAGAAACGGCCCGAGCGGTCTACGACAAGGCAGCGCCGAGATATGTCCAGTTCGTAGGCACTGAGATCAGTTCAGCCACAGAAGGCCCGGTCGACCAGTCGCTTCTCGTGGCCTTCATCGAGCTGGTCAAGAGACAGACCGTCGGTCGCGTCGCCGATGTTGGGTGCGGGCCCGGCCGGGTAGCGGCCTTCATGGCGGAACGGGGCCTCGATGTCGTCGGGGTGGACGTGTCCCAGGCGATGCTCGCCGTCGCTCGGACCGCACATCCGCACATCGAGTTCCAAGAAGGTCAGCTCGATGCACTTCCGATCGAAACGCGGGCACTAGCGGGTGCAGTGTGCTGGTATTCGATCATCTACACGCCTCCGGATCGGCTGGCCGAGGCATTCGGCGAACTTGCGCGGGTCTTGATACCGGGGGGTTACCTACTTCTTGCTTTTCAGGCGGAGGGTGAGCCGGTGCACCGAGCAGATTGGCACGGCACACACCTGCCGCTCACCAGCTACAGGCATAGCGTGCAACAGGTTGCCGGTTGTCTGGAGGACGCGGGTTTCAAGATCTCCACGACGGTACTCAGGGCACCTGAAATGGAAGGCGAGACCTCTTCCCAGGGATTCGTTCTCGCCAGAAGCCCAATCTCGTAGCGCCAAGGCGTGGGTCGGGTCCGTCAACGGAGGTGAACGGATCGCGAGGAGCGAGCCCACGCTCAAGCCCGGCAGCGCAGGATTGGATGCCTGCGCTCTTGACCTCGAGCGGAGGTGTCACGAGAATCGGATACGTGTCCAGTGACGAGATCGATCAGTACCTGGCGGATCTCGAGGAGCCGAAACGGTCCACTCTGCAGCGACTGCGCCAGACGATCCTTGAAGTAGTCCCGGCGGCGGAAGAAGGGATCTCATATCAAGTCCCGGCGTTCAGAGTCGACGGGAAAGTCATCGCCGGATTCGCGGCATTCAAGAACCACCTGAGCTACCTTCCTCATAGCGGTTCGGTGTTTCCGTTGCTTCGAGACGAGGTTGCAAGCTACAAGACCTCGACGGGAGCGCTGCAGTTCCCGGTTGACTCGCCGCTCCCGAAGCCCTTGGTCGAGCAACTCATCAGAGTCCGGATGGCCCAGGCATTTCCTGACGAATAACACCGCTCGGTTCGAAGGCAACAGTCCTGCGGCGCCCAGTCCCAGGCGGATTCACGTTGCTCACGTCGTGGGACCAGCCTCCCGGAGCGCCAAGACGTCGGCGCGACCGCTCGGCGACGGTC
The DNA here is from genome assembly GCA_963809715.1 of uncultured Acidimicrobiaceae bacterium. Taxonomy (GTDB): domain Bacteria; phylum Actinomycetota; class Acidimicrobiia; order Acidimicrobiales; family RAAP-2; genus Bog-473. The sequence goes on along the minus strand of CAWEKO010000004.1, from coordinate 7,773 downwards.
TTCAGACCGGTGCGCCGGGTGCCACGAGAGGCCACGGTCGTTCGATCTCCACCACGCGCGCCAGCTCGAGCAACAACGGCTCGGAATGACGCCGACCGATCACCTGCATGGAGACGGGCAGGCCGTCCACCGTGCCGATCGGGATGGCGACGGCCGGGTGCCCGGTCGTATTGGCCGGGATGGTCAGCGCGCCGTTGTTGCCCAGCGCCGCTTCGAAGCCGAGTTCGGAGATCAGGTCGACCCCGTCGACCACGGTGGGCATCGGGCCCTCGGCGCCGAAGGCCACGTCGGGGTTGGTGGCGCAGATGATGAAGTCGGCCTGCTCGAAGATCTCCGCCATCTGCACAATCATGGTGCGCCGGAGCGCCTCGATGTTCTTCGCCGTGTCGATGTCGAAGTGGTTGGTCGCGATGTTCGCCGCCAGCATGATCTCGGGGGTGAACTCGGTCTCACATGCGGGGTAGAGGTCACCGAGCCCGACGAGCAGGCTGGCCGTCCCCGCCAAGGCCCACTCCAGTCCGCCCCGGGCCAACGAGATCGGGACGTCGACCCGGTTCAGCCCGGCGTCGCCGATGAGCAGGGCGGCCGCTTCCTCCACCCGCTCCCGCACGGCCGAGGCCACCACGGCGGCGCCGAGGTCGACGCAGACAACCGCCCGCAAGCCCGCGACGTCCTGCTGTCCGAGCCCGGCCTCCCAGCCCGACACCCGGGGCAGGGAGTAGGGGTCGTACTCGTCGTAGCCGTTGCAGGCGTCGAACCAGCGGGCGGTGTCGCGGACCGAGCGCGACAGACAGCCCATCACGGCGGTCAGCGGCTCGATCTCGGTGTGCGGGCCCTTGGGGATACGCCCGAAGGTCGCCTTGAGGCCGAAGAGACCGGTGAAGCCGGCCGGGATGCGGATCGACCCACCCCCGTCACCACCCGTACAGATGGGGAGGAGCCCACCGGACACCGAGGCGGCGGAGCCACCGGAGGAACCACCGGGCGACCGCTCGGTGTCGTAGGGATTGGAGGTCGCTCCGTGCAGCCGGGTGTAGGTGACGTTGATGCCGCCGAACTCCGATGCGGTCGTCTGCCCGACCAGCACGGCCCCGGCCTCGCGCAGGCGCGCCGTCATGGTCCCGTCGTAGTCGGCGACCCGGTCCTTGAAGACGAGGGAGGCTTCGGTCTGCGGCCAACCCCTCACCGGATCGAGCTCCTTGACCCCGATCGGCACGCCGCCGAAGGGAAGGGTCACGTCCGCCGCTTCTGCCGACTTGCGAGCCTGCTCCTCGTCGATGAAACAGACCGCGTTCAACGACGATTTCTCGATTGCCGCCAGCGAACCCTCGAGCGCTTCGGTCGGGGACAGGTCCCCGGATCGGAACGCATCGACGAGCGAGCAGGCGTCACCCAGCCAAGGTGTTGCGGTCATAGCCGTGAGGCTACCGAAGTCCACGCCGACGTCTGCACTCCCCGAGAACAAGGCCGACCAGGGAACCGAGCCGGGAAACCCGGCCCCTGGTCGACGACCCTCGAGCGGGCACGGACACCCGGAGCTACTCCGTGCAGCGCTTGTTGAAGAAGTACGACGCCAGCGGTGCGGCGATGGCCAGGATCACCACCGACCAGATGAGCGACGCCTCGACCGGGTGTTGCATCGGCCAGGCGTTGATCACGTGCGACGGGTTCGGGTTGCCCCACAGCTCACGGACCGCCGCGCACACGGCGGACACCGGGTTCCAGTCGGCGATGGCCTGGAGCCAGCCCGGCATGGTCAGGGTCGGCACCATGGCGTTGGAGACGAAGGCCAGTGGGAACAGCACGATGAAGCCGAACGACGCCGCCGACTCGGGGCTCTTGGCGTTCAGCCCGACGATCTGGGCGATCCACGTCAGCGAGTAGGCGAAGAACAGCACCACCAGGAAACCGCTGAGGATGCCGAGGAAGTTGGCGTCGGGCCGCCAGCCCACGACCAGACCGGTCAACCCCACGATCAGCGCGCACAGGCACGAGGTCAGGAAGTCCGCCGCTGAGCGCCCGATCAGCACGGCCGGCCGCCACATGGGCAGGGCCCGGAAGCGGTCGATCATCCCTTCGTGCAGGTCCGTGGCCATCCCCACCCCGGTCCCCATGGTGGACGTCACCAGGTTCAGGGCCAGGATTCCGGCCAGGAGGTAGTCCTTGTAGCTGCCGCCGCCGGGGATCGGGATCGCCCCACCGAAGATGAAGACGAACAGGAAGGTGAAGAGGACCGGCTGGATGGTCACGTCCGAGAGCTGCATCGGCTCCCGCGAGATGTGGACCAGGTTGCGCCGGGTCATCGCCCACATGTCGGCCACCGGGCCGAGCAGCCGGCTCGACCGTGGGGTCGAGACGCCGACCGTTGTCGTCGAAAGCGTGGTGGTCGTCATCAGGCGTTCGCCCCTTCCAGTTCAGTCGCCGACCGGCTGTTGGAACCGTCCGCCGACGCACCGTCCGCGCCGTCTTCGCCGTCCCCGACCACCACCTCTTCGACGTGCTCACCCGTCAGCGAGAAGAACACGTCGTCGAGTGAGGGCTGGCGCACCTCGATGTTGTCGACCAGCACTCCGGCCGCATCGAGCGCCCGCACCACGGCGGTCGCCAACCCCGACGTCGTGTCCACGCCGGCCGACAGGCGCCGTCCGTCGTCGCTCACGCTCACCTCGCCCGCCACCAGCGGCGCCAGGGTCCGCACCGCATCGGCATGCGGCGCCGACAGCAGCACCTCGAGGTGCGCGCCCTTGGCCGCATCTTTCAGCGCCTGCGGCGTGCCGTCGGCGATGACCCGCCCGTGGTCCACGACCACGATCTGGTGCGCCAACTCGTCCGCCTCTTCGAGATACTGCGTCGTCAGCAGCACGGTCACGCCCTCGCCGAGGAGCTCGCGGATGGCGTCCCACACCCGCTGGCGTGAGGTCGGGTCCAGTCCCGTCGTCGGCTCGTCCAGGAACAGGACGGGCGGCCGGGTCATCATCGACGCCGCCAGGTCCAGGCGCCGCCGCATGCCGCCCGAGTAGCCCTTGAGCACCCGGTCCGCCGCGAACGTCAGCTCGAACCGCTCGAGCAGCTCGACGGCCCGGGCCTTGGACGCCGCCCGGCCCATGTCGGACAGCTCCCCGACCAGGGCCAGGTTCTGGCGACCGGTCAGCAGCGGGTCCAGCGTCGCATCCTGGGCGGCCACGCCGATGTGGCGCCGGACCTCGTTCGGGTGCCTCACCACGTCGATCCCGGCCACCGTCGCCGTCCCGGCGTCGGGCACGGCCAGCGTGGTCAGGACCCGCACTGCGGTCGTCTTGCCGGCGCCGTTCGGCCCCAGCAGCCCGAGGATCGTCCCCGCCGGCACCTCGAACGAGACCCCGGCCAGGGCCTGGGTCTCGTCGTAGCGCTTCTCCAATCCTTGGGCCTGAATCATCAGGTCGGTCGCCATAGACTTCCTTACCGGTCGTTAAGTAAAGTACGTACCAACAGCATGGTAGGGAACGAACTTACCTGTCGTCAAGTAGAATCACCGAGAAATGTCGAGGAAGATGACCCAGACCGCCGACGCCGGCACCGAGAACGGCACCGAGAACGGCACGAAGCCCCAGGTCGACGCCCTCACCCCCGATCCCGCCTCCACCCGCGAGCGCATTCTCGATGTGGCGCTCGACCTCTTCTCCGACCAGGGCTACGACGGCACCAGCCTGCGGGAGATCGCCGAACGCCTGGGCGTCACCAAGGCCGCCCTCTACTACCACTTCGCCAGCAAAGAGGACATCCTCATGGCGCTGCACATGCGCCTGCACGAGTTCGGCAAGGACGCCATCGCCTCCCTGGGTGACGAGCCGGTCACGCTCGAGCGCTGGGCCGAGATCCTCGACGGGCTGGTCGACCAGATGCTCGTCCAGCGCAAGCTCTTCCTCATGCACGAGCGCAACCAGGCCGCCATGGAGAAGATGCACAGCGAGGGCCACGAGGCCGAGCACGAGGACATCCAGAACCGCTTCCGCCAGCTCCTCGGCGACTCCCGGGTCTCCCTGCGCGACCGGGTCCGCATGGCCGCCAGCTTCGGCGTGATCTTCTCGGGTCTCGTCCTGGCCAGCGAAGCGTTCAACGAGGAGACCAACGCCGAGATGGGCGTACAGCTCCGCGAATGCGTGCACAACGTCCTCCTCGGATGACCGGGTCGTTCCGCCGGACAGAACCCTGCTCGCTACGCTTCTCGGTGAGCCCTCATGACTTCGACTGACGAGACCACCACCGACTCCGCCACCACCGACGACGCCACAACCGACTCCGAGCGCCCCGGGCACCGAGGTGCACGACCACCCCTACACCCTGTCGATCGACATCGGCGGCACCGGCCTCAAGGCCAACGTGCTCGACGCCGCCGGCGGCATGGTGGCCGACCGGGTCCGCATCCCGACCACCTACCCGATGCCACCCGATCTGATGGTCGAGAAGCTGAAGGGGCTGGCCGACAAGCTGCCCGCCTTCGACCGCATCTCGGCCGGCTTCCCCGGCATGGTGCGCCTGGGCCACGTGCTCACCGCGCCGCACTTCGTGTGCAAGACGGGCCCCGGCTCCGACATGGACCCCAAGCTGCTGAAGGACTGGACCGACTTCGACATGGCCTCCGCCCTCTCCACGGCCATCGGCAAGCCCGCCCGGGTGGCCAACGACGCCGACGTGCAGGGCCTGGCCGCCATCTCGGGCCAGGGCTTCGAGGCCGTCATCACGCTCGGCACCGGGTTCGGCTCCGCCTTCTTCATGGCGGGCCGGCTGCTCCCGCACATGGAGTTCTCCCAGGTCGAGTTCCGCAAGGGCGAGACCTTCAACGTCCAGCTGGGCGAGCACACCCGCAAGGAGATCGGCGACAAGCGCTGGAACAAGCGGGTGCAGAGGGCCATCACCTACCTCGACGTCCTGACCCACTTCGACCACCTCTACATCGGCGGCGGCAACGGCGCCCGGGTGAACCGGCGCGACCTGGGCCAGGTGCTCGACCGCATCACCGTCGTCGACAACTCGGCGGGCATCCTCGGCGGGATCAAAATCTGGGAAGACAAACACCTGTCCGTGTGACCACCGCGACCGCTCGCCACCTGTTGGAGCCGGCCGCCACAATCTGGAAGGAATGCCGATGACCGCCATCGACACCGAACCGCTCGCCTGGGATCCGATCAACGAGAAGTACAAGGCCGACCCTCACGCCGTCTGGAAGCGCCTGCGCGACGAGGCTCCGCTCTACTACAACGAGGACCTCGACTTCTACGCCGTCAGCCGCTTCGCCGACGTCGACGCCTTCAGCCGCGACCCCAAGACGTTCCTCTCCTCCCACGGCACCGTGCTCGAGATCATCACGGCCGACCGGATCGACATCGAGATGATGATCTTCATGGACCCGCCCGAGCACACCCGCTACCGCCGGCTGGTGTCCAAGGCCTTCACCCCGCGGCGCATGACCCTGCTCGAGGAGGACATCCGCGCCCTCTGCATCCGGCTTCTCGACGGTCTCGCCGGCCAGAGCTCATTCGATTACGTCCAGGACTTCGGCGCCCGCGTCCCCGCCTACGTCATCGCCGCCCTCCTCGGCGTCGACCCGGCCGACCGCGACATGTTCCGCGGCTGGATCGACGAGTCCTTCCACCTCGACCCCGAGCAGGGCATGTCCAACGACGTCTCCGCCGAAGCGATGGGCAAGATGATGGGCTACACCGGAGAGGTCCTGAGAGACCGCAAGAAGAATCCGCGCGACGACATGTTCACCGACCTCCTTGCCATGGAGATCACCGAGGAGGACGGGGAGGTCCGCCGTCTCACCATGGAGCAGGCGGCCAACTTCGCCCTCCTCATCGGCAGCGCCGGTACCGAGACGGTGGCCCGCCTCCTCGGCTGGGCCGCGCTCACCCTCGACAACAACCCCGATCAGCGCACCGAGCTGGCCAACGACTTCGGCCTGATCCCGAACGCGGTCGAGGAGCTCTTGCGCTACGAGGCGCCGTCACCGGTGCAGAGCCGCTGGTGCACCGCCGACGTCGAGGTGCACGGCCAGACCATCCCGGCCAGCTCCAAGGTCGTGATGATCACCGGCTCGGCCGGCCGCGACGACCGGGCCTTCCCCGACGCCGACCGCTTCGACATCCACCGGAAGATCGACCACCACGTCTCCTTCGGCTACGGCATCCACTTCTGCCTGGGGGCGGCGCTGGCCCGCACCGAGGCCCGGATCGCCCTGGAGGAGACCTTCAAGCGCTACCCGGAGTGGTCGGTCAACCTGGACCAGGCGGTGCCGCTCTACACCAGCACCGTGCGGGGCTACTCCAAGCTGCCCATCTCCGTCTGACCAGGTCCGCCGCCCCAGGCAGCACGGCGGGCCTTCACCTCCAGCGCGCCCGACAACCCCTACCGCTGCGAGCCTCACGGCGACCCAGCGCCGGGCGCTGAGGTTCAACCCGCGTGGTCGAAGCTGTGCACGTCGAAGGAGATGGGGAGCAGGTACTTCAGATAGAAAGTGTGGACGGTGAGAGCCGGATACACGAGGTCGTCCTGGCGCAGGACCGAGACCCGGTCGTCTTTCTCGGCGTAGCGCTCGCACTCGTCGCGCCGCTGGTCGACCTCGGCGCGCGAGTCCAGCAAGAGTCCGAGGTGCTCGATCCCCTGCACCGACATCGGCGTGTCGCTCTCGACGAGAAGAATGAACTGATTCGGGTCGGGCTGGAGGAGGTGTGCAGTCCGATTGCCCACCTGGCTGTCGAAGGCGCTCCAGCCGAACACCGCGCCATAGAAGGCGTCGACCTCCTGGCAGAACTCGCTGGTCAGCGAGCCGCGTGCCACCGTGAGCTCCATGTGGTCGAAGCGCATCAGCAGTCGCTCCTCTCGTCCAGAGTGGAGAGTAGGTCCAATCCCCGGCCATCGCCTGGCTCCGCAGCCTGCCTGCCGGCGACGTTTGGTCTGACCAGCTCTTTTCTTCCAGTCGGCCGGTCTCCGGGGTCCGGTAGTATGAACGATCTCAAACCGGCGCTCGTAGCTCAACGGACTAGAGCATCTGACTACGGATCAGAAGGTTGGGGGTTCGAATCCCTCCGAGCGCGCACTATAAGTCCAGGTCAGAGCGGTTTTCCACAGATCGCTTGAGCCGAGAACAGCCCCGTGAGAACATTTTGAGAACCGGAATGGTTCTCAAAGATTGTCGGAAGGGGTCGTCATGCCGGCCAGACCGCCGGGCGTGTACCAGGACGCCGCGGGGCAAGTGGTACTTCAAGGTCACCGTCGGCCAGGACCCGCTGACCGGCAAGCGCGACCAGATCACCCGGCGGGGTTTCCGCCACCATGGCCGAGGCCGCCCGTGAGCGCCGGGAGGTCCTGGCCAAGATCGACCGGGGCCAGCTCGCTCCGTCGTCGGCCGGTCTCAAGGTCAACGAGCTCCTCGATCTCTACCTCGACGGGATCGACGCCGACCAGAACCTGGCGCTGAAGACCCGCTTCGACTACCGCCAGTACGCGGACGACTACATCCGGCCCTACATCGGCGATCGACGGGTCCGCGACGTCACGCCCGAGGTCATCCTGGCCTGGCAGCGCAAGCTCCTGAAGGAAGGCGGCGCCAAGAGGAAGAAGGGCAAGGACGGCAAGCCCGGGCCCGGGAAGCCGCTGTCGCCGAACACCGTCAACCGAATCCGAGCCCCGCTCTCCGCCACCTTCAGGTTGGCGGTTCAGGCCGGCATGATCCCGATCAACCCACTTCTGCAGGCTCCCCGTCCCAAGCCGCAGCGCAAGATCCCGAAGTAC